>NZ_AQXD01000001.1 GCF_000375345.1 Wohlfahrtiimonas chitiniclastica DSM 18708 | reverse complement strand
CGCGTAGACCGTCATTGTGTTCTGTTCACTGCCGCACAGGCAGCTTAGAAACTGTGGCTTTCCAACATTCCCCACTCTAACCAGTTCACTGCCGCACAGGCAGCTTAGAAATGACTCCAATTTGATCTCCGCGATCTTTATCAGTTCACTGCCGCACAGGCAGCTTAGAAAAAAAACATAAAAAAAAAGGCGCTTACAAATCGTTCACTGCCGCACAGGCAGCTTAGAAAAAAAACATAAAAAAAAAGGCGCTTACAAATCGTTCACTGCCGCACAGGCAGCTTAGAAAAAACAAAGAAGCCATTGATCAAACTTATGTTTGTTCACTGCCGCACAGGCAGCTTAGAAAAAACAAAGAAGCCATTGATCAAACTTATGTTTGTTCACTGCCGCACAGGCAGCTTAGAAAGTGACGAACGGACGCTGAAGAGTAGCTGAATAGTTCACTGCCGCATAGGCAGCTTAGAATTTCATAAGACTCATCTAGTGCTTGAATATTGATTGTGTTACGATTTTAAGGATCACAAAAAAGAATCAAATAACAATAGGAAAAATAATGATGAAAAAAAAGATTTTATTAGGATTGGTATTCGGGGCGTTTTCCATTGGGCAAGCAAATGAGTTAATCATTGCATCAGCGATGATTGAGGCGAATGATTATTGTCAGCAAAAAGGTAAAAATGCATATTATAACGATCGTGGACATTGGAAGTATATCGACAAACGTGCTTATATCGAAGCCTTAAACCATTATATTTATACCGCAGAATTAAATTTATTGATGTCAGGTACGCCATTAGATAAGCCAGAGTTAATGCGAGAATTGAAGATTTTAGGTCCTCAACAATTTAAATCCATGCAAAAAAAGAATATGATTAAGTGCCAATAGTTGTGCATTCATATAATTAGGAAGGGAATAATGATAAATTTTTTACGAAACATCAATGAAAATATAAAAAAGATGTCGGATAATGTTGATCAAAAATTGCGCAAGCAAGAATTGTTAGCGAGTTACAAGCTTGAATTGCATAGAGAAGCAAAAATGATTGAGTTTGGTATGCGTGTCGGTAAGGCAAAGGCTAGACTAGAGAAAATGATGGATGAAGATCCACAAATGGCTGCTTATATGAATGAAGTTGAAATGCCGGAAAGAGAGTCAGCTGTGGAGCTTGATCATTCATCGATGCATGCCCCTGAATTTTGCATTAGTTTTAATCAAATCGAATCAGATATTATTGAAGATATCCGTGCAGAAGTGAAAGAATTATCTGATCAACGTTTAGCATTGATCAATCGTACACACCAAACACTGAAAAATGATCAATATTTGTATCGTGGTTTTATTGAAGCATTACAAGATATCAAAGCTAATTATCTTATTGAAATTTTTAAGAAAAATTAATTTGTTAAGTCACTCGCCATAATACGCCCAAAGCAGGACAGGCTTTTTCTTGGTTTGTAAAAGCTTGTCCACTTTGCGCATTGTCTCATCATCCACAACCGGGCAGCCTTGACTGAATCCTAAAGGCAAATGGTTTGGGAAAGTCTCTTCATTCGGAATCATCTTAAAAGAGTGGAGCACAATGTAACGCTTAAAGGCATTGCTGTTACTCGCTTCTAGTCCATGGAGTTTGTAGTGAATGCCAATCCCCCATTTGCTCGGTGCGCGGATGCCCACGCGATATTTACCGAGAGAAGATGCATAGCTATTCGGTTGATTGCTAAAGACAATGTTTTGATGATCACTCTCAAAGCCCACATTGCCATAACCATGGGCAACGATGCTTTTGATCTCTGGTGATTGTGTTTTAAAATTCCACACAAAAAAGCGATCTTTACCAGAATGGCGCGCAAAATCGATCAATATGGCATGATCCGTATCCATATTGTGGGCTTTGGCATATTCATAGGCTTCGTGGGCGCGCGTGGCTAAATCAATGGTCGGTTGCGTTTGCTCAAGCGGCGCCTCTGTACCGCGCTCAAAAAAGCTTGGGATGAGGCGAAGGCGATCTTTAAAATAGATCGCTGTGCCCGCTGCCACAATGACAACGGTGCACATGGCAAAGGTGACAATTAATTTAATGCGCATGATCATTCACTGTGGCTTGCGCTGAGCATTTCGCGCGCATGATTAAAGGTGGCTTCTGTGAGTTTAACGCCGCCGAGCATGCGGGCAATCTCATGGATGCGCTCATCGTTTGACAGCTTTTTGATCTCTGTTTCCGTATGATCTTTTGATTTGGATTTTGACACTGCAAAATGATGATGCCCAAAGCTCGCCACTTGCGGCAAATGCGTCACACAAAAGACTTGGCGCCCTTTGCTGAGCTCTTGCAGATGCTTGCCGATGATCTCAGCCACCGCGCCGCCCACGCCTGTATCCACTTCATCGAAAATGAGCGTTGGCAGGGAAGACTTCATACTTAAAATGACAGAGATCGCCAAGCTGATGCGCGCAAGTTCACCGCCCGATGCCACTTTGCCAAGGGGATAAAACGGCATGCCGGGATTGGAACGCACATAAAACTCCACACGCTCTTGTCCGTGGCTGCTGTAGGGCTTTTCGGGCAGCAGGCGAATGTCAAAGGCGCCGCCGACCATGGATAACCCTTGCATCGCCGCGGTGATCTCAGGGTTGAGAGATTCAATGGCATTGATGCGCAATTGAGTGATGCGATGGGCAACCGCTTGCCATTTTTCTTGTTCGGCTTTGAGCTCATTTTCTAGATCGATGATGGCATCTTCAGATAAAAATTGTGAGTTGATTTCATCTTCAATTTCTGCCTGCTTTTTCAATAAATCCTCAGGCTCCACGCGATGTTTACGCGCTAAATCATTGAGCTCACGCATGCGGGATTCTAAGCGTAAAATGGTTTTTTCATCCACCTCAATGCCATCTAAACGATTGAGATCATTAGTGACTTCAGAGCACAAAATCTCTGCTTCATTGATCATGTCCGCATAGGTTTGGAATTTTTGATCTAATTTGGCAAGCGCTGTCAATTGGGCGCTCACTTTATTGAGTAAAGTTAAAACGCCGCGTTCATCATCTAAATAGCCTAAGGAAAGCTGAATGCCTTCTTGAAACTCTTCTGCATGACTCACCTCATTGTGCTGCTCGACAATGCTCTCCCATTCGCCTTCTTTTGGGGCAATGTTTTTAAATTCTTGCAGTTGAAAATTTAAAAATTCCACGCGTTCACGCATCGAATCATCTTGATTTTTGAGACGTTCAAGTTGCTCTGTGCGCAGTTTGATCTCTTTAGCGAGGCGCGCAATTTCTAGGAGTTCTATTTCTGTCTCGGCATATTGATCGAGCAATTCGCGTTGATGAGTATCCTTGACTAAGGATTGATGCGCATGTTGCCCATGAATGTCGATCAGCATTTCGCCTAAGCTCTTTAAAGCGTGCAGCGGCATCGATTGACCATTGATGTAGTTTTTAGAGCGCCCCTCTTTATTGATGACGCGGCGAATGATGCATTCACCTTCTGTGGATTCAATGGATTGTTCTTTTAACCATGTACGGGCTTTTGGAATGTTTGAGACATCAAAATGCGCGACAAGATTACATTGGGTTTTGTCGTGGCTGATCATATTATGATCGACTTTACCGCCTAAAATATAACTGAGCGCATCGACAGTGATGGACTTACCAGCGCCCGTTTCACCGCTGATGACAGAGAGCCCCTGGTCGAATTCTAATGATAAGTTGTCAATGATGGCTAAGTTTTCGATGGTTAATTCAACAAGCATTGATAGAGATACCTTTGGTCGAATAATGAACGGCTGCCATTGTAACTAAAAAAGTGTCAATTGGATAATAAATAGCATTAGCAGTGTGTGGCGAAGTGCTACTATTGAGAACAAATAAAAATTAAGAATATGGAGGCGTTGCCAGATGTATAACTTACAGATTGCAATTGAGCAAATCAATAGTCGCGGCGGCGATGTGGCACGCAATCGGCAGATCATCATTGAGCGCATTGAGCGCGCGGTCAGTGAAGGGGCTGAGTTAATTGTTTTTCCTGAATTGTCATTATCAGGCTATGGCGCCGATGACTTTTTTTTAAAAACACAATTCTTAAAAACTTGCCATGAAGCCTTAATAGACATTGCTAAATATGTGCCTGCACATGTGATTGCTTTAGTGGGTTATCCTGAGCGCGGAGCCGCAGGGGTTTACAGCAGCGTTGGCATTTTAAGTGGTGGGCAGATCATAGGGAACCATCGCAAAACTGTGATTCCGAATTTAGAGCTCTATATGGAGCACCGTTATTTTACAGCAGGCACCGATAAAACGGTGATAGAGATCCGCGGCATTAAAATTGGCGTCATCATCTCTGAAGAGTTGTTTCATGAAGAACGCTTGCCGGAGTGTGATGTATTGTGTTGTTCTGCGGCGTTTTTATGGTCCCATGAGCTCAGTTTAT
Source organism: Wohlfahrtiimonas chitiniclastica DSM 18708 (assembly GCF_000375345.1). GTDB lineage: Bacteria > Pseudomonadota > Gammaproteobacteria > Cardiobacteriales > Wohlfahrtiimonadaceae > Wohlfahrtiimonas > Wohlfahrtiimonas chitiniclastica. The sequence continues at coordinate 936,625 of NZ_AQXD01000001.1, read as the reverse complement.
CGCGGGCGGTGTATCTTTGTCATTTGGCCAATACGCGCTCAATGCCAATTGTGTATGTCAATCATGTGGGGGTCTCTAACAGCTTATTGTTAGAGGGATGCTCAGCATTGATCAATGCTGAAGGGATCAATCTATTAACGCTGCGCCATTTTGATGAGGATCAGCGCGTCACTTCGATGAATCAATTGCAAAGCGAGAATCCTCAGCCTGAGTATCGCACCACCACATATTTAAAGCATTTATATTGGGCGATTAAATTTGTGATGCAAGAATTCATCACCACAACGCCCCACAAAAAGGCGCTCATTTTGATGGATGGTAGCTTAAACTCACAACTGATTTTATTCATTGCCATGAAGGCATTAGGTAAGGAGCGTGTGGCTGGTTTATGGGTACAGTCGCGCTGGGATTCACCTTATCTTAAAGAGCACATTCAAAATTTCATGACGCCGCTTGGCGTTAAACTTTACAGCTGGAATTTAGAAAATGAGATCATCGATGGTTTCATCAGTCAAGGCGAGCAATTGCTGGATGAACGTTGGAAAATGGGCACGTATGATCGCTTTAAATCCACCATTTTTATCTCAGTGGCAGAGCTCTTAGGTGCTTGGCCTGTGAGCAGTATTGATAAAACACAAATTGCCCTTGGCATTAAAGATAATATTGCGAGTTTTGCATTGACGGGCTTTATGCCGTTGACGGATGTGTATCAATCCCAACTTGTGGAGCTTGCGGAGTTATTAAATGCTTCAAATGAACGGGCGATTTTCCCCGTCAGTTTGATTGAGCGAGCAAAGAATGCGACGCTGCAAAAGCATTTTGTCAATCATGGTCGTGAAACCAAAATCAGTGAAATTGATGACATTTTACGATCCTATATGGAGGGCAATCAATCGGTTAAAGAGATCATGGAACATGTCAGTAATCCTGAGCTGGTGGCAACCTTGATTCGCCGCTTGCATCATGAGGAGCTGAACCGCGTGCAAGCAGGATTTAGCCCGAAATTATCGAACCGTTCTTTTCAAAATGATTGGCTCTTTCCCACAGTGGTGGATTGGGGCAGCATTGATATTGAAACTTTGTGATTGGCATGAAAAAAGCCCAGGGAACTGGGCTTTTCTTGAGGTGATGATTTAGTCATCATTGAAAATCGCTAAGATTCTCAACAAGCTTGTGAAGATGTTATACAAGGAGATGTAGATGTCTAATGCTAAAGAGATGTAGCTGTCTTCACCGCCGCGCGCCGCCATGTTGATGCGGTACACAATGATCATGGATGAAAATGCGATCACAGCAAAAGAGACAAATAAAGACATCATTGGCATCTTCAAGAAGAAGTAGTTAAGCACAATGGTGATCATCAATACGATGAACAAAATGCCCACATAACGACCTAGGAAAGAGTAATCTTTGCTGGCGTTATTGCCAATGAAAGCCAAGCCCACAAAGATGGCAGCTGTGCCAAAAACGGCTGTGCTGATCAGGCTCATGCCGTTGTTCATGTTGCTCACCATCGCAAGGAGCGGTTGCAGCATTAAACCCATCAATAGGGTAAAGACAAACATCAACGCAAGGCCTGTACTGTTTCTACGGTTTTTCTCGATCATGAAGATCAAACCGTAGAAAATTGCCATCACGCCCACAAAGTACATGATTGGGCTATTGCCTGCGATGCGCATCAATAAACCATTGCTCATATAACCGAGCCATACACCAAGTGCGGTGGGCAATAAAGAGATCCCAACCAATGCATAGGCTTGACGAATCACTTTGTTCGATGCAAGGGCATTGCTGCCAGAAAAAACCTCGGAGTTTTGCTGATAGTGTGAGTTCATAGACCCTCCTAAATAATATAAACTGAGTGGATTATAGCCAATTTTTATGGGAAACAATAGGCTTATTCATTTTTGATGATGGCGGCGACTGTTTTTAAAATCAATGCGATATCTTGATCACGCGACAAGCGATGTCCGCCATCAGGCACGGTGATGACATTTGTGATGCTTAAATGTTGCGCCGCTTTTTCCATTAAGCTGATGGGAATGTCTTGATCTTGCTGACCATGAATGATGGTGGTTGGCACAGTTAAGGTTTGAGGATGCGTTAATAAGCGGTGCTTTGCGGCATCTTCAACAAATTGATGATACACCTTCAGCGGCGCTTCATCATAGCGTGAAGGCAATTCAAGTACGCCTTTTGTTTTAAAGTGGACAAGTTGCTCAGCCGTTAAGGCTTTGAGCAATAATTCATGAGTGAAATCAACCGCTGGCGCAAGGAGCAATAAACCATCGGGCGTTTGATCACTGCCTTGTAACTCGAGTGCTAAACGAAGCGCAAGCCATGCGCCCATCGATGATCCGATGATGTACACCGGACGATGGCGCACTTGATCATAACAATACCGTGCTTCATTGAGCCATGTGGTGAGATTGCCTTTAGCAAAATCACCGCCACTTTCCCCAAGTCCTGAATAGTCAAAGCGCATGAGCTCAACATCATTTTGCTTTGCCCATGCGGCTAAAGCTGTGACTTTTGTGCTCTTCATCACAGAGGCATAACCACTGAGCCATAAAATGGCAGCTTTGGGCGCATTTGGCATATCGTGCTCAATGGCGATGTGATCGAACATCATAGACATTGCAACTCATTGATCCAGCGCTGCATCAAAGTCTCTGCAGCGGCACGTTCACAAAATTGTGCATTGATGCCGGCATAAATGGCGCGATATTTCTCAGGCTCATCTTGTGCCACGAGTGCATTCATCAAAAAGCGATGCGCCGGGAAGGGCAATTGTGGTAAATCAGCCGCTTCAATGGCTTTTAAGCCTTCGGTGCGCACAGCACGCGCCCATGAACCGCTTAAATCACGTGTGAAAATGCTGTCTAATTCATTACTGTTGAGTAAGGCATCTTTATAAGCTTCAGAGGCTTTTGACTCATCTGTGGTGATGAAAGCTGTACCCACCGCAATGGCAGATGCGCCTAAACAAAAGGCAGCCCCCATTGATTGGGAATCAAAATAACCACCGGATGTGATGAGGGGGATGTTCAATTCACGGCGTCCTTGCTGTAACAATGTGAAGGCTGACTGCTGCACGCGAAGTGGATCGCCAATGAAGGTTGCACGGTGTCCACCAGCTTCACTGCCTTGTAAAATTAGGGCATCCGCACCTTTTTCGATCCATACAAAGCCTTCTAATAGATGGGTGGCATTCCCAACGATCAATACATTGTGTTCACGGAGTCGCGCTAAAGTTTCATCATCCGGCACACCAAACGTGAAGCTGACAATCGGCACATTTAAATCAATGATCACATCCACCATGTGGCTTAAATCACTCGTTTCCCATAAGCTTTCATTGTAGAGGTTTGTGGCCTCATTGATTTTAATGTTCGGGTTGAGTTCAGAGGCTTTGAGGATGAAATCATCCATTTGCTCGCGACTCACATAGGTGCGATGGGGCACAAATAGATTGACCATAAAAGGGCGATCTGTGAGTGCGCGCACCGCTTCAATCTCCGTGCGAAGGGCATCAGCAGATAAGTAGCCTGCGGCAATCGTGCCAAGGCCACCGGCATTTGAAACAGCCGCCACCAATTCAGGTGATGAAACACCCGCCATGGGCGCTTGAATGATGGGATATTCAATATTAAAAAGCGTAGAAAGATGTTTAGGAATAATCATGCAAGAATCCTTATAACTTAAATAAGTGTTTCGTATTTGTGGTTGTCGCGTGTGAGAGGGATTCTAACGAATCTCCCTTAAGGGTCGCAACATATTCGGCAATGTTTCGTAAATCTTCCGGATAGTGTAAATCATTTATGCGATGGCTGCCGGCTTGAAAAGGTCCATCGGTTTCCAGCACAAAGTCATCGAGTGTTAAATGTTTTAAAAGGCGATGCAATTTATTGGCGCGCGCAAAAGTCACAGCGCCACCAAAGCCCATTAAGAAATTGTGCTGACGAATGATCTCAGCTTGTTGAATGCTGCCGCTAAAACTGTGGAATACACCGCGTAAATTTGGGTGCTTACGGATCTCTTTGAGCACAAGATCCACCGTTTTACGAGTGTGAATGATTAATGGGAGGTCGTACTCAAGCGCTAAGCGAATGTGCGCTTTAAATAGGGCAAGCTGGGCATCCATATCTGCATCGATCATGGCGTCTAATCCGCATTCCCCAACAGCAACGGCATGCCCTTTTTTAAGGTATTGTTCAACAATCTCTAGATCATGTTCTGTGTGCATGGCCATAAAATAAGGATGCAAGCCATACGCGCCATAACAGTTTGCATAGGAATGTGTGATGGATTCGATGTTCGAAAATGCATCCGCCACTGTGCCCGGAATGATCGCGCCAATGATGCCGCGCGCTTTGGCATTTTCCATGAGCACAGGGAGATTGTCCGCATAGCGCGGATCATCTAAATGAATGTGGGAATCAAATAGGGCGATGGGGCTCTTTGACATCTTGAATGCTGTGACGGGGCAATTGTGTGGTGTTGTGCACATCCCAAGTCACTTTTTGAATGAATTTCATTTGGCGAAGGGCGCAATCGTGTTTGTCACAAATCTCACAAGATTCTGTGACGCAATCATCAATGTGCACAAACAATTCCACCGGTTGATCAAAATAAGTGTGCGTCACTTCGCGAAGGTGCTCATATTCACGGTGCGCTTCACGGGTATTAAAATACCAAGGCACGGTTAAATGGCAGTCTAAATGCAAGTTGCTGCCATATTTGATGAAGCGAATGTTATGAATGTCGATCCAGTTTTCTGTGCGATTTTGATTGAGAACCGTGATGTATTCATCAAGCAATGCTTCATCGGCTTCATCCATGATGCCGGCAATGGCCTCACGGATGATTTTAAATCCGGCGTAGGCAATGAAAAGACTAAAAGCGATGGCGATGACGCTGTCTAACCACAATTGCCCTGTGATGAGAACTAAAATTAAACCAATGATTAAGGCGATGGATGAATAACTGTCTGACAATAAATGTTTACCGCCAGCAATGAGGGGCAGAGACTTCTTCTCACGCCCTTTTTTGATCATCACATAGCCAAGCACATAGTTAATTGCGCCCGCAATGCCCACTAAAATGATCCCGTAACCCAATTGATTGATGGTGTGTTTGCCTTCAATGAGCTGCACAATCGCCTCAATGAGAATGTAAACTCCCGCGATAAAGATGAGGGTGCCTTCAATCCCCGCAGCAATGAACTCAATCTTGCCGTGACCATAAGGGTGGTTGTGATCTTTTGGCAAAAAAGAGACATACAAACTATACAGGGTAAAACCGCCCGCCACCACATTGATGACACTTTCGAGGGCATCGGTGAGGATCGCCACCGAGCCTGTCAATGCCCATGCCAAAATCTTAATGGCAAAGAGAATGATGCCAATGATGAAGACAATTTTTTGTAGTTGAATGATCTCTTTGCCGTGGGAAGTCACTATAAATCCTTATGAGATTAATGAAGAGGCTTGAATGTCCGCATGATAAGAAGAACGCACCATCGGGCCAGAAGCCACCTCTTTGAAGCCCATTTTTAAGCCTTCTTCTTTGTACATTGCAAAGGTTTCAGGCGTCACGTAACGCAGCACCGGTAAATGATGTGGGCTCGGTTGTAAGTATTGACCAATGGTGAGCATGTCCACATCGTGGGCGCGTAGATCACGCATGACGTCTAAAATCTCTTCATCGGTTTCGCCAAGACCCACCATTAAACCTGATTTGGTGGGCACGCTTGGGCATTGTGCCTTGAATTTTTTCAATAAGTCCAATGAATATTGGTAATCAGCACCGGGGCGGGCTGCTTTATAAAGGCGCGGCGCCGTTTCCATGTTGTGGTTAAAGACATCTGGCGGCGTGTTCGCTAAGATGTCAATCGCCACATCCATGCGGCCACGGAAATCTGGCGTTAAAATTTCGATTTTAAGCTCAGGATTCATTGCGCGCGCTTCTGTGATGCAATCGGCAAAGTGCTGCGCACCGCCATCACGCAGATCATCACGATCCACAGAGGTGATCACCACATAACGAAGGGACATTGCAGCCACTGTTTCGGCGAGGTTTTTAGGCTCTTCAGGATCTAAAGGATTCGGGCGGCCGTGACCCACATCACAAAATGGGCAGCGGCGCGTACAGATTGCCCCCATGATCATAAAGGTTGCGGTGCCTTTGCCAAAGCATTCGCCAAGATTTGGGCAGGCGGCTTCTTCACAAACGGTGGCAAGTTTTGCACCGCGCAAAATCTCTTTGAGCTCCATCACACGTTTGCCACCAGAATATGTTGCACGAATCCAAGATGGTTTTTTCAAACGGGTTTCAGGGGTCGTGGGTTCAATTTTAATGGGAATGCGAGCAACCTTATCAGCGCCTCTTAATTTTTCACCTTGTACAGGTTTATGATTCGTTGCCATTTTCTCTCCTTGATGATTGTGCCACAAGCGCTGTAAAGCCTGCGGTAAAATACTCTATGAACCTCGATTTTATCATGTCAAAATCAAAGTTTTTGTTTAAATCACTCACGTTGATCATTTTTAAACCTTGATAACCACAAGGGTTAATGTAACCAAACGGCGTTAAATCCATGTCCACATTCAGTGCCAATCCGTGATAGCAACACCCTTTGCGAATCCTTAAGCCAAGGGAGGAAATTTTATGGGATTCACCGTAATGATCCACATAAATGCCAGGGGCATCGGGTTTGGCATACGCCTCAATGCCAAGCTCTTTTAATACTTTTAAGGTGGTATTTTCTAATAAGCTGACGAGCGGGCGCGGGGACAAGCGATGTTTTTTAATGTTCAGTAATGGATAAAATACGAGCTGGCGCGGTCCATGATAAGTCACCTGTCCGCCACGATCTGTGGGGACAATTGGAATGTCACTCAATTGCAAAATGTGCTCACTTTTCCCCGCTAAACCTTGTGTGAAAACAGGGTGATGCTCGGTGATCCAAAATTCATCTTCTGTGGCATCATCACGCGTATCTGTAAAGGATTGCATGGCATGAAAAATAGGCGCGTAATCCGTCAGCCCCAAATCTTTGATGATCATGCGGTTTTTTCCTTAAATTGACACTGATTGTACACAAGGCACGCAGCGCATTTCGGCGAACGCGCCACACATACATAGCGACCGAGTAAAATGAGCCAATGGTGCGCATCGAGCATGAACTCTTTTGGAATTTTTTTAAGGAGTTCTTGCTCAACTTCCACGACATCTTTACCGGGCGCTAAGCCTGTGCGATTGCCCACACGGAAAATATGGGTATCCACTGCCATCGTCGGCTGACCAAAGGCGGTATTTAAAATGACATTCGCTGTTTTGCGCCCAACACCGGGAAGGGATTCAAGGTCTTGTCGGTTATCTGGCACGACGCTGTTAAAACGATCGCGCAAAATGACGCAAGTTTTATAGAGGTTTTCAGCTTTTGTATTGAATAGGCCAATGGTCTTAATGTAGCTTTTGATGCCTTCGACGCCTAAATCCGCTAACGCCTCTGGCGTATTGGCGACTTTAAACATGGGAACGGTGGCTTTATTGACGCCTTTGTCAGTGGCTTGGGCGGATAACAGCACCGCCACTAATAATTCAAATGGCGTGGAATAGATCAATTCTGTGGTGGGATGGGGGTTGTCACTTCGTAAAATCTCAAAAAAGGTACGAATTTCCTCTTTGGTCATTTTCCGTTGATACAACTTAGCCATGATTAATCTCGCTTTGTGTGTTTTGCTTGAGTTTTCGCTTTGGCCATGGCAATGAGGGACAGCATATCGGCATCGCTTGAACGATTGGCCAGCGTTTTCTCTTGTGGAGGTAGGGTTTTGGTGATGGTGGTGCGATTGGCATTGCGTGCTTGGCGGGCTTCGTGGCGCGCTCTTGATTTTGCGGCACGAATCTTTTGCTCAGGTGATAAACCGATGGTGGGCAAATTCTCTTCTTGGCTCGGCACAATGTGAATACAATCAAGGGGGCAAGGTGGAATGCATAGATCACAACCGGTGCATTCACTGGCGATGATGGTGTGCATCTTTTTCTTTGCGCCCACAATCGCATCAACCGGGCAGGCTTGTAAGCATTTCGTGCAGCCAATGCACAAGGTTTCATCAATGTAAACCGTGTGAATGGGGGAAGGTGTGCCGCATTCAGGGTCAATCGCTTTTTCAGGGCGATCGAGTAATTGTGCTAAGGCGCGCATGACAGGCTCGCCGCCCGGTGGGCAACGATTGATGTCTGATTCGCCTTCACTCAATGCTTGTGCATAAGGTAAGCAGCCCTCAAAGCCACACTGTTCACATTGAGTTTGAGGGAGCAATTGATCAATTTGTTGAACTAAACTCATCACTGGCACACAGTTCCCATTAAACGATTGTCTGCATCTTTAAGGGCTGTAGGCTTAGAACATGCGCCCAACTTCTTGCCAACGGGATAAAAGCGCGTGATGTGGCTTGGCAATTGATCTTCAAAGGGCAATAATTTTGCTTTTTGATTGTGACCCACAACACAGTTTTTCACTGCGCCATTTTTCTCTTCCACCACTAAAGTTGTGGCTTTGTCTGATTTTTCTAAGTAGAGAATGGCATTGATGTTTTTATCGGCCAGAATGCAGCTGCGAAGTGCCATTTTTTCATCAGGCAAACGGGCAGACCAATGTTGATCCGTCAAGGCTGCTTTTGCGGGTGCAGCATCGATGGTGGTTTGTGTGTTTTGTGCAGGTTCTGTGGACACACATGCCGTTAAAACGAGGGCAACAGGCACAGCTAAAAGAGATGCTTTCATGATTTCTTCCTTATTCTTGATATGAGTGTTGAGCTTCAAAGTGCGCTTTGAGCGCTTCATACCCACCAATATTGAGGGCGCGATAATAACCGCGGCTGTGCAGCAATTGTGCGGCAATCGCAGAGCGCACGCCAGAGCGGCAGTAAAGATGAATTTCAGCATCTTTATCGGTGGTCACTTCATCGATTCTGTGAAGAATTTCACGGTAATCGATGTGGATGGCATCATTTAAATGCCCAGCATTAAATTCTTCAGTGGTACGAACGTCTATTAAATACAACATATGGATGACCCGTTATTCACAAACTTCAAGGGGAGGGGGCGCGGCACATTGTGTGCACACTTGATTGTCGGAAACTTCAGCATAATTGCTGCAAAGACCCCATTCGCCCTTTGGCAATAAAATGGACTCACCTGCAGTGGGCTGACTGTTTTCGCATTTCCAAAGCTGATAACAGACGGGAAATTCTTTGATGGCTGGGCCATCTTCAACCCAACGTCCGATCTGTGCATTAAGATCAGGCGGGGCGTTCTCTTCGGCATGGGCACTGATGAACACAGCGCTCAACAGCCAAAGCGGGGCAATTAATTTTTTTGACAATTTACGCACTATCAAAAAATTCCTATTTAAAAATGAGTGGCTCATTGTACTTTAAAAACGGTTCATTGGCATACTTTTGATGTAAAATGAGCCGCAAGATTAATAAATGATAAGGGAACTTATGAGCCTGCTGACAAATCGACAAATCATCCTCTGGTTATGCATCCTCTTTTTCGGGTGGCTGATCTTTATGCTGCGCCCTGTGTTGACCCCATTTTTGATCGCTTTTGGCTTGGCATATATTGGCAATCCCATCGTGATGAAGCTGCAAAGCCGCTTTACAAAATTATCACGCATGTGGGCAGTCACCATTGTATTTACCGTGATCACCATCATTTTATTGATGTTACTGCTCATTTTGATCCCGATGCTCATCAATCAGGTGATCGTCTTTTTAAATCGTTTGCCGGCCGTGTTCAGCTGGGTGCAAGAGCACATTTTAAAACCTTATGGCAAAGAGTTGTCCCCTGAGTTTGTCAAACTCAACTTTGCCACTGTGCAAGAGGCACTGAGCAATTATGGTGGCATGATTGGCGAGACGCTGCGTAAAGTGATCAGCTCTTTGACCTCATCAACGATGATGATCATCGGCTTTTTAACGAGCCTCTTTTTGATCCCGATGCTGACGTTTTACTTCATGCGCGATTGGCAATTGATCAATCATCAATTGGGCACTTTGATTCCTTTAAAAGTGCGTGATCGTGTGTTGAATTTTTTAACCGATGCCAACGAAATGCTTGGCAGTTTTATGCGTGGGCAATTGTCGGTGATGTTTGCCTTAGCACTTGTGTACAGCTTAGGCCTGACGTTGGTGGGGTTAGAGTTGGGCTTATTGGTGGGCATGTTGGCAGGTTTAATCAGCTTCATTCCATACCTTGGGGCATCGACGGGCATTGTGGTGGGATTAACGATGGCTTGGTTTCAAACACATGATTATAAGTTGCTGATTTTGGTTGGCATTGTGTTTGCCATTGGGCAATTATTGGAAAGTTTTGTGCTCACGCCAAAATTGGTGGGGGATAAATTGGGCATGCATCCTGTGGCGGTGATTTTTGCATTGATGGCAGGCGGTGCGCTCTTTGGCTTTTTCGGGATTTTGTTGGCATTGCCTGTGTGTGCTGTGTTGATGGTGGGATTAAGAGAGGCCTATAAAGCGTATACACACAGTCAATTTTATACAGGGAAAGGTGCATCCGATTAATTGGCACAGCTGCCGGTATGGGTTTCTGTGCGCGTGCGCCCATAAATATTGACGATGATTTTATGGCTCTGCATCACTTGAGCATGACACAGTGTGAAGGAGCCATTGGCTAAACCGGTGCCTAAGCCTTTATTGTTGCGTTTGCCTGCATTGAAGGATAAACCATGCAAAATGGTTTGTGTGCTCAGGATGTGAAGCTGTGGATCAAAGCCTTTACGGCGCCGTAAAATGTCATCAGGCGCAGGATTAAACGAACCTTCGGGATCTATGAAAACAATCCAGCCTGATCGCCAATCGCGCGTGGGTGTTTTCACACAGGTGCGTTGATCGACTGACACGCATATTGAGATGGTCTGTTTTTGATGATTACTGGTGAGTTGTGCAAACCGTAAATCTTGTTCTAGGGTGATGAGTGCTGAGTGCAGTTGTCGGCGTGCAAAGATTGGCGTTAAGTTAGGCAGGCTAAAGAGGGCGATGAGACTAAAAATGCCCACCAAGACCATCAGTTCAAGGAGCGTAACGCCTTTGATGTCGTTGGTGGGCCGCATCATTATGGTTGTGCAGCAGGTGTGACATCAGGTGCAGTTTGTGGCGCCTCTGGCACAACATCTGTGAAAATCACTTGTTCTTTGATTTGTTCAACCAATTTTGGGCCAATGCCAGGCACATTCAATAGATCATCCATGTTTTTGAATTCACCTTTGTCTGTGCGGTATTTGACAATGGCATCGGCTTTTGCAGGCCCAATGCCTTTGACTTCAGCGCTGATGGTGTTTGCATCTGCGGTGTTAAGGTTCACAGGCAGTGCAAAGGCAGACCATGAACACAATACACCCACTGCGGCTAAACATTGCAATAAACGTTTCATACAACCCCCTGTTTTAATGAAGATCAAAAGGAGATTTATTTTTAACAAATATGTTAAGTTATGAAAAGATGTATTAAGAATATAAATTAATAAAGGGCGAAATTGTACTGCTTATCCATCGCATTGCCCACTTTATACACCGTCACAGTGCTGATCGGATGGCTAAACACACGCACCAATTCGCGGCGTGGATCACTTTGCAGCATTAATAAATTTTCTGCATGTGTGACAAGATGATTCAGCGCTTCTTGATTATTTCGCACAGTCTTAGCATTCACCGCTTCTAATAAGCCACGATAGAGGGCAATGCGTGCCTTTAAAATGGCAATTTCATTCGGATTATTGATGCGATCATTTTGTTCTGCGGCCAAGGTTTTACCCGCGCTGTTTTGCCCATCAATGTAGATGATCTCATTGGCAATGGGCTCATTGAGTTCAAGCACCACCACATGATCGGCCGATGGCATCCAACGCACGCCATCTTTAATGGGGTCAAGTTTCGTGAGGGTAAAACTTTGAACATTTTCCGGAATTTGATAATCAAGGGTCAGATTGATTTTTAAAATTGTGGCATCTTTCGTGGGCAGAGATAAGGATTGTTCACCAACATTGCTTGAGATGACTTTATTGACAGTCAGTGCTTGGCCATTAGAGAGCAGTACGGAAGTGACGGTGATTTTAGGCGCCATTAAGTGATAGCGACTAAAAGCATTGCTGATGTTTTTATCTAAAGGAGGGAAATGAAAAATCACCTCTGTGCGTTGCGGACGCTGAATTTTGGTCACTGTGATGTTGTCTGCATAAGAGCGCAACGCTTGATGAAACACTTGAGGTGGAATGAGCTGAAAGGGCAATGTATACACCGCTAAGCCTGCCGGTGCACTGTTTTTTTCACGTTCCATTAAGCGCTCGGTGCGGTTCAATTGTTGCTGAGTGTTGTGCAGCTCTTGCTGATAACTCATCATGAGGTTTTGAAATTGATCATGGGTAAAACGCAGCGCTAAGCTCTCTTTAAATTCCTTTTGTAGGGGCGATAAAGGCTCCGTTAACCCGGTTTGCACAGGTAAGCTTAACAGTAAAAGTAGCCATAATTTTTTCATTCTTCTATCCTCTGATGATTGTTATGATGGGTCGATTGCTTTCTCTTTTTTCTCTTTGTGTTGCGCATAGAGCGTCACTAAGAGCACCACGGTTGCCACCACGCCAATGATAATGGTGGAAAGCGCATTAATGTTCGGGCTGATCCCTAAGCGCGCCTTTGAATAGATCCAAATGGGCAAAGTCGTTGCGCCAGGACCTGTGGTAAAGGTCGCGATGATTAAATCATCTAAAGACAACGTAAAAGAGAGCAGCCAGCCGGAGACAATGCCCGGCATGATCATCGGCAACGTGATGTAGAGAAATGTTTTAAAGCGATCTGCCCCTAAATCCATCGCAGCCTCTTCAATGTGGCGATCAAAGCCGATGAGGCGCGATTGAATCACCACCGTGACATAACACATGGTAAAGGTGATGTGCGCGAGTAAAATGGTGAAAAAACCTTTGCTAATGTTGAGGGCTAAAAATGTGAGGGCAAGGGACGTGCCCATGATGATTTCAGGCATGACCATCGGTGCATACGTGATGCCTGAAAAGAGCACTCGCCCACGAAATCGCTTGAATTTCACAAGGGCAAATGCCGTCATTGTGCCAAGAATCACCGCAAATGTTGAGGTGAAAATGGCCAGCCATAATGTGGTTTTTGTGGCATCCCATAAGCCTTTGGTCTTAAAGAGTTCAGGATACCATTTGAGGGAGAATCCGCCCCAAACCGTCACCAATTTTGATTCATTGAAGCTATAGACGATCAAAATAAGAATTGGCACATATAAAAAGGCAAAGCCGAGCACAAGGGAGATTTTATTAAAACGGGTCAAAGATTGTTGCATGCTCACCTCTACTCAAATTGCTTTTGTTGAATGCGCTGGAATAAATAGATTGGCAGAATCACCAATAACAAGAGCGACACGGAAATGGCAGACACGAGTGGTAAATCCATGCCTTGTAGGTAGGTGTCATAGAGCACTTTACCAATCATGAGCACATCTGAACCGCCAAGGAGATCTGGAATCACAAATTCCCCCATTGCAGGAATGAAGACCAAAAAGCAGCCGGCTAAAATGCCTGGGAGCGAAATGCGCGCAGTGATGACCCAAAAGGTTTTCAGTGGCGGGCAGCCTAAATCGAGCGCCGCTTCCACCAATGTATGATCCATTTTGTCGAGGGTTGCATAGATCGGCAGAATCATAAAGGGTAAATAGCAATAAACAATGCCCACATACACTGCAAATTCAGTGCCAAGGAGTTGCAGTTGCACAGGGGATGCCGGGTCAATCAAGCCAATGCCTTGCCCAATAAAGTTGATGAAATTATTCAGCACACCTGAGGGCGATAAAATCGTCATCCATGCATAAATGCGGATTAAAAATGAGGTCCAAAAGGGCAAAATCACCATCATTAAGCCAAACAAACGCCATTTTTTCGGTAAGCGGGATAAGCCAAGGGCAATCGGAAAGCCAATCAAAAAAGTGCAAAATGTGGAGATGACAGCGATCTTAATGCTGCTTAAATAGGCAGAAATGTAGATGTCATCTTGCCACAGGGCAATATAATTTTGGAAATTGAGCTTGATCTCTAAAATACCATCGTCCACCCAGTTGAGCACTTCTGTGTATGGGGGCGATGCGATTTCTGCTTCCGTAAAACTGATGCGTAAGATGATCAAAAAAGGAATGATGAAAAAGCAAAATAGCCACAAATAGGGAATGCCAATGATGACGCGGCTACTGTTAAATAGGCTCAAACATTGACGATAGAGCCAAAAGCGCATGAGATTGCGGTGCACGAAGTTCAGGCGCGACATCCATTCGGCGGCGCGACCGGACATCGAGCCCAACTGCTGTTGGGGATGTTTCATGTGATCTCCTTAAGTCATTGTGATTTCTATGAAATCAAAACAACGGCAGAGTCAGCATCAAAGCTGACGTAAACACGGTCCTCATAATTGATGGGGAGCTCAACTGCACGTCTGTGGTTCATTTGGGCGGCGGTGATCATCTTGCCATTGTCCATTTTGACATGGTAGATGGACATGTCACCTAAATAACCGATGTCCCACACCTCGCCCATCATGCAGTTACTGTCTGTGTTTTCAGGCGGCGTGAGGGAGATGTCGAGCTTTTCAGGGCGCACAGCAATCCATGCTTGAGAACCCACCACAGCGCCGACCCCTTGATTACAGATGAGCGGCGTCTCCACTTCAAAGCTATTGACGGTGGTGTGAATGGGGGAGAGATCGGCAATCACGCCTTCAAAAATGTTCACATCGCCCACAAATTCTGCCACATATAGGGAGTTTGGATATTCGTAGATTTCTGTTGGCGTTGCCACTTGCACAAGCTCGCCGCTGTCCATGACGGCAATGCGGCTTGACACCGTCATGGCTTCTTCCTGATCATGGGTGACGATCACAAAGGTGATGCCAAGCTCTTCTTGAATGGTCATGAGCTCAAATTGCGTCTGTTCACGCAGGCGTTTATCTAAAGCGCCTAACGGTTCATCTAGGAGCAATAATTTGGGCTTTTTCACGATGCTGCGGGCAAGGGCAACGCGTTGGCGCTGTCCGCCAGACAATTGATGGGGTTTACGCTTGGCAAATTGACTCATTTGCACCAATTCGAGCATTTGATCCACGCGTTTTTTAATTTCAGGCTTGGCGACTTTCTCTTGCTTGAGTCCAAAGGCAATATTATCTTCCACCGTCATGTGCGGGAAGAGCGCATAGCTTTGGAACATCATATTGATGGGGCGCTCATACGGCGGAATGAGGGAAATGTCCTCGCCATCCAATAAAATTTTGCCAGATGTGGGTGTTTCAAAGCCGGCAAGCATGCGAAGCAAGGTGGTTTTACCACAACCTGATGGGCCAAGAAGCGAGAAAAACTCACCTTGGTAAATGTCTAAAGAGATATTATTAACCGCAATATACTCATCAAAGACTTTCACTAAGTCAATGATTTCAATATAAGGGACAGAGTTTGGATCACGCCAAGGCTCGTAAGATTTTTTTGTAAGAATCGGTGACATCACAGCTCCTTAATTCAGTACCGTTAAGTGAAAGATCAAGGCGATTGGTTGCAATCTTTTTGTTCAGAAGAATCTTGAGTGCTGCCGCTCGTTGAATAATATAATTTATATCGATATAAAGGACACGTATTGTATAGTGATTGCGGCAAACATCAAGCAAAATCAGCCTGAACTTCTGAGAATTTGCAGGTAGCTGTCCACACGGCGTTCAGAGAGTAAATTCTCCTCAATCGCCTGAGCAACGGCACAGCCCGGATCTTGTAAATGGTTACAATTGCTAAACTTACATTGGCGCGTAAAACGCACAACATCCGGAAAGCCATTGTGGATGGATTCGATGGTTAAATGATCCACATTAAAACTGCGAACGCCTG
This sequence comes from Wohlfahrtiimonas chitiniclastica DSM 18708, assembly GCF_000375345.1. GTDB lineage: Bacteria > Pseudomonadota > Gammaproteobacteria > Cardiobacteriales > Wohlfahrtiimonadaceae > Wohlfahrtiimonas > Wohlfahrtiimonas chitiniclastica. The sequence continues at coordinate 920,663 of NZ_AQXD01000001.1, read as the reverse complement.
GAGAATCGATCAAAGCGCCTTGATGGTCATTTAAATAATAGAGGGTTGTTGCGGATGTGGTGTGGTTGCCAAGGCCAGTTGTGGCGCTGATGCGCTGAGTTTGCAGCGATAAATTGGGAATCACGGCATTGGTTAAAGAGGATTTACCGACGCCCGATTGCCCCACAAAAATGGACGTTTTACCCATGAGCACTTGTTGCAATCTGGCAATGGACTCAGGATCATTTTGCGAGGTAAAGAGAATCTCAATGTCAAAAGCTTGCTGATACTCTTCGATGAAAGAGAAATCGCTCTGTTCATCAATCATATCAGATTTATTGATGATGATGCCCATCGGAATGTCAAAGGCTTTGATGGCAATCAAATAGCGATCAATCAGGGAAGGACTCGGCTCAGGTTTTGGCGCAATCACAATGAAAATTTGATCTAAATTTGCGGCAATGAGCTTTTTACGCTGCCCATAAGAGACGCGGGCCAATTCATTGGTGCGCTCAATGAGCTGCAAAACCACAGGAATCTCATTTTCAAAGGTGCAATACACATAATCGCCACACACGATGGTGGGTAGATTTTGGCGGATGTTCGCTTGATAGAGCGTATGCGCCTCATCTTCCACCATCAAATGTGGTCCATGTTGAGCGATGACTCTCCCTTTAAAGAGAGCGTCAGGGTCAAGATTTATTAACGCGTCGATTTGCTCGACTTTCTTGTTAGAAATCCGTTCGTGTTGCTTTTTAGTTAATCGACGCGCCATGGATTAACGCTCTAATAATTCGAGTTTATTAGGCTTGCCATCCCAATCTTTGGCATCATCGGCGTGATCTTTCATTTGCGTGATCACCGGCCACACTTGGGCAAGTTCCGCATTGATCTCGATGAATTGCTCTTGATCCGCCGGCAGGTCATCTTCAGAGAAGATGGCATTTGCTGGGCATTCAGGCTCACATAAAGTGCAATCAATGCACTCTTCAGGGTCGATGACTAAGAAGTTTGGGCCTTCATGGAAACAATCCACAGGGCACACTTCAACACAGTCAGTATATTTGCATTTAATGCAGTTTTCGGTAACAACGAAAGTCATGATAACCTCTTACAACTAGTTCACGGTAATTTTAGCAAAGCGGCGTTTACCCACTTGGAAAATCGCCGTTGTGCCTTTGGCAATTTTAAGACCACGATCAGAGATTTTCTCTTGATCGATGCGCACAGCACCGCCATCAATGGAGCGGTTGCCTTCAGAGACAGAGGAAACTAAGCCGGCTTCTTTTAATAACGCCGCAATTTGAATCTCGCCGTCAGGTGCGCTGATGGTCATCTCTTCGATGTTTTCAGGCAAATTACCTTTTTGGAAACGTTCGATGAAATCACGGTGCGCCATTTCGTAAGCTTCTTGTGAATGGAAGCGTGAAATGATCTCTTGACACAGTAAGAATTTAACATCGCGTGGGTTCATGCCTTCAGCCACAGCTTTTTTATAACCTTCAATGGTTGCTGACGATTCAAAGCTTAAAAGGTCAAAGTAGCGCCACATCAACGTGTCAGACACAGACATGAGCTTACCAAATTGCTCAATGGGGGATTCATCCACACCAATGTAGTTGCCAAGGGATTTAGACATTTTATTGACGCCATCTAAACCTTCTAAAAGCGGCATGGTGATCACAGATTGCTGCGCTTTGCCATAGGCTTTTTGAAGATCACGACCCACCAATAAGTTGAATTTTTGGTCTGTACCGCCTAATTCAACATCGATGTCTAAATGCACAGAGTCATAACCTTGTAATAAAGGATAGATGAACTCATGGACAGCAATCGGTTGATGGTTTTTATAGCGTTTTTCAAAGTCATCACGCTCAAGCATGCGCGCCACAGTATAATGAGACGCCAACTGAATCATGCCTGCAGTGCCTAATTCTCCCAGCCAAGAGGAGTTGAACACCACTTTTGTGAGGGCAGGATCTAAAATTTTGAAGATCTGTTCTTGATAGGTTTTCGCATTTTCAACGACCTGTTCACGCGTCAATGGCTTACGCGTTGTATCCTTACCAGAGGGATCGCCAATCATGCCTGTGAAGTCACCAATTAAGAAATGAATTTGATGTCCCAACATTTGGAAATGCTTCATTTTATTGATGACAACAGTGTGGCCTAAGTGAAGATCAGGTGCAGTCGGGTCAAAACCCACTTTGATTCGAAGCGGACGGTTTTCTTTTAACTTTGCAGTTAAACCTTCAATTGAAATGATTTCGTCAGTTCCGCGCTCAAGCAGCGCTAAACTTTCTTCGATAGATGCCATCAAATTCTCCTGATATTTATTTAAATTTATCCCAGTCAATATTAATTGCACTGCCACTGTCTTTGTGTGGCTGAGGATTGTGAGTGTTAGGGTCAATTCTTTGACCAATGTGTGTCGGTAGGCCAGACATCTTCTCGATCGCAAGATCAATCATGCGCGGGTCCACCATTTGAATATTTGGGTTATTTTGATGCTCTGCTAATAAGCGATAAGCAATCTCTTTTAAACCTTGTGTGTCTAAGTTGTCTTCTTCTAAAGGTGGGTGAACTTCAATTAAGAGCTCATCCCCTTTAAAGCCCACTTTCACCGGTTCATTGATGAAGGTCACTTCGGTATTATTCGGCACAATGCTGTAGAGCTCTTCGATGTTTTGTGGGAAAAAGCGCATACAGCCGTGGGTCACACGCATGCCAATACCGGTGACATCATTTGTACCATGTAAAAGATAGCTCGGTAAATTCAAGCGAAGGACGTGGTTACCAAGCGGATTGTCAGGGCCAGCAGGCACAACTGCAGGTAAAATGCCTTTACCCATCTCTTGATGCTCGCGGCGAATGCTTTCCGGTGGATACCATGCCGGTGCTTCTTGCTTACGGGTGATTTTCCATGAGCCTAAAGGCGTTTTCCAGTCCATGCGGCCAACGCCGACAGGATAGACATACACCGTTTCGCCATCTTTAGGGAAAAAGTAGGTGCGCATCTCCGGAATGTTTGAAACAATCCCTGAGCGTTTGCCTTTTGGCAAAATGTACTCAAAGGGTAGAATCACGGGCATCTGTGGAGATGGCGTCCAATAGTTCGCGTTAGGGTTCGCCCATTTAAGCTCATCATAGCCCGCTTCATAGCGCACGCTCAAATCAACGAAAGATTCGCCAGGTTCAGGGTAGACAATTTCGGTATAACCCACAACATCGGAGCCTTTTTCAGGCATCGGATATTGACGAGCAAAGGTTTGACTGCTGAATAATCCAAGTGTGACAACAAGAGTAACTAAATGAGCTTTTTTCATATAGCGATTATTTTCCTGCTTGAAGTTGTTCGTATTTTGCCATCAACTCATCTTTCGTTTCGGCATGTGCGGGATCTTTCTCAATACATTCAACCGGGCAAACTTCCATACATTGTGGTGTGTCAAAGTGACCCACACATTCTGTGCAAAGGTTTGGGTTGATGATGTAAATCTCTTCACCCATTGAAATGGCTTCATTTGGGCATTCAGGTTCACACACATCGCAGTTGATGCATTCATCATTAATTTCTAGTGCCATAATAAACTCTCCTTATCGCCAATGTTACGCATTAGATGTAGGTTTTACCATTCATATAGGGAACCAATACTTCAGGGATGCGTATTCTACCATCTTCTTCTTGATAGTTTTCCATTACTGCAACCAATGTGCGGCCAACGGCTAAACCAGAACCGTTTAAGGTGTGCAGTAATTCAGGTTTATTGGTGTCGCTGTTACGGAAACGAGCTTGCATGCGGCGCGCTTGGAAATCAAGGCAGTTAGAGCAAGAAGAGATTTCACGGTATTTTTCTTGACCCGGTAACCACACTTCGATGTCGTAAGTTTTCGTGGCGCCAAAGCCCATGTCACCTGTGCATAAGACGATGGTGCGATAAGGCAAGCCCAATTTTTCTAATACAGTTTCTGCGTGGCGCGTCATCAATTCTAATTGTTCAAAGGATTTGTCAGGGTGCGCTAAATGCACCATTTCCACTTTTTCAAACTGATGCATACGGATCAAACCGCGCGTGTCACGGCCATAGCTGCCAGCTTCTGATCTAAAGCAGCCACTGTGTGCCACAAATTGTAAGGGTAGATCACTTTCTGGCACGATTTCGCCGCGCACTAAGTTTGTCACAGGCACTTCAGCTGTTGGGATGAGGTAATATTCATCATCGCCCGTCAGTTTAAATAAGTCTTCACCAAATTTTGGCAATTGACCGGTGCCACGTAAGCTGTCGCCATTGACGATCATTGGGACATTAAGCTCAGTATAACCATGTTCTTCAGTGTGTAAATCAAGCATAAATTGCGCTAAAGCACGATGTAAACGCGCAACACCTGCGCGAAGGACTGCAAAGCGAGAGCCAGTGATTTTAACGCCGGCTTCTGAGTCAATGCCGCCATTGTTGCTGCCAAGTTCTACATGATCTTTCGGTTGAAAGCTAAATTCACGTGGCGTGCCCCATTTGCGCACTTCAACGTTGTCATTTTCATCTTTACCGACGGGCACGGAGGCATCCGGTAAGTTTGGCACTGCCATTAAAATTTGATTGATGTCATCTAAAACGACATTTAATTCTTTTTGTAAGGCTTCTAATTTCGCGGAATTGTTCGACACTTCCTTTAAAATTTCGTCAATATTTTCGCCTTTTGCCTTCGCTTGACCGATGCGTTTTGCATTGACGTTGCGGGCATTTTGTAACTCTTGAACTTCTACTTGCAGTTTCTTACGTTGTTCATCTAATTCGATAAATTGTGCTTTATCTAACGTAAAACCACGCGTGCTCAGACGCTCTGCCACTTCATCAATATTGTGACGCAGCATTTGAATGTCTATCATTGACGATCCCTTAAAAATATTGATTAAAATACCGTTCATTATAGCTAAAAAAAAGTGTAATCACAAAACCGAAAATCAGGGGGATTATCGAAAGGTTGGCAAATCGGGTAGACTCTTTTGGCATTTGTGACACACAACGAAGTAGGGAGCGTAATATGCGAAAAAGTTTCAATCCATTATGGGCAGCGGTGACTGTCTCTTTATCCATTTTTGCGGGCAGTGCAATGGCGGACGTTAAACGCGATGGCATCATTAAACCTGTAGAACCGGCAGTTGTCGAAAATCCTGCAAAAGTGGCATTAGGGGCGCAGCTTTGGTTTGATCCGCGTTTATCAAAATCAGGTTTCATCTCGTGTAACTCATGCCACAACTTATCAATGGGCGGCAGTGACAACTTAAAAACATCGATTGGCCACAATTGGCAAGAAGGTCCCATCAACTCACCCACAGTTTTAAACTCACGTTTTAACATTGCGCAGTTTTGGGATGGTCGTGCGAAAGATTTAAAAGAACAAGCCGGCGGACCGATTGCCAATCCGAAAGAGATGGCATTTACGCATGACTTAGCTGTGGAAGTGATCAATGCCATTCCAGGATATGTGACAGAGTTTAAAGCTGTGTATGGCGATGATCAAAGCATTGACATTGATCACATTACAGATGCGATTGCCGCCTTTGAAGAAACTTTAGTGACGCCCAATGCGCGCTTTGACTTATGGCTCAAAGGGGATGACAATGCATTGACCGAACAGGAATTAGCAGGTTATCAACTTTTTAAAACCTCAGGTTGTGTGGCGTGCCACAATGGCGTGAATGTTGGCGGATCCTCTTTCCAAAAAATGGGTTTATTAGAAGAATATGTGACAGACAATCCTGCCCAAGGTCGTATTGAAGTCACGGGTAAAGATGCCGATCGTTTCTTATTTAAAGTGCCAACGTTACGGAACGTCGAATTGACCTATCCGTACTTCCACGATGGGGAAGCAGCAACCTTAGAAGAAGCGGTTGAGATCATGGGACGTTTGCAATTAAGACGCAACTATACGCCTGAAGAGGTGAGCAATATTGTGGCGTTCTTAAAAACATTAACCGGTGAGCAACCACAAATCATGATGCCCATTTTGCCACCTTCTGTGAATGATACCCCAAAACCACAACCATTTGAAAAATAAGTATAATATTTGAATGGATGAGAAAAGCGCACTGAGGTGCGCTTTTTTGTTACCATTGTTAAAATTATCCCACAGGAGGCATTATGAACGCAAAATACCCCATTGATTATTTTCACACCACCTATGGCTTAACGATGCCGCACACAGACATTGTCAAAGCCGCTGAACTCATTACGCCTTGCTCGGCGTTTGATCTTGGCTGCGGGCAAGGGCGCAATAGCCTATTTTTAAGTTCTTTAGGCTTTGAGATGACATCGCGGGATGTGAATCCACGCAGCATCGATTTTTTAAAGGATGTGATGGCAAAAGAGCACATCACCAACATCGATGCCGCTGAGTATGACATCAATACCGCCAATATTACTGGCATGTATGATTTTATTTTTTCAACGGTTGTCTTCATGTTTCTGCAAGCCGATCGCGTGCCTGCCATCATTGAAAACATGCAAACGCACACGCGTGCAGGTGGTTACAATTTAATTGTCTCTGCGATGGATACGGAAAAATATCCGTGTGATCAAGGCTTCTCCTTCACTTTTAAAGAAGGTGAGTTGCAAGACTATTATAAAGATTGGGAAATTTTGCAATACAATGAAGAAGTCGGCGAATTGCATCGCTTAGATAAAGATGGCAATCGCGTTAAATTACAATTTGCCACGATGCTTGCTCAGCGCACTGCATAAATGACTGTATAAAAAAGCCGCATTGCTGCGGCTTTTTTGATGGATGTTGATTAATTCACTTGCAGTAAATTCGGCAATGTCATCGAGATTGCAGGAATGTACGTAATGAGTAACAAGAAGAAGAGTAAAATCAACAGCCAAGGCATTGCAGCGCGAATGGTGCGTGTGATGGGCATGCCGGTCACGGCGGAGGTCACAAAGAGATTTAAACCCACCGGTGGCGTGATCAAGCCAATTTCCATATTCACCACCATGATGATGCCTAAATGAATCGGGTCAATACCAAGCTCTGTGGCGATCGGGAAGAAGATGGGCGCTAAAATCAAAATAACCGCAGAAGGTTCCATGAAGCTGCCGGCAATCAATAACACAATGTTCACGATCACTAAAAACATCCAGGGTGATAAACCTTGCGCCGTCACCCATTCTGCGATGATTTGTGGAATTTGCTCGGTGGTGAGCACATGGGCAAAGAGCATGGCGTTCGCGATGATGAACATCAACATCACCGTCATTTTGCCAGATTCAAGCATCACTTTAGGAAAATCACGAATGCCCATATCTTTATAGATAAAGAGCGCGACACACGCAGAGTAAACAGCCGCAACCGCAGCAGCTTCTGTGGGTGTGTACATGCCGGAATAGATGCCGCCCAAAATAATCACCATGAGGAGCAAACCCCACATTGCGCGTCTAAAGGAGACAATCCACTCTTTAAAACTGACGCGCGGTTGGGCAGGGAGTTTTTTAATGCGTGCCACAATGTAGATCGCCACCATGAGTGCCACGCCTAACAATGCACCGGGTACAATCCCTGCAATGAACATTTTACCGACGGATTGCTCCGTTGCCGCCGCATACACAACCATCACGATGGAAGGTGGAATGAGGATGCCAAGTGTACCAGCATTACAGATGATGCCTGCGCCAAATTCTTTCGGGTAACCAGAGCGCACCATGCCAGCAATCGCAATTGAACCCACGGCGGCAACCGTTGCAGGGCTTGAGCCTGAGAGCGCCGCAAAGAGCATACATGCCAAGACTGAACCAATGGCTAAGCCGCCGCGAATGTGCCCAACGCAGGTGTTGGCAAAGTCAATCAAACGACGTGCCACGCCGCCTGTGGTCATAAATGCCCCAGCAATTAAAAAGAAGGGAATGGCTAGAAGCGTGGTGTGTTCTGAGGTTTCAAACATTTTGATCACCAAGCTTCTTGGCGAATCAGGACTAAAGAACATGATGGTCAATGCACTCGATAAACCTAAAGAGATGGCAACCGGCACACCAATCAACATTAAAACAAAGAGCAGCATAAATAAGAATAAAATGGTCATGTTAAGCTCCTTGCTCTTGATTTTTCTTAAATTCATCAATGGCATCGGCCGCTTCATCTGCAAGCCCTAATGTGTTTTGCTTGTGGGTCACAATTAAATAACCGATCTCTAAATAACGCCACATCAAGAGGAAAAAGCCTAAAGGCACAATCACGGAGATCTGCCAACGCTTAATGCCAAAGCGATCTAAACCTTCGGCCAACGTGCCAAGATTATAAAAGTTCAACACCCATTCCATGCTCGCATAAAGCATGATGCCGCCATAGAGTAAACAGGCAGAGAGCCCAACATAGGCTAAAAAGCGTTGCACTTTATTGTGAAAAACTTTGACGAGTGCATCGACCCCGATGTGCCCGCCAATGCGCACGCCATAAGACATACAAAAGAAAATGAGCCAGGCAAAACAAGCCTTTGTGAATTCATTTGACCAACTGAATGCACTGGCAGATTCCATCATAAAGTCGCCGGCATCTAAGAAAAAATCTTCAAGTTTTGAAGCTTCATCCCCTGCGAGCCAATCTGCCACTTTATAAAAAGGCATGTAGAGATTGTTCAGCATGGTGTAGATAAATGTGACCAAAGTCATGGCAGTGAGGATGAAAACCATCATAAACACCTCAATTTTTTGCCACGCTTTGTCCATGAATCGATAAATGTCGATCAGCATAGTGTCCTCTTTTTGTTATTTATGCTTTAGCTTAAACAAGATAAGCCCCTTAAAATAAGGGGCTTGAGATTAAACCGTCACAAGCATCATTATGGGTTGTTTGATTGTTCTGCCGCTTGAATCAAATCAGCGCCCACTTGACCTTCAAATTTTTTCCACACAGGGCGCACAGCATCACGCCATTGCGCGCGCTCTTCTGGCGTCAATGTGATGATTTCAGTTGTGCCAGCATCAATAATGCTCTGTTTAGCGCCATCATTTAAAGCATTCGCTTGTGCATTGACTTCAACCGTCACTTCGTTGAGGATGTTTTTAAGCTCAGCGCGCACATCTTCCGGTAAACCATCCCAGAATTTGGTATTGGTGATCACCATGTAATCTAATGTGCCGTGGTTAGACTCTGTGATGTTCTTTTGCACTTCGTGGATTTTTTGTGAATAGATGTTTGAATAGGGGTTTTCTGCACCATTCACAACGCCCGTTTGTAAACCTTGATACATCTCAGCAAATGCCATTTTACGAGGATTGGCGCGTAGGGCTTTAAATTGCTCTTCTAACACCGCAGAAGCTTGTACGCGAAACTTAAGGCCACGCGCATCTTTTGGCGTGCGAAGGGGTTTATTGGCAGACAATTGTTTTAAACCATTGTGCCAATAAGCCAAACCCGTGATGCCTTTATCCGTCATGCTCGTCAATAAGCTTTGACCAGCTTCACTGTTTTGGAAGCGATCAAGGGCCGCCATGTCATCAAATAAAAACGGTAAATCAAACAGTTGAATTTTCTTTTGATAGTGTTCGAATTTTGCTAAAGAGGGCGCAAGAATGTGCACGTCGCCAAGTAATAAGGCATCCATCTCTTGGCCATCGCCATATAAAGAGGAATTCGGGTACACTTCCACTTTCACTTTGCCGGGTAAACGCTCTTCTGCCAATTGTTTAAAGAGCTGCGCGCCTTGTCCTTTCGGTGTGGAATCGGCCACAACGTGGGAAAACTTGATCACAATTGGCTCATCGCTTTGGGCAGCGGCAAAACTCATTAAGCTGCCATACGCAAATACAGCAGGGGCAATCACTCGGCTCATTAAAGAGCGCATTAATTGATTCATATCTATACTCCATCGTCCTAAAATATCATCGTCAATTTGGTGTGTTTAACTACATATGGCTAACTTTTCAGTCATTAATTTTTTTTATGAGCCACATCAATGGACGATATCATAGCTTTATAAAAATGAGAATAGGTGCATGAAAAAATTTAGTAGTGAATTTGTAAGTACAAAAGGCTGTGTGCAAAATTTCATGGATAAAATTTGCTAAAATCTAACATTTGGCCACATCCTGTGGAAATTAAATTTAATTTTGCATCAATTACAGTTATAATCCCCCCTTCATTTTTCAACAGAAGTAAGGGGTTAATTATGACAGAACTGAATAAGAACTTGATTTATAAGAATGTCCAGATGGTGAGTTACAAGTGTATGGACAAGGAAGGGGAAGAGTTCAGTTTAGTGAAAGAGGGTGATGATCAATTTGTCATCGCGCACATTACCACGATTGAAAATGAACGTTATGGCTCCCACATGGAGATGACTCGCGCAGACTTAGAAGAGTTTGTGAAAAACATTCAAGAGCAATTGCTCGGTGATCAATGGCAAAAAGAGGAATAATGCTCTTTGCATCGTTGTGATGACAAGGCCAGCGCAATGCTGGCTTTTTTGTGCCTGCCATTTTGCCATTGCTTCTCGGCATTAAATCAGCAATACTAGGGACATACCAACCATAAATGAATTGACAATGAAAATCCTCCACACCGCCGATTGGCATTTAGGGCGCGCCCTGTATGGGCATAAGCGTCATCAAGAATTTTCCGAATTTTTAGCATGGATGATCAAAACGCTCACAGAAGAAAAGATCGATGTATTATTAATTGCTGGGGATGTGTTTGACACCAATTTGCCAAGTAACCGTGCCCAGGCAATGTATTATGAGTTTTTGCATCAAGTGTCCAGAACGGATTGTCAGCATGTGGTGATCACGGCAGGCAATCATGATTCGCCTACATTTTTAAATGCACCGCAAGCCCTGCTTAAAGCCCTAAATGTGCATGTCATTGGGCAGGTGAGTGCTGATTTATCCGATGAAGTGATCACATTGACGCGCAATGGCGTGCCTGAGCTCATCGTGTGTGCGGTGCCCTATTTGCGTGACAAAGACATGCGCATCATGACGGCAGGGGAAAGTCTTGAGGATAAAAATCGCGCGTTGATCATGGGCATTGAGCACCACTATCAAGCGGTGACGGATTTAGCGATTGCTGAGCAAAGTAGATGCGCTGCTGCCGGTCACCAAGAGATTCCAATTGTGGCAATGGGACACCTATTTGCCGCAGGGGGTGAAACCCTAGAAGGCGATGGTGTGCGGGATCTGTATGTGGGCAATCTTGCTTATGTGAATGTTGCAGCATTTCCCACTGAGTTAGATTATGTGGCATTAGGGCATTTACATGTGCCGCAAATTGTGGGGGGATGTGAACACATTCGTTACTCAGGCTCGCCGATTGCCATGGGCTTTGGGGAGGCAAAACAGAATAAATCAGTGGTGATCATTGAGTTTGTGGGACGAAACGCAACAATTTCCCTGTTGCCCATTCCGCGCTTTCAGGCATTAGAACGCATCAGCGGTGATTTAGACACCATAGAAGCGCGACTCGATGCTTTAAGGGAGATGCAACAACCCGTGTGGCTGGAAATTGAATACACCGGCAATGCCATCGTTGGGGATTTACGCAGTCGCTTAGAAACGCGTGTGGCAGGTTCATCATTGATGATTTTACGCATTAAAAATCAGCAAGTGCTCAATCAGGTGATGCAAGTGGCACAAGATGCCGTCGCGCTTGAAGAGTTGAGTGTTGAGGATGTGTTTGAGGCATGTTTAAAGGCGGCAGATGTTTTGCCAGAATCGAGTGCATTGTTGCGTGCCTTGCATCAAGACGTGGTGCAATCCCTCAATGAAGATGATCAAAACGCGGAGTGATGCATGAAAATTTTAGAATTGCGCTTTAAAAATTTAAATTCCTTACAAGGCGAATGGCACATTGATTTCACGGATGACGCTTATCAAACTCATGGCATTTTTGCTTTAACAGGCCCAACGGGCGCTGGTAAATCCACCATTTTAGATGCCATTTGTTTAGCGCTCTATGGGCAAACGCCGCGCCTTGGCAGCATCACTAAAACCGACAATGAAATCATGAGTCGTCACACCTTTGAATGCTATGCAGAGGTGCGCTTTTTATCCCAAGCAGGAGAGTTTTTATGCCGTTTTGATCAGCGCCGCGCCCGTAAATCCATCACAGGGGCATTGCAAGATCCGCGTCATGAAATCAGTGATGAAACAGGCAATATTTTAGAGAGTAAACGCAGTAAAGTGCCTGCCGTCGTTGAAGAGAAAACAGGTATGGATTTTAAGCGTTTTACGCGCTCTATTTTATTGGCACAAGGGCAGTTTGATGGTTTTTTAAAGGCCAATAGCGATGAGAAGTCCAAAATTTTAGAGCAATTGACAGGCACAGAGATCTATGCAGAGATTTCTAAATCAGTGTTCAACCGCATGCGGAAAGAGGAGCGTGCTTTTGACGATTTAACGGCGTCTGTGGAAGCTGTGCAGTTGCTCACGCTTGAAGAGGAAGCGATGCTTCAAGCCTCGATGGATGATTGTGCACAAAAGCTCACCGAATTAAAGGCAGAGATTGCTCAAACACAAGCAGCGATGGCATGGCAAAAAGATCGTCAGGCGCTCATGCAGCACATCAGCGAATTGCAGCATGAGGCATTGCATGTCTCTGAGCAGTGGTCGGCATTTGAGCCTCAACAAACGCGCCTTAATCAAGCACTGCAAGCGGCAACATTAGAAGGGCGACTTGAGCATCTTCATCAGTTGAGAAAAGATCATGCGCGCGATGAAGAGCAGCTCAAGCAGCAGGCAGAAGCCTTGCCCATTCAAAAAGAGCGTTGTCAGCAGCATCAACAGAAGGTCGATGCGGCGACTCATGCACTTGAATCTGTATTGGCTGAACGCGCCGACAAAGAGCGCTTATGGGAACGCGTATCTGCCCTTGATCAAGCGATGGATGCCATGCGTGAGCGCATTGAGCAGGGCACAATAAAACAAAGTCACGATGCCGCGCATTTAGTGGACTTAACAACGCAGATTGAAGCAATTGAGGCGCGCATTGCTCAGATTCATCAGCAATGCGAAATGCAGCGAGCATATTTACAAGCGCACCGGAAAGATGCCGCGCTCATTGAGGTATTGCCGCGCATTTGTGCCATAGATGATCGCTTAAAGCAGCACGATACAAAAATCCTAGCGCTGAAAAATAATTATGTTGAACAAATGATGGCGCTTGAGCATTTGCAAACGCAAATGACTGCCCAGATCACAGTCAAGACGGAAATCCTGGCCGAAAATTCCGCGGCAGAATCAGAAGTGACAACCAAGAAAGCGGCGCTTGAAACGTTGAACAATGGGCAAACCCTGAAAGATTATCAGCGAGAAAAAGATCATTGGCTGCGTGAGCAGTCCTTTCATGCAACCCTACACAATTATGAAGCGGCACGGGCGCGCTTGAAGACGGATGAGCCCTGTCCATTGTGTGGCTCAACAGCGCATCCTTATGTAACAGCGCCATTGCCAACGAGTGAAGCAGAGGCAGAGATTGCTCGCATCACTCGCATTATGGATGCCATTGAAATGGCGCTTGTGGCGTTAGAGCAAGCAGAAAAACGCGCTCAGGACAGTATGACGGCGCTTAAACATGCACAAGCTGAGTGTGAGATGATGGCACTTAAAGTCTCACATGCGCAAAGCGTTGTTAATGAGAGTGCTGCACAGATTAAAACTTTAGAAGAGTCAGTGAAGGCTGATTTAAATGCATGGCATGCAGAGGTGAGGCATTTTGATCTGACCGACCTTGACCGCGCGGCTGCGCTTACGCAGCTGACTGAGCGCAAAGCAGCATGGGCAGCGGCAGAAGCCACAATCAAGGCGGAAAACGAACAATTGCAACCCTTACAGGCAGAGCTTGCCGCCTTGACGGGGCAAAAAATGGCGTGTGCTGCGCAATTGACAGCATTTGAGCAAGAACTTAAAGCGTGGCAAGGGCAGTATGATGAGAAGCTCAAGGCACGTCGGACACTTTTAGGTGATACGGCTGTCACAGCGGTGAAAGCTGCGTGGCAGGCAGATGTAACGGCGCGTCAAACCACCCTTGAAACGGTCAAAACAGCCCATCAACAAGCGGCAGAATCTATGATGCGCTTAGAAGAGCGCATGATTGGCTTAACGGCAAGCCTTCAGGCGCGCGCTGCAACGTTAGCGATCGTGAATGCTGAATGGACAACGGCATGCCATGAGGCAGGTTTTGCTTCAGAAGCAGCAGTCCTTGCTGCCATGTTGCCAAAAGCTGAGCGCATTGCACTGCAGACACAAAGGGATGCACTTGATGTACAGGTGAAGAAAAATCGCATGCGTTTATCGGATGCAGAGGCACGATTGATTGAGATGAGCGCACTGAGCCTCACCACAGACTCGATGGAAGCCTTGACCTTGAAGTTTGATGAGCAGCAGAGCCATCTTGATGAGGTCAATCAAAAACTTGGCAGTTTACAGGCAACATGGCAACAAAACAGTGCAGCAAAATCAACCATGGCACAAACGCATGCCGCGATAGAACAGCAGCGCCTGACGCGTGATCAATGGCGTGCACTCAATCATTTGATTGGCTCGGCAGATGGGAAAAAATATCGCACCTTTGCTCAAGGGCTTACGTTTGAATTGATGGTGCGTCAAGCGAATCAAGAGCTCATGAAAATGTCGGATCGTTATTTATTGGTGCGCGATGAAAAAGAGGCGCTTCAACTCAATGTGATCGATAACTATCAAGCGGGTGAAGTGCGTTCCACGAAAAATTTATCCGGTGGGGAGAGTTTTATTGTCAGCTTAGCGCTGGCGCTCGGTTTATCAAAAATGGCCAGTCAAACGGTGCGGGTGGATTCACTCTTTTTAGATGAAGGCTTTGGCACACTCGATGAAGATGCATTAGATACAGCATTGTCATTGTTAGCGGGGTTGCATGGGGAAGGCAAACTCATTGGCATCATCTCCCATGTGTCAGCATTAAAAGAGCGAATCACGACACAGATCCAAATTCAGCCAAAAAATGGTGGAAAAAGTATCATTATTGGCCCGGGATGTACTAAACTTGATTCCTCGTTAATGAGTTAATTGAAAAGGACAACCTATGTTTAAAGAGTTTAAAAAGTTTTTATTGCGTGGCAACATCTTAGATTTATCCGTGGGTGTTGTGATCGGTACGGCATTTACTGCGATTGTGAACAAAATTGTTGAAGGTTTATTAACACCGATCATCAGCTTAATTTTTGTGTTAACCACAGGCAAAACCTCAGCCGATGATGCACTTGGCAACTTAGTGTTCCAAGTACAAGGTGTGACATTTAACGTCGGTGCTGTATTGAGTGCACTTATTACCTTCTTCATCACGGCGATTGTGTTGTTCATCATCATGAAAACTGCGAACAAAATCATGGCAGCGGCAGCTCATGAAGAGCAAAAACAAGCAGAAGAAGCGCCTAAAGCACCGCCTGCACCAACATCTGAAGATTACTTAAAAGAGATTCGCGATTTATTAGCCAAGCAATCTGAACAAAAATAAGTGATCAGCGAAGCGGCTGCGCTCGGGCTATTGGCCACCTCAGCGTTCACCTCGGCAACGATTTTGCCAGGGAGCTCTGAAGTGGCTTTATTGGCATTTTTAGCCAAATTCCCAGAAGCAGCCGTCCTAGCTTTATGTGTGGCATCCCTTGCAAACACACTTGGGAGCATTACATCATTGATGATCGGGCGCTGGTTGCCACTTAAGCAACTGCCCTCAGAAAAAGTGCAAAATTATTTAACCCGTTATGGCAGCCCTGTGTTGTTATTGTCATGGGTGCCATTGATTGGCGATGCGTTGCCTTTAGCCGCAGGCTGGCTTCGGTTGCCGATGTTTGCGTGTTCGGTCTATTTATTGATCGGAAAAATGGCACGTTATGGGATGATAATTTTGCTTTTTTTCTGGAAATAATGTTTAATATATTAAACATAATGCAAATTCAGTTGCACAAATGTTTGAACACTCAACAAAGCATGAGGATGAGAAAAAACAGGAGGTTTATCAGAAGAGTTGATGATGCTTATTCAATATAATGCCCATAATATCAATTATTTTGATAAATTTTTTTAAAATGCGATAATACCGCAACCAAGTGAAGTGGCAATGACAATATGAAAGAATTTGAGTTGAAGCAACAAGGCAAAATAGCACGTTTAACCAATCAAACATTTAAGTTTGATGAACGAGTGAAAGATGGCTGGTTCTCTGCCGTCTATTTTCTAAAAACCGCAGAACTGGCCCAAAAATATTGTCAAAATCGCATTGTGACGATGCAATTTTTTCAGCGCAAAGAACAGGTTGTGGTGTGTGGGATCGATGAATCCATTGCTTTGATTCATACTTTTGCAAAAAATCCTGAATCCTTAGAGATTCATGCCCTGCATGATGGGGATCTGATCGAACCCTTTGAAGCAGTGCTTACGATCACAGGACATTATGAAAATTTCGGCTTTTTAGAAGGCTTGATTGACGGCATTTTAGCCAGAAGAAGCTCAGTGGCGACAAATGTTCATCATGTGGTGAAAGCTGCGGGCGATAAAATGGTGCTCTTTATGGGGGATCGCAATGATCATTTCAGTCAGCAAGCGGGCGATGGTTATGCAGCTTTCATTGGCGGCAGTTCTGCCCAAGCGACCCATGCCATGAATGAATGGTGGGGCAAAGAGGGCATTGGCACAATGCCGCATGCCCTCATTCAGCTCTTTAATGGTGACATTGTGGCAGCCTCAAAAGCGTATCAAGAGACATTTCCTGAGGATCAATTGGTCGTGCTTGTGGATTATCACAATGATGTGATCACCGACTCATTAAAAGTGGCACGCACACTTGGAGATCAATTGGCAGCGGTGCGCATTGACACCTCTGGCAATATGGTGGATCAATACTTTATGCGCAATCCTGAATTGCTCGGTAAATTTGATCCGCGCGGTTGCAATAAAGAGTTGGTGTTTGCCCTGCGTGAAGCATTAGATGCCGAAGGTTATCAGCATGTGAACATCATTGTCAGCGGCGGTTTAACGCCTGAGAAGATTGCTAATTTTGAAAAACACAATGTGCCGATCAATGTTTATGGTGTGGGTTCAAGTTTATTGGAGATCAATATTGGTTTTACGGGTGACAATGTTTTGCTCGATGGTCAGCCCCAAGCGAAAGCCGGACGCGAATACTGGCCAAACCCAAGATTAGAGAAGGTGGCGTATGAAGGATAATTGGACACGTTATGTGGATCATTTGATCCAATGGCTGCATGATGAGCGTGATGCGCGTGCGATGACCGGTTATGTCTTTGGTTTAAGTGGCGGCATTGATTCTGCGGTGGTGAGTTTTTTATTGGCTAAGGCTGATCTAAACAACTCATTGGCGGTGATGTTGCCATGTCACAGTCATCCGAATGATTTAAAAGATGCCCACATCGTGGCAGACGCCTCAAACATGCCGAACATTACAGTGGATTTATCTGACACCCATCGCATGCTGTATGATGCCATTGGCGCATCACGCTTGCAGGGTCAAACCAAGACAGAAACGTTGGTGATTGATGGTAACATGCGCGCGCGTTTACGCATGACGACGTTGTATGCGATTGCCCAAGCAAATCAAGCTTTGGTGGTGGGGACAGACAATCAAGTGGAGTGGCAAATGGGTTACTTCACCAAATATGGTGATGGCGGCGTGGACATCGTCCCATTGATCCATTTGATGAAAGATGAAGTCTTTGATTTAGCGCGCCATTTAGGTGTGCCAAGCGCGATTATTCATAAAGCGCCTTCTGGTGGTTTATGGGAAGATCAAACCGATGAAGGGGAAATTGGCATCAGTTATGATGAGATGAACCGAGCCTTGCGCGGTGAGTTTGTCTCTGATCATGTTCAAAAAGTGGTCAAGCATTGGCAAAGCCGCTCTGTGCATAAGCGCGAGTTGCCCCATGCGCCTAAGCCCTTATCCGAGTTTCAATAAATTGTAGGTTGTATGATTCCATTAAGTTTGTACATACACTTTCCATGGTGTATTCAGAAGTGCCCGTATTGTGATTTTAACTCCCATCAGCTCAAAACTGAGGGCTATGACGATGATTACGTCAATGCTTTGCTTGAAGATGTCGTCACCATTGTGCCATACATTTGGGGACGAAAAATTCGTTCCATTTTCATTGGTGGCGGTACGCCAAGCTTAATGAAACCTGAAGATATGGCGCGTTTGATGAGTGGATTGAGAAGCTATCTTTCCATTGATCCAAATGCAGAAATCACCATCGAAGCGAACCCTGGCACTGTAGATGCTGCGTATTTTCAGGCGTATCATGATCTTGGTATTAACCGAATTTCCATTGGCATTCAAAGTCTTAACGACAAGCATTTGAAAAAGCTTGGGCGCATTCATCAAGCTGATGAAGCAAAACGTGCGGTGAGTGTTGCCCGCGCCGCCGGTTTTACGAACATCAATTGTGATTTGATGTTTGCCTTGCCTGATCAAACCCTTGAAGAGGCATTGTCCGATTTAGAGGGTGTGATGGCATTAGCGCCGGATCACATCTCCCATTATCAATTGACGTTAGAGCCGAACACCTTTTTCCATAAGTATCCGCCCCCTTTGCCTGAAAGTGAATTGGTTGAGCGCATGCAGCTTGAGAGTTATGCACGCTTAGCACAGCACGGTTATGAGCATTATGAGGTGTCTGCCTTTGGGAAAGCAGGGCATCAATCGGTGCACAATCGCAATTATTGGGAATTTGGGGATTACATTGGCATTGGCGCAGGTGCGCATGGCAAGATCACCATGCAAGGTGAGCAGAAGATTTTGCGCACATTGCTTGAAAAGCATCCCGCACAATATTTGAAAAAATCAGCCGCTGAGCGTTTGACGATCACAGAGGTGGACAAAGAGGATTTGCCCTTTGAGTTCATGCTCAATGTGTTGCGCTTAAAAACGGGAGTGCCGATGGAATATTTTACAGCGCGCACCTATTTAGATTTCAGTGGCATTGATGCAAAAATTGCAGCGTTACAAGCCGAAGGCTTATTGCAACAAGGACAAAGGCTTGCCACCACAGAGAAAGGCTTTTTATTTTTAAATCGTGTGCTTTCAGAATTCATTGATTAATTTTTTTAAAAGAGTGTTGACGCCACGAATGGAATGTGCTTTTATAAATACTGTAAAACCTATCTGGAACAGAAAATGAACCTATTATTTGTAATTGAAATGATGATGCTTTGGAGAGTTGCTTGCAAAAGTGACTCTCGAATCCGTATGAGTCACTCTCTAAAGCATCATCGTTTTAACATGCAAAACATAGCCGGAGTGACAAAGATCACTCCGGCTTTTTTATTTTAAAAACCATCACAACGAGGAGAAACAACCATGACACAAAAATTACACTTAGAAACGTTAGCGGTCCACCAAGGTTTTAGAGGCGATGAAACCAATTCCATCGTGCGCCCGATCCATACATCCACCGCATTTGCTTTTAATGATGCAGACCATGGTGCGGATTTATTTAACTTATCTGCCGTTGGCAACATCTATTCACGTTTAACAAACCCCACCAATGATGCCCTTGGCAATGTGGTGGCAGAGCTAGAAGGTGGCGTCGGTGGTTTGTCTGTGGCATCAGGTGCAGCAGCATTGCTGACCACAGTATTGAGCATTTGTGAATCAGGCGATCACATTGTCTCTTCTAAATCCATCTATGGTGGCAGTTACTCTCTATTTTCTAACACATTGAAAAATTTTGGCATTGAGGTGACCTATGTGGATCAAAATGCCAGCCGCGAAGAGATTCAACAAGCCTTTCAAGACAATACCAAAATTTTGTTTGCCGAAGTGATTGGCAATCCGAAAGTTGAAGTGTTGAATGTGGAAAAATTTGCCGCCCTTGCCAAAGCCAATGATGTGCCATTTGTGGTGGACAGCACCTTCACACCGCCTGCGATTTTTAAAGCCTTTGATCATGGCGTCAACATTGTGGTGCATTCTGCCACGAAATATTTAGGTGGTCATGGCAATGCGCTCGCGGGTGTGATTGTAGACTCAGGCACATTTGATTGGAACAATGGTAAATTCCCAAGCTTAACCACGCCACAAGATGCTTATCATGGTTTGGTGTATACAGAGGCTTTTGGCAACTTAGCCTTCTTAATCAAAGCCCGTGCCCATGTGTTGCGTGATATTGGTGCTTCTTTGAGCCCATTTAATGCATTTTTAATCCTTCAAGGCATTCAAACTTTGCACTTACGTTTAGATTACGTTTCGAAAAGTGCATTGGCATTGGCTCAGTGGTTAGAAAACCATCCTCAAGTGGAGTGGGTGAGCTATCCTTTATTGGAAAGCAATCCTGATTATGACCGTGCTAAAGCATATTTCCCGAAAGGTGCAGGCGGTATTTTAGCCTTTGGCATTAAAGGTGGCCGTGAGAAGAGCCGTGCCTTCATCAATGGTTTAGAGCTTGGCATTCATGCGGTGAATGTGGGTGATGTGCGCACAATCGTGACGCATCCTGCGAGCACCACGCATCGTCAAACACCCGCAGATGAGTTGGCAGCCCTTGGCATCTCTGAAGGTTTCATCCGCATTTCTGTGGGGCTTGAGAATGTCGAAGACATTAAAGCTGATCTTGATCAAGCCTTACAACGCGGCTAAGACAAAATCCCCCAGAAATTGGGGGATTTTTTTATGTGAAGTGGTACTATAATGGCATCATACTCATAAAAAACAGAAAGGAGAGTTGTGTGAAAACAATCGCATTTGTTGTTGGTAGTATTCGTCAAGGCTCATTGAATCAACAGTTAGCGGTGGCGGTCAGTCATCTTTTGCCCGCAGATTATGAGGCGGTGTTTGCCGATCTCAGTCAGTTGCCCATGTACAATCAAGACAATGAAGCCCCAACGCCTGAGGCAGTGTTAGACTTTAAAAAGGTGATTGCGGCATCGGATGCGGTGATTTTCGTGACCCCTGAGTACAATCGTTCCATTCCTGCATTATTAAAAAATGCCATTGATCACGGTTCGCGTCCTTATGGCAGCAGTGTTTGGCAAGGTAAACCTGCCGGTATTTTGGGCACAAGCCCAGGCGCTTTAGGCACTGCACTGGCTCAGCAGCACCTTCGTAATATTTTATCGTGCCTTAATATGCCTGTGATGAGTCAGCCAGATGTGTATTTGCAATATCACGACAATACCTTTGATACCGATGGGCACATCACCAGTGACAGCACCAAAGCCTATTTAGAAGGTTGGGTTAATCAGTTTGTGGAGTGGGTTAAGCACAACGGTTAAGCATGTGAGATTGGCAGGATCAAGACAAAGCTGGCTTGGCCAGCTTTTTTTATGCATCGCTTTCAGGCTCACTCAGATCATAGCATGTGCGCTCGGTGAAGGTTTCATCAAAGCGGCTCATTTGTGTCAATAGATTGACCGCCGATTGAATGAGGGGATAGGCGCACACAGCGCCACTGCCTTCGCCGACATAAAAGTTTAAGTGGAGCAGGGGCTCAACGCCTAGATATTCAAGCAATTGACGATGACCTTTATCTTCACTGCGTTGACAGAAAATGGCGTAATGCTCGATGTCTGGATTGATTTTATATGCCATCAAAAATGCTGTGCTCATTAAAAAACCATCAATGAGAATCACCATATTGAGTTCAGCGGCTCTGAGCATGGCTCCCGTTGCCATGATGAGTTCAAGAGAACCGAATTCACTCATCACATTCATGGGCGTCACGGGTAGTACAAAGCGTTTTAATGCATCCGTCAGGACATGCAATTTATGATCACTGTATTTGCCGCCAAAGGCATAACCTGAACATTGTGGCAACGGGATGCCCGTTAATAACGACATCCACATCGAGGCTGCCGCTGTACTGCCCACACCGAGCTCACCCATTGAGACCACATTGCAGCCATGATGATCAATGAGGTTGACCACCTCTTCACCATATTGCAAAGCAAGGTTGACTTCATCGGGCAATAAGGCCGCTTCATGGAGAAAATTACGGGTGCCACGACGAATTTTGCGATCAATGATGCCCATATCGGTGGGGAAATCATGATCAGTGCCAGCATCGATCACCACTAAATCAAAATGATGTTGTCGCACAAAGACATTGATGCCCGCACCGCCTTGCATGATGTTCATCGCTTGTTGCCAGGTGATCTCTTTTGGGCTTGGGCTGATCTGTTCGTCACTGATGCCATTGTCTCCCACAAAAATAAGATGATGCGGGTGCGTCAATGTTGGGGTCAATGTTTTTTGGATCGTGGCAATTTTGCGGGCAACACCCTCAAGCTTACCGAGGGAACCAATCGGTTTTGAGAGGCCATCAAGTGTGGCTTGGACCTGTTTTTTAATGATTAAGTCAGGCTCTTGAATGTGATACGTTCTCATAATGATCCTTGAATCTGCAAGTCGCTCAGATTCACTTAGCCTACCATTATCTAGATGTTTTGCAATGATTATGGCGGGCTTTTTATTAATTTTTATGATTAAAGCGCGCTAAACAATCCCGCATAGACCAAAAATCCACCAAACAATAAAAAGCAAATGCCGGCTAAACCATCGATATAGGGCGCGTATTGCTGATATTTTTGTTTCACCTTTGGCAATGAGAAAAGGCGGGCAATGAATAAAAACCATACCAAAGTTTCTAAGGTGATGATGCCTAAAATCATGGCTTTGGTGGAAAGATCAACAGAGCCTGTGACAATTGCTGAAAAGACACTCACAAAATAGATGAGGGCTTTGGTGTTAGATAGATTGGTCAAAAGCCCTTTTAAGAAAAAGCGCTGTTTGACAGCGGTGGCATTGCGCGCGCTCGTTTGTGTAGGCTTGAGGGCTGCGCGCATCAATAAATAAGCTAAATAGAGTAAATAACTGCCCCCAAGGGTCATGATGCCGCGATGGAGCCAAGGCAACTGTTTTAACACAATGTTTAAGCCAAGGAGGGCAAGCAACGCCCACACAAAAACGCCCAGTGTGACTCCAAAAATGGCTTTGAGTGCATCTTCACGCGGGCGGCTTGCTGCCACTTGCGAGATGAAGAAAAAATCAGGCCCAGGAGACGCTAAGGCGACCAACTGTGTCATGGCGATGGAGGCAAGTAGGATCATAAATGTCGATTACGCTTTTGGTTTTTTTGCTTCTGTGGTTTGAAGGATTTCATGATAGATGAGTAAAATGCCCATGCGAACGAATTCTAAGATCTCTTCAAAGTCTTGTTCAGTGGCTTCATCATCAATTTCATCTTCAGGTTCAAAGTCTGCATGGGTAAATTCAATCAAATCATTCATGAACTCATAGGCATCGCCTTCTAACTTAAGGTGATTCATGCCAATGCCGTACACTAAACCTTCACCACATTGTTGTAAGGCTGCAATTTTTTGATAAATGTCCGCATCTTCTGGCAATAATGGTGTGAAGGTGAAATTTAAATCGTTTAAAGATTGCACCGTCTCTTTATAGAGTTGAACGAGTAAATCACCCTCTTTGATGCCATCATTTGTTAAGCGAGAGAGCTCTTTGATCCAGAGCAACACCGCTTCATTTGGATGCGCACAGATGTAAGCAATCAGGATGCCTTGCGCCTCTGATGGGTTTAAACCGGCGAGAACCTCTTGATATTCTTTGTATAACACGTCTTGATTTGCGCTCATGTAGCATCCTTTAACTGAAACTTTTCGAAAGAATTGTCAATTATCCCAATTATCATCGCTTTAATCCATCATGAATTAAATTTTTTTGATACTATGTTTTGTTGTAAAATAGAAAATCTGTATCATTTGCACAACAGACTTGGGCCATCATTTATGAAAATTTCATTGAAAACATTGGGAATGCTAGGGATTCTGAATATGGGCGTCTCCTATTCTTTAGCGATGACTGAAGAGGCGCAAGGTTCAGCCCTAGACACCATCATTGAATTGTCAGAAAGCCCGGCGCAGCGTTTACAAAATACGTTATTGA
The DNA here is from genome assembly GCF_000375345.1 of Wohlfahrtiimonas chitiniclastica DSM 18708. Lineage (GTDB taxonomy): Bacteria > Pseudomonadota > Gammaproteobacteria > Cardiobacteriales > Wohlfahrtiimonadaceae > Wohlfahrtiimonas > Wohlfahrtiimonas chitiniclastica. The sequence goes on along the minus strand of NZ_AQXD01000001.1, from coordinate 896,750 downwards.
TTGGTGATTGGTTTTTAGAGCAAAACAATGAAGAGTTGGCAAAAACCTATTATCAGCGCGGCTTAGATGAATACGAAGGGGATCAGCGCAATGCCATATATGTGGAGGCATTGTTAAAGGTTGCAGGGTTAGAGAAAGATAAATTGGTCGCGCGCGCCTTACTGCTCGATGCGAAAACATTGATCGAAAATGATGTGGCCAATGAGCTATTGTATGCGAATGTCTTAGAAGCGTTGGTTTGGACGTATGACATTGAAAATAAAGACATTCAAACCGTCACCAATTTATTAGAAACGGCGATCTCCATTCGGAAAAAATATCCTTACAATACCGATTATGGCGCAACCCTTCGCATGTTGGCATGGACGTATGAAACCCGTAATTTATTGAGTCAGGCTGAGTATTATTACAATTATGCCCTTAATAATGATATGAAATATTTGGGCTTTGGGGACATTCGCACGGTGCTCGCGATGGAAAACTTGGCGCAATTTTATTTAGATTTTGGGCAGTTTGATAAAGCGAAACGCATTTTAGATCAAAAATATGAGTTGCACATGAGTGCAAAAGCGCGCGATCATTACAATTTAGCGCGTACAGAATCGATGCTCGGCTGGATTTTGGTGCAAACAGGGCACCCGAAAGCGGCTGAAACAATGTATTTAGATGCCCTTAAAAATGTGAATCAAAGCTTGACGAAATCAGCCGATCAATTGCATTATTTCTCCTTATCAGCCTTGTTTGACTTGATCTATTTTTATGTGTCACAAGATGATTTTGAGCGCGCCTTAGATTATTATGAGCAAGCCCAAACGGTGGTGGCGCAAACCGATGGTTTGACGCTGCGTGAATATGTCGGTGCGCTTGGTCAAAGTGGGATGGAGGAGCTGGCCTCAAGTTATGCATGGTCCATTCATGCCCAATACAATAGCATTCAGCGCCTGCATGAGTATTTAAACAGTAGGAATAAAAATTAAATGGCCATTTATGCAATGGGTGATCTGCACGGTTGTTATCGTGAATTTAAGAAACTATTGGAAAAAATTGAATTTGATCACGCCAAAGATCGTCTCTATTTGGTGGGCGATCTGATTAATCGCGGTCCTAAGTCAGAGAAAACCTTAAATTACCTGATGAAGCACACCGACTCAATTTTTCCGGTGTTGGGCAATCATGATTTGGCATTTTTGGTGTATGCACAAGGGTTGATCCGCCTAAAGCGTCACGATACGTATGATCAATTGATGCAAAGCCCTGATGTGGATGCGTACATTCATTTCCTTCGTCAGCAGCCTTTAATGCATTACATTGAAGATTTAGATGTGGCAATTTGCCATGCAGGCATTCATCCTTCATGGTCGATTGATCAAGCCCTTGAGCTTGCAAAAGAGGCTGAAACGGTATTAAAAAATGATGTATTGTGTGGCGAGTTTGTGCCACAAATGTTCGGCAATCAGCCAAATTATTGGGATGAATCATTAACAGGCATTGATCGCATTCGCGCCATTGTCAATGTGTTTACACGCATGCGTTATCTCTTTGCCGATGGGCATTTAGACTTTGATGCCAAAGTGCCATTGTCAGAGGCGACAGAGACACTCATTCCATGGTTTAAAATGCCAAATGCTTTTGGTCAGACTGAGGTGATTTTTGGCCATTGGGCATCGCTTGGATTGCACAGTGAAAACAACATCACGTGCATTGATACCGGTTGCGCTTGGGGTGAAAAATTGACGGCGATTCGTTTAGATCAATCGCCGCATCCATTGTTTCATAAAAAGCGTAAAGATTAACGGCGCAGTGTAGAACTCATCGGCGCGCTGTCTTTAATGGTGGCAGCGACCGGGCAGTGAGCATCCACAAAGGCCATCAATTGTTTGAGTTTTTCTTCTGAGGCATCAGAATCAATCACGTAAGTTGTGCGAATGTCGCTAAAACCAATGGCGACATCCGGATTGCCTTGATAGCCGCGTGCGTCAAAATCACCTTCCACCAAGACTTCCATTGAACGATATTCAATGCCCATTTGCTTAGCGGTGACTTTTGCCACGATGGATTTACATGCGCCAATGGCACCAAGTAAACCTTCCACGGGCGTCATGCCCGTATCTTCGCCAAAGGGTTTGGGCTCATCAAAATAAAGGGTGTGATCACGCGCTTCAATTTTGACTTGAAAGCCATCGGTGATGGTGGTGCGGGCTTGATAAACTTTTGCAGCATTGTCGCTCATTGTTCTCTCCTAATCGTTGTCATTTTATGGGTGTTTACGCTTTATCTTAGCGGATTTATCCCCATAAGGCTAAACTAAAGGGCGCGATACAAAATTTGTTGGCTGGGCTTTGGTTGCATCAGTGTTTTAACCGCACAGCTACCAGAGCCACAATCCCCGCAGCCTGATGTTAATGTTCTGCATGCAACGGTGATTTTCTCGATTTTACCTTTTGTGACCCAGCGTTCTGCCATGTCAAATGCCACACTTTCAGGAATGTTAAAGTGCGCTGCCAATCGCGGCAGCGTCACCTCTTTTTGTGCCTCAATGTAGGCTTTGATCTCAAGGAGTAACATTATCCACAGCACTTCTTGTTGTCATCGCAGCAGCGCTTGACGTGACTTTGCGCCACAATGGCATGGGATTGCGTGAAAATCTCTTTGTGACCCATCCAGCGAAGCAGCATAAAGAGGGCAAAGAGCGCAACCACAGTGCCCATGATCCAGAACATTGCCGTGCTTGAACCTGCTGATAATAATGAAGCTTGATAATACGCCACCGCCAATAACCAGCCGATGATGAATGTCCACGATGCCACTAAAATCGTCCATTTTGCGCCCGCTTCACGGTAGACAGAGCCCAATGCGGCAACACACGGCGTATAGAGCAAAATGAAAATGAGATAAGCAATCACAGCAGCTTCAGAGGTGAAATATTGCTGAATTTGCGTGACGGTGGAATCATCCACTTCATTGTCATTTTTGATGGTTTCTAAGTCGCCATCTGCCACTTTTTCAGAGATGCCAAGAGGATCGAGCAATAATCCTGGAATGCCAGCTAAATTCTCAGGAATGGTGGCAAATGCGGATTGTACCGTCGTCCAGAATTCAAAGTCTTCATGCTCTGTGTTGTGAGAATAAAGGGCATTGAGCGTGCCAATGACCGATTCTTTGGCAAAAATGCCGGTAAAAATCCCAACAGTGGCCGGCCAGTTTTCTTCAGTGATGCCCATTGGTTCAAACGCTGGCGTGATGGTGCGGCCAATGCTCGATAACACTGATTTATCAGAATCCGCATTGCCAAAGGAGCCATCGGTGCCCCAGCTGTTTAAAATGCCTAAAATGGCCACCACTAAAATGATGGCTTTACCGGCTTTATAGATGAAGCTTTTGAGGCGCTCCCACGTGGTGAGTATGATGCCTTTAAAGGTGGGTAAATGGTAAGCGGGTAATTCCATAATAAACGGCGTATTTGGCCCTTTTAAGATGGAGAATTTGAGGGCAAACCCTGTAAAAATCGCCACCACAATGCCAAGCAGATAGAGCAAATAGACCACCATGCCCACATTCGTTGGGAAGAAAATGGCGGCAAACAGTGCATACACAGGTAAGCGTGCACCACAGGACATAAAGGGAATCATCATGATGGACATCAATCGGTCACGGTGGCTCTCTAAGGTGCGTGTGCCCATAATGGCAGGAATGTTGCACCCAAAGCCCACCAACATTGGCACAAAGGCTTTACCCGGTAAACCAATGGCGCGCATGCCGCGATCCACCACCATGGCAGCGCGTGCCATGTAGCCTGAATCCTCTAATAAGGATAAGCATAAAAACATCATGGTGAGCACAGGAATGAAGGAAGCCACCGTTTTGATCCCTTCACCAATGCCGTTGGCTAAAAAGGTGACGAGCCAATCCGGCGCGCCCCAGCCATTGAGGACGCTCGCTAAACCATCGACAAAGATTGCGGAAAAGAGAATCTCAAAGAAATCAATGAAAGCAGAACCCACATTGATGGCGATGGCGAACATTAAAAACATCACCAATAAAAAGATGGGCAAACCCGTAAAGCGCCCAAGTGCCCATTTGTCGATTTTGTAGGTGAGCTTTGTACTGGCAATGCCGACAGTTTTGATCACATCTTTTGCGAGCTCATCAATCGATTCATAACGGGCGCTGGCAATGGCGATGTCATATTCGCCTTCGGCTAAATTTTCAATCTCTTTGCGTGTTTCTAAAAGGGCTGCTGTGTCTGCTGCTGTGAAGGCAGGGTCTTTGTGATCCCCTTTGATGGATTCAAGCACCAGCCAAGGGCTCATTTGATTGAGAATGCTTTGCTCAGATAAGGAATCAAGCTGCGTTTGAATGATGTTGGTGATCGTCGGATTGAGGGTTTTGTAAGGTAAATGATCCACATATAAATCAGGATCATACGCGGCGATCACTTTTTTAAGCTCATCAATCCCTTCATTTTTACTGGCGCTGATGGTGACAACGGGGCAATGGAGCTTTTCTTGCAATAAGGCATGGAAAATCTCATAGCCTTCTAAACGTGCCACATCCATCATGTTGAGCACGATGATCATTGGGCGACGCAAATCAAGGAGCTGAAACGTTAAATAGAGGCTGCGCTGAAGGTTTGAGGCATCAATGATGTTGACGATGATGCTCTCTTGATTGTTTGGGTCAAGCAAATAGTGGCGCACCACCAATTCATCTTGTGATGTGTTCGTTAAATCCCCTTCAAAAGAGTAAGTGCCTGGCAGATCCACCACATCAATGATGGTGTGATCAATATTAAATTGCCCTGTTTTTTTATCCACCGTCACGCCCGGCCAGTTGGCAACTTTCTGATTGCTGCCGGTTAATGCGTTAAAGAGCGTCGTTTTGCCGCAATTAGGGTTACCGAGTAGGGCAATGGTTTTATTTGACATGGATTAATCCTCGATTTCAACTTGTATGGTGGCAGCTTCTGATTTTCTCAGGCACAGTTGAAAGCCGCGAATGGTGATTTGCATCGGATCGCCAAGGGGCGCCGTTCTCACAATGCTCACCTTACAACCTGGGGTGATGCCCATGGCTAAGAGTTTATTGCGATAACAAGTATTGAGAGTGTCGAGCTTTTTAATCATAGCGACTTGATCGATGGACAATTGATCTAAGGTCGTTATTGTCATAATGATTTCTCCATCTGATTGATGGACGACAATATATAGCGATTGAAAATGATTATCAATGATATTAATAAAATAAATGAGAATCATTCAAGCCGCCCTTTGGTTGCTCAATAATATAAGACACGTTATAGTAAAGGGATTTAATGGTTTTTTTGACACGGCGTCAATAAGGGAGAGGAAGTGATTACAGGTTTTATCCTTCAAAATGGGCGTTTACAGCAGATCAAAATTGAAAATAAAGAAGATATTATCAAAGAAATGATCTGGATTGATTTAATAGATCCGACGGAAGAAGAACGCTTATTGGTGGAAAATCACTATAAGTTTGAACTTCCTGAAAAAGCAGAGATTAAAGACATTGAGGCATCCGCACGTTTTTATGAGGATGAAGATGGCATTCACATTCACAGCTTCTTTCTCAATGATTTTGAAGACAGTGCCACAAATGTGACGGTGGCATTTTCCATTTTTGCAGGGTGTTTGTTCACCATTCGCGATGAGGATTTAAGTTCCTTTAGATTGTACCGTTTGCGTGCGCGCCATCCGGTGGCAAACGACATGGACAATGTGGTCAATGCGATGGATATTTTGGTGGGCTTACATGAAACCGCCGTTGAGCATGTCGCCGATGTGTTAGAAGGCATTTATTCGCGCCTAGAACATGTGAGCCGCGATGTGCTTGATTACACAAAGCATGATGAAAATCATGAGAAAAAGCCGAAAAAAGTCATCGAAGGCAAAGACATGCTCGCAGAAGATGCAGAAGAATCTAAAGCGAAAATGGATGAAATTTTAGTGTGCATTGCCCGTGAAGAGGATGTCAATGGTAAAGCCCGTTTATCTTTGATGGATACGCGCCGCTCGCTCTCATTTTTGGTGCGCGGTCGTTTACTCAATGGTGAACAAAATGAAGATGTGCGTGAGATTTTGCGTGACTTAGAGTCTCTCACCGGGCACACCTCATTCCTCTTTGATAAGATCAACTTCTTATTAGAAGCGGCGATGGGGCAAATCTCTTTAGAGCAGAGCCGCATCATTAAAATCTTCTCCATTGCATCTGTGGTCTTTTTACCCCCGACATTGATTGCCAGTATTTATGGGATGAACTTCTCCCACATGCCAGAGCTGAATTTTACCTTCTCCTATCCTTTATCGATTGGGGCGATGTTCCTCTCTGGCATTGCGCCATACTTGCTCTTTAAACGCAAAGGCTGGTTATAATCAGCCTTGCGCTGGGAAAAGTACCACCAAAGCATTGCGCATTTCACCGGCGATGACGCTGTATGTGCGGCAAGCAGAATCGGTGCGCATGGTTTCAATGCCGATGCCTTGGGTATAAAAGTAAGCCATGTGTTCAGGGGATAAAAAGTGATGTTTGTCCCCTGTACCGATTAGGATCATCTCAGGCTTGAGTGAGCACCAGCTGCGAAAATGTTTGTCCGTTAGCTGTGTAAAATCGGTGGGGGCAAGCGTGTCATACACATCATTTTTATACAATACGATGCTGCCCACATAATGGGCATCATCCGTTAGGGTAAAACCTGCGTCATCATAACGTTTGATGGCTAAATATCCCGGATCTTCTTTGCGTAGGTTCGATGTGCCCACATTTTGTGAATCATCGTGTTCGATCATGCTCTCTCCTTAACCTTGCGTGCGCAGTGTGCGATCAATCAAATCTAAAAATGCCTCAGCAGAATGAATGTTGAGGGTCTCTTCAGCCGACAGCGTAATGCCATGTTGAGCGGCGATGGCATCATAACGCACTAAGCGGTGTTTGACCAAATGAGGGAAAACCCATACGGCAAAATGGTTCGGATCAATCTCTTGCCAGCCGTTTAATGATTGCTCAGTGCAATACTCTTTGATGGCGGTGTGCAAAAAGTCCGCTTGATAATATAAAGGCTTAGGATATTTTTGGGCGCGGTCAATTAAAGTACTCATCATATTATCGGTGGCTTTGATGTAAATGAGTAAGCAATCTTTGGCCACAGCATCGATCACATCAGGCGCATCAAGCTCACACACACTGCCACTGAAATCACAAATGAAATGTGGATAACCATAAATATGGGTGGCGCGATCAATGAAGGCTTTGGTGTCCATCATGGCGTTGATTTCAGCCGTTCTGTGGGCATCTAAGCGCGCTAAAAACTCATCTAATGGCAAGCCGCCTTTGTCTAATGCACCCACCATGCTGATGAACATGGAAATGGCGTTGAGGTTGTCAAGGGTAATGTTTGGGGCAATGAAGGCAGAATCGCTGCGCAATAATTTAGCGAGCGCTGGGCTTTTCATGGCTTCAATTTTTAAGAGGTCGCTGATCTCTTCATGCAAATAACGTGTACCGATTCGGTAGTCAATGGAGTAATGGAACCATTCGGTTTTTGGCAATAAGTTTGAGAGTGTGGTTTTGCCAACGCCACTCATGCCCATCAGGGCGATGCGTTGATGGGATTTGTCGGAAAAATGTTGTGCTTGCATGATCAATTTTCGGTCTGTCAAAAGGTGGAAGGAAGATTATAGTCCATTGTGGCACGAAAAATTTCAAGGAAAAAGATTTAGAGTGATATAATTAAAAAATTTGTGGTATTTTGACGATAGACACTTCGGGCGAGCAATGATTGAATTAAAGAATATCGAATATGGTTATGGTAACCATATTGTATTAAAGAACGTAAATCTCATGACCAAGCAGGGCAGTGTTTTGGTGCTTTTAGGACCTAGCGGTGCGGGTAAAAGTTCTTTACTGCGCATTATGAATTTGCTGGAAATTCCTAAAGTTGGGCAATTATCTGTGGCGGGGTTTGAGTTTGATTTCACCCATAAGATTCCGGATACCGACATTCGCGCCCTTCGTCAAAAAGTGGGCATGGTGTTTCAGCAATATCATTTGTGGCCCCATAAATCGGTGATGGATAACTTAATCTATGCACCCACGCAACTTGGCAAAATGAGCAAAGCCGATGCAACGGTTCAAGCCGATAAAATGCTCGATCGCTTAAAATTATCAGGCTTAGGGGATCGCTATCCTTTGAAACTCTCTGGCGGACAACAGCAGCGCGTTGCGATTGCGCGAGCATTGATGATGTCGCCAGAAGTGCTATTATTTGATGAACCCACGGCGGCGCTTGATCCTGAGATCACCTCCCAAGTGGCAGAGATCATCAATGAACTCTCAACCACCGGCATTACGCAAGTGGTGGTGACCCATGATGTTGACTTCGCTAAAAAAATTGCCACAGACATTGTCTATCTTGAAAATGGACAAATTGTGGAAATGGGCGGCTGTGAGCATTTTGATCACCCAGAAACGGTGCAATTTAAAGAGTATTTGTCCCATTAATCACAACAATCATCTCAAAGGAAAGAAAGGAAATCATATGAAAAAATTAAAAGTTTTCTTAGCATTGGCCACATTGTGTGTGGGCGGTGTTGCGATGGCAAAGGATGCCACGTTGCGTTTTGGTACCAACCCTGAGTACCCACCATTTGAATATAAAACAGAAACTGGTGATGTGGCAGGCTTTGACATTGATATTGCCAATGCCATCTGTACAGAATTAGAAAAAAAATGCGTATTCGTCTCTCAAAGCTTTGACTCTTTGATTCCTAACTTACGTTTAAAACGTTTTGATGCCATCATTTCCTCGATGGACATCACAGAAGAACGCCAAAAGCACGTGGCATTCTCTGACCCTTACTATTTAAACCCATCCGTATTTGTGACCATGAAAGGCTCAAATGTAACGGTGGATGATTTAACGGGTAAAGAGATTGGTGTCTTAAATGGTTCAACCCATCAGCAATACATCAAGAGCAAATTTAAAGATTCAAACATCAAAAACTACCCACAATATCCAAATGCCATGAGCGACTTAGAAATTGGCCGTGTGAACGTTGTGTTCGGTGATGAAGTGGTAGTGGCTGAATACATCAAGCGTAACAATCAATTAGAAGTGATTGGTGAGCAAGTGAATGATCCTGAGTTCTTTGGCAATGGTTTAGCGATTGCCGTGTTGCCAAAAAATACTGAGTTGCTCAATGAAATTAATGGCGCATTGGCTAAAATCAAAGAAGATGGCCGTTATCAAGCAATTTACGATAAATGGTTCAAGTAGTTCTCTTTCATTAACAGTTAGGCGTTTTCATGCTCGATTCACTTTTTTCAAATTTTGATGGTTTTTTCTTAAGCTTACTCAAAGGGGCCGTGGTGACCCTTGAACTCTCTCTTCTCTCCTTAGGCATAGGGCTTGTCATTGCCATTGTCTTTGCATTGTTAGAGTTGAGTCGATGGAAAATCATCCGTTATCCTGTCGCCCTCATTGTGAATGTGATTCGAGCGTTGCCTGAATTATTGGTGATTGTGTTTATGGCCTTTGGTGTGCCTTATGCACTCATCATCTATATGGACGATGCACCGGACATCTCAACGTTTTCGTTGGGTGTTGCGGCATTGTCCTTAATTTTTGCCTCTTATGCGTCTCAAACGTTGCGCGGTGCACTGCAAGCGGTGCCGCAATCGCAGTGGGAGTCATGTGAGGTGCTGGGCATTTCTAAAACCAAAGCGTTCATCTCCATCATCATGCCACAAATGTGGCGCCATGCTTTACCCGGGCTTGGCAATCAGTGGTTGGTGTTGCTCAAAGACACCGCGCTGATTTCATGGGTCGGGGTGACCGATTTGATGAAAGCAGGACAAGAGGCAGCCACAGCAACCAATGAATTTTTCTCATGGTTACTTGTCGCGGCCTTTATTTATTTGGGCATCAGTTTAGTGAGCCAACAGATTCAAAAGGGTTTTCAGCTCTTTTTAACACGTCACGAAAGAGCATAGGAAGAGATCATGAAAGAAGATATTTTATTCATCATGGGTGGAATCCCGGTGAGCCTTGGGGTGACGTTTTCAGCGCTGATCATTGGCTTTGTGCTTGCCCTTTTTATGGTGGTGGGATTAATTTATAAAGAGAAGAAAAATCCCCTCGCGTATTTGATCAAAGCTTTGGTGGTGTTTTTAACGGGCACGCCACTCTTTATCCAGATTTTCTTGGTGTATTACGCGCCAAAGCAATTTGCCTTCTTGCGCGGTACTTACTTTGATGATGCATGGTTTTGTGCCGTGTTTGCGTTATCATTGAACTCGGCTGCGTATACTGTGCAACTCTTTCATGGCGCGATTGTCAATATTGCCCCAGGTTTATGGCAAGCAACCGCTGCCTTGGGTTTAAAGCGCTTTCAAGTGCTGAAAATGATGTTGTCTTTAGCCCTTCGCCGCGCATTGCCAAGTTATTCAAATGAAGTGGTGTTGTTGTCAAAAGGTTCAGCCTTAGTGTCCACCATCACCATTATGGACATCATGGGGCGCACGATGGAAGTGACAGGGCGCACGTATGATTACTTAACCTTTTACGCGGTTGCCGGTGCCATTTATTTGGTGATCAATGGTTTACTCATCATTGGCGCAAAATTTGTGGAGCGTAAATTGATGGCATTTGAGGCAGTATGAGCATTCTCAGTGCTTTTGAGGAGGCGCTCTATTATCAAGAAGGTTTGCAACCTTTGACGTTGCAATCCTACTTATCGGATTTAGATAAGTTGCAGTTTTATCTGTTTGATCAAGATTTAACCTTAGAAACCGCCGATGAAGCCACTTTACAAGCCTACATTCAAACGCAGCTTGATAAAAAATTAAGTCCACGCAGCATTGCACGCTTTGTCTCTGCGTTTAAACATTTTTATGATTTTTTGATTGTCTCGAAAGTGCGTGATGACAATCCTGCTCGTCAATTGGTGATTCCAAAATTTACAGCCTCTTTACCAGAATCTTTAAGTGAAGCAGATGTGGAAAAGCTGCTCAACACGCATGATGTGTCCACACCCCTTGGGCTTCGGGATCGGGCGATGATGGAATTATTATACTCATGCGGCCTTCGCGTGACTGAACTCATTGCATTGACCCTTACGCAGGTGAATCTACAAGTGGGCGTCGTGCGTTTGGTGGGTAAGGGCAATAAAGAGCGCTTAGTGCCCATTGGTGAAGAGGGCATTGAGTGGATCAATCAATATTTAAATCATGCTCGCGGCGAGTTGTCGCGCGGGCAATCCACCGATTGGCTATTTTTATCTAATCGGGGCGATAAAATGACGCGCCAAGCCTTTTGGTATGTCATTAAGAAAACTGCGAAAACTGCGGGCATTTCATCGACCATATCTCCGCATACCTTAAGACACGCATTTGCCACCCATTTGGTGAATCATGGGGCAGATTTGCGTGTGGTGCAGTTATTATTGGGGCATTCAAGTTTATCGACCACGCAGATTTATACACACATTGCGAAAGAACGCTTGAAGTCCATTCATCAAGAACATCACCCTCGGGGATGAGAAGGAGTTTTGAATATGAGAAAAATTGCTGTTGCCATGGGTTTATTAGCAGCCACCACCGCGGTGTCATTCGCTAAACCAGATTTATCCCACATCCAAGAAGTGTTAGGCGGCATGAAGGTGGAAAAAGCTGTGCCAAGTGATGTGAAAGGTGTGTATGAGTTGTACATTGAAGATGTGAATTTGCCGTTGTATCTCTCTGCTGATGGTCGTTATTTGATTGAAGGTCAGATCACAGATTTGGTCAATCGTGTCAATTTAACAGAAAATCGCCAAAACACCATTCGTACCAATGCATTAGATAAAATTGATGTCAAAGACATGATTGTGTATCCAGCTAAAGGTGAGAAAAAGAACACCATCACCGTATTTACGGATGTCAATTGCCCGTATTGCAAAAAATTGCACGAAGAGATTCCTAAATACAATGATGCAGGCATTGAAGTGCGTTATTTAGCCTTCCCAGCGATTGCCACAAAAACACGCATGGAAAGTGTGTGGTGCTCAAAAGATCCTAAAGCCACAGTCGATGCAGCGATGCATAAACGCGCCTTTGACACGAATGTTAAATGTACTGGTCAAAGCCCTGTGGAAGCGCAATATCAATTGGGCATGTCTTTTGGCATTACAGGGACGCCCAACATCATTTTAGACAATGGTCAAATGATCGGTGGCTATGTGCCAGCAGCTGAGCTCATTCATTTGATCAACAGCACAGAAAAATAAACACCCATTCAAAAAAGAGGCCAGTTGGCCTCTTTTTTTGTCTGATGAATGTTGAGCATTGATGCCATCATCATTGATTGATGAGATACGCCTTGAGTTGGTTGAGTTCAGGATTTAATGGATCAGCCTTTAAACCTAAATCAGCGTAATCAAGGGCAGAGAAGTAATCTTCACGCGCCCATGCTTTTTTCGCAAGATTAAGATAATGGGTGGCTAAGCGATCAATGCCAGCAAGGGCATCCCCATTGCTCGGTTCTAACTCAAGCGCACGACGATATAAGGATAGGGCAGAATCCGGATAGGGTTCGCTCAAATGACCGCGGCTCATCGCGCCTGCTGCCTGTTTTAAGAGATGGCTGACTTGAGGGTCGGACGTTTCGGTCGTGGTGGGTGCAGTTTCTGCATGGGCCTCAAGCTGTAAACCCGGTAAATTGATGGCTTCAGGGGCATCGTCCTCTTCTGAGGCAGACACTAAGCTCAATGTGGGTAAATCCGGTTGCTGAGCCTGAGCCGCTTCACTGATGAGTTCGATCTCTTCAAGGACAGGTTTTTCCTCATTTTTCGGGCGACGCACCGGCGGATGATACACAAAAGATTCACGCACCTCTTCTGGCAATGCGGGGTTAAAAATAGCTTTGCCCAAGGTGTTTGTTTGATCGACGGCATATTTAGGCGGCCCTTCGTGATGGGTTTCGCTGCCCATCATAAAGTAGGCAAAACCTAAGCAGATCAATAAAAAACAGCCCGTTACAAATAGATTAAAGCCTTGAAACCAACCCCAACCTAATGAAGAACCATGCTTGTGTGCGCTGCGTTTTGTTTGCTTTGCTGCGGCTTTTGCCTGTTCTTCGGTGGATTGTGTCTCGACGCTGACGGATTCAGGATTGCCTTGATCCGGATTTTTGATGTATTTGAATGAAGGTTCCATGCCTAAATTATCCAATGTTGTAACCGATGTTGTCTAATGCTTCAGACAGCTCAAAAAGTGGTAAGCCCATGATGCCAGAGTAGCTGCCCTCTATTTTTTGAATGTAGCGCGCCATGATGCCTTGCACGGCATAACCGCCAGCTTTATCACAAGGTTCGCCGGTTTGCCAATACGCTTCAATGAAATGTTCAGGCAATCGTGCAAACGTCACATGGCTGATGGAGATTTTTTCGATCAATTGATCTTGCCAGCGCAATGCAATGGCAGAAAGCACTTGATGCGTATTGCCAGAGAGCGCTGTCATCATCCGTTCAAAGTCTGCATAATCTTTTGGCTTACCCAAGATCATATCCTCAAAGGTGACGGTGGTATCAGCCGTTAAGATGGGGCATTGTGTGGCATCATGCTGCATTTGAGCAGCCTGTGCTTTATCTCTCGCAATGCGCTGAACATACGCTAAAGGCGCCTCATGGAGGCGCGGCGTTTCGTCAATGGCGGCACTGATCACTTGATAATCAATGCCAATTTGACGGAGAAGCTCTTGTCTTCTCGGAGATTGTGAGGCGAGTAATAACATTAGCTTTTGATGATGGCGTCAATGGCTTGTAGTTTTTCTAACAAGGCAGGGAGTTCAGACAATGGAATGGCATTGGGGCCATCAGATAATGCTTCGGCAGGATTCGGATGGGTTTCCATGAATAAACCGCCAACACCGACTGCCACCGCAGCTTTAGACAATACAGGCACAAATTGACGCTGACCGCCTGAGCTTGCGCCTTGTCCACCGGGTAATTGCACAGAGTGCGTGGCATCAAACACCACAGGGCAACCGGTTTCTTTCATCACTTCTAAAGAGCGCATGTCAGAGACTAAATTGTTATAACCAAACGAAACGCCACGTTCACACACCATGATGTTTTCATTGCCTGTGGCACGCGCTTTTTCCACTACGTGCTTCATGTCCCAAGGTGCTAAAAATTGCCCTTTTTTGATGTTCACAGGTTTCATGGTTTTGGCAACATTTTGGATGAAGTTGGTTTGGCGGCATAAAAATGCAGGTGTTTGCAGTACATCCACAACCGATGCCACTTCTTCAAGTGGCGTGTCTTCATGCACATCTGTCAGTACGGGCACATTTAAGGTGCTGCGTACTTTTTCTAAAATGGCCAAGCCCTTTTCGATGCCAGGGCCGCGGTAGCTGTTCACAGAAGAGCGATTCGCTTTGTCAAAAGAAGATTTATAGATGAATGGAATGTTGAGTTTTTCACACATCTCTTTTAAACGACCTGCCACTTCAAAAGTCATCTCTTCAGATTCGATGACGCAAGTGCCCGCGATTAAAAAGAATGGCGTTTCATTGCTGACGGGTGATTGAAATAGAGGGATGGTAACCATAGTAATTAACCTTCTTGTGCTTGCTTGTGAATGAGTGCTGTCATCAGGAGATCAGCGGTGCCTTGATTACAGGCTAAAGGAATATTATACAGTGTGGACAAGCGAATGAGTGCTTTGACATCCACATCGTGGGGCATCGGGGTTAATGGATCGGTAAAGAAGATCAAAAGACTTAATTCACCGGTGCAAATGAGGGAACCTAATTGCTGATCGCCGCCTAAGGGGCCACTTTTTAAGCGGGTGAGGTTTAAGTCAGGATAAGCATCTAAAATGACTTTGCCCGTTGTGCCTGTGGCATAGAGAGGAAATTGCCTAAAAAAGGGTTCGTATTGCTTAATCCATTCCACCAATTCGAGTTTTTTTTGATCATGGGCCACAAGGCCAATGCCTTTATGCAGCATGTGATTCTCCTTAAATGTCGTCATGATAAGCGCTCAACTGACATCACTTTATCATTGCGGTCAAAGGTGATTTTGACATTTTGTTGTGTCACTTCTTCTCCTGTGGATAAGGAGTGCAAGAAAGTATAGTGCCAAACATTAGGATGATACGGATCGCGCACAAGTGGGGTGCCAAGGATGCGCTGCACTTCTAAGGCAGGCATGCCAGGTTTAATCTGTGCTAGGCGTGTTTCTTCTACTTCGTTGCCTTGGCGAATGTCCGTTTGATGAAGCCCCGGTAAATTTGAACATGCAGAAACTAAGCCTGCCATCAATAATAGACTGCTGATTTGCATCATTCTCTTTTTCATCATCATTTCCATGCAAAATAGTATTGGTAAATATGCGTAATTCTATACTAGAACTGATGTTTATAAAAATAATCTTTAAGATTGGGGAATTTCCTCTATAATTTCGCCATGTTTTTTAAAAATAACTAGGCGACATGACTAGAGAATACTCTTTCATCGACAGCGATGAAGCACTCAAACAGTGGATTGATGACCACGCAGACTTAACAGCAATTGCCGTAGATACAGAGTTTATGCGCTTTCGTACCTATTTCTCTAAATTGTGTCTGATCCAAATGGCAACCCTTGATGAAGCGATCTGCATAGATCCTTTAGCCATCACAGATTTTAAGCCGCTGCTTGATCTTTTTGTGAATCCGAACATCGTTAAAGTGTTCCATTCAGCCGGGCAAGATTTAGAAGCGATTTACAACACATTTGCGCTCATTCCCACGCCAATTTTTGACACGCAAATTGCCGAAACAGTGCTTGGGGCAGATCATTTATTAAGCTATCAAGACACGATTGAGATGCGTTTAAATGTCTTACTAGAAAAAGCCGAAACCCGCACCGATTGGGAAAAGCGCCCACTATCCAAGAGCCAAATTGAATATGCTTATGATGATGTGACATACTTATACGATGTCTATTTATTATTGCGTGATCAGATCGAAACGGCAGAAGAAAAGCGCATGTTTAAAGAGAAAACCGATGCGCTCTATATGGTGGATAAATATGCGCCGAATCCTGAAATGGCATGGATGAAGGTCAAAGGGCGCAAAATGCTCAGAGGCAAGCGTTTACAGCTTTTGAAATTACTGGCGAAAAAACGTGAAGAGATCGCCATTGAGCGTGACATGCCAAAGCGTTGGGTGGTGGGCGATGGCGCATTGATCGACATTGCCAAAGAGTTCAGTCAGCCTTCGATGAAGTCGCTGGTGATTTTCTTTGAAAAAAGCTACATGGCACCCGAGTTTCAACCCGTGATTGACGAATTTATCTCACAACAATAACAAGAGAGGACTTATGCGTTTATTATTAGCTTTATTATTGCCTTGGTTGCAGTTTTTTACGATTGGCCGTCCGTTTTCCGGCATCATCTGTTTGATTCTACAATTGACCCTTGTCGGTTGGATTCCTGCGGCGATTTGGTCTGTGTATGCATTGTCACAATATAAAACGGATCAAAAAATTCAAAATGCCTTAGGACAAAAACGTTACTAATGGTTACAAGTTTGGTATCATGAACCGACTGATAAGTTACTTTTAGTAATTGATCAGATGTCTGATTCAACTATTTGTTTTCATTCACACTGTGAGGAGAAATCATGAAAAAGAATATCGGTTCTGTGGACTCAATCTTACGCATCATTGTGGGCTTATTTGTCTTAAGCCTCATCTTTTGGGGGCCAAAAAGCCTTTGGGGCTTGGTGGGTTTAGTACCATTATTTACGGGCATCTTCCGTTATTGCCCATTGTATCCGGTGCTTGGCATCAATACATGCTGCAAAAAAGATCATTAATGGCTGCATAAAAAATCCCCTCACAATGAGGGGATTTTGCTGTGAGGCTTTAAAAAATTACAAACCAGATTTTAAGCTCGCTTCGATGAAGCCATCAAGGTCACCATCGAGCACGGCTTGCGTGTTGCCCATTTCATAGCCGGTGCGAAGATCTTTAATGCGTGATTGATCTAAAACATATGAGCGGATTTGGCTGCCCCAACCCACATCAGATTTAGAATCCTCAAGTGCATCTGATTTCTCGCGGCGCTTTTGCATCTCAAATTCATACAATTTAGAGCGCAATTGGTTCATGGCCACTTCTTTATTGCGGTGCTGAGAGCGGTCATTTTGGCACTGTACGACAATATTTGTCGGTAAGTGTGTAATGCGCACGGCGGATTCCGTTTTGTTCACGTGCTGCCCACCTGCGCCCGATGCACGGTATACGTCAATGCGTAAGTCGGCAGGATTGATCTCGATCTCTACATTGTCATCAATTTCAGGGGAGATGAACACTGCACAAAACGATGTGTGGCGCTTGTTGTTTGAGTCAAACGGTGATTTACGCACTAGGCGGTGAATGCCTGTTTCTGTGCGCAGCCAACCATAAGCGTGATCGCCTTCAAATTTGATGGTGGCAGATTTTAAGCCCGCCACATCGCCGGGGGATTCTTCTAAAATCTCTGTTTTAAAGCCTTTATCTTCGCCCCAACGTAAATACATGCGCATCACCATTGATGCCCAATCTTGGGCTTCGGTGCCGCCTGCGCCGGCTTGAATGTCTAAGAAGGCATTTGCGCCATCTAATTCACCGGAGAACATGCGGCGAAACTCAAGGGCTTCCACCTCTTTTTCAAATTGTGCCAAATCATCAAGGACGGAGACTAAAGAGTCTTCATCATTTTCCATTTCGCACAGCTCAAGCAAATCTTTTGCATCGGTCAAATGGCTTGTTAAATCGCGGATACCATAGACAATGCCTTCAAGTTGTGAACGCTCTTTACCGAGCTTTTGAGCGTATTCAGGATCATTCCAAATTTCTGGACTTTCAAGTTCCATGAGAACTTCTGTTAAGCGCTCTGACTTTGCATCAAAGTCAAAGATACCCCCTAAGATCATTCAATCTCGTTAAGAGGTCGTCAATTTTTTCGTAGTGTAAATTGAGTTCCATTGTTTTTCCTTTTTGACGGGTGAAAATTTTAAGAGGCACATTATAGCCTTAAAAGGCAGGGGGTTTCTAAAAAATCACAAAGACTTTGCCACTTCGAGTGCTTTGTCATAGTCAGGTTCATTCGTCACTTCTTGCACATACTCAACATGGCGGATGATGTTATTTTGATCAAGCACCACAATGCCGCGTGACAATAAGGCTAAGCCTTCAATCTCAAAGCCGTATTCAATGCCAAAATCATGGGTTTGATAGTCAGACAATAAGTTTTGATGCGTGATGCAGTTTTCATCGGCAAAGCGTTTTTGGGCAAACGGTAAATCCACAGAAATCGTTAACACTGCCACATTGTCCAATGTTTTTGCTTCTTCCTCAAAACGCTTAGTTTGAATGGAGCACACGCCTGTATCAATCGATGGCACCACAGAAATGATCTTAATTTTGCCAGCAAAATCATCTAACGTAACAGGCTGTAAGCCCATATCCACCACGCGAAAATTTTCGCCAGGTTTGCCGACAATCGCTTCTGTACCAAGCAATGTGATGGGGTTGCCTTTCATGGTGATTTGATCTCTTTGTGACATATGACTCTCCTTAAGAAGGGTTTAAAAATGAAACGCTTAAGTCATCATAAAGGAAAAGTGGTGGAAGATGAATGGCATAAATTGCGCACATGAAAAAAGGCAGGGAAACCCTGCCTTTTGCTCGAAAAAGATCGATTAGATGTTTTTTTCGATGAATGCGTCTAATTGAGCTTTTGGTAAAGCGCCAATTTGTTGTGCAACGATTTGACCATTTTTGA
The DNA here is from genome assembly GCF_000375345.1 of Wohlfahrtiimonas chitiniclastica DSM 18708. Classification (GTDB taxonomy): domain Bacteria; phylum Pseudomonadota; class Gammaproteobacteria; order Cardiobacteriales; family Wohlfahrtiimonadaceae; genus Wohlfahrtiimonas; species Wohlfahrtiimonas chitiniclastica. The sequence goes on along the minus strand of NZ_AQXD01000001.1, from coordinate 877,944 downwards.
AGATCATGAGTGCAGGGATTGAACGGATTTGGAATTTCATTGCCGTGGCTTGGTTTTCCTGTACGTCCAATTTTACCACTTTTAATTTGCCTGCAAATTCAGCGGCCGCAGCTTCAACGTGAGGACCGATCATTTTACAAGGACCACACCAATCTGCCCAAAAATCCACTAAAACAGGCACATCTGACTCTAAAACTTCTGCGTCAAAAGTGGCATCTGTTGCATTTACATAATTACTCATGATAAAACTCCTTAAAATAATTTATAATAGACAATTTCAGTCTGTTATTTACAATTCCGTTGTATTAAAGCGGAAAAAAGGGCAAATAACAAGTAAAGTTTCTATTTAAAGTTTAAACGCTTTTAGTAAAAATTGTTTATACACATTATCTCAAAGGTTAATACACACTATGGCAAAACCAGAATTAAGTAACATGGTATTTAAGGATTTACCGCTCGATGAATCTTTGCAAGAAGCATTAGAAGACAACAATTACGTGCAATGTACACCGATCCAAGCGTTGTCCTTACCATTGTTATTAAACGGTCAAGATGTGGTAGGACAAGCACAAACAGGGACGGGCAAAAGTGCCGCCTTTTTGTTGGCAACCTTAAATAGATTGATGACGGTACCGGTGGCGAAAAATAAACGTGGTCCCTTTGCCATCATCATGGCGCCAACGCGTGAGTTGGCCTTACAAATTTATGAAGATGCTCAGATGTTAGGGCGTTACACTGGTTTACGTTTCAGCTGCATTTATGGTGGCACAGGCTATGAAAAGCAGCGCCATGATCTTGCCACAGATGTTGATGTGGTGATCGGTACGGTGGGTCGCATTTTAGACTTTTACAAGCAAGGCGAACTCAATTTAAAAGAGATTGAAGTGGTGGTGCTTGATGAAGCCGATCGCATGTTTGACTTAGGCTTCATTGCAGACATTCGTTACCTTTTTAGAAAAATGCCGCCTGTGGGTCAGCGTCAAAATATGTTCTTTTCGGCAACTTTCTCTCAGCGCATTTTAGAGTTGGCGTATGAGCACATGAACATGCCAGAGAAAGTGCAAATTGAAGCAGAGCACATCACGGCTGATAAAATCAAACAATATTTAGTGCACATTGGTTCATCGGATAAATTGTCCTTATTGTTTGGCATTTTGCGTAAAGAGCAACCAAAACGCACCATCATCTTTGTGAACACAAAACGCGTGGCAGAAGAGATCTCTAATTATTTAGTGGCCAATGATTATCAAGCGGCTGTGTTGTCCGGTGACATCCCACAAAATAAACGTGAGCGCTTATTAGAATCCTTTAAAGAGGGCAAAGTGTCCATCATGGTGGCCACAGATGTGGCTGCGCGTGGCTTACACATTTCGGATGTGACGCATGTGATCAACTATGATTTACCACAAGATGTGGAAGATTATGTTCACCGCATTGGCCGTACCGCGCGCGCCGGTGAAGAAGGCACCGCGATCAGCTTTGCCTGTGAAGAATATGTGTACTCTTTACCAGACATTGAAGAATACATTGAAATGAAAATTCCGGTGATTCCATTGGAAGATGATTTATTGGTGGTGCCTAAGCGCCCAAGCCGCAATCAAAACCGTTCAAACAGCAACAATAAACCGCGCAGAGAACAAAAACCAAAAACAGAGCGCACTGAAAGAACGGAAAAAGCAGCCAAAACTGTTGAAGAGAAAACAGAAGTGGTGGATGCACCTGTTGAGGTTGCAGCATCTGAAGTGGAAGTCAAAGAAGCCACGGTGACGGTTTCGATGACACAAGATGATTTAAACACAGCCACGCCAACCTTCATCATTGAAGATGCGCCAGTTGTAGATGAAGCATTAGAAGAGATCGCAGAATCTGCCGAAGAGAAAGCGGATCGTAAATTTGATCGCCGTCGCCGCCCACGCAACATGCACACACGCGGTCGTAGCAAATCTTATCAACGTAACAATAAAGCCCCAAGAAATGAGGAGAACCATGAAGCTTAAGTTATTGACCGCCGCATTGGTGGGTCTATGTCTCGCCGCCTGTGCGAATGCCCCGATTCCGGATGATCAAAAAACGCCATACAACGGCACAGGTGAAATCTCCTCTGTGATGGTGCGTGATGATCAGCAACAAGAAGTGAGCGTGTTGATCGAAGGGCAAGGCTACATTGTGGTGATGCTCAAAGAGCCTGCGGATCTCTTCCCAGGTCAAAAAGTGCGCGTCAAACGTCACAGCGGTGGTTATGGTGAGGTTTCGGTGCAATGAAGGTTGAGTTAGATCTGCCGGAACTCTCCCACGATGAGCGCGCACACAGTGCGCGTTTAGCGATTTTGTTGGCAAATAAAATCAAAGCAAAAGGTTCGATGCCATTCAGTGAATATTTTGCTGAATGTTTGTATCATCCTGAACTTGGCTATTACACCGGGCATTTGGAAAAATTTGGACAAAGCGGCGATTTTGTGACCGCACCGATTGTTTCCCCATTTTTTTCTTATGCATTTGCCAATCAAATCGCTGAAATTCTGGCATTGTGTACAGCGCCTATGATTGTGGAAGTTGGGGCAGGTACAGGCGTGATGGCGCGGGATATTTTAACGCGTTTAAAAGCCTTAAATGCACTGCCTGAGCGTTATGGCATCATTGAGATTTCTGACACATTGCGCGCGCGTCAAAAAGCCACCATTGAAGCGATGCATCCTGACTTGATGGATCGTATTGAATGGCTATCTGAACCGCCACAAGTGCCTTGGGAAGGTTGCCTGATTGGCAATGAGATCGTCGATGCATTGCCTGTGGAGCGCTTTGTGATCAAAGGCGGCAAAGCGTACTATGCAGATGTTGGGTATGATGAGCTGAATCAGCAATTCATCACGGTGTCAGAGCGCACGGATGATGTGCTCGATGCATGGATGGCGAAGCTTACAGCCGAAGGCATTGAGTTACCAGAAGGGTATCTCAGTGAGTTTTGCCCAATGCTTTATGATTGGTTTGCGGATTTAACCTGCCATTTAACGAAAGGCGCGGTGCTTTTGGCGGATTATGGTTATGGTCGCCGTCAATATTACGCGCCAGAGCGCGTTGAAGGCACGCTCATTGCCCATGTGAAGCATCGTGTGCACAATGATTGGTCTATATTTCAAGGCGTGCAGGATTTGACGGCCAATGTGGATTTTACGCACTTAGCGGAAGCGGGATTGGCCGCAGGTTTTGAGTTTTTAGGTTACACCACGCAAGCGTATTTTCTTTATGGCAATCAATTAGAAGCGATGCTCATTGAGCAAAAGAATCATTTAGATGATCTGCAATGGTATCAAACTGCCCAAGCGGTTCAGATGCTGGTGATGCCTGAAGAGATGGGCGAGCGTTTTAAGTTTTTAGCCTTAGGTAAAGGGATCGAATTAGAGCCACAAGGCTTTGCATTGCATGATCTCAGTCATCAACTGTAAGGAGAAGTATGGAAATCGAAGTCACCTACATTGCGACATTAGAGGAGTACTACGCAGCCGATGAAGGCTTTCGTGCCGCTTTGAAAAAGGGTTCGGTGGATCTTTATGTGCAAATGGCATTGATCATCATTGCCGTAGCATTTGCCGTCATTGGGCAATATTTTTTAGGCGGTGTCATTGCCATTGTGGCGTTTTTGATTCATCAAGGTTATGTCAAGCGCTGGATTGTGCGCCGTAATTTTAATCACATTGCCAATGCCGGGATTGCAGAAACTTTGGTTTTCTCAGACAATCACATTGTCTACAAATGTGGTCAAGTGGATGAAGTGATTCCGTGGGATGATTATGCAGCGTATTTAGAAACGGAGCAGTTGTTGATGCTGTTTTATGATTCATCGGATCACTATGCCATTGTGCCAAAGCGCACGTTAGATGAAGCATCATTGGGGAACTTACGCGGATTATTATCGCGTAAATTGGCAAATTATGGAGAGTATAATGTTTAACTTTGAAGGTGATTTACGTTTAACCACGCAAGGCGTGCATTTTGGCAATCCTCAGCAGATTCGCCTCTTAAAGGAGATTCATCGCACCGGTTCCATCACACATGCGGCAAAACAAGTGCCGATGAGCTATAAAGCGGCGTGGGATGCGGTCAATACCATGAATAATTTATCGCCAGAGCCTTTGGTGATTCGTGTGACGGGCGGCAAAGGGGGCGGTGGTACGCAATTGACGGCGCGCGGTTTACAGTTGGTGCAACATTTTGACCTCATTCAAGAGGCGCATTCTGCCTTTTTAAAAAGCATGAGTGAATATTCTAAAGATTTACAAGCAGACATCGGTTTATTGCAGCAATTGCGCTTTCAAACGAGCGCGCGTAATCAATTGGTGGGCAAAGTGGTCAAAGTGCACACATTTGGCGTGCATGATGAGATCGAATTTAACATTGGCGCGGATGAATCCCCGCAATTACTCAAAGCTTTCATCACCGATGAAAGCACAAAGTTGTTGGATGTCAAAGTGGGCGGCGAATTCATTTTGCTCATCAAAGCGCCCAATGTAGAATTGGTGTTAGAGGGCAGTGTGCCCGATGCATTGAGCGGCGTTGTGGTGGACAATAAAGTGGAAGCCGATGGCTGCGAGATCACATTGACAGTGGGCAATCAAACCCTCGTGTCTACGATGATGGCAGAGTCGGTGAAAGATTTGACCGAAGGGGATCGCGTTGGTGTGGTGATTGATCCTAAAAACATCATTTTGGTTAAAATTTAATGTAACAGTAACAACACATAAGGTGGCCGTATATGCAACGATGGATACGACTATTCATGATCAGTATGATGGTTTTGATCGTACAGGCTTGTGACAACAACGTGATTCGTTATGAGCCTTTAGGGCAGGATGCTAAAGTATTGGCCTTTGGCGATAGCATCACGTTAGGCTACGGCGTTGGGGCGCAAGAGTCCTACCCTTATGTTTTGTCTGAATTATCCGGCTGGCAAGTGATCAATGCAGGCATCGGTGGGGAGACGGCAGAAACGGCAAATAACCGCATTGACGCTGCGATGGTGCAACATCAGCCGAAATTGGTGTTGATTGAATTAGGCGGCAATGATTTTCTCAATAATGTTGAGGATAGCGCCGTTAAAGAGAATTTGCGCCGCATCATTCGCCGTGTCAAGCGCCACAATGCCATTCCGGTGTTGATCGCCATTCCTGCATTGTCTTCTTCCATGACGGTGATCACAAATATTGAGGATTCACCCATTTATGCTGATCTTGCCCGCGAAGAGGAGATCAACGTGGTGCCGAATGTGTTCAGCATGCTGTTGCGCACGCCGCGTTATAAAAAAGATTTGGTGCACCCAAATGGTGAAGGTTACCGCGTGTTAGGTGAAGCCATTTATCTACAGCTCCACGGTATGGGATTGGTGCATTAAAGGACTCCCAATCACGTGAATTGTCTCGGTGGGAGTTAGAGAGTGATCAACGTGTGATTGGGATGAGTGCAGTATAAGCCATCTGTGTGTATCTGTTAGATGCAGTTTTTGCATTAAAAGCGATACAGATCGAGATAATCTATTGATTTTTAATCAGCTTACCCAAGCGTGCAATCGCATCTTCTACATCGGGCTGCCAGCGCATGCCATAATTTAAACGCATGCAATGCTTAAATTGATGGGAGGCTGAAAAAATCGAGCCCGGCGCGAATGTAATGTTGTGGGCTAAGGCGGTATGATAAAGCATTAATGCATCGATATGATGTGGCAATTCTACCCATAAAAAATAGCCACCTTGCGGCTCGCTGACCGCTGTTTGTTGCGGGAAATGCTCAGCAATCGCAGCACGCATTTTTTGTGCAGATAATGCCAAAGTATAACGTAAGCGTTGTAAATGGCGATCATAATGCTGATGCTGTAAATAATGGGCGAGCGCCAATTGTGACGGCATCGCAGGGGAAAGGGAGGTCATGAGTTTTAAGCGCTCAATTGCGCCATGAAAGCGACCTGCTGCCACCCAACCAATGCGATAACCGGGTGCTAAACACTTAGAAAATGAACTGCAATGAAGCACCAAGCCTGATTGATCAAGGGCTTTGAGGCAATGAGGCGGCGCTTGCCCAAAGTATAATTCAAGATATACATCATCGACGATGATGGGCAATTGATGCTGTTCACTCAGCGCCATTAAGGCACGTTGCGCATGGATCGGTAGATTCGCCCCCAATGGATTCTGGCAATGAGTCATCAGAACCACGGCTTTGATGTCAAATTGCTTGGTTGCCTCAATCAAGGCTGCGATGTCCATGCCATCGGTTGGGTGTACAGGGATTTCAATGGCTGTGAGTTGCAGGCGCTCTAGTATTTGTAAAATGGCGTAAAAAGCGGGGGATTCAATGGCGACAATGTCCCCAGGCTGTGTGACGGCTTGTAGTGATAGGCTCAATGCTTCCATTGCGCCATTGGTGATGATGAGCTCATCATCCATCAACGCGGTGCCATTTAAACGATAACGCAGCTCAATTTGGCGGATTAGATCAGGGTGCCCACGGGTCATGTTGGCAATTAAAGCATGGGGATTGTCTTCCAATGTTTTCAATGCAGATGCCATGCTCAGTGACAATGCTCGAAGGGGAAAAAGTGCCGGATCCGGAAATGCTGAGCCTAATTGCACCATGTGCGGGTGTTTGAGATTTTGTAAAATGGAGAAAATGAAGTCGCTGACATGCACTTCTGTGGTTTTTGTGGGCAAATGGGCGGGCAGTGGCGTTTTTAAGGTGTGATTAAACGACGGCGTGACGTAATATCCCGAACGATCTTTGGCATAAATGAGCCCTTGGGCTTCCAATAAATAATAGGCTTGAATCACCGTAGATTGACTGAGTTGAAAGCGCTGACTTGCTGCACGCACAGAGGGCAATCGCTCTTTACTTTGCAAAGTGCCGGTGCGAATGAGCTCCATCAATTCATGGGCCAGTTTTTCATAACGCTTCATGGCAGAATCTCAAAAATTGCAGGGAAAGTAACATAGCATGGTGAATGTATCATCAATGCACAGTCCATTTGAGGAAAAGGATAGATTACCCTAGAATCAGAGATTCTAATAATTTTTACGAGTCCATTATGGCCATTTCTGCAAGTCGCTCACTGAAGGAGCGCATTTTTCATGCCATCACGTTTGAGTTTTTTGCCATCGTGTTTACGATGCTGATCGGCATTTTTATTTTAAATAAACCGGTGGGTTCGATGGGGATTTTGTCTGTGCTCATTTCAGTGACGGCGCTGTTGTTAAACATTGTGTTTAACTGGTTGTTTGATCGTGTGTTCCCATTTGTCAATGGCGATCGCCCGGTAAAAATCCGCATGCTGCACGCCATTGGTTTTGAGGGCACTTTGGTGCTGTTTACTGTGCCTATGATCGCATTTTTCCTCAAAGTGACACTCATCGATGCCTTTATGATTGAAATTGGCTTTTTGATCTTCTTCTTGTTTTATACGTACATCTATAATTGGATTTACGACAAAGTGCGTCAATATTTCATGCAAGCGGCTGAATCTCACTGAAGAAAAATCGCTCTCATTTTTTGAGAAAACTTTTTTACTGTGCTATGTTGTCAAATTGTAGTGATTCGCATAATGTATTTTTCTTAAGATTGATTTTGATCAAATAAGGATGAATATGAGTCACACAATGCACGCCATTCCCAAGCTGCCAACGCCAGATTGGGCGCAGATTTTTCAAGTGGATATTCAAGATAACAATGAACCATTGGTCAAAATTGATCCGCATGATCGGCTGTTTTGCCGTGCTTTTTATCATGATTCAGGCATTGATGGCGCGCTTAATGAGATTTATTTGCGTGAAAATGTAGCGAAAAAGTTGCATTTAGCCGCCGCTTATCTGCCAGGCGATTATGCGCTGATGGTGCTTGATGGTTATCGCCCTTATGCTGTGCAAATGGCGCTGCGATCCTCGATTGCTGCGGTGCTGAAAACGCAATCCCCTGATTTATCAGACGATGATTTTTTACGGCACCTCAATGAGTTTGTGGCGGTGCCCAGCCGTGATCCGAAAGCACCAAGCCCACATTTAACGGGCGGCTCTGTGGATGTTACCCTCTGTGATCGTGCAGGCAATATGCTTGACATGGGCACGCCTTTTGATGGTCCTGAAATCGATTCATGGACCGCAGCGTTTGAGGATCGAGAGGGTGAAATTAGAATTCGCCGCCGCATTTTATTCAATGCCATGACAAATGCAGGCTTTACCAATTTACCGACAGAATGGTGGCACTTTGATTTTGGCAATCAATTGTGGGCGCATTACAGCGGTCAAACACAAGCAGTGTATTCTGCGATTGAAGGAGTGTAAGGAGCAAATATGGAGACTTGGATTTCAGCAGACAACACGATTGGATTGTGGGCATTTTTATTGACGGCCGCCACCGTATCGATCGTACTTGAGCAAAAATATCAATGGGCCGCGCGTTTATCGGGCGCGGTGATTGCGTTAATCATCGGGCTTGCCGCCACGAATTTAAATTTAGTGCCGCAGGATACCGCAGTTTATGATGCCGTTTGGGCATATGTGGTGCCGCTTGCCATTCCGCTGTTGCTGTTTCATGTGAACATTCACGCCATTTTTAAAGAGAGTGGGCGCTTATTGGCGATCTTTTTATTGAGCTCCATTGGCACAGTGTTCGGTGTGATTGTGGCATTTTTTGTCTTAAAAAATTACATCCCTGAGCTTGATAAAGTGAGCGCAATGATTGGGGCAACCTATACAGGCGGCGGCGTGAATTTCGCGGCGATGGTGGCAAAATATGAGCCTACAAAGGACATTGTGGCAGCCACAACGGTTGCGGATAATTTAGTGATGTCTGTGTATTTCATTTTGTTGATCGTGATGGCGAGCATGGGCTTATTTCGCCGCCGCTTTCCAACGCCTTTCATCAATGCCTTTGAAGCTGAAGCTAAAACAGGGCAAGCCCAAACCGTTTCTGAAGCTTATTGGCAGCCTAAAAACATTGGCTTAAAAGACGTTGCCATTTCCATTGCGGCCTCTGCATTATTGGTGAGCGTGTCTTTTAAAGCATCCGCATTGTTAAAAGGCTTTTTTGGTGCGCCTGCAAACATCGCAGAGGAAATCGCGTTAGGACTCATCACAGACAAATATTTATTATTGACCACATTGACTTTATTGGCACTGACATTATTCAAGCGCCAGTTTGCAAAATTACAAGGTGCACAAGAGCTTGGCACATACGCCATTTATCTCTTCTTTGTGGTGATTGCAATGCCTGCATCCATCACATTGATCATTCAAAATGCGCCATTGTTGTTCATTTTTGTGATTGTGGTGATGTTGATCAACTTAGTGTGGACGCTGCTTACAGGTAAACTCTTCAAATTCTCTTTAGAAGAGATTGTGCTTGCTTGTAATGCGAATGTTGGCGGGCCTACAACTGCTGCAGCGCTTGCCATCAGCCAAGGATGGAAAAGCCTCATTGGCCCGATTTTAGTGGTGGGCACCGTGGGATACATTACAGGCAATTACATTGGCACGTTGCTCTATATCTTTTTGTCTAAGTTGTAATCTGCTAAGGATGGGCAATTCTGTTAGAATCTGCCCATTCAATCAATCAAAAGAGGAGCACGCATGCAGTCAATTGTGGAGATCATTGCCAGCGAAATCAACGCGAAAGCCGCACAGGTGAGTGCCGCTGTGGCATTACTCGATGAAGGGGCGACGGTGCCATTCATTGCCCGCTATCGTAAAGAGGTGACGGGCGGCTTAGATGATACACAGCTGCGCACGTTAGATGTTCGTTTAGGTTATCTTCGTGAGCTCAATGAACGTAAAGCCACGATTTTAGAATCCATTCGCAGCCAAGAGAAATTGACGCCAGTCTTAGAGCAAAAGATTCAAAATACGCTCACAAAAACAGAGCTTGAAGATCTCTATTTACCGTATAAACCCAAGCGTCGCACCAAAGCACAGATCGCGCGTGAAGCAGGCATTGAGCCAATGGCGATGACATTATTAGCATCCCCAACGCTTGATCCCTCAACGCTTGTGGATCAATACTTAAACCCTGAAGCAGGCTTTGCGGATGAAAAATCCGTGTTAGATGGCGCACGCTTTATTTTGATTGAACACATGGCAGAGCAAGCCGATCTTGTGGGCAAATTGCGCCAATTTGTGTGGGATGAAGGGGTGATTGTGGCGTCGGTGGATGAGGCGAAAAAACAAGCGGCGATTAAATATTCTGATTACTTTGAGTTCCGCGAGCCGATTAAAACCATTCCATCGCATCGCGCCTTGGCATTGCTGCGCGGTAAAAAAGAGGAATTGTTGAATGTAGAACTCATTTTGCCTGAGCCAGCCATTGATGTGCCACAAAGCTTGATTGCCGATTATTTTGGCTTAACGGGCATGCATAAATGGATGAGTGATACGGTGCGTTTGTGTTGGCGTTCTAAACTCTTTTTATCTTTAGCCCTTGAGCATTTAGGCAAAATGCGCGATGAAGCGGATGATGAAGCCATTAAAGTGTTCGCTAAAAACCTAAAAGATTTATTGTTGATGGCGCCTGCAGGGAATCAAGCCATTTTGGGCATTGATCCCGGGCAGCGTACGGGTTGTAAAATCGCGTGTGTGGATGCCACAGGCAAAGTATTGGACACCACAGTGATTTATCCCCATGCGCCGCAAAATCAATGGGCGCAATCATTATCGGTGTTAGAGGCGTTGTGTCATAAGCATCAATTGACATTGGTCTCCATTGGCAATGGCACGGCCTCCCGTGAAAGTGATAAGTTGGCCGCTGAGTTGTGTGAACGCGTCCCGAATCTTAAAAAGATTGTGGTGAGTGAAGCGGGTGCATCCGTCTATTCAGCCTCTGAATTGGCGGCAAAAGAGTTTCCGGACATGGATGTGGCGCTGCGTGGTGCAGTCTCCATTGCTCGTCGTTTGCAAGATCCATTGGCAGAATTGGTGAAAATTGATCCAAAATCCATCGGGGTCGGTCAATATCAACACGATGTGAATCAAACGCAACTCAACAAAAGCTTAACGGCTGTGGTGGAAGATTGTGTGAACGCGGTGGGTGTGGATGTGAATACAGCATCGACGGCGTTGTTAACCTATATTTCAGGGTTAAATGGCACAATTGCGCAGAACATAGTGAATTATCGTGATGAAAATGGCGCCTTTGAAAATCGTAAAGCCCTTAAAAAAGTGCCACGCTTAGGGGACAAAACCTTTGAACAAGCAGCGGGATTCTTGCGCATCTTTGGGGACAATCCGTTAGATCGCTCCGCGGTGCATCCTGAGGCTTATCCTGTGGTGGAACGTATTTTGGCTAAGCATGCGATGACCATTGATCAAGTGATCGGCAATGTGAGCTTTTTAAAGGGCTTGAAAGCGGCCGATTATACCTGTGAAAAATTTGGTGTGCCCACCGTGATGGACATCATCAAAGAACTTGAAAAGCCGGGGCGCGATCCACGACCTGAGTTTAAAACTGCGACCTTTAAAGAGGGCATTGAAACCTTAAAGGATTTAAAAGAGGGCATGTTGTTAGAAGGTGTGATCACGAATGTGGCGAACTTTGGTGCCTTTGTGGACATTGGCGTGCATCAAGATGGTTTGGTGCACATCAGTGCCTTAGCCGATCGTTTTGTGAAAGATCCACATGAAGTGGTTAAAGTTGGGGACATTGTCAAAGTCAAAGTGATTGAGGTGGATGTGCCACGCAACCGCATTCAGCTCACCATGCGTTTGACGGATGATGTCAATCAAATGAAAAACCCATCGATCAAAGGGCAGCCGAATAAAGGCAACTTTAATAAAAAGGCGGTGAAAGAAGCCCCAAGCAATAATCCCTTTGCCGCAGCGCTTCAAGGTTTGAAAAAATAACATCGATGCATCAAAGAGCCCCATATGGGGCTTTTTTTGGGCCTGAGGCTGCTAAGATCGATATTTTTAATAACATAATGATTAATCATTATATTTAATAAATATTTTATATTAAGTTCTGACTTACATAAGTGTGGATAATTGCGTTATGATGGAGATTATCGGGCATGGGCAGTGATTTTTTAATGCATTAGTGATCACGATCATGGTATTGATGGATCAAACATAAAAATAGTATGAGCTGAATGTATAGTAATGTTAAGATTGATGGGAAATATGACGGATCACTGATGGTTTGATATTCAAGATATGCAATCAACTAGGAGTTTATATGGTCAATTCAACAGCATCACATGTGGCATTGAATGAACAATTGATTCAGTTAAATGCACATCCTGCAGATAAAAAAGCGGCGATTGAAGCCGTAGGTGCATTATTGGTGCAGGCAGGGATGGTTAAAAACGATTTTATTCACAGCATGATGCAGCGCGAAGCGGTGTCAAATACCTATTTAGGCTCAGGCGTTGCCATTCCTCATGGTTTAGTGGAGGACAAAGGACTCATTGAGCATGATGCGATTGCAGTGCTGCAAGTGCCAGATGGCGTTGAATGGAATGATGGACAAAAAGCGACGCTCATAGTGGCGATTGCAGCAAAATCAGACACACACATCACCATTTTGCGTCAACTCACGCGATTATTACAAAATGAATCATTATTGGCAGAATTATCCACAACGGATCAAGCAGCAAAAATTATTGAAGCTTTAACAGGCGAAGCCGCCGCGCCACAATCATCTGAAACGGTGAAAGATTACGCACATGCCATTGAATGGACTGTGGATTATCCTTCAGGTTTACATGCGCGCCCTGCATCAAGTTGGGCAGACAGTGCCAAAAAATTGGGCACACACATTCAAGTGCGCCATGACAATGAAGTGGCAGCTGCGGACAATATGGTGGCATTATTACAATTAGGTTTGCGCGCGGGTGATCAAGTGGTGATTTCTGCAGAGGGCGACAATGCTGAAGCCTTATTGGCACAATTTAAACAGAGCATTATGGCATTAACTGCGAAAGAAAAAGAAGATGCCGAGCGTGCTCAAGCGCAAATGAAGGCACAAAATACTGGCGGTTGGCAGCCGGCTGAAAATCACGGGGATGCATTGTATGGCGTGACGGCAAGCCCGGGCTTTATGCTGGGCAAAGCGTATTATCTCTCTGCCCATGAACCGGACATTAAAGATTCACCTGTGAGCCTCATTGAAGGCGGTGCTTTATTAGATCAAGCCTTGAATCAAGCGCGCCAACGCATGGTGGCATTGATTGACAGTACCACACGCCGTTTAGGGGCAGGGGATGCTGAAATATTCAAAGCCCAAGCGGCATTATTAGAGGACACCTCATTGGTAAGCGCTGCGTGTCAATTGATGGTGGCAGGGCATGGCGTGGCTTGGTCTTGGCATCAAGCCATTGAAGATCGTGCGGAGCAATTGACGCAATCGGGCAATCCTTTATTGGCAGAACGTGCAGCGGATTTACGCGATGTGGGTCAGCGTGTGCTTGGTTACATTGATCCTGCGTTAAAACGCACCACATTGGCAGATTTACCAGAAGGTGAATGGATTTTGGTGGCCAGTGATTTATCGCCTTCTGATACTGCCTTGCTTGATGTTAATAAAGTCAAAGGCTTGGTGACAGAGTTTGGTGGGCCAACCTCGCACACAGCCATTTTAGCAAGAACATTGGGCATTCCGGCGGTTGTGGCTGTGGGGCAAGGGTTACACATCATTGAAACCCATGATGAGATCATTGTGGATGGGGATGGCGCGGCCATTTATGTTCGCCCAACCGCGACAAACATTGATGCGGCTAAAGCATGGATCATCACGCAGCGCGAAAAACGTGAAAAAGAGGAGGCCGATCGCCGTAAACCTGCCACCACGACAGATGGTCACACCATGATGGTGGCAGCGAACGTCAATCGACCGGATCAAGTGAAATTTGCGCTGGCTCAAGGTGCAGAAGGTGTTGGGCTCATGCGGACAGAGTTTCTCTTTTTAGAGCGCGGCGATACACCTTCAGAAGATGAGCAATATGAGACTTATCAAGCGATGATCGCAGCCTTAGACGACGCGCCGCTCATCATTCGTGCGTTAGACATTGGCGGGGATAAACAAGTGGCGCATCTTAAATTACCGCATGAGGAGAATCCATTTTTAGGCGTGCGCGGTGCGCGTTTATTGCTGCGCCGTTTAGATCTATTGTTGCCACAGCTTAAAGCCATTTATCGTGCGGCGAAAGAGGGCAAAGATGTATCGATCATGTTTCCGATGATCACATCGGTTGCAGAAATCACTGCTCTTAAAGCCCATTGTGAAGAGATGCGCATCGCAGTTGATGGCCCAAATATTCCCATCGGCATCATGGTGGAAGTGCCCGCAGCCGCATTAATGGCGGATGTGCTAGCAGAGCATGTGGACTTTTTCTCCATTGGCACGAATGACTTAACGCAATACACATTGGCGATGGATCGTCAAAATCCGGATCTTGCGCCAGAAGCAGACAGTTTACATCCTGCGGTGTTGCGTTTAATTGAAAAAACCGTGCAAGGCGCGAAAAAGCATCAACGCCATGTCGGCGTATGTGGCGGCTTAGCCGGTGATCCGTTAGGTGCATTGTTGCTCATGGGTTTAGGTGTGGATGAGTTATCGATGACGCCGCGGGACATTGCATCGGTCAAAGCACGCATTCGTCAGCATTCATTGGCAGACATGCAAGCGATGGCCGCAAAAGCTGTGACCTTTGAAAACGCCGCTGAAGTGCGTGCATTAACAGGAGAAATGGCATGAGCATCATCACCGTGACATTAAATCCCGCGATTGATCAAACCATTCAGTTAGAGCAATTACAAGTGGGTGAGGTGCATCGAGCACAATCGGTGCATTATACGGCAGGCGGCAAGGGCATTATGGTGGCTTCTTGTTTGGCCGACTGGTTTGAAGAACCGATTGTGGTCACAGGCCTTTTAGGCGATGAAAACATTGGCATTTTTGAGGCGATGTTTGAGTATAAAGGCATGGATGATCAGTTCATTCGTGTGCCCGGACTCAATCGCACCAACATTAAAATTGTGGATCACGATTGCACCACAGACATTAACTTACCCGGCATCGCTGCGAGTGAATCTGCTTTAACAGAGATGATGAGCGCTGTGGCACAAGATTATGAGATTGCCATTTTGTCAGGTTCCATTCCACCTTTGTGCCAAGGCACCATTTATGCAGAGATTTTAGATGCTTTAGCAGCACATGATACCAAAGTGATTGTGGACGCGAGCGGCGCGGCGCTCAAAGCAGCTTTAGCCGCCCCTGTGAAGCCGTATTGCGTGAAACCCAATTTTGTGGAGCTCTCTGAATACGCAGGACGTACATTAACCACAGAAGATGAGGTAATTGCAGAGGCCAAAAAATTATTGGCCAGTGGCATTCATTTAGTGGTGATTTCAATGGGCAGTGATGGCGCGCTCTTTATTGATGAGACAGGCGTCATTAAAGCGAATCTCATGGCGCCTAAAGTGATGACCACCGTTGGGGCGGGTGATGCGATGGTTGCCGGCATTGCCAGCGCGATGCGTGAGCATGCAAGCCTTGAGCGCATTGCTCGCTTAGCCACCGCCTTTGCGGTGTCTAAGTTAGGCTCCATTGGGCCAAACTTACCGGAACATGAAGTTGTTGAAGCATTTGCAGTACAAGTGACAATCCAAACTTTGGAGGTATCATCATGAAAAACATTTGGGTCATCCTCAATTCAGACCAATCAGATGTGAAAGCCATTTTAGCCAAAGAAGCATTGCATCAAGCCGCAAAAGAGCTTGGGCACAATGTCGATGTGGCCATCATCTCGAATGATCAAAAAATGGTGAATTTTAAAGCTTTACCAAGTGCACAAGATGCCTTGATTTTAGCGGATGTGGGACAAGACACTGCTGAGCAATATCCACAAACGGATCAAAAAATGGTCACCATGAGTGATCTATTGAGTGATCCAAAATCTGTGTTGCAAGCTGTGGCAAAAGAGACTGCGATGGCGCTCTCGCCAGATACCGTTTCTAAAGATGGCATTCATAACATTGTTGCAGTCACCTCTTGCCCGACAGGGATCGCCCATACTTTTATGGCGGCAGAAGGATTACAAACCGCAGGTGAAGCACTCGGTTATCATGTGCGAGTGGAGACGCAAGGCTCAGTCGGTGCGCAAGATGTGTTAACGCCTGAAGAGATTAAGGCTGCGGATTTGGTCATCATCGCGGCGGATCGCGAGGTGGATCGTTCCCGTTTTAATGGTAAACGCGTGTATGCATCTGGCACAAAAATGGCCATCAGCAATGGTGAAGGCTACATTCAAAAAGCCATTGCAGAGGCAAAAATACAGCAAGGCAGTGCAGCTGCTGACAGTCAAGCGGCCTCTAAAACAGAAGGGCAATCGGCCGGCGGTGTGTATAAACATTTGATGTCGGGCGTCTCCTTCATGTTGCCGTTTGTGGTGGCAGGCGGTTTATTGATCGCGTTAGCCTTTGCATTTGGCGGCATCAATGCCGGCAGCCCAGAAAATGCGGGGTCTTTTGCTCATACACTATCGACCATTGGTGGGGTTGGGTTCTCCTTGATGGTGCCCGCGTTGGCCGGTTACATTGCCTTTTCCATTGCTGATCGCCCAGGTTTAGCGCCTGGTATGATCGGTGGTTTTCTTGCTGCACAAATTGGTTCAGGCTTTTTAGGCGGCATCATTGCAGGTTTCATGGCCGGTTATTTGGTCTTATGGCTCAATAAACACATCAAGTTGCATCGCAATCTAGAAGGTTTAAAACCTATCTTAATTTTACCATTATTGGGCACTCTCATTGTGGGCTTGGTGATGGTGTATGTGATTGGTGAGCCTGTGGCGGCAGTGTTACACGGCTTAGAATCCTGGCTTCGCAGTATGCATGGGGCAAGTTCCTTTGTGATCGGTGCCATCATCGGTGGCATGATGGCAGCAGACTTAGGTGGACCCATCAACAAAGCCGCATATGCAACGGCGGTGGCACTCATTGCTTCAGGTGTGTATGAACCGATTGCTGCTGTTATGGCGGCTGGTATGGTGCCTCCATTGTCTGCAGCAGTGGCGACACGTTTATTTAAAAATAAATTCACCCATGATGAATATGAAGCAGGTGTGGCCACTGGGGTGTTAGGATTAGCTTTTATCAGCGAAGGGGCGATTCCTTTTGCAGCGCGTGATCCATTTCGCGTGATTCCATGCTTTGTGGCAGGTTCTGCAGTGGCAGGTGCGATCTCTATGGCATTAGGTTGTCAGCTCAAAGCGCCGCATGGCGGTATCTTTGTGTTGGCCATTCCGGGTGCAGTCTCTAACTTATTAGGCTATGCCCTTGCCATTGTGGTGGGTACGGTGGTCAGTGCGTTATTACTTGGCATTGTGAAAAAAACAGTGGTGGCCAAAGCGACTGCATAAACAATTCTTCGGTATAATCAATGCGCCTTTCGGGGCGCATTTTTTATGGAGGGAATATGAAACGAGTGGTGAGTATTGTCGGTATATTGTGGCTGATGTTGATCATGGCAGTGGCTGAACCCATTGATCGAAAAGCATTATTAGAGAATTTAGATGAATCTGTGATGATCATTTATCCCGCGGTGAACGAAACCCACACCGTTACGATTTTTACGGATGTTTTGTGTCCGTATTGCCGAGAATTACATCATAATCTAACAGATTTTACGGATCATGGCATCACGGTGCGTTTCGTGCCTTTTCCTTTGATGGCGGAATCAAAGCCCATTTTAGAATCCATTTGGTGCGCGCCGCAGGATCAACAACATTTTTTATTGGATGTTGCGATGATTTATGGCAAATTCAAAGCGCGCCCATGTGATGCACCGATTTTATCTAACGCACACATTGCCGCGAAAGCCATGCAAGTCTTTGGCACGCCTTCAATTTTTCTAGACAATGGACGCAAAGTCAGTGGTTTTATGTCACCTAAAGAGATTCGAGCTGGCCTTAATGGCGAGCTCGACTTTGACTCATGGCAGCGGGTTAATCCCCAATGATGCGGGCGCGGCAGCGAATATTTTTGATGGGGTTTTTCCAGATTTGATCCACCGCTTGTTTTGCATGTGCGCGACTGATGGCCACATAAGCTTGCATCGGCAATAGAGTGATTTTGCCCACATCTTTGCCTGAGATTTCACCTTTTGCCGTCAAAGCGCCTAAAATATCCCCAGCACTGATTTTGGATTTTTTGCCTTCGCTGATCTCGATGGTGCTCATTTTAGCGATCAATGAGATGGGCTTAACATCTTTAAAATGTTCAGCAGGGTATTGCGTAATGGCTTGATCTTGATATTTTTCAATCTCTTGGAGACGATGCAATTTATCCATCACCACTAAACTGACGGCAATGCCTGTTTTGCCTGCGCGCCCTGTGCGACCGATGCGATGAACGTAAACTTCAGGATCAAAGGGCAGATCATAGTTGATCACCATGGATAAATCAGCGATGTCTAAGCCGCGCGCCGCGACATCAGTTGCCACCAATACGCGGGTGCTGCCATTACTAAAGCGCAATAACACTTGATCGCGCTCGCGCTGTTCAAGATCACCGTGAAGAGAAACCACATCAATGTCTTGCTCAAAGAGATAATCTTCAAGCTCCTGGCAGGCGGCAATGGTGTTACAGAAAATGACGGTGGATTCTGGCGCATAATGGTAAAGCAGTGCGGCGGTTGTGGCAGTTTTTGCGCCTTGATTGTCTACAATCACAACCGATTGATCAATGTTTGGTTTGTCCGCAGGTGTTTCTTCCACCGTTACGCGCACAGGATTGTGTTGAATGCGTGCGCTGATGGCTTCGATGTTCTCAGGGAATGTGGCTGAAAACAACAATGTTTGGCGTTGACGCGGAGCATGTTCAATGATGGCATCCATTTCATCGGCAAAGCCCATGTCTAGCATGCGATCGGCTTCATCGAGTACCAAAACTTTAAGGGATTTGAGGCTCAATGTGTTGCGTTTGAGATGATCTAATAAACGGCCGGGCGTGCCCACAGCAATGTGCGGTGGATGCTGGCTCATGGCATGGATTTGACGGGCAATCGGCGTGCCGCCACAAATGCTTGAAATTTTAAGATTCGGAATGTAACGGGCTAAACGGCGCAGCTCTTTACTCACTTGATCGGCCAGTTCACGCGTTGGGCAAATCACCAAAGCTTGCGTGGCAAAGCGCGTGACATCAATGCTTTCTAACACACCAATGCCGAAGGCGGCTGTTTTACCGCTGCCGGTTTTGGCTTGGCCCAGCAAATCTTTCCCCTTTAAAATGGCCGGCAGGGCTGCAGCTTGAATGGGCGTTGTGGATTGATAGCCCAAATCTTGAAGGTTTTTAAGTTGCGCAGCCGGTAAAGGGAGTTCAGAAAATTGCATAGACACAGTGATTCTCGATGTTAATGAAAGACATAAAGGCTTCACTATACGGAAAATTGTTACGCAACGCCATCTTTATTGGCAAAAAGCCGATGAAATTCATCGGCTTTTGAAGATTGTGTCGTGTTGCCGTTGCTTTTTTTAAACTAAAATGTCGGATGTGATGTCTGCAATGGTGTTTGCACCGGTTAAGGTCATGGCAACTTTCATCTCTTTTTGGAAAAGATCGAGTAAGTTTTCAACACCGGCTTGACCATTTGCCGCTAACGCATAGGCAAAGGCACGGCCAATCATGACGCTGTCGGCC
The DNA here is from genome assembly GCF_000375345.1 of Wohlfahrtiimonas chitiniclastica DSM 18708. Taxonomy (GTDB): domain Bacteria; phylum Pseudomonadota; class Gammaproteobacteria; order Cardiobacteriales; family Wohlfahrtiimonadaceae; genus Wohlfahrtiimonas; species Wohlfahrtiimonas chitiniclastica. Next base: position 858,286 of record NZ_AQXD01000001.1, on the reverse strand, counting down.
CCTAGCGCTAACATGCGCACCACATCAAGCCCTGTGCGAATGCCAGAATCCGCCAAGATTTTAAGGTCACCTTTGACGGCATCTGCAATCGGAGGCAGTGCGCGTGCAGAGGACAATACGCCATCTAATTGACGGCCACCATGGTTAGACACCACAATACCATCCGCCCCAAAGCTGACCGCATCGCGTGCATCATCTGGATCTAAAATGCCTTTGATGATCATTGGGCCATCCCAGAATTCACGGATCCATTCCAAATCTTTCCAACAGATCGATGGGTCAAAGTTTTTCGTGAGCCAACCGATGTAATCTTCAAGGCCAATGGCGGAGCCAAAGTATTTCGAGATGTTGCCAAGATCATGTGGTTTACCATTTAAACCCACGTCCCATGCCCATTTAGGATGAACCATGGCTTGACCGATGCGGCGAACATTTGCGTAAGGCCCACTCATGCCGGAATGTGCATCACGATAACGTGCGCCTGGTGTTGGCATATCGACTGTGAAGACAAGCGTGGTGACACCTTGAGCTTTTGCACGTTCAAGAACATTTTTCATAAAGCCGCGATCTTTGAGTACATACAATTGAAACCACATTGGGCGATCAATGGCTGGGACAACTTCTTCAATCGGGCATACAGACACTGAGGACAATGTGAAGGGAATGCCTTTGTTTGCAGCAGCTTTTGCGGCTTGTACTTCACCACGGCGTGCATACATACCGGTTAAACCCACAGGCGCAAGAATCACAGGCAAGGCCAGTTTTTCACCCCAAAGTTCAGTTTCTGTGCTGACATGTTCCATGTTGTTCAAAACGCGTTGTTTCAATTCAATGTCAGAGAGATCTTCTACATTGCGTCTTAAAGTATGCTCAGCATAAGCACCCCCATCAATGTAATGAAACAAGAAGGGCGGAAGCGTGCGTTTAGCGGCTTTTCGGTAATCTGTTGAGGCTGAAACAATCATGTTTTTCTCCAATGGTTAACTGTTTGACTCAATGAATTGCTTGACAAATAAACTACAATTCATTTACTTTTTCGCATACGGTAAGAAAAAACAAATCATAAAGCGATTTAACGCAGATTGGAATAATTAAATAACATTTTTTTGGATATTAGGATATGGAAGGGGTTTCTCAGCTGAAAAAGTCGCATGCATTATTTGTGCAGGCGCTTGGTGAAGTTTTACCAAAAGCGCAGATTTATACTGAGCTTGCGGTACGTTTCGCCTATGGAACAGATGCAAGTTGCTATCGTTATGTGCCAGAGGTTGTGGTGCGTGCACAAAACGAAAAAGAGGTGTTAAATATTATGCAGCTTGCGGCACAATATCATTTGCCGATCACTTTTCGGGCATCAGGAACCTCATTGTCGGGTCAAACATCGTCAGATTCTATTTTGGTGTTGTTAGGTGATGAATTTGTGGATGCCAAAATTTTGGACAAGGGCGATAAAATCAAATTGCGCCCGATGGTGATTGGTTCAAATGCGAACCTCATCCTCAAGCCTTTTGGTCGGAAGATTGGACCCGATCCTGCCACCATCAATACCGCAAGGATTGGTGGGATTGCTGCAAATAACTCAAGTGGGATGTGTTGTGGGACAAAAGACAACAGTTATCACACATTAGATACGATGCGCGTGATCCTTGCAGATGGCACAATTTTAGACACTGCGGATGCAAAAAGCATTGCTGATTTTAAAGCCTCACACGGGCAATTTTTGGCAGAGTTAAAGGGATTATCTGATTTAATTCGTAGCAATCCTGAGCTTGAATCGCGCATTCGTCATAAATATCGCCTGAAAAATACCACAGGTTATGGCATCAATGCGTTGGTGGATTTTGATGATCCGATTGACATGCTCACCCATTTGATGATCGGTTCAGAAGGCACCTTAGGTTTTATCAGTGAAATCACCTATAAAACGGTGGTGGATCATCCTCATAAAGCTTCCGCACTGATCTATTTTGATGATTTAGACAATTGCTGCAATGCCGTCACTGCGCTTCGTCAGCAAGCGACTGTGGATTCTGTGGAGTTGCTTGATGCGCGTAGCATTCGCTGTGTGGGTGAAAATATTATCGATCGTTTGCCAAGCTTTTTCTATCAAGAGATTCCGGAAGATTCAGGTTGTTTGCTCATTGAAACGAAAGCGAAAGATGATGCCATGCTTGATGAACAAATTGCCTTCATAAATCAATTGGTGGCGGATCATGGGGCAACGGAGCACAGCACATTTTCAAAAGATACCGTAGTCACGGATCTTTATTGGAGCGTGCGTAAAGGCTTATTGCCAATCATTGGCGGCAATCGTCCCCTTGGGAGTAATTTGATCACAGAAGATGTGGCATTCCCGATTGAACGCTTAGCTGAAGGTATGCGCGCTTTAACAAAGCTATTGAAAGCGTATGGCTATGAAGAAGGCATGATCATGGGGCATGCGCTTGAGGGTAATCTCCATTTCATCTTAACGCCAAAGCTTGACAGTGACGCTGAAGTGTCCCGTTATAACGGCTTTATGGCGGCGCTGGCTGAAATTGTGGCAGTTGACTTCAATGGCTCTTTAAAGGCCGAACATGGCACAGGGCGCAACATTGCCCCCTTTGTGAAAGTGGAGTGGGGAGAGGATGCTTATGGCATCATGCGCAGCATCAAAGCGCTGTTTGATCCCTTGGGCATTTTAAATCCTGATGTCATCATCACCGATGATCCGCATTTGCACTTGAAGAAACTCAAAGCGATGCCAGAATCTGATCCCATCATTGATCAATGCATTGAATGTGGTTTGTGCGAGCCTGCGTGCCCATCCGATGGTTTATCTTTAACGCCACGTCAGCGCATTGTGTTGTGGCGTCAGCATGAGCATTTAACACGCACCGGCGAGCATCCTGAATTATTGGCATCCATTCAAAAAGTCTATCCCTACATGGGGATTGATACATGCGCCACAACCGGCATGTGCGCCACCCGTTGCCCCATTGGTATCAATACCGGCGAGATGATGAAATCTCTGAAAACTGCCAATCGCCAACCGGATTTAGCCAATTATGCAGAGTCCCACATTAACTTTTTAAGCAAAACAGCGCGCACAATGCTCAAAGGTGCTCATGTATTGGGCGCAAAACGCAGTCATGGGATCACAAAATCCCTACATTCTGTGTTTAAGGGCATTCCGATTTTGCCAGAGCATTTGCCAAAAGCTGCCAAGCCCATTGCGCCAATTGTGGCGACCGATCAAACGCCTGTGGTCTATTTTGTCTCCTGTGTCAATCGCACCTTTGCAGAAGGCACAAAAGAGGCAACATCGGTGGCAGATCACACATTGTCCTTATTTAAAAAGGCCGGTTACCGTGCCATTTTCCCAGAGGATTATCAATCACTGTGCTGCGGGCAACCCTTTGATTCACTCAAAGAAGTTTTAGCCAGTGAGCGCGCGGCAAACCGCGTGAACCAAGCGTTATTACAAGCGAGTCAAGATGGACAATATCCTGTTTATATTGACAATGCACCGTGCGCCTTGCGCTTATTTGATGCGCAAGAACAAGGCTTGATTGATGCACGCTTAAAATTGTATGATGCCGCCTCATTTTTAGCAGCCTTTGTGTTGCCAAAATTGACCATCGTGCATAAGCGTGAGCAATTATCCCTGCATATTCCATGTTCGGCCACGAAAATGAACAGCGGCACCGCGCTCACACAATTAGCGGCCGCTTGCACGGATTCGCTGAACTTCACCAACATTGCGTGTTGTGGATATGCGGGTAATAAGGGGATGTTTTTGCCAGAGCTCAATGCCAATGCATTGCGTTTATTAAAGCAGAACATTCCAAGCAACTGCGAACATGGGGTTTCCATGAGCCGCACTTGCCAAATGGGTTTAACTGAACATTCCGGCATTGAGTATCACAGCATTGAAGCTTTGCTCAATCACTGTTCAGATTAGTTAAACCATTCATCTATCTGTAACTTGTAAATTATGCCGATCTATATTGTGGTAGATCGGTCTTTCAACTAGCCTTTTTTTGACAGAGGTATTTTATGACATGGATGCAAAATTACACACCCATTATGAATCTGGGTGTCTCCTCACTATTTGCTGTATTGCCAATTGTAACGTTTTTCTTGTGTTTGACGGTTTTTAAAATTAAAGGCTATTTAGCCGGATTATTGACATTGTCGATGGCCATTTTAGTGGCAATTTTTGTCTACGACATGCCAGTGACTATGGCATTTGCAGCCTCAGGTTATGGCTTTGTGTATGGCTTATGGCCGATTGCGTGGATCATCATCACTGCCGTTTTCTTGTATAAGATTGCTGTGAAAACAGGGCAGTTTGACATCATCCGCTCATCGATCATCTCCATTACCGAAGATCAACGCTTACAGTTGTTATTGGTGGGTTTTGCATTCGGTGCCTTCTTAGAAGGGGCGGCAGGTTTTGGTGCACCGGTTGCCATTACAGCTGCACTGTTGGTGGGTTTAGGCTTTAAACCTTTGTATGCAGCCGGTTTATGTTTGATCGCCAATACAGCACCTGTTGCATTTGGCGCAATGGGCATTCCGATCATTGTGGCAGGGGAAGTGTCTCATTTAGACGCATTCCATATTGGTCAAGTGGTGGGTCGTCAGTTACCGATTTTATCCATCATCGTACCGTTTTGGTTAGTGGCAATGATGGATGGCTGGCGCGGTGTGCGTCAAACGTGGCCAGCTGTTTTAGTGAGCGGCGTTTCCTTTGCCATCACTCAATTCTTAACGGCGAACTTTGTGGGCCCAGAATTGCCAGACATCACCTCTGCATTGGTGAGCCTCGTCTGCTTAACCTTGTTCCTTCGCGTTTGGCAGCCTAAAGAGATCTTCACATTTGACGGTCAAAGAAAACCATCGCCAAGACAAGCCAGTGGTTATTCCATGAAACAAATCTTCATTGCATGGTCACCGTTCATCGTATTGACCATCATGGTAACATTGTGGAGCTTTAAATCTGTTCAAGCATTATTAACCTTTGCCACCTTCAAATTTGAAGTGCCATTTTTACACAATTTAGTGATGAAGGCAGCGCCCATCGTTGAAGAACCGACAGCATATGCAGCTGTTTATACCTTAAACATTTTGGGGGCAGTGGGTACATCGATTCTCATTGCATGTGTGATCTCTATGGTGATTTTACGCATGAAGGTCACTGATGGCATCAAAACCTTCACAGAAACACTGTATGAACTCAGAATGCCAATTTTATCCATTGGTTTGGTATTAGGTTTTGCCTTTATCGCGAACTATTCAGGTTTATCTTCAACATTGGCATTGCTCCTTGCACAAACAGGCGTATTGTTCCCATTCTTCGCGCCATTCTTAGGTTGGCTCGGTGTATTCTTAACGGGTTCAGATACATCATCAAATGCGCTCTTTAGCTCATTGCAAGCAAACGTTGCCAATCAGCTCAATGTGACGCCTGAATTATTGGTTGCGGCAAATACCACAGGGGGTGTGACGGGTAAAATGATCTCTCCGCAATCAATTGCGGTGGCATGTGCAGCAACAGGGATTGTGGGTAAAGAGTCTGAGCTCTTTAGATTCACGGTGAAACACAGCTTGATCTTCTGTAGCTTTGTGGGCTTATTGACGATCTTACAAGCTTATGTGATGCCATGGACATTGATCTTCTTTAATAAATAAAGTGTCATTGACCGTATGAATCGATAAAATCCTCCTTCATGGAGGATTTTTTGATGGAGGCAATATGGATTTAACCTATATGTATATGGATTCACCTCTTGGGCAAATGGTATTGTGCGCACTTGGGGATCGCGTGTGTGCGGTTGATTTTGTGGAAGAGGATGCATTCAGTGCCATTCAGCGCATGGAAAAACGTCATCAAGTGACCGCAAAAGCGGGCAATCATGCTGTGTTATCGCAATTGATGGAAGAGTTAGAAGAGTATTTTCAAAAGAAACGGACAGATTTTACGGTGCCGATGGTGTTGTCTGGCACGCCCTTTCAACAGGCGGTGTGGCAAATTTTATTAGAGATTCCGTATGGGCAAACCATCAGTTATAAAACTGAAGCGGTGCGATATGGCAATGAAAGGGCCATCCGCGCTATTGCTAGCGCGAATGGGAAGAACCCCCTGAGTATATTGGTGCCTTGTCACCGTGTGATTGGCAGCAATGGCGCGTTGGTCGGCTATGCAGGCGGGCTGCATCGAAAAGAAGCATTGTTGACATTAGAGCAATCCTGACTCATCTTTCGCTTTGCGCACTTTGTCAAAGGCTTGATTGATGGTGTTTAAATTACACTCTAATAAACCGATGTAAGAGTCACAAGGCTCGCCTTTTGGCATAATGGTGTCAGAGATGAGTTGACCGCCATCGGTGATGTGATAATCCTTCACAACTGTATTCACAAAGCGGCTTTGCTCCATGGATTCAGAGAAAATCACAGGAATTTGATTGTCTTTGATCATGGTTTGAATGCCCGCAAACACTTTCACAGAAGGCTCGCTTAAACTATGGGCATCGAGCACAGGGAAGAACATCATCGGATAGCGCTCAGAGAAATAACGATAACTGTCATGGAGCACGATGCCTTTGAGTGGTTGGCTTGGGTTATCGTTGAGCGAATGCATAATGGTTTGATCCACTTGATGTAACTTTTCTTGATACGCTTCTAGATTTTTGGCATAAAATTCGCTGTTTTCAGGATCTTTCTCAGAGAGTGCTTTGGCAATATTGTTGGCCATGATGATGCCGTTGAGTGGATTTTGCCACACATGTGGATCAGTGTCCCCATGATCGTGGTGATGCTCGTGATCATGATCATCATGGTCGTGATGATGGTGATGCTGTTCATCTTCTGCTAAATGAATCACTTTGATGCCATCGCTTGCGGTCACAATCTCGCCTTTAAAGTTTGATTGCTTTGTGGCGCGCTTGAGCCAATGCTCGAAATTAAGCCCATTGATGATGAGTAAATCCGCATTGTATAGGCTCTGAATGTCAGACATGGTGGGCTCATAATTGTGCGGGTTTTGATTGCGCTTAATCATGGAGGTGATTTTGACTTTATCTTGCCCGATGTTCGCAGTGATGTCTTCTAAAATGGAAAAGGATGTCACCACGTTGAGCTCTGCAAAGCTTAGGGATAAGCTTGACGCAAAGAGGGCGGATAAGAGAAGTTTTTTCATAAATTACACAGTTCCTTGTATAAAGTGTTGAGAATCTTGACGCACAATGGTGCCTTCAAGTTCCATCATCATGATGGCTTGTGTGGCAATGTGTGTGTCAAGTTGTGTTCTCACCACGATGTCATCGATGGTGAGGGGTTCGGTGAGCAGCTCAAAGATTTGACGTTCAATGGGATCAGTGGGCGCAGGCACAATTTTACGCACCGGTTGCAATGGCGTGAGGGTTGTTTGCGTCGGTTCAACCGCTTGAGCATTCGGCAGCCAATGTTTGAGCTCGGAGAAAATATCAAAGGTGGATTCCACCAATTTTGCCCCTTCACGAATGAGGCGATGGCACCCTTTTGATTGAGGATTGTGAATGGAACTTGGAATGGCAAACACTTCGCGGCTCGATTCATTCGCTAAGCGTGCGGTGATGAGGGAGCCCGATTGATCGGCCGCTTCCACCACTAAAACGCCTAAGGATAAACCGGCAATGATGCGATTGCGTTTAGGGAAATTATTTGGAATCGGCGGCGTATGGAGCGGAAATTCACTGACCAATGCGCCATTGTGTGCCACAATTTTTTCTGCCAATGGGCGATTGTGTTTCGGATAAATTTCATTCAATCCCGTGCCAAGCACCGCAATGGTGGGTGAGGGACTCGCAAGCGTACCATCATGGGCAAATTGATCAATCCCCATGGCAAGGCCACTTGTGATGGTGAGCCCATATTCTCCTAATTGTTTTGCAAAATGATAGGCATTTTGCTCGCCTTCTTTTGTGGGGTGACGCGTGCCCACAATGCCAAGCTGCGGATTTGCTAAAATATCCGGATTGCCGCGCACAAATAAGAGCGCTGGCGGATCATCACAAATGCGCAGCAATTCAGGATAACGTTCATCGGTCACCACAATGATATGATTGAGTGGGTCACTCTCCATCCATAAAAGGGCAGATTCTGCCTTTTTGCGAGATGAATCCGCCCGTGCGGCGATGACTTGATCTGTCATGCCAGCTTTTCGCCAGTCACTGTTAGAGGCGTTGACTGCAAGGGTGGCAGAATCAAAATGTGCCACCAATTGCATCAATCGTTTTGCGCCAATATGCTTTGTATAATAAAGCGTTAACCAATCGATCAGCATTGCCATTACCCTTTTTAAGATGAGAAATTTTTATCCCTCTAAGAGTATAGCAAAGCTGTCAATAGGTAAATTTTAAGGGCTAAATTAAACGAGGGGAATGATCAAATGCCAAAGGACGATCGTCACAAACGAGACGGGAATCCCGATACTTGTGAGGAAATTTGCCAGCTCAGGATCTAAGTTTTTATCCGCCGCAATGATGACACTCATCACCATAGGCGCCATACCGATCTCTAAAATCGTCACCATCGCCGTCATCGGGCTTAAGATGTGATCAAAGATGAACAGGGCAGGAATGGCGATGGATAACGGCATGATGATCAATTTCACAATGAGCCCAATGGAGATCATTTTGATCATGCTTTTATCGCGCGGTAAGCTCAAACTACAGCCAATGGAGAGCATGGTTAAGGGGGTTAACAATGAGCCAAAAGAACTTAAGGCATATTCAATGGCTTCAGGATATTCGATCGGGCGCAATAATACACCTAAAATGAGTGCCACAACGGGTGGATAGATGAGTAAACGCAGGAAGATCTGTTTAAAATTCACTGAGGTGCCAGAGTAAAGATTGGCCACCAAAATCCCCATGGTAAAGAGCAATATGAGGTTTGATTGATCCACAATGATGGCCACATTGAGTGAATCATGCCCTAAAATGGCTTGCAGTAAAGGAAAGCCCACAAATGAGGTGTTACTTGTACCACAAATGAGGATCAAGCAGCCTGTGGTGACTTTCGAGAAGGGAATAAAAAAGCGGATGGCATAGATGGCGCCAACCGCTACAATAAAGGCTATCCATGGGGATAAAATGGGGAAGAAGGCATCACCTTCTAGATTAATGGTGTGAATTTTATCGAGAATCAATGCAGGCAATGCCACACGGACAACGAGAAGATTCAGGGTTCGGATGAGTTCTTGGGGGTTGGTTAATCGGGAGAGTAGCTTGCCTACTCCAAGACAGATGATGATAAAAATTAAACCGCTCATAATTGATTTTCGCCAATTGAGGTTGTTACAGAAGGGGCGTTATTTTATCACCATTGATGTGGTTCACGTTAGCATTTGCGCACTTTTTGAGTGAACCCACGGTCGGATAAAGCCCTAAAACTGTCGAAGGATTGCGCGTTGCCATCTGTAAACTTTTTTCAAAAGAATAATTTAGCGCCATCGTATTTTGAATGCATGAATATAGATCAATGTGCGCGCCAGCAAGCTTGCCTTCGTGATTCACGAGGCGATTTTCCTCACGATAAATGGTGTGCCCATTAAAATCAAAGTGCATTAAGTCACTGCCTAAGGTTGCCATTGCATCCGTGACGAGCACAATGTTGTCAGGGTGTTTAGCCTCAATGGCAATTTTAACCATAATCGGATCGACATGAATGCCATCATGAATGATGGAACCATAACTGTTTTGGTCACTCAATGCGACGCCTAAAATGGAAGGCTCGCGTGACAGCATTGGCGGCATTGCATTAAAGAGATGGGTAAAACCTTTTAAGCCATGATTGAGGGCACTTTGCGCCTCATCAGCCGTTGCGTGCGTGTGCCCTGCAAACACGATGATGCCTGCATCCGTTAAGGATTGAATCATCGATGGGGGCACAATCTCAGGCGCGAGCGTGATCATCACTTTACCAAGGTTGCGTTGCGTTAAACTTTGCAGCAGTTCATCACTCAATGGATGAATGTTTTTTTCAAAGTGAATGCCGCGTTTTGCTGCATTGATCATCGGGCCTTCTAAATGAATGCCCAATAACCCCGGTAGTTTCTCTTCCATAGCAGCTTCCACAGCATCTAAAGCACGGGCAATGGTGTCATCATCACTGGTGATCAAAGTGATCATCATATGATGCGTGCCAAGGGCGCGATGCGCATTGACAATCGTGCGGATGCCTTCTAGTGTTGGCTCATTGTTAAAGAGTACGCCACCGCCGCCATTGACTTGTAAATCAATGAAGCCCGGAATCAACATGCCATCACTGTAATAGCTTTGGGATAAAAACACAGGGCTTTTTGTGATGCTGTGCACGCGGTTGTGCTCAATATTGAGCCACGCATCATGATGGTGCATTTCACCATCATAAATGTGAGAAGCAAAGAGAGATTGCGCCATATTAAACCGTTTTGGTCACTTTATTGAGGAAAGGTGGCTCATCAGGATTCATGCCTTTTTTCATGGCGATCTCTTCGATGATGCTGTAGAGCGCTGCGGTTTGAATCATTGGCTGAATGAGTGGCGAAGATGCTGGAATCACCAATGTTTTCTCATCAAAGGCTTTGCTATCTACAGTGTAGACATTTGCCCCTAAATTTAAGAGTTTTTCGGTGGTTTCCACGGACACTTTATGACTTTCATCATTCATTAAAAAGTGCAAAATCGGAATGCCGCGTTCAATAAGAGCAAGGGGACCATGGAAAAATTCAGAGGATGAATAATCTTTTGCAAACACTTGGCACGTTTCATTGAACTTCAATGCGACTTCTTTAGCCGTACTGAAGTTAAAGCTGCGCCCTAAACAAAAGAGTTGATCTTCTGTGACCATTGCATCAGAAAATTGATCCCAACGCGTGTGCACCACTTGATCCATCACCTCTGGCAGATGATACAATTCATCGGCCAAATCATTTTTACCGCAGAACATTGCATAAATGGAGGCAAAGGCGTAAATGGTGGCAATGTAGGATTTTGTCGCAGCCACGCTGTGCTCTTTGCCGGCTTTGAGGCCAAACAAAAAATCAGACATTTTTGCAAGCGGAGAGTTTTCATCATTGACCAAGCCAATGAGGGTTGCGCCGCCCGCTTTGGCATTTTCTGCATATTTGATCAAGTCAGGGCTTGAGCCTGATTGTGAGCAGACAAACAACAAATGGTTGTTAAAATTAAGGGTGCGATCATAAATCGATGCCACAGAAGGTGAGGCCATAGAAACAGGAATGTTCAATGCTGTTTCAAAAATGTATTTGGCATAATAACAAGCATTTTTTGAGCTGCCGCGCCCTAATAGCGTGATGCCGTGAATGGTCTCTTTTTTAATGAATTCGGCCAATTTAATGAGCATTGGGGCATTGCTTTCCCCTTGTTTGGCTATGACATCTGGGATTTCTCGGATTTCCTTTGCCATATACGTGGACATAATTTTTATTCCTTGTTCATGTTTTTAAGTTGATGTGCACCTGAGAAGCTTTTGGCAAATTGCATGGCCACTCGGCCGCTGCGTGATCCGCGCAAAAGGGCAAATTGTAACGCCTCGCGTTCGGCGTCAGGCGTGAAATGACAATCCGGATCTAAGGTGGTTAACCAATTTTTGACAACATTGAGGTAATCTTTTTGGGAAAAACTATAAAAGGTGAGCCATAAGCCAAAGCGCTCAGAGAGGGAGATTTTCTCCTCAATGGCATCGCCTAAATGCACCTCGCCATTGTGATCATGTTGTGCCTGTTCGTTATCTTTCATGTATTCAGGCAGCAAATGACGACGGTTTGAGGTGGCATAAAATAAAATATTTTCGGGTGGATTCATCAAAGAGCCATCAAGGAGCGCCTTTAATGATTTATACGCCGCATCGTTTGCTTCAAAGGAGAGATCATCACAAAAGATGATGAAGCGTTCATTTGACTCACTCAACAGTGTGAGCAATTTTTGCAGATCATCTAAAGCATCGCGGTCAATTTCGACCATTTTTAAGCCTTGATCGGCAAATTCCGTCAGCGTTGCTTTAATGAGGGAGGATTTACCTGTGCCGCGCGCGCCGGTTAAGAGCACATTGTTCGCGGGTAAACCATGCAAAAACTGTAAGGTATTTTGGCGAAGGCACTCAATTTTATCCTCAACGCCCACTAAGTTTTGATAATCAATGGCGGCAAAGCGGGAAATCGGTTGAAGATGCGCAGGTATCCAGTGATCCGCACGCACCCAACGAAAGGCCGCGCATTCGGAAAAATCCACACTTAGAGGAACTTTCGGAATGAGCGGCTCAATTAAAGCAATGAGCGACAAAAGTCGCTCATTGAGAAGAGATTGATTGCTCATGGGCAATTACCCTTTGAATCGTCCAAATTTCATGATGCGATCATAGCGTTGTTCCATGCGTGTGTCAGGATCTAACGCTTCTAATTCGTTCAAGTATTTAAGGATCTGATGTTTAACAGACATCGCCACTATTTCATGGTTACGATGCGCGCCGCCTTCAGGTTCAGGAATCACGCAATCGATGAGTTCAAGATCAGACAAGCGATCGGCCGTGATGCCCATTGCATTCGCAGCTTCCATTGATTTATCAGCGCTTTTCCAGAGAATGGAGGCGCAACCTTCAGGTGAAATCACAGAGTATGTGGAGTATTGAAGCATCATTACGCGGTCACCCACAGCAATGGCCAATGCACCGCCTGAACCGCCTTGACCAATGATGGTGCAAATGGTAGGCACTTTAAGTTTACTCATCTCTAATAAGTTACGAGCAATGGCTTCACTTTGTCCGCGCTCTTCTGCACCAATGCCAGGATAAGCCCCTGGTGTGTCCACAAATGTCACAATTGGTACATGAAAGCGTTCGGCCAATTTCATTAAGCGCAACGCTTTGCGGTAACCTTCAGGACGTGGCATCCCGAAGTTGCGTTGAATTTTCTCTTTTGTATCGCGGCCTTGTTGATGGCCAATGATCATCACAGGATGATCACCAATGCGCGCAAAACCACCGACGATGGATTTATCATCCGCATACGCACGATCGCCATGAAGCTCTTGGAAATCAGTTGCTAAATATTTGATGTAATCAAAGGTATAAGGGCGCAATGGATGGCGCGCCACTTGAGAGATTTGTGAGGGCGACAATTTAGAGAAAATGGATTTAATCTCATTTTTGCGCTCAGCTTGCAACAAAGACAAAGCCTCGCTCACATCAGCGCCCGCTTGGGAAGCGGCGCTTTCTAAGGCTTCGATTTTAGCATCGAGTTCTAAAATGGGTGCTTCAAAACTTAAAAAATTAGGGTTCAAAACTCATACTCCTAGAGTTAACGAAATGGGCATATTCTAGCATGCCCATTTCAAAACTAAAAAGAACGGATTATTTTGCTAAATAATCAGCCATAATTTTTTTATGTTCATTCAATTTTTCGGCGGTTAAAAATGCCAACTCTAAGCTTTGGGCTGCATTTAAACGCGGATCACAATGTGTGTGATAACGGCTTGATAAATCAGCATCTGTGATGTTTTGTGCGCCACCTGTGCACTCTGTCACATCTTTACCGGTCATCTCAAAGTGAACGCCTCCGGCATGTGTTTTTTCTGCATTGTGCGCATCAAAGAAGGCCGTCACTTCTGCCAAAATTCTGTCAAACGGACGCGTTTTATAGCCCGATTCAGTTTTGATGGTATTGCCATGCATCGCATCACAAATCCATACCACATGGCGGCCTTCTTGTTTCACGCGGCGCAATAATTGTGGCAAGTAATCTAGAAGGTTTTTATCCCCCATGCGCGTGATGAGCGTTAAGCGACCCGGTTCATTGTTCGGGTTTAACGTGTCAATCAAGCGGATTAAATCATCGCCAGATAAATGCTGACTCACTTTAACGCCAATCGGGTTAGAGATGCCGCGGGCAAACTCAATGTGTGCACCATCTAATTGACGGGTGCGCTCACCAATCCAAATGAAGTGGGCAGAGGTGTCATACCAATCACCAGTTGTGGAGTCGACGCGCGTCATGGCTTCTTCATAGCCAAGAAGCAGCATTTCATGAGAGGTGTAGAAATCCACTTCCTTAAGGGCACGGGTTGAATCAGGGCGAATGCCGCAGGCTGTCATAAAGTTCAAGGCATCTTGAATGCGGTTGGCAAGATCAGCGTAGCGCGCCGCTTGTGGCGTTGCATCAAGGAAATCCATCGTCCAGCCTTGGACACGGTGTAAATCTGCATAACCACCAGTGGCAAAGGCGCGGATTAAGTTTAGCGTTAAACCTGCTTGACCATACGCTTTCCATAAACGCTCAGGATCTGGCGTACGTGATTCTTTGGTAAAGTCAATGCCATTGACAATGTCACCACGATAACTTGGCAATGTGATGCCATCGATGGTTTCTAAATCTTCAGAGCGAGGCTTGGCAAATTGACCGGCCATGCGCCCAACTTTAATCACAGGGCTACTTGCCGCAAAGGTGAGCACAACAGCCATTTGTAACAACACACGAAAACTATCTCGAATATTTGTGGCGTTGAATTCTGAAAAGCTCTCTGCACAATCCCCACCTTGCAATAAGAACGAGCGTCCATAAGCAGCTTCTGCCAATGCTTTTTTCAGGGTACGAGCTTCCCCTGCAAAAACCAGTGGCGGTGCTTGATGCAAACGATCTTCAACTTCTTTTAATTTTGCAGCATCTGGGTAATTGGGCATTTGTGCCGCAGGAAATTTTCTCCAACTATCCGGTGTCCAAATATTAGACATAATTTTATCCTTTTCACTTCTAAAAAAAGAAGACTGAATTCAGTCTTCTTTTTTAATCATTAAACTTTAGTTTTTAGACTGATCCACTAAACGATTTTGTGCGATCCATGGCATCATAGAACGCAATTTTGCACCGGTTTTTTCAATCGGATGCTCTGCTGTCAAACGACGACGCGCAGTCATTGAAGGGTAATTGGTTTTGCCTTCTAAGATGAACATTTTCGCGTATTCACCCGTTTGGATGCGTTTTAATGCTTGACGCATCGCTTCTTTAGACTCAGCATTCACCACTTCGTGACCGGTCACATATTCACCATACTCAGCATTGTTAGAGATGGAGTAGTTCATGTTCGCGATGCCGCCTTCGTACATTAAATCAACGATGAGTTTTAACTCATGTAAACATTCAAAGTACGCCATTTCTGGTGCATAACCTGCTTCTGTCAATACTTCAAAGCCTGCTTTAACCAACTCAACAGCACCGCCACATAACACAGCTTGCTCGCCGAATAAGTCTGTTTCAGTCTCTTCGCGGAAATCTGTTTCAATCACACCTGCGCGGCCGCCACCATTGGCAGATGCGTAGGCCAATGCGATCTCTTTGGCTTTACCTGACGTGTCTTGGTAAACCGCGATCAATGTTGGCACGCCGCCACCTTTAACATATTCAGAACGCACAGTGTGGCCTGGGCCTTTTGGTGCAATCATGATCACGTCTAAATCTTTACGTGGCACGATTTGGTTGTAATGCACGTTAAAGCCATGAGCAAAGGCAAGGGCAGCACCTTCTTTGATGTTTGGTTCAATGGATTCTGCGTACACTTCTGGTTGATTTTCATCAGGCAATAAGATCATGACAAGGTCAGCGGCTTTTGTTGCATCTGCCACTTCCATCACAGTGTGACCTGCATTCACTGCTTTTGACCAAGATGCGCCATTTTTGCGAAGACCGACCACCACATTCACGCCTGAATCTTTCAAGTTTTGTGCATGTGCATGACCTTGTGAACCGTAACCGATGATGGCAACAGTTTTGTCTTTTAATAAGGATAAGTCTGCATCTTTGTCATAATAAATGTTCATAAATCGATTCCTTTAAACGGTTAATTTTTGTTGCTGTTATTTTTAGTCTAACAGCTAATAGTAATAGTCAAAATGTTAATTGATTGTCAAGCCTTTTGCGCCACGAACTAAGCCAAGGGCACCTGAACGGACAATTTCAATGATGCCAAGAGTCTCGACAGCAGTGACAAAAGCGTTCAATTTATCGGCGGTTCCGGTCATTTCGATGGTGTAACTTGACTCGGTGACATCTAATAGGCGACCGCGGAACATATCGTTCAAACGATACAGCTCAGCACGGGCATTTTCAGATTCAGCCTTCACTTTAATGAGCATGATTTCACGCTCAATGTGGGAGCCATCGGTTAAATCCACCAATTTGATCACATCGATCAGTTTATTGAGTTGCTTGACGATCTGCTCAATGACTGCAGCATTTGCAAAGGTCACGAGGGTCAATCGAGAAATTGACTGATCTTCTGTCGGTGCAACCGATAAACTTTCAATGTTATAACCGCGGGCAGAGAAGAGATTCACCACGCGCGATAAGGCACCTGACTCATTCTCCATTAAGATGGAGATGATGTGTCGCATAGGTTGTTGAGTTGTGTTCGTCATCATTGTCTCCTTATACTTGGCTCAATCCATCAACGGTTGTGTTTTCCATTTTATCCCGACCACGTAAAATCATCTCGTGATGACCTTTACCGGCAGGAATCATGGGGAATACGTTCGCATCTGAATCCACAATGATGTCTAAGAAAATGGTCTTATCTTTTTGCTTAAAGGCTTCGATAAGGGCGGGTTCTAGATCTTTTGGATCTCTGATTTGAATCCCGTCATGCCCGTAGGCTTTTGCTAAACCAATAAAGTCCGGTAACGACTCGAAATAGCTCATGCAGTAGCGCTTCTTAAAGAAGAACTCTTGCCACTGGCGAACCATGCCAAGGTAACCGTTGTTTAAATTCAAAATTTTTACAGGTGTGTGATATTGCAACATGGTGGAGAGCTCTTGAAGCATCATCTGAATGCTGCCATCGCCCGTGATGCACGCCACATCTTTATCTGGGCAACCAATTTTAGCGCCCATGGCTGCCGGTAAACCAAAGCCCATGGTGCCAAGGCCACCTGAGTTGATCCACTGTCTTGGGCTGTCAAATTTATAATATTGCGCTGCCCACATTTGATGCTGACCCACATCGGTGGTCACAATGGCTTGGCCTTTTGTCACTTTATATAAGGCTTCCACCACTTGTTGAGGCTGAATGATGCCGGGCGTTAAGTCATAGCCTAAAGAATCCATTTTGCGCCAATCATCAATGGTTTTCCACCATTTCGCTAAGGCTTCTTGATTGAGTTGCTTTTCACCACTTCTGACGAGCTCTAAAAACTCTGTCAAAATCGGTTTAACTTGACCCACCAATGGGATGTCCGTCACCACATTTTTACCAATCGATGAAGGATCAACGTCAATGTGAATGATTTTAGCATGTGGGCAAAAGTGCTCAAGCACGCCAGTGATGCGGTCATCAAAACGCGCACCGATGGCAAAGAGCACGTCACAATTGTGCATCGCCATGTTCGCTTCATAGGTGCCGTGCATGCCAAGCATGCCCACGAATTGGCGGTCTGAAGCAGGATAAGCCCCTAAGCCCATCAATGTGTTGGTGATGGGCACATTTAAGCGTTGAACCATTTCGACTAATTCATCACAAGCATCACCTAAAATCACACCGCCGCCGGTATAAATCATCGGGCGTTTTGCCGTCATCAAAAGGTTATAGGCTTTTTTGATCTGTCCTGAATGACCTTTGACAATCGGATTGTAAGAGCGCATGGCAATCTTTTTCGGATAGCTGAATTTTGCTAAAGCCACCTGAACGTCTTTGGGCACATCGATCACCACAGGGCCAGGGCGACCCGTTGTGGCAATGTGAAACGCTTTTTTAATCGTAATCGCTAAATCTTCAACGTTTTTGACTAGGAAGTTATGTTTAACACAAGGACGGGTGATGCCAATGGTGTCCACTTCTTGGAACGCATCATTACCAATCAAGCTTGTGGCCACCTGACCTGAAAAGACCACCATTGGAATGGAGTCCATATAAGCTGTGGCAATGCCGGTGACAGCATTGGTGAGCCCTGGGCCAGATGTGAGTAAAACAACGCCGGGTTTGCCTGTCACGCGCGCATAACCATCAGCCGCATGGGCTGCTGCTTGCTCGTGGCGGACGAGGACGTGCTTAATTTCATCTTGTTGATAAATGGTGTCGTAAAGTGGTAGTACAGCCCCCCCTGGATAACCAAATATATATTCTACTTTCTCCTCGATAAGAGACTTTATAATGATTTCTGCACCTGAAGATTTCACGGTTTACCTCTGTTTTGTGTGTATCTATTTGTTTTAAATATGCTATGACCTGAAAGATTCGATTCTCAATAACTTCGCCTTGCCGCGGATGTTTGCGAGTGCTTCGATCGCGCGTAAGGATTCAAGAATCGAGTGTTCTTTCGTTTCATGCGTTGTCATAATGATATTAGCGAGATTGTCATCAACAGATTTTGTCTGGATCATCAATTCAATACTAATATCATGCTGAGCTAGGATATGGGTAATATCAGAAAGCACACCAGGTTGGTCCACAGCTTTAATTCTTAAATAGTAGGCTGTGTGGATCTCTGCTTGTGGCAGAATGGGCGCATTAGAGAGCGCTTGATTTTGGAAGGCTAAATAGGGCACATAGTGCTCTTTATCAGCATCTAACATGCGTGAGATGTCCGCTAAGTCAGATAACACAGAAGACGCTGTGGGTTTGCCACCTGCACCTGCGCCATAACTTAAAACGGGGCCAACGCCATTGGCTTTGACCAACACGGCATTCATCACGCCATTGACGTTAGAGATGAGCTCGGACTTTGGAATCAAAGTGGGATGCACGCGAATTTCAATGCCTTCGGGTAGATATTTCGCGATGCCTAAATGTTTGATGGTGTAGCCTAATTGATTGGCATATTGAATGTCTTCAGTTTCTAAAGAAGAGATGCCTTCAATGAACACTTTATCAAATTGCAAGGGAATGCCAAAGGCAATGGAAGCTAAAATGGTGAGTTTATGGGCAGCATCAATGCCTTCAACGTCAAAGGTCGGATCAGCTTCTGCATAACCTAAGGCTTGGGCATCTTTTAATGCATCTTCAAAGGAGCGACCTTTCTCTTTCATCTCCGTTAAGATGTAGTTGCCGGTGCCATTGATGATGCCCGCTAAGGACTCAATTTTGTTACCAATTAAGCTTTCGCGTAAGGTTTTGATCACAGGAATACCGCCAGCGACAGAAGCTTCAAACATGAGCATCAAACCTTTTTCAGCCGCTTTCTTAAAGAGTTCATTACCATGAGTGGCAATTAAGGCTTTGTTCGCTGTGATCACATGTTTATTGTGATCAAGGGCTGTTTGAATGTAACTCAAGCTTGGCTCAATGCCGCCCATGAGTTCAACCACCACATCGATGTTTGGGTTCATCAAAACATCATTGACATCTGTGGTGAGGGATAAACCATAAGGATTGTCACGATCCATTGAGCGCACAAAGATTTTTTCAATCGCGAATTCGTACCCTGTACGACGCGTAATTTCCGCATGATTTTCTTTAATTAAATCCACAACTCCCGTTGCAACTGTACCAAAACCTAAAATACCAATATTCAAACGTTTCATGCGCTAATAATTCCAATGTGACTAATGTGTTAACTGTTTTAATAATTCTTCGATGACAAAACCTGTACATAAAGATATATCATAAGGTGTGGCTTCATGGAACATGTAAGCACCACTTGTGATTAATTTATGTTCAATATCGGTGTGTCCTTCGTGTAATTTCGTGTCGATGTGGTTGATATTCCAATCATTTAATGCGGGTAAAAAATTTCCCGCATTTTCAGCGGCGCCAAAGCTCACAGTGGCAGCTTTTTGTGCATCACGCATCGCAATCGCTGCCACTAATGGTGCGGCACAAATGGCAACGATCCAAAGATGATGGGTAATGGCATCATTTAAGGCGCGCCCGATGTCACTCATTAAGGTGGCTTTATTGCCTTTTTCAATGAAATTCGTGAAATTTTTCACAGCGCCAAAGCCGCCCGGCATAATCACTGCAACATATTCACTGGCATCAAATTGATCAATGGGGGCAATGTTGCCGCGGGCAATGCGTGAGGATTCCACTAAAATATTGCGAAGCTCTGGCATGGCTTCTTGTTCTTGATGATTGATGACATCTGTTTGAGATCGGTTAGGGGCAAAGCACACCACATCAAAGCCATGTTGAGCAAGGGCAACACGCAAGGTGACAGCTTCTGTAATCTCAGTGCCATCTAAATGTCCTGATCCCGATAAAAAGAACGCAACTTTCCTGTTCATTTCATGCTCTCCCCGTAAAATTTATTTTTATTTGCGATTCATTTGATCATATCGACTATTTTTGTAGATTGCTATAGCTAAATGCAAAGAATTCGATATGGGGAAGAAACCCCGCTTTTTTTAGTGTAGAATTGAGCCGAAATATCAGAGAGGAAAACCGCCATTATGATCAAACAGATGACACTCGGGCTTGTGGTTGGGCTATTCATTTCAATGGGCAGCGCCAGTGCAAACGAGCCAAAGCAAGACAACCTAATGCTGAATTTCTTATTGGGTGAGTTGGCATTTCAACGCAATGATTTAGAAACTGCAGAGAATTATCTTGCAAAAGTCACTGAAGACAATAACATTGCCTACGTGCTCAGACAGCAGTTTAACATTGCCTATGTCAATGGCGATTATCTCAAAGCCCTCTCGTTATTGAATCAAATTTTAGAAGATGAGCCCGATAACATCGAAGTGTTGCTCTTTGAAGCCATCATTTACGCCCATTTAAATGACAATGGTAAAGCGGCGGCTGTGATGAATCGTGTTGCGATGCTCTACACACAAGATCAACCCGACGACAATGGTTTTCACTTTTTGTATCGTGAATTAAAAGGGGCGATTGCGCCGGCACAATTTTTAACGATTTATCGTCAAATTGCGAAAATGAACGATTATTCACCGGATGTGACGCCACTTTTAGCGAGTCTCTTAGTGGACAATGGCTTATATGATGAAGCTTTGATGTATTTAACGGGCGTGATTGAATCAGATCCAAACAGCGCAGTGAATTACGCCTTATTAATGTATGTGTATGCATTGTTAAATGAGCCGCAAAAGGGGCTGGCCATTGTGAAAGCGGCCGCTGAGAAAAGCGATCATGTGGATTTAAAGCTTGAATATGCTCAAGGGCTCATCAATCAATTTGATTATTCCGGTGCATTACAGTACACAAAAGGGCTCGAAGCACGTTACCCTAATAATGCACGAGTTCAAGGGCAATTAGCGTTCCTCTATTTTGCGTATCAAGACAGTGAGGCTGCTAGAAATCATTTAGATAAAATGGTTCAACTCAAGGGCGATTATGTGGATGTGATCTACAAAATGGCTGACTTTGCACGTTCAGCGGGGCGCATGGGCGATTTGTATGATGTGTTGCCCAATGTGAATGTGATCGATGTGCAAGTGGTGCGTTTATTGTCTGAAGCTGACATGGCATTGAAGAAAAAATCATATGCCACATTCTTAGCAATTTTTGATGAACTGCGCACTAAATTTCCCGATCGTGCAGAATATTTGTATAATCAGCAATTAGAGATGCTTGAGGCATCTTTTGATTATCAGCTCTTGTTGCCTTATGCTGAAATTTTAGATGTGGTGACCAATTATGAAGTGTTCACCTATTCATATTATAAGGCGATCGCGTATGAGGGCATGCAAAAACCTGCCCAAATGCAAACGGTGCTCAAAGCTTGGCTCAATAAGCATCCGGATGATCCTTTAGCCCTCAATGGTTATGGTTATATGCTCTTAGAAAATGCCAAAACAGCGGCGCAAGAGAAAAAAGCGATGGGTTATTTGCAAAAAGCGATTAACCTTGCACCCGATGAACCGGCCATTATGGACAGTTTAGGCTGGGCATATTTTAAAGCAAAAGATTATGTCAAAGCGCGCCAATACATAGTGCCAGCATTCCATCGCTTAAAAGAGCCCGATGTCATCAGCCATTACATTGCGTTATTGATTGAGGAGCAATCCATTGATCAAGCGCGTGCATTATTTGAACAGCTGCAAGCCCTTTTACCCACCCATCCTGAAACATTGGCCTTGCTTAAACAGTATCCAGAGGTTTTACAGTAGTGATGAAACAGGCTTTACACACATTATCGCGCTGCATCGGTGTGCTGATTGTTTTGATCAGTTCGTTGCATGTGGCTTTTGCCGTGACATTAGTGGGTCAAGGGGCGAGCACCACAACGCCCGATGGGAACCTGCGCATTGTCTTTCCGTTGAATGAACGCACAACCTTTACCAGCTTTCGTTTAGACAGTCCGCCGCGTTTGGTGGTGGACATTCCGAATGCACAGCTGCGCAATAAAGTGCAATCGTTGCCGATTGCTGGCAAAAATGTTGCAGGTGTGCGTTTAGGCACGCAGCAAGGCACCGATTTACGCATTGTGGTGGATTTAACGCAATCGGTGCCGGGTACAACGGCTTTAGTCAAAGGCAAACAAGGCTATGAATTGGTGATCATGATCAGCCAAGGCGCAACGGCCGTATCGCGTGACAGTGCGATTGCCCGCGGCTCTGAAATGGTGGTGGCTGAGCAATCGAGCGTACAAGTGGCCAAGCAAGTGCCTAAAAAGAATGTGATTGTGGTGATTGATCCTGGGCACGGCGGGAAAGATCCCGGCGCGATTGGGCAAAACAAAACGCGTGAAAAAGATGTGGTGCTAGCGATTGGTAAAAAATTGCGGGATCGCATTAATAAAGAGCCTGGCATGCGAGCTGTGATGACGCGTGACAGTGATCGTTTCATTCCGCTGCGTGAACGCGTGTTGATTGCAAAACGCCAAAAGGCTGACATGTTCATCTCCATTCATGCCGATGCGGCGCTCAATCGTTCTGCTTGGGGCGCATCGGTTTATGTGTTGTCCACAAAAGGCGCATCGAGTGAAGCAGCGCGTTTGTTGGCGGAAAAAGAGAACCGCTCGGACATCATTGCCGGCGTGAAAATGTCTGATAAAGATAATGCCATTGCATCAATGTTGTTAGACATTTCGCAAGATGCCACCATTGAGGCATCCCATGAATTGGGCGCTCAAATCCTAACGCAATTGCAGCGCGACACTAAATTGCATAAGCAAAATGTGGAACGCGCCAACTTTGCGGTACTCAAAGCGCCGGACATTCCCTCAGTTTTGGTGGAAACTGGCTTTATCTCAAACCCTGATGATGAGAAAAAGCTAAAAAATGCTTCTCATCAAAATCGTTTAGCCGATGATATGATGAAGGGTGTGCGTGCGTACTTTAAAAAACGTCCTGCGGTTGAGCTCGTTTACAGTACCGTTGCGCCACCTAAAAAGGTGAATCCAACGCCTGTGCCACCGCCCACGATTACAGCGCGCCCGAATCCAACGCCGGCTGTGCCAGAGGTGCGTTTAGAGAGTCAAGCACAAGCAAAAGATGCGCAAGTGGTGTTTCCGGAATTATCCCTTGAATCTCAGCAAAACGTACAAACGGCTCAGGTGGTGGTAAAGCCAAAACCACAACCTGCAGTCAAGCGTCACACGGTGCAGCGTGGGGAAGCGCTTGCCGACATTGCGCGTCGTTATCGGGTATCATTGGAGAGTTTGTTGAAAATCAATCGCTTGCCAAGCAATCAATTGCGTGTGCCTGTGGGCACTGTGCTCGTGTTACCGTAAGGGAGTGCAAAGCAATTCAAATCGGATAGCGTAAATTGTTAAAAATATAAAGAAATTGATAAATTCGGTCATTTTTGTGGGGTTGGAAGTTTGTTTCTCTGATAATTTCAGGTATGATAATCCGCTTCTCTGGCCATCTTTATTTGAGAGTAATAGTAATGTCTTCGATTATTTCTTTATGTGGTTCTTTGGCGCTATCCGATTTCAGATTGGAGAAGCTTCGACAAAATGCAGCAAGGTTGAATTTGCCGCCTGATATTAATATAACCGCAACCTATTGGTATTTTATAGAAAGCAAACAACCCTTAACATCCTCCTCTTTATCCTCTCTCTCGGCTATTTTAACAGCCACTCAAAATCCTCCTCCCGCGCTCTCTTCTAGCGAACATCTCTTCTTAGTCACTCCTCGCATCGGCACCATCTCCTCTTGGGCATCTAAAGCCACTGACATCGCACACAATTGTGGTTTTGATGATGTTTCACGCATTGAGCGTGGCATTGCGTATGTATTGAGCGGCGATTTAACAGAAGCACAGTTGAATGCATGGGGCACATTGTTGTATGACCGCATGACGGAATCATTGCTCACATCCTTTGATGAAGCCGAAGCGCTCTTTCATCACACCCAAGCGCGCACTTATGAATCGATTGACATTTTAGGGGAAGGCATCAGCGCCTTACAAAAGGCGAATGTCACCTTTGGCTTTGCATTGTCAGAAGATGAAATCGAATACTTAGTTGAAAACTATCAAAAATTGGGTCGCAACCCCACAGATGTAGAACTCATGATGTTTGCTCAAGCAAACTCAGAGCATTGCCGCCATAAAATCTTCAATGCAGATTTTATTTTAAATGATGAAAAACAGCCAAAATCACTGTTTCGCATGATCAAAGATACCCACGAGAAAACGCCAGAAGGTACTGTGGTTGCGTATAAAGACAATGCATCGGTGATTGAAGGTTATACGATTGATCGCTTTTATCCAAATGCGGATGCGTGTGAATATCAATTCAATGAAGAACTCACACACATCGTGATGAAAGTGGAAACCCATAACCATCCCACAGCCATTTCACCTTTTGCAGGCGCATCCACAGGTGCAGGCGGTGAGATTCGTGATGAAGGGGCCACCGGCCGCGGTGCACGTCCAAAAGCAGGTTTAACAGGCTTTAGCGTCTCTAATCTGCAAATCCCAAATTATGTGCAGTCGTGGGAGCAGTATCAAAACGATGGCAGTTATGGCAAACCTGATCGCATCAGCAGCGCTTTTGACATCATGATCGATGGCCCATTAGGCGGCGCTGCGTTTAACAATGAATTTGGTCGTCCAAATTTATTGGGTTATTTCAGAACCTTTGAAGCGCCTTATAAAGGTAAAGTGCGCGGTTATCATAAACCCATTATGATTGCCGGCGGCTTAGGCAACATTCAAGCACAGCAAGTGGAAAAAGGTATTTTCCCTGCGGGTGCGCTCTTGATTCAATTAGGCGGCCCAGGTCTATTGATTGGTTTAGGTGGCGGCGCGGCATCAAGTATGGAAACCGGTGCAAACAGTGCAGATTTAGACTTTGACTCTGTGCAACGCGGCAACCCTGAAATCGAGCACCGCGCACAAGAGGTGATTGATCGTTGTTGGCAGCTTGGGGATCAAAATCCAATCGTCTCCATTCATGATGTGGGCGCAGGTGGTTTATCGAATGCTTTCCCTGAATTGGTCAATGATGCAGGGCGCAGCGCCATTTTTAATTTGCGTGACATTAAGCTTGAGGAAGAGGGCTTAAGCCCCATGGAAATCTGGTGTAACGAAGCGCAAGAGCGTTATGTGTTAGCCATTTTGCCAGAAGATTTAGAGCGTTTTCGAACCTTATGTGAACGTGAACGCTGCCCATTTGCCGTTGTGGGGACTGCCACCGATGATGGCGTGTTAAAAGTGAAAGATGCGCTCTTTGACAATGAACCTGTGGATTTACCGCTAGACATTCTATTGGGCAAGCCACCGAAAACCACACGCATTGATCATACGGTGGAAGAGTCAGAAATTCCCTTCAATGCCACACAAGTGGATTTGGTGAAAAGTGCGTATGATGTGCTTCGCTTGCCAACTGTGGCGAGCAAAAACTTCCTCATCACCATTGGGGATCGCACTGTGGGCGGCTTAACGTATCAAGATCAAATGGTGGGACCTTATCAAATACCGGTCTCGGATGTGGCTGTGACGAAAATGGGCTTTGACACCACGCACGGCGAAGCGATGACAATGGGTGAAAAAGCCCCAGTTGCTTTGTTTGATGCCGCAGCCTCTGGCCGCTTAGCGGTGGGTGAAGCCATCACGAACATTGCCGCAACAGACATTGGTGACATCAACCGCATTAAATTGTCCGCAAACTGGATGGCGCCTTGCGGTTTACCGGGCGAAGATGAAAAACTCTATCGCACGGTGGAAGCGGTTTCGCACTTCTGTCAGGATTTATCCTTATCGATTCCGGTGGGTAAAGATTCTTTATCCATGAATACAGTTTGGGAAGATCAAGGTGAGCAAAAGTCAGTCACCGCGCCATTATCTTTGGTGATCACCGCCTTTGCACCGATTGAAAATGTGCGTAAAACAGTGACGCCAGAGCTCAAAACTGTAGAAAACAGTCAGCTCTTTTTGGTGGATTTAGGGGCAGGGCATGCGCGTTTAGGCGGCAGTGCTTTAACACAAGTCAATGGTCAATTGTCTGATGTGGCACCGGATGTATCGAGCGAGCATTTAGGCGCATTCTTTAAACTCATGCAGCGCATGGTGGCCACAGGTGAATTGCTTGCTTATCATGACCGAGGCGATGGCGGTTTATTGGCGACTTTAGCAGAAATGATGTTTGCCGGTCGCTTAGGGATGACTGTTGATTTAAGCAGCGTAAAAGCGGCATTGTTGGCAGATGGTTCAAGCCATGAGCAAAATCTTCGCATGCTCTTTAACGAAGAGTTAGGCGCCGTCGTGCAAATTGATGAGAGTTTTGCCGGTAACTTTACTGCGCTTGCTGAAGCAATGGGCATGGGTCATTTAGTACATCAAATCGGTACGGTGGTGGATGATTATACACTCACCATTCGCGCAAATGATGAGACATTATTGGCAGAATCTGGCGTGGCATTGCAAAAAGCTTGGAGCGAAGTGAGTCATCACATGCAGCGCTTACGTGACAATCCTGCGGCAGCAGATAGCGAATTTGCGTTGATTGAAATGCCTGAGCTTAAAAAACTCTTTGCAAAAACCACCTTTGATGTCAATGAAGACATTGCGGCGCCTTACATTAACCTTGGGGCGCAGCCGCGCATTGCGATTTTGCGTGAACAAGGCGTCAATGGTCATGTGGAAATGGCAGCAGCTTTCCATACGGCAGGCTTTGCAGCGCAAGATGTGCACATGAGTGACTTAATTGCAGGGCGCGTCTCTTTAACAGACTTTGATGCCCTTGCAGCATGTGGCGGCTTTAGCTACGGTGACGTCTTAGGTGCCGGTCAAGGTTGGGCGAAGAGCATTTTATTCAATGCTAAATTGCGTGATCACTTTGCAAGCTTCTTTGCGCGCAATGATACGTTGAGCTTAGGGATCTGTAATGGTTGCCAAATGATGAGTCAGTTGGCGGAAATCATTCCGGGCGCAGAGCATTGGCCAACCTTTATGCGCAATGGGTCTGAGCAATTTGAAGCACGTTTGACCATGATGGAAGTGGTCAAATCACCGTCCATTTTCTTCAATGGCATGGAAGGCTCCATGATGCCGATTGTGGTGAGTCATGGTGAAGGCCGTGCGCACTTTAAAAATGGCATGGGCAACATTGATGTGGCCGCGCGTTATGTCGATGGTTTAGGGCAAGTGACGGATCGCTATCCATTGAATCCGAATGGTTCACCACAGGCAATTGCTGGCGTAACCTCTCAAGATGGCCGCGCCACCATCATGATGCCACACCCTGAGCGTGTGTATCAGCGTGATCAATTGAGCTGGAAACCGGATGATTGGGAAACGTTCAGCGGCTGGTATCGTATGTTTGCCAATGCGCGTAAATCATTCGTCTAAAGACTTGCATCTTCATTAGACTTTCAATACTCTGCCTCGGCAGAGTATTTTTTTTCAAAGGACAAAAGTGATGGAAGAGATTGTGGTGGGATTTGATTATGGCGTGAAGAACATTGGCTTAGCGGTGGGCAATCGTTTGACGAATACCGCCCAGCCCATTGCCATCTTAAAAGCCACCGATGGTCAGCCCGATTGGGAAGAGGTGGCGCGCCATTTAAAAGATTGGACCCCCACAGTTTTGGTGGTGGGCATTCCATACACTGCAGATGGCACAGAAACTGAGCACATCAAAAAGATCCGTAAATTTATGAATCGCTTGCATGGGCGCTTTGGTTTGCCAGTGGAAGAGGTGGATGAGCGCTTATCCTCGCAAGAGAGCGAGCAATACATCAAACCCTCTAAAAAAGGCAAGAAAGGCCAATTAGATGCCCATTCAGCCGCGATCATTGTGGAGCGCTACTTAAATGGTGATTGCCTGTTTTAAGTGCGCTGAATGATAAAAATTAGTCAAAAGGGGAACAATGTTTTCCCCTTTTTTATGGGAATCAGGGGCACTGATTCCGATGCAATGGTGCAGCACTTTTAACTAAAATAAATCAATTAAATATATATTTAAAACAATAATCAATAATTTATATGGATTTTAGAAGCGCATAATATAGCGCGTTGATTCATGAAAAACAAATTTTATCTGAATGAAAAATAATCACATATTTAATGTATATGTAATATATGTAAAAATTATTTGCACATCAAAAATCTTAATGCTATAAATATTGAGCTTAAGCAAAATATTTTATTCAGGAGTTTTACGATGCAAATGTTAATGTCAATGATGTGCTGCTGTTCTATGCAAATGTCACACACCACTTTATTAGATCAAACTTTATTAAAATCACGGGCACTTCATCATGATCGAGTTTCAAAACATCACCAAAAGCTATCTTAAGAACAATCAAGAAGTCACAGCGCTTCACCCCATCAATTTAACCATCAACAAAGGCGATGTCTTTGGCGTCATCGGTTACAGCGGCGCTGGCAAAAGCACCCTCATTCGCTTAGTCAATGCGCTTGAATGGCCAACGTCTGGTAATGTCATCATCAACGGCCAATCTCTCCAATCTCTCTCCCCGATAGAACTTCGCAATGTCAAAAAACGCATTGGCATGATCTTTCAGCACTTTAATTTGCTTGAAACAAAAACGGTGGCAGAAAACATTGCGCTCCCCTTAAAACTCAACTCCAATTTATCAAAAGCGGCGATTGATGCGCGCGTTGATGAGTTGCTTGCGTATGTGGAAATTCCTGATAAGAAACATGCGTATCCGCGTGAGTTATCCGGTGGGCAAAAGCAGCGTGTGGGCATTGCGCGTGCCTTGGCAAACAATCCTGACATTTTATTGTGCGATGAGGCAACTTCTGCCCTTGATCCACAAACCACGCAATCGATCCTGAATTTATTGCGTAAAATCAACCAAGAGCAGGGCATCACCATCATGATGGTGACGCACCAAATGGAAGTGGTCACAAGCATTTGTAACCGCATTGCTGTGATGGATAAAGGCGTTGTGGTGGAAACGGGTTCAACAAAAGAGATTTTCCAAAATCCAGCCGCACCGATGACGCGTAAATTCATCAATACGTTGATTGAAGATGAGATTCCTAAAAGCATCATTCGCAACATTGATGATGCCCATCCTAATCACATTTACCGCTTGGAATTTTTGGGCGATTCTGCGAAAACACCAGTGGTCAATGAGCTCATTTTAAACCGCTTAGTGGTGGTTAATTTCCTATTTTCTAACATGATCGAGATCGAAGGCTCCGTCATTGGCAGCATGTTTGTGCAGTTCATTGGCGATGATGATGCGGTGGCAAAAGCCGTTGCATATTTAAGAGATCATGGCGTTCGTGTGACGCACAATCAGTTGGATTAGGAGAGTTTTCATGGAACAATTAACCGCAATTTTTAAAGATTTATTCATCCCCCACACTGTGGGTTTAGAGGGCTTTATTTTAGCTGGGCAACAAACCTTATGGATGGTGGTGGTTTCCTTAGTGCTGGGCGTCATTTTAGGGGGCTTACTTGGCATTATTTTGGTATTGACGCGCCCTAATGGCATTCGCCCACATCGCGCAATTTATAATGTGTTAAATCCCATCATTAACATCGTGCGCTCACTGCCTTTCATCATTTTATTGGTGGCTGTGATGCCGATTACCCGTTTGATTTTAGATGTGGGCATTGGGACATCTGCCGCCATGATTCCACTGACCATCTACATTGCGCCTTTCATTGCACGCTTAGTGGAAACCTCATTATTAGAAGTGGATCACGGCATCATTGAGGCCGCAAATGCGATGGGAGCATCGACCTTTGAAACGGTGTGGCACTTTTTAATTCCTGAAGCAAAAGCATCCCTTATTTTAAACTTCACCACGGCAACGATTGGCCTGATTGGCGCAACCGCCATGGCTGGCGCAATTGGTGCAGGCGGCATCGGCGATTTGGCCATCAACTACGGCTACAATCGCTATGACAACGCTGTGATTGTTTACTGTGTCATCATTTTAGTGGTCTTGGTTCAAGCCATTCAAATGATCGGTAACTACTTCGCAAAACGCGTTCGCTCATAATTCTATTCTCTCGGAGATCACATGACATTATTCACCCATGACACCATGGGTGAGCGTCTTGCTTTGACTCAAAAAACGGCTCAAGCCTTCAAAGCACGCGCTCATCACCATGATCAAAATAACACTTTTCCCTTTGAAAACATTGAAGATTTAAAACGCATTGCGTATCCTGCGCTCACCTTGAGCGCTGAATATGGTGGCATTGGCGTCACGCTAGAAGAGATGCTGCGCCATCAAGCCATCATTGCAGCAAATGATGCTGCCACCGCGTTGGCCATTGGTTGGCACATTGGTATGAGTAAGCAGTTGAGCGATGATCGTCCGTGGGCTGAAGCCACTTTCCGTGAGTTTGCCAAAGATGTGGTGGCGAAGGGTGCTTTAATCAACAGCGCCGCCACTGAAGCGGCAACCGGCAGCCCAACGCGTGGCGGTTTGCCTGAAACCACAGCGCGCACCACTGAATCTGGCTGGGTGATCACAGGACGTAAAACATTTACAACCTTATCGCCTGTGCTCGACTATTTTGTGGTCTCTGCCCGCATTAATGATACAGATGAAGTGGGACAGTTTTTAGTCAAACGCACCTATACAGGATTGCGCATAGAAGAGACATGGAACATGCTTGGCATGCGTGCAACCGGCAGCCATGATCTCATTTTAGATCAGGTGTCACTGCCAAAAGATGCATTATTGATGACCAAAGTGGTGAACAGAGCGCCACAAGGTTGGTTGCTACACATTCCGGCGGTGTATTACGGCATTGCAAAAGCGGCATTGAATGAAGCGTTAGAATTTGCTGCCCATTATGCACCCAATAGCTTAGCAACGGGCACAATTGGCGATTTACCCTTGGTGCAGCAAAAGCTTGGGCAAATGCGCGCAAAGCTCATCGAAAGCGAATATTTACTCTTTGGTGTGGCACGTGACTGGGATCTTGCTGATGCTAAAACGCGTTCAACACTTGGGGATGCCTTGGCGGTGACAAAAACTGCTGTCGTCAATCACGCCATTGAGGTGGTGGATTTAGCAATGCGTTTAGTGGGCGCGCGCTCATTGTCCATGGACAATCCATTGCAGCGCCTGTATCGCGATGTGCGCGCAGGTTTACACAATCCGCCGATGGAAGACATGGTTTACATCAATTTAGCGCAATCCGCCTTGCGTGCACTTAGGGAGAATCATCATGCATCAGTTATTTAAAGTCACAATCGCGTTTTTGTTCATGGGATTATTAGCCGCGTGTGGGCAGGATAAAAAGAGCACGCAAGATTCGATTGTGGTGGCGTTTGGCCCTTCGACTTATTCGGATCAATTCATTCAAGGAATCATGCCCATCATGACGGCAAAAGGCCATCACATTGAGCCAAAAGTTTTTTCACAAAATAGCCAAATCAATCGCAGTATGAAAGATGGCGAAGTGCATGCGTCGATTTTCCAAAGTGAAGCTTTTATGAAGGAGATCAATCGATTGACGGGCTCAAACATGATCAAGCTTGCCAATACTGCCAGTGCACCGCAGACATTGCGCTCAAAGCATCATCAAAGCTTATCAAGCATTCAAGATGGCATGACCATCACCATTCCAAATGATCCCGTCAATGCCGAGCGTGCCGCCCGCATTTTAGAAAAACTCGGTTGGGTAACCATCCGTGAAGGGGTTGATCCGATTCGCTTTAGTGTCAAAGACATTTTGCCAGGGCAATATACTTTAAACATCAAAGAGATTGATCCGGCGCAGGCTTTGCGCTCGTTAGAGGATGCAGATTTTGCAGTGGTCAATGGCAATTACATCATGAGCATGGGGCTTAAAATCAGCGATTCATTGGCCATTGAAGAGACGCCCGATGAACATGTGGTGATTGTCACCATTCCGTCGGCGCTGAAAGACGAACCTTGGGCAAAGGATCTCAAAGCGGCTTATGAGTCCGATGAGTTTAAAGCCTACATTTTAAATGAGCCGTTGTACGATGGGTTCATTTTGCCCAAAGCTTGGCGATGATCAATCGATGATAGAGAAACTCGCCGCGGCGAGTTTTTTTTTGTTACGATGAAGCCTCAATCTAGCGAATAGGGGTAGTATGAGCATTAAATTGATAGCCATTGATATGGATGGCACTTTGTTAAACTCTGATCACGCAGTCAGTCAAAAAGTGGCGGAGAGCATCCGTACGGCACAAGCGCAAGGCGTTGAGATCATTTTAGCCACTGGCCGCCCATTTTCTGGCATGAAACCTCACATTGATGCATTGGGCATATACAATCGTGGTACATACTGCATCAGCAATAATGGTGCATTGATCCAAAACTTTGCCACGGGCGAAGTGGTGTATGAGAGCTTATTGACCCATGAAGATTATGATCGCATTGAAAAATTGAGCCGCAATTTTGATGTGTCCATGCACGTGATCAGTGAGGGTGCGTTGTATACGCCGAACACTGCCATCGGCCGCTATGTGGTGTATGAATCTTATTTATCGAACATTCCGCTGATTTATCGCGCGCCAGAGGATATGGAACCACATCGCTTATATACCAAGTGTTTGTTTTCCGATGTGCCAGAAAAACTTGCCCTTGTGGAAGCTCAAATTCCCGCACCGTTTTATGAGCAATATACCGTAGTGAAGAGCGCGCCATTTTACCTTGAGTTTTTACATTTAGATTCAAGTAAAGGGCGTGCCTTACAACGCATTGCCAATGAATTTGGGCTCAAAAAAGAGGAGATCATATGCATTGGGGATCATCAAAATGATTTTTCGATGTTTGAAGTCGCGGGCACTAAAGTTGCAATGGGTAATGCCATTGAGTTACTCAAAACCCATGCTGATTTCATCACAACGACAAATGATCAAGATGGCGTAGCCGTTGCCATCGAGCGTTACTTATGACTTGATAATTTATTTTAATCGCCTATAGTGAATTGAATAACAACAATAAATGAGGCGATCAATGGATTATCTACATGGCTCAGATCTCAAGGCGATTTTACATTCAAAGCGCGCGAATCTTTATTACCTAGAACATTGTCGGGTGATGCAAAAAGATGGGCGCGTTTTATATTTAACGGAAGCAAAAAAAGACAATCAATATTGGAACATTCCAATTGCGAACACCACGGTGATTTTATTGGGTACGGGCACATCGATCACGCAAGCGGCGATGCGCATGCTGGCATCCGCTGGCGTATTGGTGGGCTTTTGTGGCGGGGGTGGCACGCCGCTCTTTATGGGCACTGAGATTGAATGGATGACGCCACAATCTGAATATCGTCCCACAGAATACATGCAAGGTTGGATGAAGTTTTGGTTTGAGGATCATCATCGCTTAATGGCAGCGAAAGATTTTCAGCGGGCGCGCATTGCCTTCATTCGGGCGGTGTGGTCAAAGGATCGTGATTTACAAGCAGAAGGCTTTCATGCCGATGATCTTGCAGTGGAAAAAGCATTAGAAGGATTTGAATCGCGTTTACCGAATCTCTCTCGCGTGGGTGATTTGCTCTTAAGCGAAGCGCAAATGACCAAGCAATTGTATAAATATGCCGCGCAAAATTTATCGATGACCAGTTTCACTCGCAATCCCGAGGAAGGCGATTTAGCCAATGACTTTTTAAATCATGGCAACTATTTAGCCTATGGTTTAGCGGCCAGTTGTTTATGGGTGCTGGGTATTCCGCATGGCTTTGCGGTAATGCATGGTAAAACCCGCCGCGGCGCATTAGTTTTTGACGTCGCAGATCTCATTAAAGATGCAGTGGTGCTGCCTTGGGCATTTGTGTGCGCAAAAGAGAATATGAAGGAGCAAGAGTTTCGTCAGCAGGTTTTGCAAAAATTCACTGAGCATAAATGTCTTGATTACATGTTCAATGTGGTCAAATCTGTCGCGCTCAAGGAGTGGCAAATATGATCGTCACTTTCATCAGTCAATGTGAGAAAAAGGCATTGAGCCGCACGCGTCGAGTGCTCGATGCTTATGCAAACCGCATTGGCGACAATGTTTGGCAAACCATCATCACCGATGATGGCTTATTGATGGTTAAAAAATTGCTGCGTAAAACCGCCTCAAAAAGTACCGCGGTGAGCTGCCATTGGATTCGCTCCCGTAGCCGCAGTGATTTATTGTGGATTGTGGGCAATCGCAGCCGCTTTAATGAGATGGGCTATGTGCCGGTGAATAGTACTCGGCGCGCATTATTGGTGCGGGATTCAGAGAATGATTGGCCATATTTGGATTTGATGAAAGGTTTAACGGCGCTGGCGGCTTTGCTCCATGATTGGGGGAAGTGCTCGGATCTTTTTCAATCAAAATTGGTGACCACTTCGCAGCACTTTAAGGGTGATCCGATTCGTCATGAGTGGATATCATGTTTATTGCTGCGGGCATTGGTGGAAACATCGGGCGATGTGAGTACAGATGTGGCATGGCTCACCTCATTTGCACAGGGCAATTGGCAGGAAAAAACGCTGCAAAAAAAGATGGCGGCTTATTTGAAAGATGGTGATTTCACAAAGCTTGGGTCATTGCCGCCGATGGCACAAATGGTGGCGTGGTTGATGGTGTCTCATCATCGTTTACCGGATTTGCTGTTGAAGAATGAATATAATAATTTTTCAGAAGATTATATGCCATCTTTACGCCAGCTTTTAAAAAAAGTGGCAGTGAGCTGGCATTATCAAAACCAATATGATGAGAGTTATGACAAGCGCCTAAAAAAATGTTTTCAGTTTAAAGAGGGTTTATTGCAAGATTCTCCTGAATGGATGAGGGCATTAAAACGCTGGGCAGTTAGGTCTTTAACGGTGCAGGATAAAATTGAGACGGTGATGAGTGATGGCAGCTGGCGCATCATCATTCAAAATGCGCGCTTAGCATTGATGCTTGCGGATCATTATGTCTCCTCATTGCCTAAAGAGATAATCCCCCATAAACAATGGCAGCTGCGCACGCCGTTACTTGCGAACACTGACCGAAAAACACGCGAGCCGAAACAGTATTTAGATGAGCACATTGTGGGTGTTTATACCCATGCGCTCAAAGCCATTCAGGCACTGAAATTATTAACGCTGGAGATGCCACAAGCACATGACTTACGTGCCATCAAACGCAAAAGTCCGCCTAAATTTGCATGGCAAGATCTCGCGGTTAAAAAGATTCGTAGCCTCAAAAAAGAGAGTGAAGATCAAGCGGTGGAAGGTTGGTTTGTGGTAAACATGGCCAGCACCGGTACCGGCAAAACGATTGCCAATGCCAAAATGATGCAAGCCTTATCCAATGATGGGGATGCATTGCGTTATGTATTGGCGTTAGGACTACGCACGCTCACATTGCAAACGGGTGACTCGTATCGTGAAAATTTGGGCATGGCGAAAGATGAATTGGCGGTTTTGATTGGTTCACGGGCAGTGCAAGCGCTGCATGAACAAGCAAAATTGGCATCTGATCAATCAATCCCAAGTTATGAAGAGGTGGGCTCTGAATCTTTAGAGTCATTGTTAGAAGAGCCCGTGCTGTTTGAAGATCAATATTATCCGGATTTTTTAGAACAACTCTTCCCACAGGATCAAGCGCGCAAAAGCCAAGCTTTTTTATATAAACCCGTTTTGGTGTGCACCATTGATCACATGATGGCAGCGACTGAGTCCACGCGCGGTGGGCGTCATTTATTGCCATATTTGCGTTTATTGTCCTCTGATCTTGTGATTGATGAAGTGGATGACTTTGGCATTGAGGATTTAATCCCGATTGCGCGCCTTGTGCATTTAGCTGGGATGCTTGGGCGAAGAGTGATGATCTCATCCGCCACGATTCCGCCAAGCTTAGCGGAAGGTTTATTCAATGCGTATCAAAAGGGTTGGCAAGCATTTTGTGCGTTTCGTCAGCTTAAAAAAGTGCCACTGTACGGCATGTGGGTCGATGAGTTCAAAGCAGAGATTGTGAAGATGCCACAAGTCGCCTCTGAACCGTTGATGGAAAACTATCAGCAATCCCATCACGCATTTATTGAAAAACGTGTGGCACGCCTGTTAGAAGCCGTGGTGAAGCAGCATGCAAAAATTGTGCAGTGCGATGATTTATTGACAGAATCGGGCGAAGATTCACGCAAGCAGCGTTATTTTGCGCGCATTCAAGAGAGCATCATTGATCTTCATCAGGCACATCATACCGTGGATAACGCCACCGGTAAGCGAGTCTCTTTTGGCGTGGTGCGGGTTGCGAACATTCCGCCGTGCATTGATTTGACGCGTTATTTGCTCTCTGCAAATTGGGCAGACGGTATCGTGCCAAGAGTGCTCGCTTATCATTCTCGGCAAATTTTATTGCTTCGAAGTGTACAAGAGCGCCATTTAGATGAAGTATTATCCCGCAAAGAAAAAGCAGGTGAGATGCCTAAAGCCTTCAGTCATCCTGTGATTCGTCAACACATTGGTGGCACCGATGGAGATGATGTGATCTTTATTTTAGTGGCAACGCCCGTTGAGGAAGTGGGGCGCGATCATGATTTTGATTGGGCAGTGATTGAGCCTTCGTCGTATCGCTCCATCATTCAGCTTGCAGGGCGCGTTCGCCGTCATCGCCCATTAGAGGCAGACATTGCAACGCCGAACATTGCTTTAATGCAATACAACTTAAAGGGCATTCATGGGAAAAATGTGGCATTTGAGCGCCCAGGTTTTGAGTTGGACAACACTCGTTTTCGCTTAGTGAATAAGGATTTGATGCAATTGATCGAACATGATCAAGGTCAGCTGCCCATCAATGCCATTGCAAGAATTCAAATGGGGGAAAAGTTGGCATCAAATGCATCCCTTGCGGATCTTGAGCATGCACGCATTCAGGCAGCATTGACGGATTATGAGGAAACGGGGGCAAAGCCACTACAAGGTTGGCTCGATGAAGTGTGGTTTTTAACAGGTTTGCCGCAGCGATTTTACCGTTTTCGTCAAAGTAGCCCGGCGATTCGTTTATGTGCTGTGTATGAAGATGAGGACATTCGCTTTAAAGAGCAAGATCAAGCCGGCGATTGGGTGGATCGCACGACCCATTATCAGATCATGCCACTGCAATTGACGGAATTAGAGCAGTCGCGCTTATGGTTGGTGCGCGATTATCGTGCGGCATTATTGTCCACAGCCCATGAGGATTGGGCGGAATATGATGAGCAAACCATATTGCGACGTGCTTCTTATTTATATGGTGAAATCTCGTTGCCGAGTTTTGATGATGTTTCGCATTCGTATCACTATTCTGATCAATTAGGATTAATGGTGGCACGTGCATCAGCCAATTGCATATCTGATTGAATGTGATAGAGTGAAACTCTGCTGAAAAAGCAGCTTAGCGGTATTTGACAACAAATAGATAAACAAATACAGGAAAAATATAATGATTGAATCCATTCAGGAATACATCACGGGACGGCAAACTAGTTGGTTGGAAAAGAAAATTAAAAATGCCAAAGAGGATCAAGAAGCGATTGCGCAATTGATGGAAGAAGCGGCGGATCATTTTCATCCAAAAATATGGATAGAGGATGCTGCAAAACGCGCTAAACAGCTCGTCATGACGACACATCCTTGTAAATTTAGCCATCCGAGTGCCAAAAGTACGCCGATTATGGCCACAGCAACGGCGAGCCATGATGGTTATGTGCGAACCGGTAATATTCGAACAGTGACGGGCGCGGATGTGTATGGCAATGCGGCGGCGTTAGATGTGTATAAGTTTTTAATGCTGCCATTGACGAATGATTGCACTGTGATTGAAGGTTTTGAAACTCATCATCCTTTGTTGGTGCAATACATCGAAGGATTGGGGCTGAATTTTGATGAGATTGCCCAGGAGTTTTTAGAGATTAAAACAGATGATGGCGAACTGAAAACCGATGGTTTACTTAAGCAAGTGTATTTTCCCTTAGGCGAGGGGCAATATCATTTATTGTCCATTCTGACTTCCTCAAATACATTGATGCGCGTGAAAACAGAGATTGATGAGATGCGCTTTTCAGAGTTTTCGAAAGCGGCGCGCAAAGCCCGCAGAGAAGGCAAGTGGCATGAACCGTATCAGGATGTGTTAGATTTAACCTTGTTGAGTCATGGCGGTACAAAGCCGCAAAACATCAGCAGCATTAACAGTCAAATGGCGGGTAAAGTCTATTTATTGCCATGCTTGCCACCGTGCCTGAAAAAACGTGCTGTTCGTGTCCCAACATCAGATTTCTTTAAACAAACGCTGTATCTGAAAAAAGAGCATTCACGCTTTAAAACACTGCATCGATTTGTGAAGCAGGATTATAACACGCATGAGGTGCGCGCGACGATTGACCGCATCATTCACGGCATCATTGATGTCATTTTGCGTAAAGCGTATCAAGTGCGTGCCTCGATGCCAGCAACATGGAGTAAAGACGAGCGTTATCAAAATCTACCCAAAGTTCAGAAAGTTTGGCTAGATGCACAGTATCAAACAGAACGCGAAGATCAAGAGTGGCAGCAAGAGATGGCAAAAATGATCACCAAATGCATTGTCAGTGAATATGAAACGGTGGATCGCGCCCATAAATTAGATGAGCCTGCCCGCAAAGCCATTCGCTTAGCAGTGATGGCATGTTTAGCGAATGATAAGGAGTTTTTCTGATGGCCAAACGATATTTTTTAAAGATTCCGCATTTATCCATTCACAATGCCAATGCGTTGAGCAGCCCTTTGACCATTGGTTTTCCGGCGATGACAGCATGGCTTGGGGCAATGCATGCATTAGAGCGTCATGTGACTGTTGATCCTGAATTATCAGGTGTGAAGTTCACGCAAATGGCAGTCAGTTGTCATGATTTTCATTTGCGTACCCATAAAGGACGCGGCGATTTTGTGCACTCTGTGATCAATTCTCGTAATCCTATGCAATTGAAAAAGAAAAGAGAGAAGGGAGAGCCGGATGATACCGCAGAATCGTCACCTTTTATTGAAGAGCCTTTATGCAATTTAGAAGTGACTTTGCTGATTGAGGTCGAGGGCAAAAGCATGAAAAGCAGTGATGTGCGGGCGGCGCTCGTCAAAGCATGTGATCAGTATGTGATGCGCATGAAGTTTGCGAGCGGTGATGTGATGTCTGTCAAAGCGTGTCAATGGGTAAGCATCGATGGCGACGATGACAGTGCTGATCATCGTCACATTGCCCGTGAATTAATGTTGGGCAATGTCTTAGTGGAAGCGCGTGATGTGATGGCAAAGGCAATGGAAGAAAATCCTGAGAAAGATGCCATCACGATTTTGTTGGACCATTTAGCCATTCAACATGAAGCCACGCCGAATGAACACAACGATGGGGCACAATGGTCATCTTCTCGCCTTGGGGATCATGGTTGGCTGGTGCCCATTAGTGTGGGATTTCAGGCATTGTCACCGGTGACCGATCCCATTTTGAATCAGCGTGATGATATGACACCGCATCGTTTTGCAGAGAGCATGTTGACCCTTGGGCGCTTTGTGATGCCGCATCGCTGTGAGTCATTGTCATCACTGTTTTGGTCTTATCATGTCGATGAGGCGCAAGGCTTGTATCTTTGTCGTAATCAATCATAACAATCGTTTAATCAATAAATAAAGAGGAAAAAATATGTCTAAGAATGAAAAAATTAAGGTTGCGAGCGTGTTGTCTTTTGAGAAAAAATTGGTGCCATCGGATGCATTTTTTTATGGCACATGTTGGGATCAGCGTGAAAAAGCGGGTGCAGAACCTTTGGCTTTGATTGAAAAATCAGTGCGCGGTACCATTTCAAACCGCCTAAAATCGGCACTTGCGAAAGATACAACCAAATTAGATGCAGAAGTGGAAAAGGCAAACTTACAGCGCGTCGATGCATGTGCTTTAGGCGCTGCGCATGACACATTAAAAATGTCATTCACCTTAAAAGTGCTCAATGGGTTAGAGCATCCGTCAGCTTGTAACAGTAAAGAGTTTTTGGCATCGTATCGTCAAATGGTGACTGAGTATGTGAAGGATTTTGGCTTCTCAGAGCTTGCCAGACGTTATGCGCATAACATCGCCAATGGTCGTTTTTTATGGCGCAATCGCGTTGGGGCAGAGAAGGTTGAAGTTCGCGTCACATTAAATGCCACAAATGATGCGAAAAAAGAGACATTGATTTTTGATGCCAAATCTTTTTGCATCAATGATAACTTTAAAACGCCTGACAATAAAGAAACCGCAACACATTTACAAAAATTGGCTGATTATATTGCGAACGCGCTCGAACATTCAGGGGATCACTTTTTAATTCAAGTGGATGCTTATGCATTGATGGGTAAAGCGCAGGAAGTTTATCCGAGTGAAGAGTTGGTGCTTGATAAAAATGAGAGCAACAAAGAGAAAAAGAGCAAGATTTTATATGCCGTCAATGGCACAGCAGCCATGCATTCACAAAAAGTGGGCAATGCGCTGCGCACCATTGATACATGGTATCCGAACTTTACTGAACATAATGCACCGATTGCCATTGAACCTTATGGTGCCGTGACCAATTTAGGCCGCGCGTTCCGTACGCCGAAAGATAAACAGGATTTCTTCACATTGTTTGATGCATATGCCACGGGCGGTGAATTAGAGCGTGATGATCAAAAACATTATGTGATGGCGGTACTCATTCGTGGTGGTGTGTTTGGTCAGAGCGGGAAAGAGTAGGGGAACTGTATGCAGTTTTATCAAGAGATTACATTCATTGTGCAAGAGGATATTTCTCTCAATTTCATTCGTAATCAGGCATTTAAACAGCTGCATGTTGCGTTGGTGGATATGCACAATCGTCAGCAGCACAAAGGCATAGGGTTCAGTTTCCCTGGTTATGTTTTTGAGCCTGATCAGGGAAAAATCGGTCTTGGCAAAACCATGCGCATCTTTGCAAAGACAGAGGCTGAATTAATGGCATTGAATGCAGGTTTGTGGCTGTCACGCTTGACGGATTATGTGCACATCTCTTCCATTAAGCCGGTGCCTAATCGTGTGATGCATTATGCGATTTATCAACGTAAACAGGTCAAAAGCAGCATTGAGCGTTTAGCGCGCCGCTATGCTAAGCGTAAGCATGTGACATTTGAGGATGCCATGGCACATTTGAATGGCAAAACGCCAGAATATTGTGATTTGCCTTATGTTCAGATGAAAAGTGAAAGCACGGATCAACGTTTTCATTTATTGATCCATAAAGAGTGGGTGCCATCACCGACGGAGGCGGCAAACTTTACAACGTATGGTTTGAGTGATCATGAACAATTGTCTGCCGTTCCTGAATTTTAACCAATGTTTTTTGCTCTTTAAAAATTTGGATAAAAATCAGCGTCTTATAAAATAAGGAAAAATCATTGGTCTTTTCAGGTAAACTACCTGCGATCAGTGATTTTTCCTATCTTTTGTGCCGAAATTTTACTGTTCACTGCCGCACAGGCAGCTTAGAAACCCCAACGGCGAAGCAATTCGCGAATCTGCATGTTCACTGCCGCACAGGCAGCTTAGAAAACGCCATGGAAGTTTTGGAACAATCGTTGCTACGTTCACTGCCGCACAGGCAGCTTAGAAAATGTGCAACCTGGTGCAGAACTTCACAATGGAGTTCACTGCCGCACAGGCAGCTTAGAAAGTATTGTGGTACACCAATCCCACCGCCTAAAGGTTCACTGCCGCACAGGCAGCTTAGAAACACCGGTGATCGAAGGTGTGATTGTCCCTCATGTTCACTGCCGCACAGGCAGCTTAGAAAATCGGTCTCAACATTGCGCCCCACTGATGCAATGTTCACTGCCGCACAGGCAGCTTAGAAATGGCAATGAAGGTGCTATGTATGGTGACATTTGTTCACTGCCGCACAGGCAGCTTAGAAATTTACAATGAGATTGGACTCAATGCCAATTTCGTTCACTGCCGCACAGGCAGCTTAGAAACATGAGGTATTAAAAAATGAGTAATAAATTAAGTTCACTGCCGCACAGGCAGCTTAGAAAACACCATTGTGCCATTGCGTTCTTCAACTCGTGTTCACTGCCGCACAGGCAGCTTAGAAAGTGAAGGATGGTAGATTGGTTCAGCACTTCAAGTTCACTGCCGCACAGGCAGCTTAGAAATTTTTCAAGCAAACGCATTGTGGCGTCGTCAAGTTCACTGCCGCACAGGCAGCTTAGAAATAAGTGGGAGCAACCCGAACCGCCTAAGTGGGGTTCACTGCCGCACAGGCAGCTTAGAAATTTGGGTGCTAAGTAATGTTCGCATGTTCAAAGTTCACTGCCGCACAGGCAGCTTAGAAAAAACAGAACGAGCAATTACACGCACAGAACGAGTTCACTGCCGCACAGGCAGCTTAGAAAAGTATGGAAGCGGTTAGTGGCAATATTGAAATGTTCACTGCCGCACAGGCAGCTTAGAAATAACTCATGACGAACAATGCCGCGCTTATCTTGTTCACTGCCGCACAGGCAGCTTAGAAATGATTCTAATCATTTGAGAAAAAATTGCAGAAAAAATGATAAATGTTATAGTTTGCACGATTAGATGAAATACAAGCACAAAATATAATGTGCTAA
This sequence comes from Wohlfahrtiimonas chitiniclastica DSM 18708, assembly GCF_000375345.1. Lineage (GTDB taxonomy): Bacteria > Pseudomonadota > Gammaproteobacteria > Cardiobacteriales > Wohlfahrtiimonadaceae > Wohlfahrtiimonas > Wohlfahrtiimonas chitiniclastica. Next base: position 815,379 of record NZ_AQXD01000001.1, on the reverse strand, counting down.
CAATCATCATATATATAGATAAAACAACATAATATATGAATACTAAGGAGAATATTATGCACATGCATTTGAGTAATGAAGATCTTGATGGCTTAATCGCTGAAATTACTGCATCACAAGAGTGGATAAAAATGGCGACACCATCGGTCAGCAATATGATAAGGCTGCATTAAATGACATTACTAAAAGTGTAAAAATGATCATTGGTCACTTTTTAAAAAGTGTAGGTACCACATTTGTTTGTGTTGAAAATTCATTCATCACATCCTTGCCAGTGTTTGCAGATGCCAATAGCAATACAGGTGGCAGCACACAATGGAATAATTCTGTGAACATTAAAATGTCCATCGATATGTATGACAATGGTGTGATGGACATTGGTATCAATGCAGAAATTGAAAATAAAAATGAAATTTCAGACAGATTTAAACATTATTGCGGCTATGTGCTTGGGCGTTTATTCAGTGGTCAGTTGTATAAACGCGGTTGGGTGAATAATGAGCATTTTGGCACAAGCAGCCATTAAGACTGTTGCATTTGTAACCATTGATCAAGCGCGTTGGCAAATTGTTGACGCTCTTTTTGTGATAATGGTGGCGGACCTGAAGTTTGTACACCGCTTGAACGCAATTCATCCATAAAGTTGCGTAAACTTAAACGTGAACCAATCGTCTCTTTCGTTAAAGGCTCACCGCGTGGTGTGATGACCAAAGCACCTTTTGCAATGGCATCGGCGGCAAGTGGAATGTCTGCCGTGATGAGCAATTCACCAGCATTGATGCGCGCGACAATTTCATGGTCAGCCACATCAAAGCCTTGAGGCACCGTCAAAGAGCGGATGAATGGGGAAGCGGGCACGGACAAATTTTGATTCGCCACTAAATAGAGCATGGTTGAGGTGCGTTTAGCCGCACGGTATAAAATCTCTTTGATCACTTTTGGACACGCATCGGCATCCACCCAAATGGTCATGGTTTGATCCTTACAATAGAAAGCTGAGATGATAGAGAATAAAAAGCCCTTCGTAAAGAAGGGCTTTGTGTTTTCAGTGATTTAGAAGTTATAACGTAAATCTAAACGCACTTTCGTATCACGGTAGTCTTGTCTCTTTTTACCTTGCGCATAAGAAACGCCACCCGTTAAACGAAGATCCTTATTCAATTGACTGGTAAAGCCCACTTCAATTTGATAAATATCGCGTGCATTCTGTTGGCTAATGGTGGTCATGCCATTGCCATTTTGTACATTCACTTTAAATGGTTTGGTATTGTGGAAATAGTTGAGCTCCATATATGGCGTTGTTGAGCCATTGAAGAGCGTTTTATCTCCATAAACACGCGCACCCACACGAATTTGTACATTACCGCTATTACTGGTCACAATATTGCCATTTGCTTCTTCATGGCGATCTGACTTCACGCCCATATAAGTCAATTGCACTTGTGGTTGGAAGTAAGAGTTTTCAGAAATATTAAAGGCATAACCTGCTTCAATCGAGGCCAATAAACCTTTTGAATTATATTTCTCTGACGCAAATTTCTTACGTGTTATCTTGTTGTGTAAGTAAGCATATTGCACCCATGCATCAACATAGCGATGTTCAGTGGGCGTGTATGAACCATAAACACCCACTGCAAAACCGTTGCTATCCATATCTGCTTTGATGCCATGACGATGATTACGGCTTGTCCCCGATGCATGGCCATAAGCTGCCATTACACCAAATTGATACAATTCGTTTTCCACCAAATCTTTACCAATATGAATGGTGTAGTAATCCATTTTGGCAGAAATATCTTGCGTTAAACTTGAACGCATTTTATTAAAACCTGCTTGTGCATGAACCCAAACGCCATTTTCACCCGGTAAATAGAGACGATCATGGAATTTTAAGTTAAACATGTGGTTAGCGGTTGCATGTTGTGACAAATAAGCAACCGTTTCTGGGCTGTAAATCGGCGCAGGTGTAGGTTTACTAGGCTGTTCAGGTTTTGGCTCTTCCGGTTGTGGGTCAATCGGTGCTTCAGGTTCTTCATCTTCTGGATCTTTTGGCAATGGATCCGGTGCTGCACAAGTATCCGAACTTGAACGAGTATCACAAGGATCAACCGGCTCACTTGGTTCTTCAGGCTTTTCGATTGGATTTGCAGGTTCTAATGGTGTCCATGGAATGGAAGGCTTAAACTCAGTGCTGCCCACTAAATACCAATCATTGCCACGTTTTTCTAATGCTGTAAAGTCAGTCACGCCAGAGCGCACACCGCGGCTTGGGTCTAATTGGAAAGCGGTTGCTTCACTGGTGCCTTGGACATTGATGAGTAAAATTCCTTGATCTGTGAATTGACCTTCAATTTTTTGTACGATCACATTCGTATTGCCGGATGCATCACCTGTGATGATCAATAAATCTTTATGCGTTGTATCAAACGGATCAACTTCAGCGCCATTAGTTGTCGTATTGCGCTTGATGTTATCTGCATTGACCGCACCAAATACCAATGTACCGCCATTACCAATGTAATTGCCATTAAACGTCACTTTACCACGGTCAGCAGTGCCATTGTCGTTAGCACCCGCAAGTTGAATGATGCCATTGTTGGTAACATGGCCAAATTCGCTGTCAGCATAAGCATGGATGCTGCCATCGTTCAAAGTTTGCCCCAATTTTGCACCGGAAAGGGCAGTGATTGTGCCTTTGTTATTTAAGCGCGCACTCTCTTTGGTTAAATCAGCGGCGCCATTGAATTGTAACGTTGCGCCATCAGCGACATTCAATGTGCCTAAAAATTCATACTGCTGACCATCAATGATGAGGTTACCGGCAGTCAAATCAAATTGTTGACCTTCAGCAATGCCAAGTGTGCCATCCACTTGTGAGCCTTTGGCATCACTTAAAGTGATGTTGCCATCAATCGTGGCTAATTTAGCACCTTTGGCAACAGTGAGTTGTTCACCGATGTTGATGTCACCTTTTGTTGCGGTAAATTCTGCTTGATCCTCGACATTCATAGTGCTTTTGACTGTAACATCGCCGGCTGTTTTATAAATGGCTGCATCGCGCATATTGACATTATTGGCTGTTAAAGATGCAGCGGCATCAACATCAATGGCAGCGGCGGCATCATCTTTTAAGAAATCGACCAATTGATCATAGGTGAGCTCATATTTTTCAGGCGATTTAAGGCCGGGTGCATTAAATTTACGATCATCATTTGAGCCATCAAAATAGCTGGCATCATAAATTTGGGCATGATTTGCCAATGTGAAATCACCTGCAATGTCCAAAGTATTGCCTAAGAATGCACTTTTTTCGTTTTCATTTGCATTGTCAACAATGAAATCATTTGCCTGAATGGTGCTGTTGATGATGACCAATTCAGCATCATTCGCGGACAACGAAATAGTGTCTTCAACATTGAGTGCGCCATGGATCATGGAGAAACTTAAGTTGTCATTCTCTTTTGCAGTAAAATTGCCATGCACATTCACATCACTGTTGATGACGTTAAAGATATTATCACCACTTGCAAGGGTGAAATCGGCTTTTTGATCTGCTGTGCCCACATTGAGTGTGCTTTTTTTCGCATAACCTTCAGAGCGCTGGGGGAAGCTTGTATTGATTTTATATAAGTATTCATTGGTCTTAGGATCTGTACCAATGTATTCTTGCACAAAGCTTAAGCCATCATTGATGGTGATGCTTTGATTATGGAACTCAATGCCATGATCTGCACTGATCGTGCTGCCTGTGGAAACAGTGTTATAGCCTTTATCTTTAGATGAGTCAGATCCACCTTTCCAAGTCTCTTTGGTGATGTGAATGTTTGATGCATCATTGGCATGTAAACCTGCGCCATGACCATTAAAGTTGGCGGCACCTTCTAATGTACCCTCTGAGCGACTGGCAAAAATGCGTGAACCATTGGTAAAGTTGGTGTCTTTTTGAAAGGCAAAGCGACTGCTGCTGGCATTAAAGTCAGCGCCTGCGCCTTGTGCTGAACCAGAAAATTCAACATTGTCTGTCACCGTTAAATCGGCATTGTCACGGATATAAAAAGCACCGCCGCCTTCATCATAAATCGGATCATGTGGACGCATGCTATTGTTATAAGCATGATTCATGTCATAGCCTAATGCATCACCATTTGAACCATTGTATGAGTTATCACAGCTTGCTGGTGTATTGGTGCCTTCACAACGTGTGTTCTCAATGCGCTGTGCAGAAGCATTATTTTTAAATGTTAAGTTCTTTAAGGTTTCTGTTGAGTTGTCAATGGTGACAAGGGTATAGCCTTCAACGATCATGTCATTGTCTTGACCTAACAGATTTGTAGAGGCAGTTTGATGATCCCCAATGTAGAGATTCACGCCTGGCGTCACATAAATGTCACCTTTAAAATCATTTTCCGCACCATTGTTAGACACTAAATGAATGTCACGACCATAACGATCCCCTTTACTAAATGGGCTCAAATGACCATTATGATCATATTTAGGCTCACCTGAGTGATCTGCATATGGATCATAATTGGGATCTGCAACGCCTAAAATGGGCTTATATTGAATGTCTGTCGCGCCAAAGTATACATTTTTATCGCCACTGATTTTTTCATCATAACGAACGCCACTGACAGGTTTGTAATGTTCAGAAGGCACATCATGGGTTTGGTTATTGTTTAAAATCACCAAATCACCTTTTTGAGGTGCAGGCTCAAAGCCTTCAAAGCCATTGATGCCTTTGGTTTCTGCGAATGCATTTGCACCCATCAACGCTAAAACACCAGCAACCGCAGCTTTAACCGTGGTTGATTTAGATTTTTGGTGTGATTTGCCCAATTCGGAAGTCACCACCCATTGATTGAGTGCCATGCTCCACACAATTTTAAATACTTTATTCATACTGTAATTTACATTGACCTAGATATTGTTAATTAATTTTAAGTTAAATCGGCTCCATAGCTAGGTTAGTATAGAAATGTAAGTAATGATCTGCATCAAATTTTGTTGAATTATCAAAAAATCATGATCTATATGAAAATAAAGGGAATATATTTTTAATATGCATAAAAAGTGTGCAGAATTAATGTGTTTTTCTTAAAATAATATTTTTAAATGTAAAGAAAGACGGAAGGGGAAAGGGATTGTAGGAAATTTTAGGCAATAAAAAAGCCCTTCATCGAAGGGCTTTAAATTTGGAGCGGGAAACGAGACTCGAACTCGCGACCCCAACCTTGGCAAGGTTGTGCTCTACCAACTGAGCTATTCCCGCAAAAAGCGTTGTGGATAATGATGATTTGGTCTTCATCACATCACCTTATTTCTAAGGATTTAATTTGGAGCGGGAAACGAGACTCGAACTCGCGACCCCAACCTTGGCAAGGTTGTGCTCTACCAACTGAGCTATTCCCGCAGAAGAGGTGTGCATTATACAACTTTTTCAGGCCTTGTCTGCTCAAAGATTGCGCAAAATGTATTTTTTTTTGATTTATGCACCATTTTTGATTGCCAACTACCAACTTTACGCGCTCTCTTGTAAAATCAAATCCCACATTCATTTATTAAAGGACAAGGCATGAAAATAGGATTCATCGGTGGTGGCAATATGGCAGAAGGCATCATTGCAGGCTTAGTGAAAGGGTTTTTACCCGCATCCATTTTTGTGGCTGATCCAAGTGTCGATCGTCAAATGCACCTTTCATCCACGTATGGCATCAACACTTTTGAGCATTATCGCTATTTTTTATCAGAAGTGGATTACATTGTGTTGGCCATTAAACCTCAAGGTTTTGCAGCATTGTTGCCAGAGATGAGTGCGCACATTCAGCCGCATCAAGTGGTGATTTCCATTGCAGCGGGCGTGACGGTGTCCGCCATTACACAATTATTACCGATTAATGAGCTGCCCATTGTACGTGCGATGCCAAACATGGCAGCAAAAGTTGGGCACGGTGTGACGGGATTATATGCCAATTCTTATATGACGGCTGATCGCATCAATTGTGTGACAGAGATGTTTGAAGGTTGTGGGATGGCAACATGGGTGAAAGAAGAATCCTTAATCAATGCCGTGATTGCGGTGGCAGGTTCAAGTCCAGCGTATTTCTTCTATTTTGCCGAAGTCATTGGGCAAGTGGGCGCACAAATGGGACTGAATCCTGAAGAAGCCACGCGCATGGCGGTTGAAACGATGCTCGGCAGTGCCAAATTAGCGGCAGCAGGTGAAGCTGCATTGCCAGATTTGATTCGTAGCATCTGTTCCCCTAAGGGCACCACAGAACAAGCAATGACCGTTTTTAAAGACAATGATGCTTTATTCAATGTGGTTAAATCTGCCATGACGGCAACGGTTGAGCGCAGCGAAGCATTGGCTCAAGATTTAGAGGCAACCATTAAAGGTGAGGATCACTGATGACAGGATTATTAGAATTCATCATTAAATTGGTGTTTAACTGCATCAGCTTTTTGGTGTTGCTTCGCTTTTTATTGCAATGCGTGAAAGTAAATTTCTTTCACCCAATGATTCAAATTTTGGTGCGCATCACCAATCCGATTGTATTGCCTGTGCGCAGAATCACGCCGGTATTCAGCAGCTGGGATTGGTCATGCATGGTGGTGGTGCTGTTAGCGGGCATCATTAAGTATGTGCTCATAATGTTATTGATGCGCCTTGCGCTCTCGCCATTGATTGTGCTTGGGCTCATTTTAATAGAGATCATTCAAGACATTTTGACCATCTATTTTTATGCCATCATTGGTGTGTCGTTATGCAGCTGGTTTCGAGAGTCCCCGAATGCGCGCATTGTGCTGGATGTGTTAGGGCGTTTAACTGCGCCATTGATGCTCCTTTTTAATTTCACATTGCGATATCGCAACATTGATTTTAAACCGATGGTGGTATTATTGGCGATCATGCTGGTGCAATCTGGGTTATACATCGTCAAATCCTTTTTACTCAACTGGGGTTTGTAGATGATGGCAGAAGAGATACAGCCTCAGGATGAATTTTTCATGCGTGAGGCTTTGGTGGAGGCACAAAAAGCGGCCGCGATTGGCGAAATTCCCATTGGCGCAGTGATCGTCAAAGATGGGCAAATCATTGCCCGCGGTTTTAATGAGTCAATCACCACAAATGATCCGACAGCGCATGCTGAAATTGTCGCCATTCGCCGAGCAGGGCAAGCTTTAAATAATTATCGGCTCATTGATTGCGAACTCTATGTGACGTTAGAGCCTTGCATGATGTGTGCCGGCAGCTTTGTACACAGCCGCTTAAAACGCATCATCTTTGGGGCAGGCGATTCTCGCCACGGTGCGCTTGGCACACAATTGAATGTCAATACCTTTGCTTCTTTTAACCACCGCGTTATGATAACGCAAGCGGTTTTGGCCGAAGAGTGTCGCACATTAATACAGTCGTTTTTCAAAGAGAGACGACAACAACAAAAAAGCAGTAGGAGGGAGTAATGTCAACCATCAAGGAAGCCTATCTTAAGGAGACAGAAACGCGCGGGTATAATGTTGATCCGATTCAGTTGCGCGTGGCAGAAGAGTACGATCGATTAAAAGCTAAGATTGAAAATGATGAGCCTGTCGTGGATCAACGTAAATTATCGTTTTTCCAAAAGCTCACCAAAAAAGTGCCCGATCAAGCCAAGCAATATGCTGATCCCCGAGGTATTTATATTTATGGACGCGTCGGGCGCGGTAAAACGTTTTTGATGGATCTTTTTTATCACAACATCAATGTGCCAAAGATTCGCAATCACTATTATCACTTCATGCAAGATGTGCATAATGAACTCAGAAGCTTTCAGGGCGAGAGCGACCCTTTAAAATTGGTGGCCAAGCGCTATGCTGAAAAATGCAAAGTACTCTGCATTGATGAATTCCATGTGATTGACATCACCGATGCCATGATTTTGTATCGCTTGTTAGAATCTCTATTAGATGAAGGCATTTTCTTCATTACAACCTCAAACCGTGAGCCGGATGAGTTGTATAAAAATGGTTTGCAACGCGATAAATTCTTGCCCGCCATTGAGATCATTAAAAAACGTTTGGTGTCTGTGCCTTTAGACAGCGATAAAGATTATCGCATGCGCCATTTAGAATCGGCGGATGTGTGGTTCACAGGCTCTGTCGATGCACAAATCGCACATTTTGAACAAGCCTTTGATGAGCTTGCCGGTTACAGTCAAGGGCCGATCACCCGTGATGTCAATGGTCATGCCTTTGAGATGATTAAAGTGGGCAATGATGCCACATGGTTCACTTTTAAAGAGGCATGTGCAAAGCCGCGTGCCTCACAAGACTTCATTCAATTGGCCGCTGATTACAATACGGTCTTTTTAAGTGGCGTGCCGATTTTAAATCGAGATCGTCAAAATGAGGCACGCCGATTTGTGATTATGATCGATGAGTTTTATGATCAAGGTGTTAAAATCATTATAGGCGCTGAAACAAATCTAGCTGAACTCTATGAAACAAAAGGCACGAATGCCTTGGATTTTGAGTTTGATCGCACCGTCAGCCGCCTCATTGAAATGCAGTCAGAAACCTATTTACATCAATCGAAACGCCAGGCATAAGGGAGAAAAAGATGAGTCCTTCTATTTCTGAACAAACCATAGAGCAGTACATTCACGCGTTGCGTCAAACGCCATTTCAAGGGGAAATAGAAGTCAGTGAGGCATCGCGCTTGGTGCATTCGGTGGATAACTCCATTTACGAGGTCAAACCCGCAGCGGTGTTGTACCCGAAAAACAGTGAAGATGTGGCAATTGTGACAGCACTGCTGGCAAAGCCAGAACATCAAGGCGTGAACATCACGGCCAAAGGTGGCGGCACAGGCACGAATGGTCAATCCCTCAATACGGGAATCATTTTAGATTTATCCCGCCACATGAATCAGATTTTAAGTTTTGATGCTGAAAAACATCAAGTGACGGTGCAAACGGGCGTTGTGAAAGATCAGCTCAATGCCTTTTTAAAACCCCATGGCTTTTTCTTTGCCCCTGAATTGTCTACGTCCAACCGCGCAACCATTGGCGGAATGATCAATACAGACGCATCGGGGCAAGGCAGTTTTACCTATGGTAAAACGCGCCATCATGTGATTGCCTTAAAAGGCTTTTTGCCTAATGGTGCGCCGATTGACACCACTCAAAATAATCCATTGAGTGAGACGGTCGCCAATCTCATTGCCCCAAATGTGGAGAGCATGAATGCCCATTTCCCTGAGCTCAATCGCTCCATGACTGGGTATGATGCCAAACATTTTTATGAAGATGAAACCCATAACTTAAAGCATCTATTATGTGGGGCAGAGGGCACGCTTGGCATTCTAACGGAAGCGACGCTCAATGTTTTGCCGATCCCGAAATATCGCACACTTGTGATCCTCAGCTATGATGATTTCATCGCTTCTTTAAGGCATTCAAGTTATTTGATGAATGCACCTGTGACGCCAACATCCATCGAAGTGTTAGATGATCGCGTGGTGGAACGTGCGCAAAACGATTATGTGTGGGAAGTGAATCAGCACCATTTTAAAGGTGTGGATTTTGATCGTTTAAAAGCCATTTTATTGGTGGAATTTAACAGCGATGATGAAGCAGAATTGGCAGATTCTGTGGCGAAATTTGCCACGTATATGCAAGAGAGCCAATACAGTGCGCTGCTATCCTCTAATGTAATCCAAGGGGAAGCGGCGATTAAAGATGTGTATGGCTTAAGAAAACGCGCGGTGGGTTTACTTGGTAACATCAAAGGTGAACGCAGAACCATGGCATTTGTGGAAGACTGCGCCGTGCCACCAGAAGCTTTGGCAGATTTCATCACAGAATTTAAAGCAGTGTTAGATGCACAAAATCTCATGTATGGCATGTTTGGCCATGTGGATGCGGGTGTATTGCATGTGCGCCCAGCCCTTGATCTTAAAACGCCAGAAGATCGCGCAATGATCCGCAAAGTGAGTGATCAAGTGTATGATTTATGCGTGAAATACAAAGGTGTTTTATGGGGTGAACATGGTAAAGGGGTGCGCTCTGAATATTGCGAACCTTTCTTTGGGGATTTTTACCCCGTGATTCGTGCCATTAAATCTGCCTTTGATCCGCACAATCAAATGAACCCCGGGAAAATTGCCGCACCGTTAGAAATGACGGATGCAACGCTTAAGAAAATTGACGCAACGCCAATGCGCGGCGAGTTTGATGCATTGATCACAGAAGAGATGTGGAATGAGTACCGCCGCATCAACTTCTGTAATGGTAATGGTGCGTGTTTTAACTATGATGTCCATTCACCAATGTGCCCAAGTTATAAAGCCACACGTGATCGTGTTCAATCACCGAAAGGGCGCGCGATGCTCATTAAAGAGTGGGAACGTCGTCGTTGTACGGATCAAAATACGCCAGAATTTGAAGAAGAGATTTTCAAAGCCCTAGAAACTTGTTTAAGTTGCGGCTCTTGTACTTCTGAATGTCCGGTGATGATCAATATTCCCAATGCCCGTTCACAGTTTATGGAAGTTTATTATCAAACCCGTAAACGCCCATTGGTGCACACCATTTTAGCGCAATCTGAAGAGCGCGCACCGATGTTGTATCAGATGCGAAACCTCACCAACCCGCTGTTTAAATTGCCGATGACCAAAAGCATCATGCAAAAAATTGGGTTGGTGGATGCCACAATGCCACAAGACAATGGCGTGGCGGCATTGGTGAAGGCGGGTAAAGTGACGCAGTGGACAATTGCAGATGTTGAACGCTTAACGGCGGCGCAATTTGACCCGGAGCACAGCGTGATCATTGTACCTGATGCATTGACGGAATATTTTGATGGCCATGTGCTCAAAGATTGCATTGAAGTGTTGCATCAATTGGGGTTGAAAGTCTTTTTAGCGCCGTATCAAAATTCTGGTAAAGCGTACCATGTGCTCGGCATGCGTGATCAATTTAAGCGTTCGGCTGAGCAGCAATATAAAATGTTGGTGCAATTGTCTAAGTTTGGCGTGCCAATGGTGGGCATTGAGCCGCCAATTACTGTGATGTATCGCAAGGATTATAAACAACTCTTTGGCACCGATACCAATGTTCGCCTTGTGCAAGAGTTTTTGGCAGAGTATTTGGCCAAGGCTCAATCTTTACCAAAGGCGACGGCGGCGACTTATTATTTGATGAGTCATTGCATGGAAAAAACTTCTGTGCCGAATGCGCCGACTTTATGGCAGCAAGTTTTTACAAGACTTGGTTTAACAGTGGAAGTGGTGGCAACGGGTTGCTGTGGTATGAGTGGCGCATTTGGCCACTTAAGTGCCCAAGCAGAATTGTCAGAGAAAATTTATGATCAATCTTGGCGTGTGAAGATCGATGGCATTGATGCTAAAGATCACATCATGGCGACAGGTTTTTCATGCCGTACGCAAGTGGAGCGTTTTTCTGCCGTCAATGCGTTGCATCCTGTGAGTGTGTTGCGCCGCGCTTTAGCCTAATTGAAGCGCTTTAAAATCAAAGCCTCGTCTGAATGATTCAAACGAGGCTTTTTTAATGGCGTTAAAAAGACAGAGTCTTAACAGCAGCCCACACATTTTTTAGTGGGAGCGAAGCTTTCGGCTTGCGCTTCATTCCACACAGTTGAGTAGTATTGGCTGGCAATTTCATCTTTGAGTAACGCGCCAGGTTCTAAGTAATAATAAGTGTTCGAGAAGAGGCGCACTTCATTGTCTGTGGTTCTTAATACCAAATGATGGGGCTCTAACTCATGCACATTTGAGATACCCGCAGAACTTAACATCTCAGCAAGCGCATGGAGCGTATTGCGATGATAGTTATACACGCGGTTTTTCTTATTGGTGACATCGAGTCCTTTTTGACGCATTAAATCTTGCGTGGCAATGCCTGTGGGGCAGTTGTTCGTATGGCAGCTCAATGATTGAATGCAACCTAAGGCAAACATAAAGCCACGCGCGGAGTTCACCCAGTCTGCGCCAATGGCGATGGTGCGGGCAATGTCAAAGGCGCTGATGATTTTACCGCTTGCACCAATCTTGATTTGATCACGTAAGTTCGCGCCCACCAATGTGTTGTGCACAAAGAGCAAGCCTTCACGCAGTGGCGAACCAATGTGGTCTGCAAATTCAATCGGGGCAGAGCCTGTGCCGCCTTCTTTACCATCAACCACGATAAAGTCTGGCAAAATCCCAGTTTTGAGCATGGCTTTAACAATCGCGGCAAATTCCCACGCATGACCAATACAGAGTTTAAAACCGACAGGTTTGCCATCACTGAGTTCGCGTAATTTTTGGATGAATTCTAACAACTCGATGGGCGTTGAGAATTCGGAATGTGTGGCAGGGGAGATGCAATCACGATCCATGGGTACGCCGCGTGTTTCGGCGATCTCTTTGGTGATTTTATCTTTTGGCAATACGCCGCCATGCCCAGGTTTAGCGCCTTGGCTGATTTTGACCTCAATCATTTTGACTTGTGGCAAACGGGCTTTTTCACGGAATTTTTCAGGATCAAAACGGCCATCTTCTGTGCGGCAACCAAAGTAACCGCTGCCCAATTCCCAAATTAAATCCCCGCCATTTTCCAAATGGTATGGGCTGATGCTGCCTTCGCCTGTATCATGGGCAAAGTTACCCAATTTTGCGCCACCATTTAAGGCTAAAACGGCATTTGAACTCAATGCGCCAAAGCTCATGGCTGAAATGTTAAAGATGGAGGCACTGTAAGGCTGTTTACACTCTTTGCCGCCAATGGTGACGCGAAAGCCATCAGGATCCGGCATGGCAACAGGTGCCATGGAATGGTTGATGAATTGAAAGCCTTTTTCATAAACATTTTGAATCGTCCCAAAGGCACGATTGGAGTTATGATTTTTCGAGCGATTGTAAACCAATTCACGTTGGCCATGGGTGAAAGGCACCGCTTCGGAGTCAGATTCAATGAAGTATTGACGGATTTCAGGGCGGAAATGTTTAAGGAGATAACGCAAGTTACCCAAAATCGGGTAGTTGCGACGAACCGCATAAGTCTTTTGGGAAATGTCTAAAATGCCGATGAAAATCAGCACCAGTGACACCCCAAAAACCACTTGACCCAGTGGAAAATGGAAGAGGATAGAAACGAGGGCAACAACAATTGCAAGTATGAAGAGGGAATAGCGCCCAATGTATGCAATAGCGGTCATGATATCTCCTTTGATAAATGGTGATAATGGCTTAGAATGGTGGGCGCTATCATACGCTAAATTGTTTTAAATTATAAGGAATTGTAGTTAAAATGTTGTCAAAGAGTAAAAAGGCGGCACCCGAGAACGAATGGGACTATCACTCCATTCCGAGCATTCCTTTTAGTAATCATAGATATAGTGCAGACAGGGCTGTGGCGAAGATCATTTATTCAAATAATTTAAATGATCAGGATTTGAAAATTCAATTGCGTAGAGCCCGTCAATTGGCTTATGTCGAACCTTGGTTTCAGGAGTTTTTGCCCAAGAAATTAAAAGGGCGCTTATTTGTGGCATCTTTAGGTAAGCGTTTTTGGATCATCGGGGCGCTTGATCCATTGTCCATGAGCCATTTTAAACAGTATCATCAAAAAGAGGTGCGCCAAACCCTTGAAAACCATTTAAACAACATTTCCACAAAAGCTTGGAGATTGCCTGAGTTTTATGTGCAAGTGATGCCGAAAAAAAGTGGTGTTGAAGAGATGACGCCGCTGCGTGATGAACCTGTGCCACAGCTGCCAGTGCGTTCCAATAAAACCTTATTAACCAAACCACGCATTCAAAATCGCTCCATTGAAGAGATTTTAGCGAGCATGACAAAAAATGCAGAGAAGTACACCAAACCATGACTGAACACGATCCCGCTAAAGAGCTGCGTTATTGGCAAGAACGCGCTTTGAATCTATTGATGCGCCGCGAACACAGCATTGTGGAATTGACGCAAAAGCTCACTGCCAGAGGTTGCCCAGAAACTGTGTTGCCGAAAGTATTGGCCTATTGTCATGAGCACAATTATGTGAGCCTTGAGCGTTTTGCGGAGATGTTTGCCCGCAACCAAGCGAATTTAGGTTATGGGCCGCATCGCGTTACGATGCAATTAAGACAGCATCAAGTGCCAAGCGACTTAATCAACATTGCGCTTGAAGAGGCAGATTTTACAGCGGCTAAAGCCATCGCTTTGCGGAAAATTGGCGCAAAGCCTGAACCTAAATTAAAGGCGGCGCTGTATCGCCGAGGTTTTTAATGCAGGCGCCTAAATTTTGGCAACACAAAGGGATCATGGCACATCTTTTGTGGCCATTGTCATGGTTGTATCAGATGGCCGCGCGCCGAGTGATGCATAAAAAATTAGCAGCCATCAAACGCCTGCCCGTGCCCGTGATTGTGGTGGGGAACATCAATGTCGGTGGCACTGGAAAAACGCCTGTGACGATTGCTTTAATTGCAGCGTTGCAAAAAAAAGGGTATTGTGTCGGCTTGATTTCACGCGGTTATGGTCGAACAAGTGAAGGATGCATCGTTGCAGATGCCGCATCATCACCAAAGGTGTTAGGGGATGAACCTTATTTGATCCGTGAAAAAACAGGTGTGGCAGTCGCTGTCTGTGCAGATCGCCATCAAGCTGGCATGGCATTACTCAATGCAGCGCCAAACATTGATGTGATCATCAGTGATGATGGTTTGCAGCATTATGCGCTCGCCCGTGATTTTGAGATTGCCGTCATCGGTGAACAAGGCGTTGGCAATGGTTATGTGATGCCCGCAGGTCCGCTTCGTGAACCGGTCAGTCGCTTAGCTTCGGTCTCAGCGATTGTTTCAAAAGTACCCTGTGATGATTTAACCCCCTATATTGATCGATGTTATGATCTAAAACAAACCTTAGGTTTGCCATATCCATTACATCAGCCCACAATAACAACAAACTGGTGCAATTTAACCCATGCAAGCGCGGTGGCTGGCATTGCGCACCCCGATAATTTCTTTCGTGCTTTAAAGGCTCAAGGCGTTCATATCACTCCGTATCCCTTTGATGATCATCATGCATTTTGCGAACAAGATTTTGCCAAAATCAGTGATCCGATCGTGATGACGGAAAAAGATGCCGTCAAATGCACACATATTTTAAAAGATCGCGCGGTCTTTGTGGTGCCGTTAGAGACGACACTGCCAGATGCGCTGATCACAAACATTACACACTGTATTCAAAAAAAGGTTGATGCAATCAGCCTTAAAGAAAGGAGACTCAATGTCTAAATTAACACAAGAACAACAAGCATATTTTGGCGATTACGTACAAAATGATGCGAACTTTAAAAAAGAACAAGAAAAATATACCCATGCCATTCCGAGTCGTGATTTCATTCAAGCCTTATTAAAAGTGGCTGAAAAAGTCACGTTTGATGAAATCGCCGCGCTCTTTCGTTTGACGGAAGATTGGCAGTTAGAAGCTTTAAGCAATCGTTTGTTCATCATGCAGCGCGCAGGTCAGCTCCATTGTAATCATCGCCAAGAATTTTTACCGGTGACTGGAGATGCCACCGTCATTGGCACATTTGAAGGCTCGGTTGAAGGGCACGGTTATGTGATGGTCAAAGGTGAAGATACGATTTATATCTCCCCGAAAGATTGCCGCAATGTGTTGCATCATGATGAAGTGGAAGTGCAAATCACAGGGATTTTCCGCTCTAAATCCATGCGCCAAGGTCGCGTGACTCGCGTGATTAAGCGCCATTTACATGAAATTATTGCCCGCATCTCTTTATATGATGGCTCAGCCCTTGCCATTCCTGAAAATCGTAAGATTACACAACACTTTTTGGTGTTAGAAGATCAATTGAAAGGTGCGAAAAACCATGATCTGGTGAAAATTGAAATTGATCAAAAAGGGCTCGATCAAGGCAATTTTGCCGCAAAAGTGACGGAAGTGTTTGGCCGTAAAATGACCAAAGACATTGCCATCATTCAAGCGATTATGGAGCATCAATTGCCCCATGAGTTTTCTAAAGCCACAGATGCATTGTTAAAAACGATTGCCGATGAAGTCAAAGAAGAAGATAAAGTGGGGCGCAAAGATTATCGCCATTTACCGCTTGTTACCATCGATGGCATCACTGCGCGTGACTTTGATGATGCCGTCTATGCAGAAAAAGTGGCGGACGGTAACTTTAAATTGTATGTTGCGATCGCCGATGTTGCGCACTATGTGCGTTTAGGCAATGCGATTGACAGTGATGCCATCACGCGTGGGACTTCTGTCTATTTCCCGGATCGCGTGATTCCGATGTTGCCTGAAAAATTGTCCAATGGTTTATGTTCATTGAATCCCGATGTTGATCGATTATGCATGGTGTGTGAGTTATTGATCTCGCCCACCGGTGAAATGATCAGCTTTGAATTCTTTGAAGGTGTGATGCGCTCCCATGCGCGTTTAACCTATGAATTGGTGGCAGAACTCATTGGGGAAGATAGCCCAATTCAAGATGATTATGCTCAGATCATGCCGCACATTTTAAATCTCTATCAATTGTATAAAGTATTGCGTAAAGCGCGTGATCAACGCGGTTCCATTGACTTTGAAACGAAAGAGACAGAGATCCTTTACAACGATGAAGGCTTGATTGATAAAATTGAGTTCCGTGTGCGTAATGAAGCGCACATGATCATTGAAGAGTGCATGATTGCCGCAAACATTGCCGCGGCGACTTTCTTAGAAGGCAATGACATTCCGACTTTGTATCGTGTGCATGCCAAACCCCCTGAAGAGCGTTTGACAAAATTGCGCCGCTTTTTGGTGGAATACAATTTAGGTGTTGAAGGTGGCGATGCGCCTGAACCGCGTGATTTTGCGCGCACATTGGCGGAAGCTGCCGATTTGCCTGAGTTTGACATCATTCAAACCATGATGCTGCGCTCGATGGCGCAAGCGGTGTATCAACCAGCCAATGAAGGCCACTTTGGCCTATCTTTGACCCATTATGCGCATTTTACCTCGCCGATTCGTCGTTATCCCGATTTAATTGTGCATCGTGGCATTAAATATTTGATCCACAAAGCGCAGGGCGAAGGCGTGAAATATCCTTACAATGAAAAAATCATGACAGGATTGGGTGAAAACCTCTCAGAAATGGAGCGTCGTGCCGATGATGCTGTTGCGGATGTGGTTTCGTGGCTTAAATGCGAATACATGCAGCAGTTCATAGGTAAAGTGTTAAATGGTCGCATCTCTGGGGTGACGAAGTTTGGCGTGTTTGTTGAATTGGCGGAAATCTTCATAGAAGGCTTGGTGCACATGTCGAAATTGCCAGGCGATTATTTCCATTTTGATGATGTGCGTTATCGTTTAATCGGCGAGAAAACAGGCACAGTGCTTAAACTCAACGATGAAGTGGTGGTGCGTGTATTAGATGCGAATCCGGAAACGAAATTCATTGATTTTGATTTGATCTCATTGCCGAAAAATCCAAAACTCACCAAAAAAGAGCGTGAGAAGATCTTTACAGAGATTGCAGCAGCGAAACAATCGGATCGTGCAAACCGTAAACAATCCTCGAAGCCAAAACGTGAAGCGCAGCGCAAAGGTGGCAAAAAGAAGGTCACAGCCGTGAAGGTTGCCAAACCTGGTCAACTCAAAAAACGTGGCACTCGCAGAAAAGCGAAGAAGTCGTCTTAATATTGAGTCATTGCTATTAATTCACAATGAAATGTTTTAAAATGCCGAGTTATTTTGTGTCATCAACTAGTGTAAGGATTAAGGATTATGAATAAGCCCCCTAAGTATAAACGTATTTTACTTAAGTTAAGCGGTGAAGCGTTAATGGGATCAGGGAATTATGGTATTGAACCTGAAACAATCGGTCGAATTGCAGACGAGATTCAATCGCTTAACTCAATCGGCGTCGAAGTGGGCGTTGTGATTGGTGGTGGCAACATTTTCCGCGGCGCAGGTCTTGCGAGTAAAGGGATGGATCGCGTGACGGGTGATCACATGGGCATGCTTGCCACAGTGATGAACTCATTGGCTTTACAAGATGCATTGGAAAAACGCAATGTATACGTGCGTGTGATGAGTGCAATTCGCATCAATGAAGTGTGTGAAGAGTACATTCGTCGCCGTGCGGTGCGTCACTTAGAGAAAAAACGTGTGACGATTTTTGCAGCCGGTACCGGTAACCCATTTTTCACCACCGATTCTGCTGCAGCCCTTCGTGCCATTGAAGTGAATGCAGACATCATGCTTAAAGCCACAAAAGTCGATGGCGTTTATTCAGCTGATCCACACAAAGATCCAGATGCTGTGCGTTATGATCAAGTGAGCTATAAAGAAGCGTTGGCTAAAGATTTAGGCGTCATGGATGCCACAGCCCTTGTGATGTGCCGCGAAAACAAATTACCGATTCGCGTCTTTAACATCTTTAATCCTGGCGACTTAGTGCGCACAGTATGTGGCGAAGACATCGGTACATTGGTGACAGAATAATTCAATCCATTTGAGTATTTAATCTATTGCGTCAATAAGGAAACAAAATATGATCAATGACATTAAAAAAGATGCTGAGCATCGTATGAACCTCTCCATTGAAAGCTTGAAAAATGCATTGCAAAAGTTAAGAACTGGCCGTGCACACACAAGTTTGTTAGACCACATTGAAGTGGAATTTTATGGCACGCCAACGCCATTGACTCAAGCGGCCAACGTGAGTGTGTTAGATTCACGCACATTAGGTGTGACGCCTTGGGATAAAAACATGGTGGGCCCGATTGAAAAAGCCATCATCATGAGTGACTTAGGGTTAAACCCATCGACAACAGGGACGTTGATCCGCATTCCATTGCCAGCATTAACCGAAGAGCGTCGTCGTGACATGGTTAAAGTGGTTAAAGGTGAAGGCGAAGGCGCAAAAGTGGCCATTCGTAACATCCGCCGTGATGCGAACCAAAAATTGAAAGATGCTGAAATCTCTGAAGATGACGTGCGTCGTGGTGAAGATGCCATCCAAAAATTAACGGATGCGATGATCTCTGAAGTGGATGCGGTATTAGCTGCGAAAGAAAAAGAGTTGATGGAGATCTAATTGCACATGGCAGCATCAGAATCGAATGCTTGTCGTCACGTTGCCATCATTATGGATGGCAACGGTCGCTGGGCTAAAAAACGTTTTTTGCCTCGCACCATGGGGCACAATGCTGGCGTTAAGTCAGTGAAACGGGTTGTGAAGGCTGCCATTGAGCATCACGTTGAAGCCCTAACGCTGTATGCGTTTTCAACGGAAAATTGGTCAAGGCCAGATGAAGAGGTGAGCTTTTTAGTGAAGCTCTTCATCAAAACCCTTGATCGAGAATTACAGTCATTGAATGAAGCAGGGGTGGCCATTCATTTCATTGGGGACACCCATAAATTCCCGCTGTTGTTGCAACAAAAATTGCATCAAGCGGTGGAATTGACGCGCAACAATCAACAATTAGATTTGATCATCGCACTCAATTATGGCTCACGCGCAGAGATTGTCTCTGCCTG
The DNA here is from genome assembly GCF_000375345.1 of Wohlfahrtiimonas chitiniclastica DSM 18708. Taxonomy (GTDB): domain Bacteria; phylum Pseudomonadota; class Gammaproteobacteria; order Cardiobacteriales; family Wohlfahrtiimonadaceae; genus Wohlfahrtiimonas; species Wohlfahrtiimonas chitiniclastica. The sequence continues at coordinate 795,848 of NZ_AQXD01000001.1, read as the reverse complement.
TAAAGCGATCGCCCAAGATGTGCAAAATAAGTTCATCAGTTTAGATGAAGTCGATGAAGTGATGGTCAGTCAGCGCTTAGCCTTACATGATTTTCCGCCGGTGGATTTATTGATTCGCACAAGCGGTGAGCAGCGTTTGAGTAACTTTTTGTTGTGGCAGCTTGCGTATGCCGAATTTTATTTCACAGAGTGTCTGTGGCCTGATTTCAATGAGAATGAGTTTAACAAAGCACTGATGTCGTTTGCCGAGCGCGAACGTCGTTTTGGTGCAGTAACGAAATGAGAATAATGATATGAAAGAACGCGTTGTTACAGGAATCATCATGGCGCTGGTGGCGTTATTTGCCATTCGCTTTTTACCCTCTTGGTTGTTTCAATTGGCGTTGCTTGTCGTTGTGATCATTGGTGTCATTGAGTGGGCACGCATGCTGCATGAAGATGTGCGTTTGCCATATTTGCTCATCAATACACTGTTATTGGTCATTGCGTACATTTTTTTAGTGACGCATTCTCACGATTTATTATTAACCGTCAATGCATTTGCCACTTATGTGTGGCTAGCTGTGCCGGTGGTGTTGTATTTACAAGTCAAATATCCGCGTGATTGGATTGTGTCCACACGTTTGACGGCTTTTTGTTCCTCTTTAATGTTGATGGGCTTTTTTGTCTCCATTGGCATGCTGCATCAATTGCCGGGCGGTTATGGCTTTGGTTTAGTGTTGTATGTGATTGCGTTGGTGGCATTGGCCGACAGTGGCGCTTACTTTGTGGGGCGCAAAATGGGTGTCAATAAATTGGCGCCAAGCATTAGCCCTGGCAAAACGATTGAAGGCGCGCTAGGCGGCTTAATTTTTTCGACGTTGTTTGCCATTTTAGTGGCGCTTTCATTGCCAGAGAGCTTTTCGGTTGGCCAAAAATTTGGATTTATTTTAATTTCCATGATTGCATCGATGTTGTCTGTTTCTGGTGATTTATATGAGAGCTTAATTAAGCGCCATGCCGGTTATAAAGACAGCGGCAATCTCTTTCCGGGACATGGTGGGGTGCTCGATCGCATCGATGGCTTAATTGCCGGTGCCACCTTCTTTGCGTTCGGTTTTTATCTTTTTAATATGAATGTCAGCACATTATGAAACGCGTTTCCATCTTAGGAGCAACAGGCTCCATCGGCACATCGACATTAACTGTCATCCGCAATAATCCAGCGTTGTATCAAGTGCATTCTGTCGTGGCCGATCGCAGCGTGGCGAAAATGTTTGCCATTTGCCAAGAGTTTTCACCGCAATATGTGGTGATGGCCAATGAAACTGCCGCCGCGGAACTTGAAGCTTTATTTAAACAGCATCAAATGAACATCACGGTATGGCGCGGCGAAGCTGCCATCAATGATTTGGTGATGATGCCAGAGATTGATGTGGTGGTTGCAGCGATTGTGGGGGCTAAAGGCTTTTTGTCTTCATTATCCGCCGTTAAAGCCGGTAAAACCATTTTGCTTGCGAATAAAGAGAGCTTGGTGATGGGCGGCGCGCTTTTTATGGAGGCTGTGAAAACCCATGGCGCAATGCTACTGCCCATTGACAGCGAGCACAATGCACTCTTTCAGTGCTTGCCAAAAAATACACAAGGGCAGAGCACATTATCAGGTGTTGCTCAATTGGTATTAACGGCATCAGGTGGCCCTTTTCGCACGTTCACTTTAGAGCAAATGGCATCGATCCGTAAGGAAGATGCGCTTAAACATCCACGCTGGGACATGGGCGCGAAAGTCACGATTGATTCATCGACATTGATGAACAAAGGGCTTGAGTTCATTGAAGCGCACTTTTTATTTGATATGGATCCGGATCATATTGATGTGGTGATCCACCCGCAAAGCATCATTCATTCATTGGTGGCGTATCAAGATGGCTCATTGCTTGCGCAATTAGGTGAACCGGATATGACGATTCCGATTGCCCATGCGCTTGGTTATCCGGATCGCATTTTATCGGGTAAAAAGCCCGTTGATATGACGCAAATGATGGATCTAACGTTTGAAAAACCTGATTTAGAGCGCTTTGCATGCCTTCGCATTGCCAAAGAGTGCTTGCGTAAAGGCAATACTTATTTAGTGGCGATGAACGCCATCAATGAATTATTAGTGGAAGCTTTTTTAGCGGATAAAATCAGCTATTTGGACATTCCAAGAAAGTTGGAAGCTTTTTTAGATCAATTGACCGATGGGCCGCTGACCTCGTTTGATGCAATCATTGAGTATGATCGCATCATTCGTGAGCGCACCAAACTTGCCTTAAAGGATGTGTAAGCGATGTTTGAATGGTTAGAAACCTTTTTCCGCTCTGTGGGCGGATTCATTATTTTGATGGGACTTTTGGTCACCATCCATGAATTTGGTCACTTTTATGTGGCGCGTAAATTGGGTTTTGCCGTCTCAAAGTTCAGCATTGGCTTTGGGAAAAACATTTGGTCCCGCAAAGGAAAAGATGGCATTGAATATGCTGTTGGACTCATTCCACTCGGTGGTTATGTGGCGTTTGTGGATGATGAAGGGCACACAGAATCCTTCAGTGAAGGGATGAAGTTTAAAGACGCTCCGATTTGGAAGCGTGCGTGTGTCGTTGCTGCTGGCCCTTTGGCCAATATTGTGCTGGCAATTGCATTGCTTTGGGGCTTATTCATGTATGGCGTGCCGGCTTATAAGCCCTATGTCGAAGTGACGGCAGAACAACCCTTTGCGAGCGCAGGATTACAAAATGGCGATCTCATTCGCACCATTGATGGCGAAAATGTCGAAAGTTTTACGGACATGATGCAAAAGCTCATCGAATATTTAGACGATGGCAAGGCAGAAATCGTGTATGAGCGCAATGGTAAAGAGCGTTATGCCACGTTAGACATTGGCGAGTCTTTAAAATTAGATGCCAAGACAGATTTGTACAAAGAGCTGGGTGTGAATCTTTATTTGCCTGCATTAAAACCGATTATCTCTGAGGTGGTTGCAGGGAGTGCCGCAGAAATCGCAGGTTTAATGAAGGGCGATGACATCATTGAAATTGCGGGCCATCAAACGCCAGAATGGCACGATGTATTGACGGTGGCCGCTGATTTAAAAGATGGGCAAGCGGTAGAGGTCATCATTGATCGCGGCGGAAAAATAGAGCGTAAAACATTAATGCCGCAGGCAGATGCAGACGGTCGCGTACGTTTAGGTGTGATGATTGATGCGTCCATTTATAAAGATTTAGTGACCAAAGATCGCCTAGGGCCAATCGATGCATTGAGCGCTGCGGTGCATAAAACTGTGAGCGATGGTTTGATGGTGTTTAAATTCCTTGGGCGCATGATTACAGGGGATTTTCACATCAATACAATGGCAGGGCCTGTGAGCATTGCAAACATTGCAGGACAAGCGCTTGCTTCAGGTTTGGTTTACTTTGTGCAGCTTGCTGCGCTCTTTAGCATTAACATTGGTTTATTGAACTTATTGCCCATTCCTGTCTTAGATGGTGGGCGCTTAGTGGGGCTTGGGATTGAAAAAATCATGGGCAAACATCAATTCCCTGATAGTATTAAGGTCAAAGTTTTGCAATTAGGTGCGCTCGTCATGTTTATTTTTATGGCGGTGGTCATCAGTTATGATGTGGCTAAGTGGTTTTAGCTGTCTATTAAATGAGTGGTAATTACGCCTCAAATTCTGTATATTGTCGCCTAGTTTACCTTCAGATTTTATAGTGTTAGAGAATAATAATGGTCCTCAAGAATTGTCAAAAATCGATACTCGCAACGGCTTTGTTATTAGCAATGCCTCTCGTTTATGCACAAAACTATTCTGTGCGAGATGTTCGCGTTGAAGGTCTGCAAAGACTCAATGCTGGTACAGTCTTTTCACAATTAGGTGGTGATACAGCGACACTTAAAAAAGGTAACATCCAAGAGACAATTGGTCGCTTATATGCCACAGAACTCTTTGATGATGTGCGTGTTTACCAACAAAATGGCGTGTTGGTCATCAATGTGGTGGAGCGCCCAGTCATTGACCGTGTGAATGTCACAGGCAATAAAGATGTGGGCTCTAAGCAATTTAAAGAGATGCTTAAAATGGCAGGTTTATCCGAAGGGAAAACCTACAGCGCCTCTAAAATGGCATCCATTAAAAACGATTTACTCAAAGCCTATGAAGAACGTGGCAAATACACCACAAAAATTGATGTCAATGTCATTGAGTTGCCACGTAATCGTGTGAATGTTGAATTGGCGGTCTCTGAAGGTAAAACCGCTGAATTGGCAGACATCTCTTTTACGGGCAATGAAAATTACGGCGATGGTAAACTCAAAAAGCAAATGAAGACCAAAGAGTCTGGCTTTATGACGCTGTTGACCAAATCAGATCGTTACAGCCCACGCATCGTGGGTGAAGATGTGGAATCGATTGAGAAATTCTACCAAGAGCGCGGCTTTATGAAAGCGGAGGTGAATTCCTCTTTAGCCTCTGTGGCACCAGATCAAGAGCGCTTATTTGTGGACATTGATGTGCATGAAGGCAATCGTTATCGCATTACAGATTTTGAAGTGGTGGGCAACACCCATGTGCCATTAGAAGAATTAACCGCATTGGTGGACATCGATAAAGGCAAATATTACAAAAAATCAAAAGTGGATGCGGCTGTGAAAGCCATTCAAGATCGCCTTGGGGATGATGGTTATGCGCTTGCACGCGTCAATGCCATTCCGGACATCGATGAAGAGAATAAAACCGTTAAAATGATTTTCTCTGTGGATAATGGTGAGAAAATTTATGTGCGCCGCGTGAACATCGAAGGGAACGAACGGACACAAGACAATGTTTTCCGTCGTGAAATTCGTCAGATGGAAGGCGGACAATTCATGTCCAGTGACGTTGAGCGCTCAAAAGTGCGTTTACAGCGTTTGCCTTATGTGGAAGATGTCGATGTCGTCACGCGCCAAGTGGATTCTGATCTTGTGGATTTAACCTATAAGGTTAAAGAGCGCAGCGCAGGGAGCATCACATTTGGTTTGAGCTATGGCATGGAATCTAAATTTGGTTTCAACATTAGTTTTGATCAGCCAAACTTCATGGGGACAGGTAATCAGTTGTATGTGTCTGCGGAAACGGATGATGAAACACAATCTTTTAACATCTCTTACACCAATCCATACTTTACGGACAGTGGTGTGAGTGCGGGTGTCTCTGCGCATTATACAAAACAGAAGAATAAAAACGATTACACCGCTGACTATTTGATGGATGGTTATGGTTTAAGCTTTAACTTTGGTTATCCATTGACTGAGTTTACATCCGTGGGTGCAAGTGTGGGTTATGACCGTTTGAACATCAAAACCACTCGTGAAACGCCGATGGAAATCGTTAAAGATTTAACCGGCACTGAGTGTAAAGAGTACGGCAATACAGGGTATTGTGAAGGTTACAATGGTGGCAACTGGAATCGTGTGACGAAGAAGAAAAACTTGATTCGTTTCAGCACCGGGATTTCTCGTGATACGCGTGATCGCACCGTATTTGCCACAGAAGGCTCACTCAACTCATTGACGTTATCGGGTACATTGCCGGGTTCAACGGATGAATTCTACAAAGTGGCCTTTAAACACAGCAGCTTCTATCCATTGTTTGATGGGGATGATGTGGTGTTGAACTTGCGTGGTGACATTGCCAAAGGTTATGGCTACGGCAAAACTTCCGGCTTACCATTTTATGAGCGTTACTACTCAGGTGGTTTAAGAACGGTTCGTGGTTATCGTTCAGGTACATTAGGTCCGCGTTATGTGAATGATCAAGCCGCTGGCGGTGATTTACAAATGAATGCAACGGCTGAACTCATTATGCGCGTGCCAGGCTTTGCAGAGAGCAACAACTTAAGATGGTCTGTGTTCTTTGATGCCGGTCAAGTGTATGGTTTAGGCGATAACTTGCGCGAAAACGTGCACAACAATGACAAATACAAAAGCTTTAAAACATCAAGCTTACGTTATTCTGCCGGTGTGAGCGTGGCATGGTTCTCTCCAATTGGTCCATTGGTGTTCTCCTATGCGAACCCGATCAAATCAGAATCTTATGACCGCACGCAGAAATTCCAGTTCTCCATTGGTATTCCGTTCTAATGAAACGTTGGATGCTTCAAGCCATTTTGCTGATCTCATGCAATTTGGCTTTCAATGCTGCCACAGCGCAATCACTGAAAGTGGGCGTTGTGGACATGCCACGCTTAGTGGAAGAGTATTCGCAAATTAAAGGCGTACAAAAAAGCCTGCAAGATGAATTTGCCCAAAAAGATGAGATGCTCAGAAATTTAAGCCTTGAGATGAAAAGCTCGCAAGATTCCATTGTGACGTCTGCCTTAGATGATTCAGAGCGCAAAGAGAATGAACGCAGCTTGCTCAATTTAGAGCGCGAATATGCCCGTTTAGCTTCAGAGTTTCGTCAAGATTATAATCTGCGCCGCAATGAAGAGCTCTACAAAATGCATAAAGAGATCACCGACACCATTTTAGAATATGCTGAGGATAATCAGTATGATCTCATTATGGAATCCGGCATGATCTTTTCCGCCGATCGCTTACAAGTGACCGACTCCATCTTAAATAAATTAAGAGAAAAACTAGAGAAATAACATGTTATTGTCAGAAATTTATGATTATGTGGCGCACCACATCAATGATTTGGAATTGAAAGGTGATCAAAATTGTCAGATCACGCGTTTAGCGACGATCCAGAATGCCAAAGCAGGTGAGATCGCGTTTATCAATAACGTGAAATATCGTCAGTTTTTAGAAACAACAGAAGCATCTGTGGTGATTTTAGCGCCTGATTTAGCAGAGCATTATCAAGGTAATGCCTTGGTCACTAAAAATCCTTATTTAGCGTGGGCGTATGTTTCTCATCTATTTGATACGCGTCAAACCCATTTAGTGCGCACCATTCATCCTTCAGCCGTGATTGATGAAACGGCAACCATTGGCGAAAATGTCTACATTGGCGCAAATGTGGTGATTGAAGCGGGCGTACAAATCGGTGATGATTCTGTGATTAAAGCCGGCAGCGTCATTGAAGAGAATGTGGTGCTGGGCAAAGGCTGCTTTTTATATCCGAATGTCACCATTTGTTATGGTTGTATTTTAGGCGATCGCGTGACGCTCCATTCAGGCGTTGTGATTGGGGCAGAAGGTTTTGGCTTTGCGCCAGGAGCGACAGGTTATGTAAAAATTGCTCAAGTGGGTCGCGTCATTTTATCGGATGATGTGGACATTGGGGCAAATAGCTGTATTGACCGCGGTGCGATTGAAGATACAGTGATTGGCAAAGGCACAAAAATCGATAACCATGTGCAATTAGGGCACAATGGCATCGTCGGTGAACACACCGTAATTTCAGGATTTACGGGCATCGCGGGTTCTGCGACGATTGGTAATCGCGTCGTCATTGGCGGCGGTGTCGGTATCAACGGGCACATCAAGTTGCATGACGGCGTCATGGTGACGGGGGATACAATGGTTACTCATTCGTTGATTGAGCCTGGCGTGTATTCATCCGGAATGCCTGTGACAGATAATCGTAGCTGGCGCAAAAATGTGGTTCAGCTACAAAACATTGATAAACTCTATCGCCGTGTGAAGGCTTTAGAGAAGAAAATAGACTTTGAAGAATAAGGAAAGGTGAAACAGTGTCTGATTCTAAAATGATTGACATCAACGAAATTATGAAGTTTTTACCCCATCGCTATCCATTTTTGATGATCGATCGCGTTTTGGATTATGTAGAAGGCGAAACATTGTTAGCACGCAAAAATGTGACCTACAATGAACCCTACTTCACAGGCCACTTTCCTGTGAAACCGATTATGCCGGGTGTATTGATTTTAGAAGCCATTGCACAAGCCACAGGCATTTTAGCATATAAAACAGCGGGTCAAGATGCGACGCCAAACTCCATTTACTACTTTGTAGGGATTGATAAAGCGCGCTTTAGAAAGCCTGTTGAACCCGGTGATACCATGGAAATCGAAGTGAAATTCTTAAAAGCGCGTCGTGGTATTTGGTCGTTTTCTGGCGTTGCGCGCGTTGATGGCACTGTGGTGTGTGAAGCAGAAGTCATGTGTATGCGTCAGGAGGCATTTTAACTCTGTTTAAGGAGGAATGAATCATGCCAGAAAATTTAATCCATTCAACCGCCGTCATTCATGAAACCGCAGTCATTGCGGAGGATGTGAGCATCGGCCCATTTTGCATCGTGGGTGAAAATAGCCGCATTGGTCGTGGGACAAAACTCATTTCCCACGTAGTCATTGGTGCAAATACCATCATCGGGGAAGATAACACGTTTTATCAATTCTCTTCCATCGGTGAAGTGCCACAGGATAAAAAGTTCAAAGCGGACGATTTTACTGAGTTGCACATTGGTGATCGCAATACGTTTCGTGAATATGTTTCAATCAATCGTGGCACGGTGCAAGATGCGAGCCTTACTAAAATTGGGGACGACAACTGGATCATGGCAACGTGTCACATTGCCCATGATTGCATCGTCGGTTCGCGCACCATTTTTGCCAATGGTGCATCTTTAGCCGGACATGTCACCATTGAAGATGATGTGATTTTAGGCGGCTATTCTATGGTGTATCAGCGCTGCCGCGTTGGGACAGGTGCCATTACAGGTTTCTCATCGGGGATTCATCGCGATGTGCCACCATTCATTACGGCAGCCGGTTACCGTGCTGAGCCTGCGGGCATCAACTCAGAAGGGCTGCGTCGTCACAACTATTCAAGTGATGCCATTTTAGCCACGAAACGTGCGTATAAAATTTTGTATCGTCAAAACTTGATGCTTCAAGATGCCATCGATGAGATTAAAGTGCTGGCCAAAGAGTTCCCACATTTGCAACAAATGGTGGACTTTTTAGAAGTGCCCACTCAACGTGGTATTGTGCGTTAAATTAAAAAGAAGGTTAACCTGTGAAAGAAATATCATCCTCGCCCACTTTTATGATTGTTGCCGGTGAATTATCGGGTGATATTTTAGGTGCAGGTTTAATCCGAGCATTGAAAGTGGAGTTTCCGCACGCTGAATTTTTTGGCGTCGGGGGTCCACTGATGATTGCTGAAGGCTTAGAGAGTCTAGCACCGATCGAAACATTATCGGTGATGGGGCTCTTTGAAGTCTTGGTGCATTTGCCTAAATTGCTGCGTTTAAAGGCGCAATTGGTCAAAGCCGCCGAAGATCGCATGCCGATTGCCTTTATTGGCATCGATGCCCCAGATTTTAATTTAAAAGTGGCAGCCTCTGTCAAACAGATTGGCATCACCACTTTTCATTACGTCTCCCCATCAATTTGGGTGTGGCGTGAAAAACGTGTTTTTACCATCAAAAAGTCGGTGGATAAAGTTTTGTGCCTCTTTCCATTTGAAGTGGCACTGTATCAAAAGCATAAAATGGATGCAGCGTGCGTTGGTCATCGCTTGGCCGATGAAATCCCGTTGCAGCCCGATGTGGCTTATGCCCGTCAAACCCTAAATTTACCTGAGCATGGCAAAGTGCTGGCATTGTTGCCGGGCAGCCGCGTCAGTGAAGTGTCTCGCTTGTTAGACATCTTCATGCAAACGGCCATCTTATTGATGGATGCACATCCTGAGTTAAAAGTATTGATTCCAGCGGCAACCGATCACCTTCATGAGGTGATTGAAAGCGCGGTGGCTAAGCTCAGCCAGGAAGCCCAAGCCCATATGGTGGTCTTAAAAGGTGATTCACGTTTAGCGATGCAAGCTTCGGATGTTGTGTTACTTGCCTCAGGCACTGCAACCCTTGAGGCATTGCTCCTTAAAAAACCGATGGTGGTGGCATATAAATTCTCATCGGTCACCGCATACATTGCCAAAAAAGTGGTGCGCACGCCATATTTCTCGTTACCAAATATTTTATCGGGTCAGCCATTGGTGCCAGAAGTTTTCCAAGCAGATGTCACGCCAGAGCGCTTAAAGCCCTTGGTGGAAGAGGCATTTGAGAAAGCCGATGCCCATGTGCTTGATGCAGAATTTTTAAAAGTGCATGAGTCGCTGCGTTTAAATGCAGATAAAGCGGCGGCTAAAGCCATCATTGATAAATTGGTCAATTCCATCTGATGAATACGCAACTCTCTTTATTTACTGAAACACCTGAGCATGATGACAACGTTTTTTTAATTGCAGGTGTCGATGAAGCCGGGCGCGGCCCTTTATGTGGCGATGTTTTTGCCGCGGCTGTGATTTTAGATGCAGATCATGGCATTGAAGGCTTAACGGATTCAAAAAAAATCTCTGAGAAAAAGCGCTACATCATCGCACAAGAGATCAAAGAAAAAGCAAAAGCTTGGTGCATAGCGTCGGCTTCAGTTGAGGAGATTGACACACTTAATATTCTACAAGCCACACTGCTAGCCATGCGCCGCGCGGTGGCAGGTTTGGATGTGACGCCAGATTTGGTACGCGTGGATGGCAATCAAAATCCAAAATTTCCAAATCACCTTGCTTGTGAAACGGTGATCAAAGGAGATTTACTGCATCAAGAGATCAGTGCGGCGAGTATTTTAGCGAAAACAGCGCGCGATTTGTCCATGATTGCGTTAGATCAAGATCATCCTGAATATGGATTTAAACAACACAAAGGTTATGGAACGGCGGCTCATTTAGCGGCACTGGCTGCCCATGGCGTTTTGCCAACCCATCGCAGAAGTTTTGCGCCCATACAAAAAGCGCTGGCATGCATAAAAGATAAAAACATAGTAGAATGAAGCCAATTTTATTAAGAGTGAGAGCAGTATGAATACACGAGCAGTGAATTTTTCAGTCGGCTTATTTATGATTCTTGGGGTGGTGGCATTGATTTGGCTCGCCTTGAGTGCCAGTACAACCGATGGCCGCTTTGGTAAGCAAATCTCTGTGTCAGCAAGTTTTGACAATGTGGGCTCATTGAAAGTGAAAGCACCTGTGATGATTGGCGGTGTGCGCGTGGGTCGTGTGTCAAACATTGCGTTAGATCCGGATGATTTTCGTGCCGTTGTCACTATGAAATTAGATGATCAATTTGAGATCCCAAATGACACCTCCGCAATGATCTATACAGCAGGTTTAGTGGGTGAACAATACATTGCGTTAGATCCCGGCGGCTCACCGATTCCATTAGAAAATGACAGCCAAATTAAAATGACACAATCGGCCATTGTCATTGAGCGCTTAATCGGCCAGTTCCTCACCTCTATGGGGAATAAAGATTAATCGTGGTGATGCAAACGCTTGGCGTTGTCCTTAAAAAAAGTGCTTATCAAGAAGATCGGGTTTTGCTCGATCTTTTTACTGAGCAGCATGGAAAAATTAAAGTACTCGCAAGGCGTAGCCGCAAAGCCCGTTACAGTGATCAAATTTTTGAGCTCGGCCATTGGCAATTGAAAGCAGGTAAAGTCTTCTATTTTGCAGAGGATTATGACAGTGTGCAGCATGCCTTCATTAAGGGGCTCAATGTGTGGTCCGGTTACTATTTAAATGAGCTGTTGATGCGTTTAATGAGCGCGCACCATGCCGATTCATCGCTATTTACCCATTATTGGCGGGCGCTGGCAGCATTAGAACATGCTGATGCAGACTTGCAAGAGTGGATGCTGCGCACCTTTGAGAAAGCACTCTTAGAAACTTTGGGATCGATGCCTGATTTAACCGCAGACAGCGAGGGCGATGAGATTCAAGCCAATCTCAATTATTATGTGGGGATTGAAGCAGGGCTCAGTAAACATCCCTTTAAAATGCCAACGCCAGTGATGCCAGGGCACCATATTTTAACCCTACAGATGATCGAAGAGACGCATCAATATGAACGCCTTGATCGCCCATTATTGCAACACTATAAGCGCATGATGCGCTTTTTATTGCAGTCACTGCTTGGCAAAGAGCCTTTGCAATCTCGACTGTGGCTACAATCCTTACATGCCAAACAACAATCAATCCCATTATCAGACACAAGGAGCTCCCTATGATGGATTTTGCGCGCCGCTTTTTATTAACATTACCGGCTGAAACGGCGCATAACATCGCCATTGCCACATTACCGTTATTACCGATTGCCACAGAAATGACGCATGATCCAGTCAATATCATGGGTTTAACCTTTCCCAATCGTTTAGGTTTAGCGGCAGGTTTAGATAAAAATGGGGCGGCATTGTCTGCATGGGCAAAAATGGGCTTTGGCTTTGTGGAAATTGGTACGGTGACGCCGCGCCCGCAGCCGGGCAATCCAAAGCCACGCATGTTCCGCATTCCGGAAAAACAAGCCATCATCAATCGCATGGGCTTTAATAATAAAGGGATTGACCATTTATTACAGAATTTGGCGGAGTATCGCTTAAATCATGGCGCCAATGGTCCATTGATTGGCGTGAACATTGGTAAAAATGCAGTGACGCCCATTGAGCGCGCCACCGATGATTATATGATTTGCTTGCAAAAAGCGTATACATTGGCCGATTACATCACCATTAATATTTCATCGCCAAACACTAAGAATTTACGTGCCCTTCAGGGGAAAGATCATTTGATGCAACTGCTCTCAACCCTCAAAGCAGAGCAGGGCAGATTGTTCAATGAAACGAAAAAATACACCCCGCTTGTGGTGAAGTTAGCGCCTGATATGAGTGAGGCAGAGTTGCTTGAATCCATAGAAGTGATCAAAGCGGTGGCATTAGATGGTGTGATTGCCACAAACACAACGTTAAGCCGTGAGGCTGTTACCGGTTGCATCAATGCCAATGAAGCGGGCGGATTAAGTGGTGGACCGTTGACAGAAAAAGCCACAGAAGTTGTGAAGGTGCTCACAACGCATTTACCAGAATCCATTCCTGTGATTGCCGCCGGTGGCATCATGACAGGAGAAGATGCTTTAGATAAGATCAAAGCGGGCGCAAAATTGGTGCAAATCTATTCTGGCTTCATTTATGGCGGCACGGGATTGGTGGCGGATATTCAACAAAAATTGAGTGATTATCAGTCATAATTTGACTTTATGGCACCCGCCACTTGAGTACTCTAAATTTTCATGCTATCTATTTAAGTAACCCAAAAGGTTTCCCATTGCGTTTACTGTGCGTAAACAGTGTCTTTACCCAAGACAATCTTACAAAATATATTGATGAAAATTTAGAGAGTATTATGACGGTTCGAAAAATCACAGCCATTGGGTTTATGTTGTTCGCCATCTTTTTTGGCGCTGGTAACTTGATCTTCCCACCAAATGCAGGTTGGCTCAGTGGTGGCAACTTTTTTCCTGCAATTATCGGTTTTGTCATTACAGGCGTGGGTTTACCGCTGCTTGGCATCATCGCTGGTTCCTTTTCTGAAGAAGGTTTCATCACAGAAACAAAACGCATTGGCGTGATTTTCTCTGTGGTCTTTATGGTGGCCATTTATCTGACCATTGGACCATTCTTTGCCATCCCAAGAACAGCCACAGTCTCTTATGAAATGGCATTGGTGCCTTTCATTCGTAATGAAGGCGGACTGTTACATGGTCTGTTTTTAAGCATTGCTGAAGGCTTAAAATCGATGTTCTATGCAGCAGATGCATCTGTATTGGCGACGGATTTAGTGGGCAAAGTGGGCCTGTTTTTCTACTCTGTTTTCTTCTTCATTGTGGTGTTTTGGTTGAGCTTTAACCCAACGAAAATTGTGGATCGCGTGGGTCAGATCTTAACGCCAGCGTTATTGATCACCATGCTTGTATTGATCGTATTGGCGATTTTCCAACTCAATACACCGATTGAAGCCATTGATCCTTCATATCAAGCAGCGCCTTTTGCCAAAGGCTTTGTTGAAGGTTATCAAACAATGGATACCATCGCAGCGGTGGCATTTTCCATCATCGTATTAAAAGCGGTGCGTGCATATGGGATCACCAATCAAAAAGATTTGTTTAAATACTCCTCATATGCCGCAGTGATTGCAGGGATTGCCTTAGGTTTAATCTACATCGCTTTAGGCTGGGTGGGTAACCATTTCCCGATTGATGAAGCGCAATTTGCGTTACAACAACAAGATCGTGGGACATACATCTTAACGCAAGTCTCCCGCATGACTTTAGGTTTACCAGGTCAATTCTTATTGGGCATCATCGTCGGTTTGGCATGTTTGACCACAGCGATTGGTTTAATTGTGTCCATCAGCAGCTATTTCCATAGCTTAATGCCAAGATTGTCTTATAAGCAATATGCGATCATCTTCACATTGATCAGTTTTGGCTTAGCAAACCAAGGGCTCAGCAGCATCATTAAAGGGGCGATTCCTGTTTTATTGATCGTTTATCCTTTGACCATCACATTGATCGTGTTGATCTTTATTGATAAATTATTGGTGCCATTAGATAAAGTTGAATTGCGCATCACAACGTATGTGGTGTTGTTCATCAGCGTTTCTTCTGTCTTCTTCCCAACGGCAGGCTTTGTGCAAATGTTGCCATTACATGACATCTCTATGGGATGGGTTGTGCCAGGTGTGGTTGCATTTTTAGTGGCCATCCACATCAATAACAATATTTTGTTAAAGCGCGCAGTGCGCAATCAAAATAAAGAGCATAAAATTGCTCAAATTGTTGAATAACTGACATTGAGTCTCGATGTTAAAAAGCTCAGAGAGATCTGAGCTTTTTTTATGAGGAAAATTAAAGGTGTTGTTGCTGGCGTTTAGGCGCTGCAGTTTTTTGTTGATATTTGCTGAGTCGCTCAGTAAAATCAGCCGGCTTTTCACCCAAATATTTTGGCCAACCTTGTAAGCCAATGCGCATAAAATCTTCGCCCATGGCAGTTTGTACTGTGGCGATGGGTACTTTTTTGATCTCAACTAAGTAGTTAAAGACTGCACTCAAGAGTTTATCTAAAGGAATGCTGTGGGTGCGTTTGAAACATTTGACCAAGTATTCAGAGAGTTGCCATAAAGTTTCAAAGGCAGATTCATCAAACAATAACGGCAATGTATGATTAAAGCGCCCTGAGTTGGCAATCAGATCCCAAAATTTTGCGGCATTTTTCATCTGATTCATGGTGGTAAAGTCCATGTCCTTATTGGCAAAGACACTGTAAGGGGCTTCAGGACTGTAACGATAATCAAATGAATCAGTATGGCGCGTAATGGGTGTACCTTTTAAGCGCTTTAAAATGCCCAGCTGAATCTCTTGGGGCTCCCATGACCAAAGTTCATTAAAGCCTTTGGCAAACTGCTCTAAATCCTCCGCTGGTAAACCTGCGATCAAATCCACATGTAAATGCACGGAGGTATGTTTAGAGAGCCACGAGATGTTCTCTTTGGCTTTGGCTAAATTTGTGCGTCGTGAAATGAGCTGCTGTGTTTCCGTATTGAGGGTTTGAATGCCAATCTCAAACTGTAAACTCCCTTCAGGGAATTTTAAAATGAGGGCTTTGATCTCTTCGGGCAAAAAGTCTGGCACCAATTCAAAGTGTAAAAAGAGCGCATCTTCAGGATTTTTCGCCAATTTATCCAAAAAGAAATTTAAAATCCGTACGGTAAATTCACGTTTGAGATTAAAGGTGCGATCAATGAATTTAAATTGACGTAAACCCCGTTGATATAAGCGATCCATCGCCGCGAGAAAATCTTCAAGCGGGAAAGTCCACGCTGTTTTATCAAGGCTCGATAAACAGAACTCGCACTTAAATGGGCAACCGCGTGAGGCTTCCACATAAATGGTGCGGTGGGCAATGTCAAAGTCCGTATAGTAATCGTAAGGGAGCTTAATCTCTTCGAGTTTCGGCTGTTTGCCTTTGATGACTTTATCACTTGGTGCTTGATCATTGAGAATGTCACGGCACAATTCATACGCACTGATGTCGCCCCAACCGGTGATGAGATAATCAGCCGTGGTAAAAATCGCCGTCTCTTCATATTCATGGGACACTTCAGGTCCGCCAATGACAATGATGAGCTCAGGCATTAAAGCTTTGAGCTCGCGCACCAATTTGGTGGTTTCATTGATGTTCCAGATATAGACGCCCAAAAGAATGATTTTAGGTGCTTTGTCATACACAGTGGCTAAAATCTCTTCGGTGTCTTGCTGAATGGTGAATTCACAAATCTCAGCGCGTGCTCGTAAATCATCGTCTAAATTTGCCAATAAATAACGGGTGGCCAAAGAAGCATGAGAGAAACGCGCATTGAGTGTACTGATTAAAATATCCATATTAAAGGGCTAAGGTATCCTGCATTGAGTAAAGGCCATGGGGCTTTTGATGCAACCAGCGAGCGGCATACACGGCACCATCAGCAAAAAGGGAGCGATCTTTGGCTTTATGGGTGATCTCAATTTGTTCTTTAAGTGTGGCGAAAATTACTGTGTGATCACCCACCACAGAACCACCGCGCAATGTGGCAAAGCCGATTTCACCCGCGCCGCGCTCACGATTCATATCATGGCGATCATACACCGCGACTTTATCAAAATCTTCATTCATGGCATGGGCAACCACTTTACCCATTTGTAGTGCTGTGCCGCTTGGTGCATCTTTTTTAAAGCGATGATGCATTTCCAGCACTTCGATGTCGGCTTGTTTACCCAAAACTTTCGCCGCTTGTTCAAGGAGTGCATAAACTAAATTGACGCCAAGGCTCATATTCGGCGCTTGTAAAATGGCGGTCTCTTTGGCATAGATTGCCAATTGTGCCAAATCCTCAGTGCTTAAACCTGTGGTGCCAATCACCACCGGAATGTGGGCGTTGGCAATCGGTTGAATGTTGATCATGGTGGCTTCAGGTAGCGTGAAATCAATGTATACATCCACGTCTTTTGTGGTGCTTGCCACATCATCCGTGATGCGCACATTTAAGGGTTCGCTGTGTAGCAATGATCCTGCATCTTGTCCAATGTTTGGGCTGCCATGATGAGTGATGGCAGCGCCTAAAGTTAAATCTTCTGCCGCTGTCACCAATTGTAAGATGTTCAACCCCATGCGTCCTTCAACGCCAATAATGCCAATTCTAATCATATTTTTATCCTATTAACAAAACGATTTCATTATAGCCATAAAGGCGATAAAAGTAATGGCAGACGAGCAAATTGCGATGATAAATTGCTCTCATCATTCATAAAAACAATCAGTCAGATTAAAAAAAGTGATGAAATGATTTGACAAACGATTCTTAAATGATAATAATTCTCATACGTTAATCAACATTTTTTGATAATGGTTATGAATAAGAGAGCTTTTCAAACAACAGCAATCATGAATCTCCTTTTGATCGTCGGGGTCGGTGCACTGCATACAGCTGCACTTGCCACAATGTTATCGCCCAAAAGTCTCGCGGTGCAAGCAAGTGTTGCGGGCACGGTTGATCTTCAAATGGTGACATTAGGTGATCACATTGAGAGCATTGCTGAAGTTGAAGAGGTGATCGAAGAAACATTACAACATCCGCATGATGAAGAGATGGTTCAGATGGTGGCGGTAAACACAGCAGTAAAAGCCGCGGATGTTGTAATGCCCATTGAGGCGCCGGTGGTGAAGGCAAAGCCTAAACCCACACCTAAGCCTAAGGCGGTTGAGCGTGTTGTGAAAGCACCGAGCAAACCGGCTAAAGCACAAGCAGCGCGAACACAAGGCGGACGCCCATTGGTGGCAGCGAGTCGCATTGAGTTTTTGAAAAATCCGCAGCCAAAGCGCCCACGCGCAGCGCACCGTAAGGGATTGCGTGGCAATAGTGTTGTCATCATTGAGCTCAATGCACAAGGCGCACCGACAAAAGTGGTGCTTGAGCGATCATCTGGGCACAAGATGCTCGATGAGGCTGCACTCAATGCCGCAAATGGGGTGAAAATTCGCCCGTATCGAGAAAATGGTCAAGCGATCGCCATCCGACATCGTATAGACTATGCATTTTAATTCAGTCGCATAAAGGAATCGTATGGAAGTCGGACAGTTAGGATTTGCCCATTTCATCGGGCAAGCAGATGTGCTCAGCAAAAGCCTTTTGGGCATTTTAATTGTGATGTCTTTGATCTCTTGGAGCATCATTGTCATCAAAGCGTTCAATGGCATGATTCGTCGTCATAAAGTTTCTGCATTTTTTAAGCAGTTTAACACAGCAAAGGACATTCATGATTTATCCCGCACCGCGAAACATTTAGCGGGTTTAGATTATGCACAATTGACACAAAAGGGCATTGAAGCGGTGGATTTTTATCATGACAATGAAGGCGCTGTATTGGCAGAATCCACAACATTGACGGATTTTATCACTATTACACTGCGCGCGGAGCTAGATGACATTCAAATGCAAAAGGAAAATGGGTTATCTGTATTGGCAACGATTGCAGCAACTGCGCCTTTTGTGGGATTGTTTGGAACGGTGTGGGGGATTTATCATGCCCTCATTACCATCGGCGCAACCGGTGCCGGCACCATTGATAAAGTGGCAGGACCAGTGGGGGAAGCACTGATCATGACAGGCATCGGTTTAGCCGTCGCCATTCCGGCAGTGATGGCATATAACTGGCTGACGCGTCGCAATCGTGTGGCATTAGGACGATTGGACACATTTGCTTTTAAACTCATCAAATTATTGAGCGGACACGCGAAGGAGGCATGATGGCCATTGGTCGAATCAGAAGTGAGCACACCTCAGAAAATGCTGAAATCAACATGGTGCCCCTCATTGATGTGATGCTTGTATTATTGGTGATTTTCATCATCACAGCGCCGATGGTGACGCAATCTGTGGATCTCTCTTTGCCAAAGGCCGCGAGCATTGAAGCGCCAGTGCCGCCGCAAAAGCCAGAAACCATTGAGATTACCAAAACGGGTGACATTTTACTCAATCAAACGCCAGTGACATTAGAGAATTTACATGCATCACTTGAAGCCATTAAGGCTAAAGATGCCACCATTGAGCCGATCATTGCTTTAAACATTGATGAAAGTGTGCCGTATGACACTGTGGCAAAAACATTGATTGAAATTAAACGGGCGAATCTTTCAAAAATTGGTTTCATCACCACCGTTGAAGATCGCTGATCCCTTTAATTTCAATCCCAAGCTCCCTGCACTTTGAAGATTCCTCGGAATCTTCTTTTTTTTGCTGTTCAATTGCGGTAAATCTGATATTGTTTTAGGCGGCGAAAAGCCAAAGAGATGTGGAATTTTAATTATAAAGGAAAAGAGTCAATGAACGCATATCGTTTAACTATGTCATGCCCGGATGGAGTCGGGATTGTTGCTGGAATCAGTGGATTTATTGCAGAACACGGTGGGTGGATTGCCGAGGCAAATCATCACTCAGATTTTGGCAGCGGCTACTTTTTTATGCGTCATGTGATTCAAGCAGATTCATTGTCATGCAGCTTAGATGAGTTTAAAGAGCGTTTTGCACCGATTGCAGAGAAATTTTCGATGAAATGGAAAATCTCTGAAACAGCCGTGAAAAAGCGTGTGGTATTGATGGCGAGTAAAGATTCACATTGCTTGGTGGATCTTTTATCGCGCTGGCAAACGGGTGAGTTAGATTGTGACATCGTTGCGGTGATCTCTAACCACGATGATCTACGCAGTTTAGTGGAATGGTACAACGTGCCTTATCACCATGTGCCTGTGAACCCCTTGAATAAAAGTGAAAGTTTTACGAAAGTGGAGAATTTGATGGATGAGCTCAGAGCCGACACGATTGTGCTCGCGCGCTATATGCAGATCATTCCGCCAGATTTATGTGAGCGTTATCAACATAAAATCATCAACATTCATCACAGCTTTTTGCCCTCGTTTGTGGGTGCGCGCCCGTATCATCAGGCAGCGCAACGTGGCGTGAAGTTAATTGGGGCAACGTGCCATTATGTGACGCAGGATTTAGATGCCGGTCCCATCATTGATCAAGATGTGACGCGCATCACCCATGCGGACAATGTGCAAGACATGATTCGCCTTGGGCGCGATATTGAGAAGATTGTGTTAGCGCGCGGTTTGCGTTATCACATTGAAGATCGTGTCTTGGTGCATGGCAATCATACGGTTGTTTTTTAACAGCGCTTGAATCAAAAAAACCTCGGCATGCCGAGGTTTTTTAATGAGTAAGGATTAAGCCTGAGGTGGCGTTTCCTCTTTTTCAGGTTTTGCCTCTTTATTGTCAGGCACATAATTGTGTTCTAACTGAAAGTTATGAATGAATTGTAGATGGTTGGTGTACTGATCGACAATGTCATTGCTCAAACTCTCTTTGCTGTAACCCATGATGTCATAGCCTTGCGCGCCATTATCTAAATGGACTTCTGCACGGAAGTACTTTTGATAATCTGGATCAACATCAGAAGCCTCAATGGAGGAAAAGTTCGGTTTTAAATAGTGACGTGCTTTGATGCGATACATAAAGTTGTCATTTTTACCGTGTTCCACTTCAAAGAGAATGTCATCATCGCCTTTACGCGTGATGGTGGTTTTGATGCCTTGTTTAGAGAGCTCAGCGGCAATCTCTTCAAAGGCTGGCTCCACCGTTTCATTGATGAAACGAATCACATGATCACGGCGCGGATAGAGCACAAGCCCACGCAAACGTTTTTGCCAACCGCCTGACACAAAGCTTGATTGGAAATTGTTGATGGAGTTGGTGCGAATCTCGCGTTTACCATAATCGATGCGCAGCGCTTTAAAGAGCCCATAAAGTGAGAAGAGCAGAATCAAACTGAAGGGGAAAGCGGAGGCAATCGTTGCCGTTTGTAGTGCTTCTAAGCCATTGGCACTCATTAAAATGATGGCGATGATGCCTGTGATCGATCCCCAATACACACGTTGCCAAAGGGGCGTTTGTGTTTTGTTTGAGGAGAGCATGTCCATCACAATGGCACCTGAGTCGGCACTGGTGATGAAGAAGATGAACACCATCACGATACTAAGGCCAGATAAGAGCGATGCCCACGGGAAGGATTCTAAGAAGACAAAAAGCGCCAATGATTTATCCGTATTGATGGCATCGACAATTTCGATCATGCCATCGTTTCGAATCATGTCGATGGCTGAGTTACCAAAGACCGTCATCCAAAGGAGGGTAAAGCCCGCGGGCACCAATAAAACGCCGAGTAAAAATGAGCGAATGGTGCGACCGCGTGAAATGCGTGCAATGAACATGCCCACAAATGGTGACCATGATAACCACCAACCCCAATAGAGGATCGTCCAGCCACCGATCCAATCTTTCGGATCTTTTGGCTCATACGCATAAAGGTTAAAGGTCTTATTGACTAAGTCAGATAAATAGCTACCCGTATTTTGGATGTATGCTTGGAACAGATCCACCGTGCGGCCACCTAAAAAGAGCACAAGGAGCATTAAAGCAAGCGCCATATAAAGGTTCGTTTCAGAGAGGATTTTGATCCCTTTATCTAAACCTAAGCTCACAGATAATGTTGCGCCCGCTGTTGCTACCACGATGATTAAGATTTTAATGCCGCCGATGGACAATAAACTATCAGGATTGTTCCCATATTCAGAGAGTTTGTAATTGAGTAAATAATCCAATCCTGCATAAATTTGTTCCACACCAAAGCCTAAGGATGTTGCCACACCAAACGCTGTACCAAGGACGGCAAAGATGTCGATTGCATCGCCAATGCGGCCATAAATGCGTTCACCAATGAGCGGATAAAGGGCAGAGCGAAGGGCAAGGGGGAGTTTATGACGGAAACAGAAATACGCCAAAATCAAGCCCACAATGGCATAAATGGCCCAAGCGTGTAAGCCCCAATGGAAGAAGGTTAAGCGTAAAGCTTCGGTGGCAGCGGCGACGGTTTCAGGATCGCCCACAGGCGGTGCAATGTAATGCATGACAGGTTCTGCCACGCCAAAGAACATTAAACCGATGCCCATGCCGGTTGAAAAGAGCATGGCAAACCAACTAAAGTTGGTGTAATTCGGGCGTGCATGATCCGGCCCTAAGCGGATGTCGCCATAGCGACTTAAAATGATGAAAATGGCAGCGCCTAAAATGATGGCCACTGACAAAATGTAATACCATTTGAGGTTATCGACAATCCATGTTTGAATGGAGTTAAAGAGCTGCTCAGTGTTGGGCACTAAGATTGTGACTGCGAGCAAGAGTAAAATGAGAAGATTCGCGCCTACAAAAACGGGGATGTTTAAGCTTTTGAAAAACTTATGTTGAGTCCATGAAGGTTCTGGCATAAATGATCCTTGTTTGTTTAGGTTGAAAAAGAGATACGTGACAAGGGACGTATGGGGAGATTATTAGATTGATAAACAATGATAAAACGAGCAAAAATCGTTGAAATCATTTATCATGCTTGCCTGATTTTAGGGTTATGGGCCTCCTTGCAAAAACGTGAGTATAACATAAACACCTTTTATGCCACAAAAGCTGATTTTGGAAGTGGTGGCTTATTTGAGAGATATCAACGGATTTTACTGGATTATGTCTAAATTCATGCGAAAAATAACAATTTTGCTGATACTGACGTTAAGCGTAGCTTACGGGCAGGGGCAATTGACCTTCAACGCCCTTGAAAAGATGAAGGGACCTTTTAGCTTTACCGAACAAAATTTGATTGCACAATTGATGTCCATGCAGCAAGCGCAAATCGATGCAGGTGACATCACAGAATTTCAATCTCGCTGTATTGCGAGCAATATGGTGGTGATGTTTGGCGATGCAAATGCCGAGCGCTTTGTGCAGATCGCCCAAAAAGCGTATACCCATAGTATGGATGCGCTCTCCATCGATGACATCAATTTTATGCAAACGATCAACACGAAATACATGCCCGCTTTGACGATTGTCACAGGGGAATGTAGCGAAACAGATTCACAGAATCAAGAAGAGGACCATGAGTAATTTAATTCAACGCTTTCATGCGACAACATTTTTAACGAGCGCCAATCAGCTCAATCAATTGCCAGACAACGATGGCAGAGAAGTGGCATTCGCTGGCCGATCTAACGCAGGTAAATCCAGTGCTTTAAATGCCTTAACTTCTCAAAATACATTGGCGCGCACGAGTAAAACCCCAGGTCGCACGCAGCTCATCAACTACTTTGAAGTGGATGAAAAGAGCTACTTGGTGGATTTACCAGGTTATGGTTATGCAAAAGTGCCTGAGCGCATTCGTTTGCATTGGCAATCTGTATTGCAAGGCTATTTTGAAACGCGTAAAAACTTGGTGGGGTTAGTGATGTTGATGGATGTACGCCATCCTTTAACGCCATTGGATTTACAAATGTTAGAGTGGTGCGAAGCGCAAAATTTACCCACCCACATTTTATTGACCAAAGCTGATAAATTAAAACGTGGCCCTGCAAAAACTGCGCTTTTTCAAGTGCAAGCAGCGCTAAAAGAATTCAAAATGCCTGTAACGGTGCAGCTCTTTTCTGCAACCGATCACACCATTGGCTTACAAGATGCCTTAAAAGTCCTCAATGAGTGGTTGCCGCGTGACTAAGATTCGAGCCTTAATTGCGGACATTGGTGCAACGCATGCCCGTGTGGCGTGGGTGGATGAAGCCTATGACTATCATGATGTTGCGATTCATCGATCCGCAGATTTTAATGCCCCCGATGAAGTGATTGATGCCTATTGTCAAACGCTCGGCATTGAACGTCCGCAGTTAATTGTTTTGGCCATTGCGGCGCCTGTTGAGTTAGATGATGTTCACTTTGTGAATAATCATTGGCAATTTAAGTTAAGTGATGTGAAGGCACGTTTAGCTCCATCGACGGTTCATTTTTACAATGATGTGGAGATGCTTGGCGCAGCCTTACCCCATTTGCCTGAATCATCATTGGTCAAAGTGGGCGGCGGTGAATTGTCCCCCTATGCGCCAAAGCTTGCCATGAGCTTAGGCTCAGGCATTGGCACAAGTTTGGTGGTGCATCATCACAATTGGTTGGCGATTCCCTCAGAAGGCGGGCACTCTGCCATGATGATGGAAGACCAAGAGATTGTAAACTTTTGGCAAATGTTAAGATGTAGTGGAAAAGATGAGATCATTGTGGAAGATTTTATTGGCGGTCGAAGAGGCATCCCACAGCTCATTGACTACATGACAAAACTTTTAAATGTAAAGCACAAAGATTCATCACCAATGGCGCTGGTTTCTGGATTAATTGATAAAAAAGATGCATTTGCTGTGCAACTTTTTGGTCGATATTGTGCTATGATTGGCGGTGTAGCGAAAAACTACACTTTAATTACGGGAGCTAAGTCCGTTTATCTTGCTGGTGGCATCATCCCACGGTTTTTAGAATTTTTTGTACAGTCCGACTTTCGCAGTGCCTTTGAGCACAGTGCGTCGGTTTTCCCGTTGTTGCAAAAAATTCCAACCTTTGTGGTGACCGATCCTTACCCTGCATTAACCGGCCTAGTTCAAACCATTGCCTTTATGGAGGATGAATAGAGTGATCTCACACATCAGAAGCCATCGTGACAAACTAAGAAAATCAGAAAAACTCGTCGCCGATTGGATCATGAATCACCCGAACGACGCGGCCTCTTTCTCAATTGGTATGTTGGCAAAAACGGTGGGCGTTTCAGAACCCACAGTGATCCGCTTTTGTCGCGCCATTGGTTTTGACGGTTATCATGTGTTTAAACAAGAGTTGGCAGAATCTTTAAATGCTGGCGTACCATTCATACACAGCAATGTTTCTGAGTCTGACAACACAAAAGACATCGTCAATAAAGTGATTACGCAAGCCTCTGCGGCATTGCTTCGCACCAAAGAGTCTTTATCTGTGAAGGCAGTTGAGCAAGCGGTGAAAATTTTACTGCGCTCATCGAATGTATTGTGCATTGGGCATGGCGCATCAAACGTTGTGGCGCTCGACATTCAACAAAAATTGTTGCGCGTGGGCATTAATGTGTCCGTGTTCAGTGATCATCACGTTCACTCGCTTGCGGCATCGTTGATGGGTAAAAAAGAGGTGTTGATCGCCGTTTCCCATACAGGGCGCAGCCAAGACATTTTAGATTCTGTATCATTTGCTAAAGCCAATGGTGCTTCAGTGATCTCCTTTACCACTAAAGATTCACCGTTGGCAGAAGCCTCTGATGTGGTGCTTGAATCTGGCGCCACAGAAGACACCACCGAATACATTCCGATGATCTCGCGCTTAGCCGATTTAGCGATTGTGGACGTATTATTGGTGACATTGGCGCTTAAACGTGGCAATTCTTTCATTGATGAAATGAGCCGCTCAAAAGCGATCATTGAATCTAAACGCGTTCGCAACAGTCAGCAGCAAAACAATGGATAAAGAGAACATCGCGCTGGTCATCTCTTATGATGGCACGCAATTTAGAGGTTGGCAGGCACAAAAAAAACCACCGGTTCGCACAGTTGAATCAGTGCTTGTGCCAGCGATTGAAAAGGTTGCCAATCATTCCATTGAATTGATGTGTGCAGGGCGCACCGATGCTGGCGTGCATGCGCGTAATCAAGTGGTGAATTTCATCACAACGGCACAGCGCAGTGATTACTCATGGATTCGCGGCATCAATACAAATCTCCCTGATGATTGCGCTGTTGCTGAAGTGCGCCGCATGCCGCTTGATTTCCATGCCCGTTACAGCGCCAAAGGTCGCTATTATCAATATGTGATTGCCAATTTGCCTTATCGTTCCGTGATGGATCGCTTTTACACGACGCACATCAACTATCCATTAGATGTTGCAGCCATGCAGCAAGCGGCCAATGATTTGATTGGGGAGCACGATTTTAACGCTTATCGCTCCAGTGAATGCCAAGCGCCCACATCCATTCGAGAAATTTTTGACATTCGTTTGCGTCAACAAGGTGCTTATATTTACATTGATGTCCATGGCAATGCCTTTTTGCATCATATGGTGCGCAATATTGTGGGCGTACTATTAAAAGTTGGCAGTGGCAAAGCGCCTGTGACGTATGCAAAATCTGTGCTTGAGAGTTTAGATCGTAAACAAGGTGGCATCACAGCGCCGGCTTCTGGACTTTTCCTAGATCATATCGATTATTGATTCATATTAAGGTTAAATGGAATAAGTTTGACCTTATTTGGCTTAAATGCTGAGAAAGTACTATACTTTGATCATCCATCGATAACACAATAAAGGACGATCTATGAATAATCAAAGCATGACATTTAAAACGCCCGCCCAAGGACAGTTTGTGATGGCGGTGTACATTATCATCATTACAGTATTTGTGATTTTCATTGCACGTGCCTCAGAGGTGAACATCTCTTGGCTCATTTTTGTGGTGCTTGGCGTGTTTGCCTATGTGACATCGATGGCACGTGTTTCCCTTGTGGGGGATGCGTTGGTGGTTAAATCACCTTTAGGGAAAGGGCGCGTGTATCCGTTGAGTTCGGGTGCCTTTGAGATGCAAAAAGTCACCGGCATTAAAGCACACATCTCTTACTTTAAAAAAGAGGCCGACAGCATTATTTATACGCCCACAGGTTCTGATCGCAGCGTATTGGTGATGAATGGTTTATATCATCCTGAAGATGTCAAAGCGATGTTCGCGGCGATTGAAGCACGACAAAAAAACCTCAAGTCGTAACTTGAGGTTTGAGATTAACGTTCGATGATCGCGCCACCTAGGCAGACATCGCCATGATAAAAGACGATCGATTGCCCCGGCGTCACTGCGCGCTGGGGGTCATCAAATGCCACAAATAATCGTCCATCGTCTAAAAATTCAATGCGGCACGCTTCATCCTTTTGACGATAACGGATTTTCGCGGTGAGATTCTCATTGATGGCATTTAAATCTAAATTCGTATTGATCCAATGAACATCACGCGCAGTTAAGCTCTCTTTATATAAAGCAGGGTGCTCACCTTGCGCCACGATCAAAGTATTGTCTTCAAGATTCTTTTCCACCACAAACCAAGGCTCACCGGTTGAATTTTTCACGCCGCCAATGTGTAAGCCTTTACGTTGTCCGATGGTGTAAAAAGATAAGCCTTGATGCTCGCCAATCACCTCGCCATCCACCGTGATCATTTTTCCAGGTTTTGAGGCAATGTATTGACCAATGAACTCATTAAAATCGCGCTCACCGATAAAGCAGATGCCTGTTGAATCTTTTTTATCATAGGTGATGAGTTTATGTTTCAATGCCAATTCACGCACCACAGGTTTTTCAAGCTCACCGACAGGGAAGAGGGCATTTTTGATCTGCATCTGACTCAACAAATGCAAAAAGTAGCTTTGATCTTTATTATTGTCTAACCCTTTTAAGAGATAGGTTTGTCCATCGGCTCTGTGCGTTCTTGCATAATGGCCGGTGGCGATGTAATCTGCGCCCATCTCATTGGCATAATCTAAAAAGGCTTTAAACTTGATCTCTTTGTTGCACAAAACATCAGGATTTGGGGTTAAGCCCAACTTTAATGTCTCTAAAAAATAGGCAAACACGCGCTCTTTGTAGTTTTTCACAAAGTTGACTTTATGCAGGGGAATGCCAAGGGTATTGCACACTGCTTGGGCATCTTTGACATCCTCTTCCGCCGAGCAATAGCCCGTTTCAAAGTTATCTTCCCAGTTCTTCATGAAAACGCCATGCACGTCTGCGCCTTGCTCTTTTAATAAAAGGGCTGCCACAGAAGAGTCGACGCCGCCAGACATGCCCACAATGACACGTTTACCTTTAATATCTTCTTGAATCATGATAATTACTCAGTTGCTCCATCTTCGCTGCCTTCGCCAGAAGTGCCACGAATTCTTTCATACGGAACATAAGTTGGCTTATTGTTTTTGCCAGTCCCATATTCCACTAAACATTGTCCATTGATCCAATCATATTTGGTGACTTTATTCATCGAATGACCATTATAAGCACAGCGAATGTTATTGGTTAAAGGTTTGATGCACACCAAAATGATCAACGCAAACACAAGGGCTTCTAACGCAAAGAAAATGCGCTTTTTGTGCCAAATGAAAAAGAAAACAGGAATCTCTTTGCGCTTGGCATATAGGATAAAGCCCGCCAAAACAACTGCTAACCCAATGAATTGGAATGAGAGAAAGAAGATCAAAAGATAACTCCTATAAATATGAATGAATAATTAACGCCAATTTTACCATTATTTGATTTAAAATGAGAAAATAACTCGTCAGAAGTGAATACAGGAGAATATGGTATGTTAAGCACAGAACAAATGAACGCGCACACGCGAAATACATTGGTGGGGCACTTAGGCATTGATTTTACCGTCAGTGAAGATGGCTATGTAGAAGCCACAATGCCCGTAGATGAGCGCACCATTCAATCATACGGTTATTTGCATGGCGGCGCGACAATTGCATTGGCTGAAACCGTGGCAGGCGTTGGCACATTTAGCATTGCATTGCCAGATAAAAGCTGTGTGGGCATGCAGATCAGCGCAAGCCACATTTCATCGGCGCGCACCGGGGAAACCGTTGTGGCAAAAGGGCAGATTGTCCATCGCGGTAAAAGCACGCATGTGTGGGATGTGAATGTGTATGCGCTCGATGACAATCGACTCATTTCCACCATTCGCGTGACCAATGCCATTGTGAAAAATCGCAATCCCAGCATTTTTGCAGAGTAAGATGACATGAATGAAAAAGAGGCTTAAAGCCTCTTTTTTAAAGGTATGCATTAAAGCTGCTTGGCTGCCACAAATAAACTTTGACCTAAATACTCATTCGGATTGTTCATCCCTGGTAACGCAAAAAAGTAACCGCCCCCAAAGGGCTCAATGTAGCGCTCTAAGGGTTCACCATTGAGGCGCTTTTGCGTTTTAATGAAGCCTTGATTGAGGTCATTTTGATACGACACAAAAATGAGTCCCATGTCCAGTAATCCGCTGTCTGTTAAGCCTAAAGAATAACTGTAGCTTCTGCGGCGAAGGGGCGCGCTGTAACGATGTGGCACGCGCGGCTCAGCTCGGCGCATGTGGGAATCAAAGAGCACGCGGTCACCATGCGGATCTAGGGTAAATTGTGGGTCATCATGTTCATGCGTCATGCCAATCGGTGCGCCTGAATGTTTGATGCGTCCAAAATCATTTTCTTGATCTTCAAGGGGCGTTCTGTCCCAAAATTCAAGGTTAAAACGGATGAGGCGAATGGCTTGATAGGAACCATTTAAGCACCATAAGGGCTCTTTGTTTTTCTCGGTGACCCACACAATGTCATTCATCAAGGCTGAATCATTGCTTGGGGCATTGCCTGTGCCATCTTTAAAGCCAAACAGATTAATGGGGGTGGATTGTGTTTCAATGTCACGGGCGGGTAAAAAGCCATCCATTTTCCAAAGGGGTGCCATGTCATGATAATGATGCTTCATGATGTCCCGTAAGGCATAAATGAGGATCTCTTTACTGTTTGCACACAATTGTAAAACTAAATCACCGCCGCACCATTTTGGATCTAGGCGATCATTCGGGAAATTACTCATCGCGATTAAATGTTTGGGCTTTAAGGGCGCTAAACCAAAGCGATCATCAAAGAGAGATGAGCCCACAGAAAGGGTAATGGTGAGTTGATCGGGCAATAATTGTCCGCCCAATAATCCAGATTCTTTGGGTGGAAATTGACGATCATCATCATGATCTAGGGTTTGGGGCGCCGTTAAATAGGCAATGCGTTTGGAGAGTTTTTGAAATAATGCATCCAACTCATCACGGGTTTTCACTAAAAGATTGAAGGCCATAAAAATGGACTCTTTCGGTTCTGGCGTGATGATGCCCGCTTGATGGATGCCAAAAGCGGGCACCGTATCATAAAAGTGATCAGGAAAGGGGCGATTGTCTGTTGTTTGACGGGCAGTGTGTGCAATCGATGAGCTCATCAATAGCGCAGCGCCACTCAATCCTAAGCCTTTTAATAGGGAGCGACGAAAAGGGGAGTGAGACATTAGGGCATCTCCTTTGAATCAAATGAGTGATACACCTCGATGGCCAATAAACCACGCAATTGCGCCAATGCTTCGGCCAATTGTGAGGTCAAGCCATACAAATGCTGGCGATCCGTTTGCGTGAGTTGATCAAGGGGTAAATATGCACCTGCTTGATCATAGGGCAAAAGTTGCTGTCGAATGGCATGAATATTCTCTTCAACAGAGGTCATAAAAGCATCATCTAAATGAGGTTTAAGAACAGTTAAAATGGCAGTGATGCCTTCTAAATTGGCATTGATTTCACTTAAATCTGCACCGCTATAATAATGATCACGCCCTGATAACTTATTCTCTAAAATGTGCTCGGCAAAATCGGGCGCTGATTGCACAAGTTTGGGTAAAAATAGCGTTTCAATCTCCACGCGTTTGACTAAATCACGCAGATATTTGAGTAAACGCTGATTTTCTCGAAGGACATTGTGCACATCATGCTCATGAAAGAGCGCATACTCAACTGCATGAAAGCCTTTGAAATTCGGATCATTTTCTTGCAATAAATAGGCGCTTGCAGGCGAGTTGATCATGCGATCCATATTGCCAAACACCAAAATAATTGGGCGAATGGTTTCATAGGCATAATGGGCGCTTAAATAGTATTTTTCAGCGCTTTGGAGATCATTATTTTCAAGCGCTGTGGAGAGCGCCTTTAAATCCATCACCACGGTTTCAAGGCGCGCTCTGACAAACACCATGTAATCATCAATCGCTGTTTGATACGCTTCTGGCGTTGGAATGTCCCCAAGGGCAATGATGATGGGCGCATCCCCTGATTGTAAAATGGCTTGGCGACCCACTTTTGCATGTGTCACCGTCAATGTTGCCAATAAAGCCAAACTAATGAGCAGCGTGCGCACGGCGTCCTCTCCAAAATAGTGTAATCACAATGATCCAATAGAGGGCAAAGACGATGACAGATAATCCCGTCGGTGCGGAGCGATAGGCAAAGAATGACGATAAGAAATTGCCAATACCTTGACCATCATCAAGCAGGTGGCTTGTGTCCCATAAAGTGGCTTCAAAGAAGCTTGGGAGATCAATGTCATACTCAAGCAGTAAATTGGCCACTTCATCTGAGGCGCGCAACAATAAAGTCACCGCTAAAAAGAGCAGCATGATGCCGGTAATGGTGAAGAACCATTTCCATGACACAATTTTAGATGTCCAGATGAAAAGAGCGAGCGTAATGGCAGCAACGCCTAAGCCAATGGCCACTTCTGCGGCAAATGCGCCTGTGGTTTCTGGCGTTAAATTCATGATGATGGCGGATAAAAACACCACAATTTCACTGCCTTCACGGGCAATGGCAATGGCGATGATGAAAAGCGCCCCCCACCAAGAATGTTGTTTGGCCTGCTGATCAATGTTATTGATGAGGGCGCGGCTCATCTCTTTGCCATGCTTGTTCATCCAATACACCATTTGCACGATCAATATACAGGCAAGCACCTCCATAAAGATCATAAAGAGGGCTTGATAGAGGTCTTCAAGGTTGCTAAACACACCATAAATGGCCAGTGCTAACAACACAGAGAGCAACACGCCAAGGGCAACGCCGCCCCATAAAAATTTCATGCCATTTTTAGTGTCCGGATGGCGCTTGATCCAGCTGTAGATGATGCCTATGACCAATAAGGCTTCAAAGCTTTCGCGCCAAACAACAAATAATACGTTTCCCATCGGTGACCTTTTTACTCTTTAACAACAATTTTTCCGCGCGGATGATCTAAATGAAAGTCATCAAAAAATTCATATTCACCCGGTTTAAGAGGTGCGATGACCACCACAGATTTTGCGCCAGGGGCTAACACTTTCTCTTTGCGCAGTTGTGTGCTTTCAAATTCCGCAGGTTGCGTGCCTGTATTTTTCACTTCAATGCGGATTTTGGTTTTTTTTGGAACTTCTAACACCAAAGGGATCAAATCACCATCTTTCATTTCGAGTTCAACGGTGTATTTGTCAGCTTTGGCAAAAGCGGGCAGCGTGAACATCAAGCTGCACACGAGCATTGTCATCCATTGTTTGATTGTCATGGTGATTGATTCCTCATCTGTTAAAAGAGCGCAATTGCGCTCTTGATGGATCAGTAACTGCCTTTACGGCCTGTCCCTGCGTAGTCAAATTCCCATTCAACATCAAAAGGTTCAAACCACGGCGCAACACCAGTTTCTTTATCAATGTGGCGACCAAACATCACATCTTTATTGTAAGAAGGTGGAGAGATTTTAAAATTCACTTTGTATTTACCAAAGCCATCGAGTTTTAAGTTGTCACCATAATGTGGGCCATCTGATGCCACCATTGGCATGAATGTGCCGCTTTGGGCTTTGCTGCCTTCTTTATCAACGCGTTGAATGGTGTAATCCACCACTAAGTAAGGAATCCAATCCCCTTCGGCAAAGCCATTAGGATTATCTTCAACGGCGTGAATGTCCGCTTCTAAATGCACATCCGATTCAGTGGCAGGTAGATGGTGCATGTGGTGATGACCTTCTTCTGTATCCATGGTGATCGGTTGAAGATACACCCCTTGGATTTCCATACCATTTTCAATCACTGGTTGGCCAACGGGATACTCTTGGGCCAATGCAGCACTTGAGAGTAACAATGTGCTGACTAAACTCATTTTATATAATGTTTTCATAGTCGTATTTCCTTGACGATTGGCTGATAATAGCAATGATTATCATTTGCAAATGATGCTCGCGATTATACGCCTACTTTTTCAATAAAAAAAGCTCCCATTCGGGAGCCATTATCATCTTATTGTTTTTTTGGAAATTTAATCTTGTGCATCGCTTTCTTTAGGATGCGGCAAAATTAAATTGAGCACAATCGCTAAAACAGCGGCTAAACCCACACCTGCAAAGGGGAAACTTCCAATATTAATGGTGTAACCGCCAACGCCTGTGATCAATGTGGCACTGATGATCACTAAATTGCGTGGCACCATAATGTCAACGCGTGCATCAATCAAAGTTTTTAAGCCAATGCTTGCGATCGTACCAAAGAGTAAAATCATGATGCCGCCCATCACGGGTAATGGGATGGAATTTAAAAAGGCATTGAATTTACCCATAAATGCCATGGCAATGGCGAAAATGGCTGCATAGGTCATGATCTTTGGATTATCATTTTTTGTGATCATGACCGCACCTGTCACTTCACCATAAGTGGTCACAGGAGGTCCGCCAATTAAACCAGCCACACACACACCTAAACCATCGCCGGCTAAGGTTTTATCTAAACCAGGATCTTTGGTGTAATCTTTGCCTGTGACTTTACCAATCGCCATAATGCCGCCGATGTGCTCAATGGCAGGGGCAATGGCAACGGGTAACATAAAGAGGGCTGCAAGCCAATTGACTTCAGGGGCATGTAATTGAGGCACTGCAAACCAACGCGCATTAATTAAGTTCTCAAGGTGTAAAATGTTTTGTCCGTCATTCAGGCTTGCAGAGAAACCTGTGATATCAAACACAAATGTAATGAGATAACCTGCAAAAATCCCGCCTAAAATTGGGATTAAGCGAAATAAGCCTTTACCAAAAATGGTGATCAATACTGTGACTGTAAAGGTCGCGATTGATAAAATGATGGCTAATGTGTCTTTCATGATGGGTGTACCACCGCTGATGCCCATGGCCATTTGTGTGGCAGTCACGGCAACCGATAAACCAATGACCATGATCACAGGACCAATGACGACCGGTGGAATCAACGTATTGACCAAGCCAATGCCGCGCCAACGAATGATCAACGCAAAGACAAAATACATGAAACCTGCTGCAAAGAGGCCAAACATGGTGGCGCCCATGCCCCAAGTTTGTAGGGAGAAGATGATCGGTGCGATGAAGGCAAAGGATGAACCTAAAAAAATCGGCACTTTGCGTTTGGTGACGATTTGAAAGAGTAGGGTACCAAGGCCAGCGCCTAACAGCGCCATTGAAGGGTTTAAGCCGGTGAGTAATGGCACTAAAACCATGGCACCGAAGGCGACAAACAAGATCTGCACACCTGCAATGAAGTCTTTAATCGACTGCACAGTACGCTCCTTAATAAATCAATAGGGTGGGGGAAAGAAAAATCGCCGCACAGTATATCACTCAAATCCTTGCTCAGCGTATAAAAATCATTGCCATTGGTGCTATAATGATGGATTCATTCTCATCATTTAGGAAAGACGCGCATGCTGGAGTTAAGCCGCAAAAAATTGACGATCATGACCATTTTCACCCTGGGGTTACTCAGCATTGCAGTGGGGGTGATGATCAGCGGTTGGCATTGGCAAATGAAGGATCATTACACAACATGGGATCATCTTTTATTTTTAGTGACGCAATCTGGCACGGCAGTGACCTATGCCTTCATCACATGCGTTGTACTTGCCACTGTTTTATCGGTGCTTGCGCGCGCAAAAATGTCTTGGGTGTTGGTGTTTTTCACAGCCTTTATTTTGCTGGTGGGTACACAAGCTGTGAAAACCGGCTTAAAATCTTTTTATAAAGAGCCGCGCCCTTATACGGCATTTTTGGTGGAAAACCATGTGGATTTAGAGAGTTTTTATGAATCCTCAAGGGCAGATCGCAAGATGATCGTGGAGGATGTGCTCCTTGGGCATGATGAGATGCCGACTTATCTTAAAAAGCATTGGGCAAAAGAGACCGGTTATTCATTTCCATCCGGGCATGCGGCGTTTGCAGTGTGCTGGCTCATGTTATTTGTCTTGATTTTACCGATGACGCGCCTTCGTGATTACATTGCCGTGGGCGTGATTGCCATTTGGAGTGCATTGATGATCACCAGCCGCTTAGCCCTTGGCATGCATTTTCCGATCGATGTTTTAGTGAGCATTCTCTATGTGCCCATCATTTGCGTAGTGTATGCAAAACTCTCCCGCATTGCTCAATTGCAGCCTTATTATCAAGCATTGTCTCATTTGCCTAAGCGTTTAATTCAACGCGCCTAACAAGGAGAACGGTATGTTGTTATTTTTATTGTCGCCCGCGAAAAAACTCGATGAAGTGCGCCCTGCGCCTGTGCAAGGTCAAGGTGAGCCACATTTCATTCAAGAGAGTGCAGCCTTGATGGATGTATTGCGTCCATTGTCGCCGCCAGCGCTCGAATCTTTGATGAAAATCTCTGATAAATTAGCACTCCTGAACGCTGAGCGTTACAGTAACTTTACAACACCGCTGACGGAGCACAATGCCAAACCTGCGATTTTCCTATTCAATGGCGATGCGTATGAGTCGTTGAATGCTTATGATCTCTCAAACACAGCATTGGATTATGTGCAAAACCATTTAATGATTTTGTCTGGTTTATATGGTGCGGTTAAATCCCTTGATTGGATTGCGCCGTATCGATTAGAAATGGGCACTGCATTAACAAATCCGCGTGGTAAAAATCTCTATGAGTTTTGGGGATCGCGCATCACGGATTATTTAAATCAAATCATTGCTGAAAAGGGCATCACGACAGTGATTAACTTGGCATCTCATGAGTATTTTTCAGCTGTTGATCCCAAAGCATTAACCGTCCCTGTGATCACGCCAATTTTTAAAGATTATAAAAATGGGCAGTACAAAACCATCAGTTTTAATGCGAAAAAAGCGCGTGGTGCGATGGTGCGTTATGCAGCAGAGCAAAATGTCACCTCGCCTGATGATCTCAAAGCGTTTGATCTTCTCGGTTATGCTTTTAAAGGTGCAGCGCAAAACCATCCTTCAGAATGGTTATTTTATAAGGATTAAGTCATGACAGAACACAATAATATTTATCATATTTATCCGCCAAAAGGCTCCCTTGATTTACTCTCCCAAGTGGAAAGTGATTTGTTGCGTAAGCGCTCAGATGGTGAGTTGTATCACTTATTTAGAAATTGTTTGTTGGCGGTGTTAAATACCGGCAGCCAAACAGACAACGCCAATGAAATTTTTCAAAAATATGAAAATTTTGATGCCAAAGTTGAGCGTACAGAGCGCGGCATTAAACTTGAGTTGTATAATCCGCCGCAATCGGTGTTTGTGGATGGTGAATTGACCCATTTGATCCGCACGAACCTCTTTTCTGTGCTCAGAGATATTTTGTACATGCGTGAAGTGGTCAACAGTTATGATCAGAAAAAATTCTTCAAATATGGCAATCAAAAGATCACCACCGACATCATTTTCATGACCCTTCGCAATGCCAAAGCGTTAAAAGCCTCGAATGATTCGAATGTCATGGTGTGTTGGGGCGGGCATTCCATCAATGCTGTGGAATACCAATACGCTAGAGATGTGGGGCATGAATTGGGCTTGCGTCATTTTGACATTTGTACTGGTTGCGGTCCTGGGGCAATGGAAGCGCCGATGCGCGGTGCAGCCGTTGGGCACACGCAACAAGGTCATGAGGCCAATCGTTATATTGGCATTACCGAGCCTTCGATCATTGCGGCAGAGCCACCGAATCCATTGGTCAATGAATTGATCATCATGCCGGACATTGAGAAGCGCATCGAGGCATTCATTCGCTTAGGACATGGTTTAATTATTTTTCCGGGCGGTGTTGGCACCGCGGAAGAGTTTTTATATGTGCTTAGCATCTTGATGATGAAAGAGAATCAGGATCAAGTGTTGCCCATCATTTTGACAGGCCCCACTGAGAGCCGCGCTTATTTTGAAACATTAGATCGCTTCATTCATGAAAGTTTAGGCAGTGAGGCACAAAAGTATTATCAAATCATCATTGGGGATGCCACATTGGTGGCCCAAAAGATGAAAGAGATGATGCCGATTGTGCGTGAAAATCGTAAAGCACGTGATGATGCGTATTGCTTTAACTGGTCGCTGGCCATTGCCCCAGAGCTTCAAAAAACCTTTGATCCCACCCATGAAAATATGGCGAATTTAAACCTTCATAAAGATCAACCAAAAGAGAAATTGGCCGCGGCGCTTCGTCAGGCATTTTCTGGCATTGTGGCTGGAAACATTAAGGAAGTGGGCATCAAAGCCATTGCTGAACATGGTCCGTATGAACTGCATGGCGCACCTGAACTGATGGATTTGATCGATCAATTGCTCAATGATTTTGTGGCGCAAGGGCGCATGAAGTTGCCGGGCGAGCAGTATGAACCATGTTATCGAGTCATAAAATAACGCAAAAAAAGTGACAGAGCGCCAAAAGCGCCGCCACCTTTGAACACACAATGTTGATAAAAAAAGAACAAAGGCTGTAATCATGTGCAAATTTAGACGGTTTTTAACCACTGCATCTGGCAAAATATTGTTGGGTTTAGTGCTCGGCATCATCATCGGCGTGGGGCTTTTGAGCCTCAAGAACACCTCGCCACGATGGACAGAATGCGTATTGCAGTCCGCCGGCTATTTGCACATGTTAGGGCAGATCTTCATGAATTTGATGTACATGTGTGTGCCGTTTTTGATTTTTGGCTCTGTGGTGATGTCCGTCTCCTCCGTGCATTTAGAGGAGTTTAAGCGCTTAGGAATTCAAACTTTGTGGCTCTTTTTTATGGCCACAGCATTGTCAGCGACGTTGGCCATTTTGATCAGCACACTATTACCATTTCAATTTGATGTTGAGGTGGTTAAAGCTGTGAAAGCTTCGCACATGGCATCGTTAACCATTCAAGAGATTGTTTTGGGCTTTTTCCCAAACAATGTTTTTACAGCATTTACGCAGCCGTCGATTTTACAGATCATCGTATTTTCATGTCTGTTTGGTGCATGCATCAATCTATTGCGTGATGTGACACCGAATGTAGAAGCGCTGTTAAATGTCACGTTAGCTTTTAGAAGTGTGGTGCTCAAAATGATCTCTCTAATTATGAAAGTGGCACCGATTGCTGTGTTTGGCATTGTCTCATCCACCATTGTGATTCATGGGCTTGGCACACTCAAAACTCTTGGAATGGTGCTGGTTTACATCACTGCATTGAATGTGCTCTTTTTTCTGCTCTATACACTCTTTATTTGTCTGCGCTACCGTTTAAGTCCTGCCATTTTACTGAAAAAATCTGCCCGCGTGATGATCTTTGCCGGCAGCATCACCTCAACGGCGTTATCACTGCCTTTAGCGATGGACAGCAGTCGTCATCTAGGCGTCAGTAAAAAGGTGACCAATTTTGTTTTGCCCCTTGGCAACTCCCTTAATACCAATGGTGGACCCATCACAAACGTGATCATTGTGATTGCGGTGGCGCATTGTGCAAATTTAGAGATGACGCTGAGCTTTTATGTGATGCTTGGCATCTATGCAACGATTGCCTCTCTTGGCAATCCCGGTGTGCTCGGTGGGGCGCTGGTGTCATTATTGATGCTCTTTGACTTAGTGGGTTTGCCGAAAGAGGCGGCGCTCATTTTCTTCAGTTTAGATTATTTTTATGCCATCACGCGCGTCATTGTGAATGTCATGGGGAACATTTATGCGAGCATCATTCTTGCGCATGCTCAGGGAGAGTTTGATCGAGAGGTCTTTGAATCTTCTAAAGAAATTGCCTGTACCCCATGATTTTAAACATTTTTAATGGAATCAAACGCGCATTCTAGCGGTTTATGCATTAAACTATAGGCATGATTGGATTTGAATGATATTCAAAGGATACATTATGAACTTACGTCAAAAAGCATTGGTGTTAATGGTGGCTTCCGTCTTTGTGACAGGTTGTGCCTCATCATTATCAGGGGATAGCTATTCACGTTCTGAAGCACGTCAAGCCCAAACGGTACAAATTGGCACAGTGGTGAGCACGCGCCCTGTGAAAATCGAAGGCACGAAAACAGGTTTAGGCGCTGTGACAGGGGGTGCATTAGGTGGCGTGGCTGCAAACTCCATTGGTGGCGGTCGCGGTAAAGCATTGGCCACCATCGCAGGGGCCGCGGTCGGTGTGTTAGCCGGTGCGGCTGCTGAAGAAGGCATGACCAAATCTCAAGGCGTTGAAATCTTAGTGACCTTAGATGGCACGCACACCACGCGCGCTTATGTACAAGCGGCGGATGGCACGCAATTTTATGCGGGTCAACGGGTGTCAATCACCACCACTCGTGAAGGTACGAGCCGCGTCAATCCCATTTAATTGGCGCTCATATCATAAGCACGCCTTGCGTGCTTTTTTGTTGTAGATCATAAAAAAAGGACGGTCACATGTCTGCGCGCTTTAAAAAGCATCTCAATTATATTAATAGTTTCATTCACTCGCCAAGAAGTGTGGGCACTTTGATGCCATCTTCACCAGCGTTGTGTGAAGCGATGGTCCATCAAGTCAATTGGCGCACGCCTTCACTATTGGTGGC
The DNA here is from genome assembly GCF_000375345.1 of Wohlfahrtiimonas chitiniclastica DSM 18708. Lineage (GTDB taxonomy): Bacteria > Pseudomonadota > Gammaproteobacteria > Cardiobacteriales > Wohlfahrtiimonadaceae > Wohlfahrtiimonas > Wohlfahrtiimonas chitiniclastica. The sequence goes on along the minus strand of NZ_AQXD01000001.1, from coordinate 756,601 downwards.
AGAGCTTGGGGCTGGTGATGGCGTTTTGACGCACCACATTTTACGTGCAATGGGGCAAGATGCTGCGTTATATGCTTATGAAATCAATTCAATTTTCTTTGAATCGTTGGATGAAATTCATGATCCGCGCCTAAAAATCTGTAAAGTTTCCGCTGAAACTCTTGATCAACCTTTTGACATCATCTTTTCATGCTTGCCATTTTTATCCTTGCCACTGCGCATTTCACTGCGCATTTTAAAGGTGACAGCACAAATTTTAGAAGAGACACAGGGCACCTTCATTTTGTTTCAATACACCAATCGCATGGAGAAATTGCTCTCCCGTTATTTTGATTGGGAGAAGCAATTTGTGGTGAAAAATTTCCCACCAGCATTTGTTTATGTGTGTCGTCCTAAGCGTCGATGATGACGACTGAACATTAAATATAAGCTTGGCACCACAAAGAGCGTCAGCAGTGTTCCAAGGGCTAAACCGCCCACAATCACCCAGCCGATGGTGGCACGTGATTCAGCGCCTGCGCCATGGGCGAGGGCTAAAGGCAATGAACCAAGCACCATTGCACCGGTGGTCATCAAAATGGGGCGTAGGCGTAAACTGGCCGATTCGATCATGGCAGCGATGCGATCTTTGCCCTGATCTTGCAACTGATTGGCAAAGGCAACGAGTAAAATGCCATGTTTTGTGATGAGCCCAACGAGCGTCACCAACCCAATTTGACTATAAATATTGATGCCATTGCCTGTAAAGTATAAGGCAAGGAGCGCACCTAATGCCGCTAAGGGCACAGATAATAAGATGATCAATGGATCCATCCATGATTCAAACTGCGCGGCTAACACCAAATAAATGAACACAATTGCCAATAAAAATACAATGCTCATCGCGCTGCCTGAACTTTTAAATTCGCGCGCGCTGCCAGTATAATCTAATAGGGCATCAGGCATCACCTCACGAATGGCATTTTCAACGGCAGCGATCCCTTCGCCTTGGGAGACATTTTCCGCTAAATCGGCCGAAAGGGTCACCGCTCTTAATTTATTGAAGTGATTAAGATTTTGCGGTGCCACAGTTTCACGAATGGTGACGAAATTGGACAAAGGAATCATCTGATTTTTATTCGAGCGCACATAGATGTTTTTTAGGTGATTGGGCTCATTGCGTTGCGTGGGCTCAACTTGGACGAGCACATCATATTGCTCTGAACCTTCTTTAAAGCGCGTCACTGTTCGGCCGCCTAAAGCCGTTTCTAATGCTCGGCCAACGGCATTGACATCAATCCCAAGGAGCGCCAATTTCTCGCGATCCACATCCACTTCCAATTGTGGCGTATTGAGACGAAGGTTATGATCAGGCGTCACTAAGCGATTGTCTTGATTGAGCTTTGCCATGATCTCTGTCATGTGCTGATCAAGGGTTGCAAAGCTCTCTGTGGAGCGCACCACAACTTCCACAGCTTTTGAGCGCCCATCTTGCCCTAAAGATTGCGGATTGCTCGCAAAAACGCGTAAGCCAAGGGCAATGTTGCGAAAGGATTGATTGAGGCGTTGCACGATGCTCATTTGTGATTCACTGCGTGTATCCCAATCGGGCAGCATCACGTTACCAATACCGCCTGCGGCAACACCTGACACCACAAAGATCACTGATTCAGGCAGCGTCGTTAAGAGATGATCCTCAATGTCCGTCAAGTAGCGATCCGTAAAATCCACCGTTGCACCTTCTGGGGCAATGGCTGTGATGCGAATAAAGCCACGATCCTCAATGGGCGCGAGCATTTTCGGTAATATTTGATAGATGCTGTAGCTTGCGATCAAAGTGAGCATCATGATGCTCACAATGAGCATGCGCTTTGGTATGATGCGGCGTAATCTTGACGTATAGGCACGCGTGAGTCCATCAAAGCCCGATTCAATGAGGTTAAAAATGCGCCCCTTTTTTTCAGTGGATTTTGCAGGCAATAATTTTGCGCACATCATCGGTGAGAGTGTGAGCGCTGTAAAACCTGAGATGATGACGGCGATGGAGAGCGTCACGGCAAATTCCACAAAGAGCTGCCCAATGCGACCCTCTGTGAAGGTTAACGGTAAAAAGACCGCGGCAAGGGTGAGGGTCATCGCGATGATGGCAAGCCCAATCTCTTTTGAGCCTTTAAATGCGGCATCTAAGGGCGATAATCCCGCTTCGATGTGGCGATGGATGTTTTCGAGCATCACAATCGCATCATCCACCACAAGTCCAATGGCCAACACAAATGCGAGCATGGTTAAGGTATTGATGGAATAACCTAACAAATACATGGCAAAGAGTGTGCCAATTAAGGCAATTGGTACGGTCACCATCGGGATTAATGTGGCGCGCGCGCTGCGCAGAAAGAAGAAAATGATGATGCCCACAAAAATCAGCGCTTCCACAATGGTGGAATAAACCGATTGTAGGGATTTTTGGATGAAAATGGAGTTGTCAGAGCTGATTTCAAGCGCGGTATCATCGGGTAGGGATTCACGCAATGTGGGCAGAATTTTACGGATATTGTCTGAAATGGTGAGCGGATTGGCGGTCGATTGCTTAATGATGGCAATCCCAACGCCGCGCTTGCCATTCATGCGTGGACGTGAAGTCTCTTCGACGCCGCCTAGCTCCACATTTGCTAAATCTTTCAAACGCACAATGTGCTGATTGTTATTTTGGTGCGTGGTTTTGATGATGATGTTGCCAAATTCATCCACAGTGTTTAAATCTGTTTGCGCCACAATGGCAAGCTCACGGGCATTGCTTTTGATGGTGCCGGCAGGAATCTCCACATTTTGTTTACGCAGCGCCGATTCAATGTCGGCAATTTCGATGTCAAACGCCGCCATCTTTTCAGTGTCTAACCAAATGCGCATTACAGGATCACGCGCGCCCCAAAGTTCAAGCATGGAGATGCCTTCAAGGAGTTCGACTTGAGGCTGAATATTGTTTTCAATGAGCTGCGTGAGTTCGATTGAGGAGAGCGTATCACTGGTGAGGGTTAAAATCATCACAGGATCCGCATCAGAATCACTTTTATTGATGAGGGGCTCATCCACATCATCTGGCAGTTGGCGTTTCGCGCGTGAGATTCGATCACGCACATCATTGGCTGCCTCTTCGATGTTTTTGTTGGGGTTAAACGTGATGTTCACAAAGGACATGCCGCGGCGCGACATGGAGCTTAAATAATCAATGCCATCGATGCTTGTCAATGCATCTTCAATGGGTTTGGTGACTTGAGTTTCAATGATGTCTGGGCTCGCGCCGCTGTACATCGTGCGCACGCTGATCACAGGCTGATCAATATTGGGGTATTCTCGAATGCTCATGCGACTCAAACCCACAATGCCAAGCAAAATGATGAGAATGTTGAGAACGATGGCGAAAACAGGGCGGCGAATGGAGAGATCAGAGAGCTTCATGAATCACCGCTCCATCACGCAATTTTGCTTGGCCAACTTTCACCACCACATCATCTTTTTGTAACCCGTGCAAGACTTCAATCGCATAACTTGAGCGATCGCCTAAGGTGACTTCTGTGAGTTTAGCAATCTTCTGCTCACCTTGTGGCACAACGGTGTACACATATTGTTTGCCTTCTGCGGAAAATACGGCTTCTTCTGGCACCATGATGACTTGGTAACCTAAAGGAATTTCAAGGAAGATGCGCGAGAACATGCCGGGCAGCAATGCGTCATCCTGATTATCGTAAATAGCGCGTACCGTTAGAGATCGTCCCTCTTGTTCAATTTCAGGGCTTAACGCGTAAATTTCTGCGGTGAAGGTTTTTTTCGGGAAATTATCCACTGAAAATTGTAAGGGTTGATTGAGGCGCACGGTATGGGCTAAGCGCTCTGGTAAGTTGAATTCAAGTTTGAGTTTTTCTGTATCCACAATCGTGGTTAAATCACTGCCAGATTGCACGTAGCTGCCCGCAAAGTGGTTGATGAGCCCAAGGCGACCATTAAAGGGCGCTTTAATCACGGTGCGATCTAAGGTCACTTCAGCCATCTCTAAATCTGCTTCGGCTTGTAAGGCTGCTGTTTTTGCGGCATCTAACTGCTGGGCGCTCGCGCTGCCTTTTGAGGCTTCTAGCCGTTTGACGTTTTGCATGGCATTCATCAAATTTGCGGTGGCATTTTTATATTGCGCGGTGGCTAAGCGATCATCAAAGCGAAAGAGTACTTCTTGCGCCGTCACGCGGGCGCCTTCTTTGACGGCCACTTCAGTGATTTTGCCAGACATTTCTGGGCGAATGATCACGCGCTCATAGGGCAATAATGTGCCCACGGCATTGATGTATTCAACTTTTGGGATGATTTGTGTCTCCGCCACTTCCACTAAAATCGGGCGCGGCTCACCAAAGGCAATCGGCAGTATCAAAACAGTCAGGGATAGCACAGTAAAAAATCGACGCATGAATGACCTTAAAATGGAAATGAACTCGATTAGATAGTGTACGTCAAGTGTTGCAAAAGATTGCTGAAAATTGTCAAAAATGTGTAAAGATTAAAAAAATCCCATCTAGGTTATCCTAAATGGGATGATTTTGATTGTACAGGGTGGCTCAAGATTATGCCGCGGCACTTTCCATGCTGTATAAAATGAATTTCACTAAGAACAGCGCTGCAATGATGTAAGTGGCAGGATGCACTTGGCGGAATTTACCAGTACACACTTTAAGCACCACATAGCTGATGAAGGCAAAAGCAAAGCCATTGGCAATCGAATAGGTGAATGCCATGGTAAATGCCATCAAGGCTGCCGGAATGGCATCAGTTAAATCATCCCAGTTCACTTCTGTCAATTCGCGAAGCATTAAACAGGCCAAATAGATTAAAGCAGGCGCTGTGGCATAGGCAGGCACTGCTGTTAATAATGGCGAGAAAAAGAGTGCCACTAAGAAAAGAACGGCAACGGTTGCGCTCGTTAAACCGGTGCGGCCGCCTGCTTGTACGCCTGATGCACTTTCCACATACGCTGTCACAGAGCTTGTGCCAAGCATACTGCCTGCTAAAATCGAGGTACTGTCTGCAAAGAGTGCGCGTGAGAAACGTTTTTTGTTTTCAGGGGATGTGTCATCTAAAATTTTGGCACGTTTTGCCACGCCAATTAATACGCCAGTGGCATCAAATAGTTCAACCAATACAAGGGTTAAAATCACTTGTAAGAAGCCTGCTTCCAATACTTTTGAGAAATCAATTTGGAAGAAGGTTGGGGCGATTGAAGGCGGCATGGAAACGATGCCGGCAAAATGTGTATTGCCTGTGAAAATGCTTAAAGCGGAGATCACCAAAATACCGATCAAAATGGCGCCTTTCACTTTTAATGCATCTAACACTGCAATCACTAAAAAGCCAAGCACACAGAATAAAACGGTGGGATTAGAGAGAGAACCTAATTTAACAAGTGTGGCGGAATCATCCACCACCACTTGAGCTGATTGTAAGCCGATGAAGGCTAAGAATAGGCCGATACCTGCGGCAACGGATGCGCGTAACGATGCCGGAATCCCTTCGATGATCCATGAACGTAAACCTGTCGCAGTCAGAATTAAGAAAATGACGCCAGAGACAAATACGCCACCTAATGCTTGCTGCCAAGTAAAGCCCATGTTCGCCACAATGGTGAAGGCAAAGAAGGCATTCAATCCCATGCCGGGTGCAACGGCAATGGGGTAGTTGGCCAAAAATGCCATGATGAAGGTACCGATTGCGGCGGCGACACACGTTGCCACAAACACAGAACCCATGTCCATGCCGGTTTTAGATAAGATGATCGGATTGACAAAAATGATGTAGGACATTGCTAAGAATGTCGTCATCCCTCCTAAGACTTCGGTTTGAACATTGGTTTTATGCTCACGAAGTTTAAAGATTCGCTCTAACATGAAAAAGTCTCCTAAAATTGTGACAAATGCGAATTTAAAAAGCCCCGCTATGAGTCATAGTGAGGCTAGTTGATTAAGATGCTTTAGGTTTGCGCTTCAGTGATATCACGACAGAGCCCACCAAAATCAGTAAGACCACCGAAAGGGAAATCCACGTGGGGATGTGAATGTCTAAAGCGAGCAGTAACATTTTTCCACCGATAAAAATGAGAATGGTGGCTAAACCATACTGGAGGAAATGGAAGCGGTCGGCCATGTCGGCCAATAAGAAGTACATGGCGCGCAACCCTAAAATCGCAAATACGTTAGAAGTCATCACAATGAACGGATCTTTGGTGATGGCAAAGATGGCAGGGACAGAATCCACTGCAAAAATAATGTCAGAAATGGTGATGACGATGAGCGCTAATAACAGCGGCGTGCCATAACGTAAACCATTTTCTATCGTGAAAAAGTGTTCTGCATCTAATCGATCCGTGAAGCGGAACTTATTTTTCACAGTGCGAATGAGCCATTTGTCATTGAGGTTTTCTTCTTCATCGTGCTTTTTGAACATCGTAAATCCTGTGTACACCAAAAAGGCACCAAAGACATACAAAATCCACTCAAATTGTGAGATGAGGGCAGAACCCACCAACACCATCAAAATGCGTAGGGCAATGGCGGCAAAGATGCCGTACACCAAAACGCGGCGTTGGAATTTTGCTGGAATTTTAAAGAAGCTGAAAATCAATAAAAAGACGAAAATATTATCAATGGAGAGTGATTTTTCAAGCACGTAACCGGTGAGGAAATCAACAGCAGCTTCTGTGGCTTGGGCTTGCTGCTCCGCGGCTGTGAGCCCCGGAAAATCGCCATGGGCTAAATACCAATAGAGCCAGCCATTGAAAACAAGGGCAACGGTGACCCAAATGAGCGTCCAGATGAGCGCCTCTTTTGTGCTCACTTTGTGATCGCCCGTTTGCTTTAATGCAAGCATATCCACAGCGATCATGATTAAAACGGCAATGGCAAAAACGGTGTATAAAAACGGTGAACCAATGTCTAGATTCATGGTGGAAAAACGTCCTTAAATGGATTTAAAATAATTTGCTAAATACTCATCAAAATCGATTTGAGGTTCAGCCTCTAACGCTTCTTGACGAGCGATGCTGTCTTGAGCGAGGGTTTTAAATCGTTCGCGTTGTGCCTCCGTGAGCTTGTGATCCGTTAAATAATGTTGCTTGTAATCGAGCGCTTTTTCAATGCAATAAGCGTTGTAATTTAAGTCAGTCGATTGTAATGACTTGATGAGTTCAGCCGAAGGCGTCAATGCACTTGATTGAACCATTTTTTTCAAAGGCGATAAGGTGGCCACATAGGGCGCGCCTAAAATCTCTGCCACAGGACGAATCCAATCTAACGTAAAGCGCAATAAATCTTTCAATGGATAATCGTGCCCAGAGAGATTGAGTGTTAACCCTTCTTGACGGCCATTGGCAGCCACTTTAGCAAGATTTTTACGGTTTTCTTCATATTCATCATAACTGAGCGGCAATGCATCAGAGAGCAAACAAGTGGTTAAAAAGGCTTGTAGAAAACGGATGGTTTCCACAGAAATACCTGTCGCCACGCTTGGCATGATGTCCACCGTGCGAAGTTCCACATACTCAATCCCGCGTGTTTTTAAGGCGCTCAGTAATGTTTCACCGCTTTTCAGCACTTGTTTGGGGCGAATGCTCGCATAGTATTCATTTTCGATCTGTAGAATGTGATTATTGATCTGAAAATATTGACCATCTTTTTTCGTGGGAATGTGGGAAACTTTATCGCATGGCGTCAACACAGCACGCTCAATGTCACGGATGTAATCTGTCAATGAGTTAAACGAAACTGTGAATTTACATTTGTTGTTACTGTAGCCAATGTCTGATAAACGAAGGGAGGTGGCATTTTTAAGATACACCGTTTCATCATCAAACGTTTCAAATGGATGATGGCTGCCTTCTTGTAGGAAGGTTTTGGGCATCACAGGCGATGCGCCAAAGAAATAGGGCACTAAAAAGCCAAAACGTGACACTGAACGCATCAAGTGTAAATAGCGCTCTGATTTAAAATCTTGAAGGGATTGCGTATTGCCAAGTGCCGCTTGCCAATTGGTAAAAAACTCATCACTCAACGAGAAGTTAAAATGAATGCCTGCGATGGTTTGCATCATCTTGCCATAACGATGGGCAAGACCGGTGCGGTACAGCGTTTTCATTTTTGCAGCATTTGATGTGCCATATTGAGCAATCGGAATGTCATCAACATTGTTGATGGTGGGCGGCATGGAATCTGGCCACACCACTTCATGATCTAAGCATTCTGCGGTGTAGGCCTGGATTTCATCTAATGCTTGATAGAGATCTTCAGGGGAGTGATACACATTGGTGACAAACTCCAATAAATTTTCCGCAAAATCTGTGGTGATGTTTGGGTTTGTCAATGCTGAACCAAGGGCACGCGGATGCGGCGCTTGGCTCAACAGGCCTTGCTCATTCACACGCAAACCTTCACGTTCTAAGCCCATCGTCACATGTTTGATGCCATCGGCCTTAGCACCTAATGTTTTGAGATGGTCGTTTAAAGATTTGGAGAGCATTTTAAACATAATCGATCCTTTTATAGAACGGAATGTAGATCAAAGCCAATGTGTGTTTGCCACATGTTGACAATTTTACAGAATAATTCTGCGGTTTGCTGTGTATCGTATAGGGCAGAGTGAGCATCGGCTGCATCCCAGGTCATGCCTGCGGCGATCGCTGATTTTGCCAACACCGTTTGCCCAAAGGCCAGCGCACTTAAGCTTGCCGTATCTAACACAGAAAAGGGGTGGAAAGGTGAGCGTTTGATGTCACAACGTTCAATGGCAGCATTTAAAAACGCTAAGTCAAAATGCGCATTGTGGCCAATTAAAATGGCACGTGTACAACCTTGGCGACGAACCTCTTCACGTACCGCAGTAAAGACGCGGGTGAGCGCCTCTTTCTCCGGGATTGCCATGCGAAACGGATTGTCTAACTTAATACCGTTGATCTTCATGGACTCAGGATTGATGCCTAAGTTTGGCGCAGGTTCAATGTGGGTGGAGACATGATGCGTGGTTTTCATCATGCCATTGTCATCGATGTCTAAAAAGACGGCCGCTATTTCAAGCAACGCATCTTTTTTTGGGTTTAAACCGCCGGTTTCTACATCGACAACAACAGGTAAAAAGCCCCTAAAGCGCAATGACATTAAGGGCGGATGACTTAATTGATCACTCATGACGTTTGTTCAGCCTTTGAGCGCTTCGAGGTGCGCTTTGCAGGTTTTTTGGCCTCAGCAGCCGGTAATGTGTATTCAATCATCGGTGGCACACGATCAATGATCTGTGGGCGGTCGATGATGACTTTGGCCACATTCTCTTCCGATGGAATGTCAAACATTGTGTCTAACAACGTGGACTCAATGATGCTGCGTAAGCCGCGTGCGCCTAATTTACGGGCAATGGCCAATTCAGCAATCGCTTTTAAACCTTCTTCTGTGAATTCTAATTCAACATTGTCAGAGGCAAAAAGGTATTCAAATTGCTTCACAATGGCATTTTTAGGTTTCGTTAAAATGTTGATGAGGGCAGCTTCGTCAAGCTCTTCTAACGTTGCCACAACAGGCAATCGGCCAATGAATTCAGGGATTAAACCAAATTTGATTAAATCTTCTGATTCCACTTCGGCAAAGAGTTCAGAGATTGTGCGTTCTTCATCTGATTTCTTAAGTTCAGCGCTAAAACCAATGCCGCCTTTGTTTTGACGCATGTTGATGATTTTATCTAAGCCCGCAAATGCACCGCCACAAATGAAGAGGATGTTGCGCGTATCGACATTGATGAGCTCAGCATTTGGATGCTTGCGGCCACCTTGAGGCGATACCGCAGCTACAGTGCCTTCAATGATTTTGAGTAGGGCTTGCTGAACGCCTTCACCGGATACATCACGCGTGATGGATGGATTGTCACTTCTGCGTGTGATTTTATCGATCTCATCAATATAGATGATGCCTGTTTGCGCACGTTCCACATCAAAGTTGGCATTTTGCAATAGGCGCTGAACGATGTTTTCCACATCTTCACCCACGTAACCTGCTTCTGTTAAGGTTGTGGCATCAGCAATGGCAAAGGGCACATCCAACATTTTAGCTAAGGTTTCGGCCAATAATGTTTTACCTGAACCCGTTGGGCCAATCAGTAAAATGTTACTTTTGGTGAGTTCTACATCAGAACGCACAGTTTTAGATTCTAAACGTTTGTAGTGGTTATACACCGCAACGCTCAATGTTTTTTTCGCCAAATCTTGGCCAATCACATATTCGTTTAAAGCTTCGAATAATGCTTTCGGTTTCGGCAGAGGTTTTTTGGTGTGATCTTCCACCATTTCATCCGTGATGAGCTCGCCACACAGCGCGATGCATTCATTACAGATGTACACATTAGGGCCAGCAATGAGTTTTTGCACTTCATCTTGTGACTTATCACAAAATGAACAGCGCAAGACTTTGCCTTTTTTCTTTGGAGTATCAGTCATAAAATTTAGTCTTTATTAACGGTGAGAGATGACAGAATCGATGATGCCGTATTTTTTTGCTTCTTCGGCACTCATAAAATTATCGCGGTCTGTATCTTTCACAATTTTTTTCAAAGGTTGTTTGGTGTGTTCTGCCATGATGCGGTTTAAACGATCTTTAATGAACAACATCTCTTTGGTGTGAATTTCGATGTCGCTCGCTTGACCTTGATAACCGCCAAGTGGCTGATGGATCATGATGCGTGAGTTTGGCAAGGATAAACGCTTGCCTTCAGCGCCTGCCGTTAATAAAAAGGCGCCCATGCTGCATGCTTGACCAATACACATGGTGGATACATCCGGTTTAATGAACTGCATGGTGTCATAAATGGACATGCCAGCTGTGACAGAACCACCGGGTGAATTGATGTATAAATGGATGTCACGATCAGGGTTTTCTGCTTCTAAAAATAGCATTTGAGCCACCACAAGGTTCGCGCTATAGTCATCGACAGGTCCCACTAAAAAGATCACGCGATCTTTCAAAAGGCGAGAGTAAATATCAAATGCGCGCTCGCCACGAGCCGATTGTTCGACAACCATTGGCACTAAGTTTAGGTTGTGAATATCATTATTAAAAGACATTAGAATCCTCATGACCGAATTTAAAAATAAGCCACCAATTCTAGCAGAAAGCTTTCTAAAATCCTATGTCAAATATTGAAAAGGCAATTCTAGGCATAGATTTTAGCCATGATGAAAGACTCCATTTTAGAAAAAATTTGGTATAGTGTAGCCTTGCTCATACATTTTAAATTGTGGATTGAAAATGGAACGTAATTATAATTTTTGTGCAGGACCCTCTACTTTACCTGAGTCAGTATTAAAACAAGCCCAGGCAGAATTGTTAAATTGGCAGGGATTAGGTGCGTCGGTGATGGAAGTCTCCCACCGCAGCAAAGAGTTTGAGGCAGTGATGAGAAACTGCGAAAACAAAATGCGTTCGCTCCTCAATATCCCTGAAAACTACAAAGTGTTGTTTTTGCAAGGTGGCGCTTTTGCGCAGTTTTCCATGATCCCCATGAACATCTTAGGGGGAAAAACGCAAATTGATGCCATTGAAACCGGTGTGTGGTCTGGCAAAGCCATGAAGGCGATGGCAAAACATGCCAACATCAACCTTGTGGCGAGTACGAAAGAGACAAAATTCACCACGTTGCCCGATTTAAATGCGCTGAACTTTTCTAAAGACAGCGCATTTGTTCATTATTGCGACAATGAAACCATCAATGGTGTGGAATTTAGAGCACCATTGACAGCGTGTGAAACACCTGTGGTGGCAGACATGAGCTCGAACATTTTATCGCGCGCGTTTGATGTGTCTAAATTTGGTTTGATTTATGCAGGGGCACAAAAGAACATTGGTCCATCGGGCGTGACTTTAGTGATCGTGCGTGAAGATTTACTGGGCCAAGCGGATCCTAAAACTTCAGATGTGTTCAATTATGAAGTGCAAGCGAAAAACATGTCCATGATCAATACGCCACCGACATTCTCACTCTACATGATTGATCTTGTTTTGACATGGTTGCAAGGGCAAGGCGGCGTTGAGGCGATTGAAAAAATCAATGCAGAAAAATCCGCGATGCTTTATGGCTTGATTGATCAGAGTGATTTTTATCACAATCCTGTGGCAATGGATGCACGTTCTCGCATGAATATTCCATTCACCATTGCAAATCCAGAATTAGATCCCATCTTCTTAGCGAAAGCAAAAGAACAGGGCTTAATCAATTTAGAAGGCCATCGCTCGGTCGGCGGGATGCGTGCAAGCATCTACAATGCATTGCCTTTAGAAGGTGTACGTGCATTGTGTGAATTCATGTCCGACTTTGAAAAACAGTATGGTTAAATCACACAACAAATACTTGGGTTGACAAAAAGATATGATGATGAAACGAACAAAATGGGGCATGATCCTGCCATTAGCCGCAGCATTGCTCTTTAGCAATCTGCAAGCGAGTGAGTTGCCGGCGATTCGAGCAAGTGCCATTGAGCAAAAGCAATTGCCGCAGATTCAGTCGAATAAACGCTTTGAACGCATCAGTTCAGCGCATGCGGCAGCGATGGCTCAATTTCAATATGGTCAGTTGCCCATTAATGATGCGCTCTCTGAGCGCATCTACTCGTTGTATCTGAACTCTCTAGATCCGCAGCATGTCTACTTTTTACAGTCCGACATTGATCAATTCAATCAACACAAGTATTTGTTTGATGATTACTTAAGGAAAGCGCAATTGCACTTTCCTTTTGAAATGTACAACCGTTTGATCGAACGCATTGATGAGCGTGAAACCGCCATTGAACAATTGATCGACGGTGATTTTGATTTTACCACCGATGAAGAGATTCTCATCAATCGTAAAGATGAGCCCTTTGCTCAAACAACCGATGAGCTCAATGCCATTTGGGCGCAGCGCATCAAAAATGAATTGTTAAATCTCATCGTGTCAGATGATGAAATTACGTTAGATGAAGCAAAAGCAAAGTTGAAAAAACGCTATGCATCGCGTCATGAACGCTTGATGCAGGTGGATGCCGATGACATTTTTGAAATCTATATGAATGCCATTTCCTTGGCGTTTGATCCCCATTCAGGTTATTTATCCCATCGCACGATGGAAAACTTTAACATCAACATGAGCCTCTCACTACAAGGGATTGGCACTGTATTACGCCAAGATGATGATGGCATTTCGATTATGGAAATTGTGTCGGGCGGTCCTGCGGATTTGAGCAATCAATTGGTGGTGGGTGATCAAATCATTGGTGTGGCGCAAGGCGATGATGGCGAATTTTTAGACATCGTGGGCATGCGTTTAGATCATGTGGTGGATAAAATCCGTGGTAAAAAAGGTACTGTGATCCGATTACAGGTGCTTGGTAATAAAGGCAAAGGTCCTGAGAAAATCGTGCGCATTGTGCGTGATAAAGTGAAATTAGAGCAGCAAGCGGCAAAATCTGACGTTAAAATCATCGAAAAGGATGGCAAAACACAAAAGATTGGTGTCATCACGTTGCCCACGTTCTACAGTGATTTTGAAGGCAGCAAAGAGGGTGAAAAAGAGTTCAGAAGCACCACGCGCGATATGAAGCGCTTGGTCAATGAACTGACAGACAAAGAGCACATTGATGGTTTAGTGATCGATCTACGTGGCAATGGCGGCGGCTCTTTAGAGGAAGTGATTAATTTATCTGCGCTCTTTATTCCAGAAAAGAAAACCGTGGTGCAGGTGAAAAATTATAATGGCTCTATTGAAACGCGCCACAGCGTCAATGAAAAGCCAATTTATGATGGACCTTTGATGGTGATCACCGATCGCTTGAGTGCATCGGCAAGTGAGATTTTTGCAGGCAGCATTCAGGATCAAGCGCGCGGCTTAATTGTGGGCAATACCACCTTTGGTAAAGGCACTGTGCAATCCTTACTGCCATTAGATGGTTGGTTGGCAAAAGCGGATAAACCTGGGCAAAGTAAAGTGACCATTGCGATGTTCTATCGCGCGAATGGTGAAAGTACGCAAGAGAAGGGCGTTGTGCCAGACATTGTGTTGCCACAAATCTACAATCCGCAAGACATCGGCGAGGCGAAAGAGAAATATGTTTTGCCGTGGGATAAAATTCCGGCGGCCAAAGATCTCAAAGTGACTGAAACATTGACGGAGTTTGTGGCGCCTTTGCAAAAAGCCCATGATGAGCGCTTAACTCAAGATGAGAAGCTTAAAATCTTCCAAGCGCAGCGTGATAAAATTCAAGCGCTTTGGGATGTGAAGACGCTTTCTCTTAATTTAGATGAACGCCATCAAGAACTCAACACCCAAGAAAAAGCCTCCTTTGACAATGCCAATGAGATTCGTGCCCTTTACAATCTTGAGCCTTTAACCCTAGAGCAATACAAGAATGAAGATGGCACGCACACAGAGTTGTTAAAAGAGACAACGCCGGATGTATTGTTAGATGAAAGCGTTAACATCATGAGTGATTATATTGATTTAATTCAACAAAAATCGCCTGCAAAATAGTCAGCGCGGCGCCGCTCTTGCCAGCTCAATGAAGCGACGCACATGGGCATTGTGCTGATCTAATTCGCGATAGCCCACATGAATGTTTTTAAAGATTCCCCCTTCACCTAAACGCACAGGTCGAATGGGGAATTTTTTTTGATAGCGATCAATGAGCCATCTTGGCATGGTGGTGACGCCGCGTTGTGTGGCCACCATTTGTAAGATGATCTCGGTATCTTCTAAGGGTTTGTGCACTTTAGGGATGCAGGCAGCGGGCAGTAAAAATTGGTTGAACACATCTAAGCGCGCTTTTTCTACGGGGTAGGTGAATAGGGTTTCTGTCAATAGATCGCTCGGCTTTGCAAAAGGCGAATTCACCAGCGGATGATCCTGATGTACCACTAACACCAATTCATATTCAAACACAGGCTCAAAGATGATGTTCGCCATATTGATGGGATCGGGCGTGATCAGTAGATCAATGTCATGGTTAAAAATGGCTGCAAGTCCACCAAATTTAAAGCGCTGTTTGACATCGATGTCCACGCCAGGATAAGCATGCAAAAAAGGATCAACAATGCTGAGTAACCATTGATAACACGGATGGCACTCCATGCCAATGTGCAGTGTGCCAAGCTCATGGCGGGCATAGCCTTTCAGATTATGATCCACACGTTCAAGCTGTGGAAGCAAACGATTCGCTTGATCTTGCAAATATTGTCCTGCCTCTGTTAAGCGAAGGGTGCGGCCATCTTTCACCCAAAGCTCTGTGCCCACAAGGTGCTCAAGTTTTTTGATGGTGTGACTCAATGCCGATTGCGTTAAGTTCAATGATTTTGCAGCGCCCGTTAACGAGCCTTCGCGATCAATGGCGCGAAAAATGGCTAAATGAATGCGTTCGATCATGTGCTTTCCTAGTTGAAGATAGGGATCATGAACTATATCTTATTTTTATCTTTGCGCGCATTAAAAAACGGCGCTTTTGCGCCGTTTCAAGGATGGGTGAATTTAGTTGCCTTTACAGCTAAAGACATAACCGCTTTCTTTCATGGTGCCATCCCAGCCGGTTAAATCCTCTTCAAGGTTTAAGCCCATGGGTTTTTGGCGTTTCGCTTGCCAGAAAAAGAGCGCCACCAACACCACAGAGATGACAGATGCCCCCATGATGGCGATTTGTGAAGGTAAGCCAAAGCCAATCGGTTGCTCAAGGATGTACGTTGTGGTTGCCATCAACATAAAGATGCCCGGTAATAATGGCACCCAGAAGTTACGATTGCCTAAGTAAAGGTACATTGCGCCCACAAAGAGTGCAATCACCGCTGTTGATTGGTTCGCCCATGAGAAATAACGCCATAAGATGTTAAAGTCTAATTGTAATAAAATGGCAGAGATGACAAACATCGGTAAAGCAATCCATAAACGTTTAGAAATGCTCTTTTGAGAGATTTTAAGGTAATCAGCGATGATCATGCGTGCACTTCTAAATGCAGTGTCGCCAGATGTGATCGGTAAAATGATGACGCCTAAAATGGCTAAAGTCCCGCCAATGCCGCCAAGCATGGTGATGGACACTTTACTCACCACTAAAGCAGGCCCGCCTTCTTTTAACACAGCTTGTAAACCTGCGCCAAAGGCAGCATTCGGCTCATAGAACATGGCCATAGCCGCCGCAGCCCAGATCATTGCAATGATGCCTTCTGCAATCATCATGCCGTAGAAAATTTTACGGCCATCTTTTTCATTTTGCGTGGTGCGTGAAATGATGGGGGATTGCGTGGCATGAAAGCCTGACAATGCGCCGCAAGAGATGGTTAAAAAGAGCAATGGGAAAATCGCTAAACCACCGGGATGCATGTTGTCTAATGTGATTTCTGGAATGTTTGCCGCTTGGCCTGTCACCACTAAACCAATGCCAATGCCGATGGCGCTGATCACAAGTAGAGCGCCAAAGAATGGATAAAAGCGGCCGATGATTTTATCAATCGGCAATAATGTTGCGAGCACGTAGTAGGCAAAAATGACGCTCACAATGATGGCTAAGCCCACTTTGCCGCCCATTAAGTCATACAATAATTGACCAGGTGCAGACACAAACACGGTGCCAACCAATACCAATAATAAGAGGGCAAATGCATTGACGATGTGGCGCATGGCTTTGCCTAAGAATTTTTCTGCCAATTCAGGTAAATGGGCGCCGCGGTTACGAATGGAGATCATGCCCGTTAAATAGTCATGCACGCCGCCTGCAAAAATGCAGCCCAGCACAATCCAAATGAAAGCCACCGGACCATATAATGCCCCTAAAATGGGTCCAAAAATGGGACCAACGCCGGCGATGTTCAATAACTGAATGAGTGAATTTTTTGTGGTGTTCATCGGAACGTAATCCACGCCATCGCTGCTTGTGTAAGCAGGCGTGGGGCGATCTTTGGTTCCGAAGATCTTCTCGACATATTTGCCATACGTCAAATAGCCGATGATTAATAGAATGATGCTGCCAATGAATGTATACATATCCTCCCTCCATATTTAGTATATTTTTATGCACACCTCATCAATTTATAGCCTGAATTTCTGCCTTTGTATAGCCTTTGATTAAAAAATTGTAGGGAAAGTGTAGTGATAGAAAGTGGCTGAAAAATATGCGCAAAAATGGCATACTATTCCCTTAAGTGAAAGGAGGTACAGACGATGAATCACAAGACCTGGCAACAATACATCAAAGCGTTACACAGTGAAGTCAAACCTGCGTTAGGCTGCACTGAGCCGATCTCTCTGGCCTTCGCTGCGGCAAAAGCCCGCGCACTGCTTGGTGATCAAGAAGAGATCATTAAGATTGAGACATCCGTCTCCCCGAACCTTTTAAAAAATGGCATGGGCGTCACTGTGCCCGGGACAGGCATGAAAGGGCTTGCCATTGCCGCCGCTGCAGGTGCCGTTTGTGGGGACAGTGAAGCAGGTTTAGAGGTGCTTAAAAACATCAATCGATCCTGTGTTGAAGCGGCAAAAGCGCTCCTTGATGCGGATAAAGTCAGCGTTCAAATGGCATTGACGAAAAAGGTGCTCTACAGCGAGGCGATTGTACGTACAGCGCATCACAGTGCGCGCGTTTGCATTGCCGATGGGCACACTAACATTGTGCGCCTTGAAAAAGATGGTCAAGTGCTCTTTGAAGCGCCGGATACCGGTGATCAAGGTCCGAAAAAGGCATTTGATTTTTCAGAGGCTTCCATTGCAGATATTTATGATTTTGTCATGCAGGTGCCCATTGAAGAGATCGCCTTTATGTTTGAGGCAGAAACCATGAATGCGGCGCTTTCTGAAGAAGGATTGACGCATGATTATGGTTTGCACATTGGTAAAACCATGATGAATCAGTTAGATAAAGGATTCATCTCCAAAGATCTCATGACGGACATCATGATTCGCACAAGTGCAGGTTCTGATGCACGCATGGGCGGCGCAACATTGCCGGCGATGAGTAATTCAGGCTCAGGCAATCAAGGGATTTCTGCCACGATGCCAGTTGTGGTGGTGGCGGATTTTGTCAATGCCTCAAAAGAGGATCGCATCCGTGCGCAAACCTTGTCTCATTTGGTGGCGATTTACATTCATAATACCTTTCCATCGCTGTCTGCCTTATGCGCGACTTCCACTGCCTCGATGGGTGCTGCCGCTGGCATGGCGTGGCTGCTTGGGGATCACAAATTAGAGGTGATCAACGATGCCATTTGCAGCATGATTGGTGATGTCTCTGGCATCATTTGTGATGGGGCGGCAAATAGTTGTGCGATGAAGGTGTCATCCACTGCCAACGCTGCGTTTAAAGCGGTGATGATGGCGCTTGACAATGTGCGTGTGACAGGGCAAGAAGGCATCGTTTCCCCAACGGTGGAGGAGAGCATTCAAAACCTTGGGCACTTGGTGTGTGATGGCATGAAACAGACGGATGAACAGATTATTAGAATCATGATCAACAAAGCAAAGTGTTAATCTTTCCCTTCATTAATCATAAAATAAGGAGCAAACCATGAACATAACAGATGCTAAAAAAATGTCATTGGTAGTGTATGTGCTGTTTTTGATCAGTATTGTGATGCCACCTGTGGCGGTGATCGCCATTATCCTTGCCTTTGTTAAGCGCAATGAGATGCGCGGCACGATTTATTACAATCACATGCTCTATTTGATTCGCACGAGCCTTGCAAGCTTTGTGTTGTGGATCGCGGGGCTCATTCTCACGCTGATTTTTGTGGGGTATTTGGTGCTCTTTTGTGTCTCGATCTGGTTTGCATTTCGTGTGATTTATGGCTTTGTGCAATTTAACCACAATGAGAACATTGATCCTTATAAATGGTTTTTAGCATAAATACATTCTTTCTTTTCAATGAACCTGAAACCTTGGGGTTTCAGGTTTTTTTATTGTCCCTTTCCATTCAATCACATCTTGCATTCATCTTTCTAAGACTAGATAATGTCCGCCTTTAATCATAAACATCGGGCATTTTTGTTGTGTATCTAAGTAAAGTTAAACTCTCTGGTTTTAAATCGTTTGTAGATCATACGGTGTTTGATTTAACACACCGCTTAAATGGCATTGTGGGCCCGAATGGTTGTGGGAAGTCAAACATCATTGATGCCATTCGCTGGGTGATGGGGGAATCTTCTGCCAAGCAGTTGCGCGGCGAAGCGATGACGGATGTGATTTTCAGTGGTGCTACAAGTCGTAAAGCCTCAAGTTTTGCAAGCATTGAGTTGGTGTTTGACAATACTGATGGGCGAATTGGCGGGCAATGGGCAGCCTTTGGCGAGATCAGCATTAAGCGTATTTTAGAGCGCACCGGTCAAAGTACGTATTACTTAAATGGTGCAAAATGCCGCCGTAAAGACATCACCGATATTTTCTTAGGCACAGGTTTAGGTGCGCGCTCGTATGCCATCATTGAGCAAGGGATGATTTCGCGCATTGTGGAATCAAAACCCGATGAATTGCGTTTGGTGTTTGAAGAAGCCGCCGGCGTTTCAAAATATAAAGAACAAAAACGCGAAACGGAAATCCGCATTGAACACACGCGCCAAAATTTATTGCGCTTATTAGATGTGCGCGAAGAGCTCAGCACGCAGCTCACCCATTTGGAAAAGCAAGCGAAAAAAGCTGAAACTTACCAAGTGTTAAAACGTGAAGAGCGCTTATTGCAATACATTGCCTTAAAACAACAAAAAGCAGAGATCAGTGCAGAACAAGCGGATTTAACGGCGCGTTTAGAGGCATTAGAGGCAGAATTTCATCAAGCGGTGAGTTTTTACAATGAACTCATCCTTAAACACAATGCCAATAAAGCAGCATTGATGGAAAAGAGCGGTGCGTTATCTGTGGCTACAGAAACATTCCATGCTGAGCAGCGTGAGATTTTAACGCTTGAGCATAAAATTGAGGCCATTAAAACATCACAAGCGCGCACTCATGAAGATCAAGCGGCATTGAATGCATCACTATTACAAGTCGACGCTGAGATCACAGAATTACAGATCGCTCTTGAAACCTTAACTGCAACAGAAGGCGAAGAGAGTGATGCATTGATGGTGATGACCGATTCACTCTTTGAACTCACTGAGCATTTAGAATCCCTCAATACAACATTTGATGCATTCTTGCAGACTGCGAAAATCCTCAATGAAGAGGTGCGCCAATTAGAGCGTGAGGCGGATGTTGCCAAAAATAGCATCACCCATTTTGAAACCCAACAGATCCATGGCGAAGCGCGCATTGCTAAATTGCAGTTAGAGTTATCTGCATTAGAAGCGGAAGATGGCCACAGTGATCAGCTGATTGAGTTGCAAGCAGCGATGGAAGAAAAAGCCTTGTCTGTAGAGACCTTGCAGCAATCCTTGTCAGATGCAGAGGCACAAGGACAAACCGTGAGTGAAGCGCGCCGCGATGTGGAAGCGCGCATTCATCAAAGCGTGCGCACGCAATCGGAATATGAAGGTCGCCTCAGTGCGCTCACATTACTGCAAAATGCGGTATTGGCACAAAAAGAGGGGCAAGCGCCTCTGTTTGAATCCTTAACCATTGCCCCTGAATGGCAAAAAGCGGCGGAAGTGGTTTTGGCCCGCTATTTAACTTTATCCACACTTGAAAATCCGGAAGGTTATGCGCTTGCAGCCACAGAGTGTACGTTTACAGAACAGCATTTAGGGCATTACATTCAAAGTGATAAACAGTTAGGTGCTTTGTTGTCCCATGTGTATGTGGCGCGCAATGAGTTGGATTTAGCGCTACTGAAAGCAGATTTAAAGATGCATGAATGGATCGTGATGCCCAATGGCGATCTTTATGGCGTGGATTGGTTCATTGCACACATCGATGGGGCAATTGATGGTGTGTTAGAGCGCGCCGAAGAGATGAATGAGCTTGAGCGTCGCTTACAGGATTTAAATCAATTGATCATGCAGTTAGAATCAGACAAGCAAGCATTGATTGAGCAAGAGAGTGCCGTAAACAGCCATGTTAAAGAGATCAGCAGTGCATTAGAAAGCGCAAAAGCAGAGCAAGCGGCGATTGAAAAATCGTGGGCACTGTTGAATAAAGAGCGCATGCATGTTGCGGAGAATCAAGCGCGCATTACCTCTGAGTTGGCCGCACTGAAAGAAGCCCATGAAGCCGGGCAGCTTGAAATTGAAGAAAACCGCATCACGCTTGAAAGCTTATTGATGACGTTAGAGGAAACACAGTTTAAAAAAGCAGCAAATGATGCTGAGTTGTCCAGCTATGAAGCAGAGCAAAAAGCCAAACAAGCCGAAGCGCAAAACATGCAGCAAGCGGTCAATGACGCCACAAGGCAATTGGACAACACGCGTTTTCAGTTAAAAGAGACAGAGAAAAACTTAGCGCGCTTAGTGAAAACACAGAGCGAATTGCAACAAAAATTGCAGGAAAAAGCCGAGTGCGAAGTCGACAGTGATGAGCTGATTTTGCTTGAAGAATCTTTGTTGATTCATTCAGAAAATTTAATCACCGTGGACACTGAAAAAACTGAACTTGTGGCGGAAGTTGCGGCGCTACAAACAGCGATTGAGCAAGAAGAAACGCTCAAAGCTGCGCAAGAGAAGCACATCGAAAGCCAAAAAGAGGTGATTCAATCCTTAATGGTGCGTGAGGCGGAGTTTAAAGCCCATCAAGCGCATATTGAGAAAGATTGGCAAGATTTATTAGAAACCGTGAGCATTGATGAGCAAAATGCCATGACCGATGAGATTGCGGCGCTTGAAGATGCGGATGTTGCACCGTTGCTCAAATCCGTACAACAAAAATTGAGCCGCCTTGGTGCAGTGAACCTTGTGGCGATCGAAGAGTGTCAGCAACTTGCCCAGCGTAAGCAGTATTTAGATGAGCAGGATCAAGATCTGAATGCCGCATTGTCAGAGTTAGAGATCGCGATCCATAAAATTGATCAAGAGACGCGTGAGCGCTTTATGAGCACCTTTAATGCCGTCAATCAGGATTTCTCTAAACTCTTCCCGCGTTTATTTGGTGGTGGTGAAGCCTATTTAGAGCTCAAAGGTGAGGATGCATTATCAAGCGGCGTGAACATCATTGCGCGCCCACCGGGGAAAAAGCCTGGCACCATTCATTTATTGTCTGGCGGTGAAAAGGCATTGACGGCGGCGGCTTTAGTGTTTGCCATCTTTAACTTAAATCCTGCGCCATTTTGTATTTTAGATGAAGTGGATGCGCCCCTTGATGAGGCGAATGTGCGCCGTTTAGGGGCTTTGCTGAAAGAGATGAGTGATCGCGTGCAATTTATTTTCATCACGCACAATAAAACCACGATGTCTGTGGCAGAATCACTCATTGGTGTGACAATGAGTGAACCTGGCGTGTCGCGTTTGGTTTCTGTAGATTTGGCAGAAGCAGAAAAGATGGCGGAGTGATTTATAACTTAATGGTGGTGGGTTCAATGCCTTGGCTGCGATAGAAGCGAAAGCGCTCGCGGCCTTTGGCTAAACATTCAGGCGTTTGGTACATCACTTCAATGATGCGTTGGTATTGTGCAAAATTGTCTGGCACTTGATCTGCCACTTGTATGAGCAGATCTTTACGCACATAAGCCGGCTCAAAGTTTGCTAAAATCACAGGATCGCTCTCGTCAATCTCATCATCGCTTGACACCCAAACATGGGGCACAAAGCGTTCGCTGTCAAATGACCAAAGATGATCATCCACAGGCTTTAAAATCTCTGCATCTTGGCTGTAAATGAGCACTTGATGCTCAGCCTCAAAGGCTTTGACGGCCAATTTTGTGATCACTTTGACATAATCTTTGAACTGATCGCTACTTAAAATATAGAAGGAAACATTCGGCATAAGGGTTAAAGTCCGCAAAAATAAAAGCATTGTATGAAGTTTTTCTGAAAAAATCAGGATTAAAGGTTAAAATTCACCGTTTATATTTCCCGTATTAGAGAACACTGACTTCATGGAATTTTCATTATTGTCTACCGACGGCGGCGCCCGTCGTGGTCGATTAACATTCGAACGTGGCGTGATTGAAACGCCAATCTTTATGCCTGTGGGCACCATCGCAACTGTTAAAGGTTTGACGCCAAATAACTTATTAGATGCCAATGCGCAAATCATCTTAGGCAACACCTTCCATTTATGGTTGCGCCCGGGGTTAGATGTGATCAATGCCCACGGCGATTTGCATGATTTTATGCGTTGGGATAAACCCATTTTGACCGATTCTGGCGGCTTTCAGGTCTTTTCATTGGCAGAACTTCGTAAAATCACAGAAGAAGGCGTGACGTTCCGCTCACCGTTTGATGGTAAAAAATGTTTCCTAGATCCTGAAACATCGATGGAAATTCAGCGCCGCTTAGGCTCTGACATCGTGATGGCATTTGATGAATGTACGCCATATCCTGCAGATTATGAAACAGCGCGTAAATCCATGGAAATGTCAATGCGTTGGGCGAAACGCTCAAAAGATGCCTTTGAAGGCAATCCGAATGCGTTGTTTGGCATCATTCAAGGCGGCATGCATGAAGATTTACGCACCCGTTCATTAGAAGCATTGTTAGAGATTGACTTCCATGGTTATGCTGTTGGCGGTTTAGCCGTTGGCGAACCGATGGATGAGCGTCATCGTATTTTAGAGCACTTAACGCCACAAATGCGCGATGATAAACCCCGTTATTTAATGGGCGTTGGTAAACCTGAAGATTTGATCGAAGGCGTTGAGCGCGGCATTGACATGTTTGACTGCGTCATGCCAACGCGTAATGCACGCAATGGTCATCTCTTTACCCGTTATGGCGATGTGCGCATTCGTAACCAAAAATATCAATTTGACACCAATCCTGTGGACCCAAGCTGTACGTGTTACACCTGTCAGAACTTCTCCCGCAGTTATTTGCGTCATTTAGACAAAACCAAAGAATTATTGGGCGCGCATTTAAACAGCATCCATAACATTCATTACTATTTGCAATTGATGCAAGAGATTCGTGACAGCATTGAAGCGGGTAAATTCCAAGAATTTAAACGCCAATTCTACTCTGATCGTCAAACCATCGGTAAGGAAGCTTAAATGAAAATTCTCCGCCATTACATTTCAAGGGAAATTCTCTTGACGTTGAGTGCCACGTTGATTGTGTTGCTCGCCATTTTGTTGGTGCAGCGTTTAGCGCTGATGCTCAATGAGGTGATGAATGGCGGAATCTCTGCAAATGTGATCTTCTCCATGATCGGCATTCAGATTCTGCGCTTTGTGGCGGAGCTGGTGCCCTTGAGCTTTTTATTGGCATCGATTGTGGCGTTTGGGCGCTTGTATAAAGATTCCGAGATGACGGCGATGTTTGCCCTTGGCATGCCGCTGACGAATCTATATCGCGTGTTGTTTCAATTGGCAGTGCCTTTTAGCATCATTTTGTTGCTCCTCAATTTCTGGGTGATTCCGTACTTTTCACAAAAGCACTTTGCCATTCAGCAGCAAGCTAGGGAAGAGGCACAATTAACCGTGGTGAAGGCTGGGACGTTTAGAGAGCTTTCGCGTGGTAAAAACATTGTGTATGTGCGTGAGATCTCAGAAAATCAGCAAGAGATTAAAGATGTTTTCATCAAAACTTTAGAAGGTGAGGGTGCTTATACCATTACATTGGCAAAAACAGGGCATCAAATTGTGGATCGTGAAACCGGTGTACGCTTTTTGGTGTTAGAAAACGGTAAGCGCTACAGCTTTTTGAAAAATGGCGGCATTGATGTGCTCGATTATCAAGAAATCACCTTGCGTTTAGACAGCTCAACGCAGCCCGTTTTTCCAAAATTGGCCACCTATTCCACGCGCGAGATTGTGGACAATCTCAATCGCACGGATTTTAACTCAGAATTCAATCGCCGCTTTGCCTCTGCCATCAGCGTTTTGATTTTAGCCATCATGATTCCTGCGCTCGCGCACTCTAATCCGCGCCAAGGGCGATTTGGTAAATTATTGTCCGCCATTTTCATCTATGTGGTCTATTTTAATTTGCTTAATGTGGCTCAAAACTGGGTGCGTAAAGGCGTGACGCCAAGCTGGCTTGGCATGTGGTGGGTGCATGGTGTGATGTTGATTGTGGCACTTGTGATTGCGTATCGATACAGTAAAAGGTTGGCATAAATGATTAAAGTGGATCGTTATATTCTCTGGACGACTTTAATGACGGTGATCGGCAGCCTTGTACTGTTGTCCATCATTGAGACGTTTTTCACCTTTCTAAATGAGTTGTCGGACGTGGGGCAAGCGGATTTTAGCTTGACCAATGTGTTGCTCTATTTGTTGTATGATTTACCGATGCGCGTCAATCGTATGATTCCGATGGGTTTATTACTTGGTGCTTTAATTGGTTTAGGGCAATTGGCCTCGACCAATGAACTCACCATTATGCGTGCGGCAGGCATGAGTAAGTTTCGCATTTTGTATGGCGCGATCATCACGGTTGTGTTGATGAGTGTATTGTCGCT
Source organism: Wohlfahrtiimonas chitiniclastica DSM 18708 (assembly GCF_000375345.1). Taxonomy (GTDB): domain Bacteria; phylum Pseudomonadota; class Gammaproteobacteria; order Cardiobacteriales; family Wohlfahrtiimonadaceae; genus Wohlfahrtiimonas; species Wohlfahrtiimonas chitiniclastica. Next base: position 731,067 of record NZ_AQXD01000001.1, on the reverse strand, counting down.
CTTTTTGAGTGAAAAGGTGATTCCTGAAAGCTCAGTTGAAGCGGAGATTTATCAAAACAATCAAAGTGGTAAAGACGTTGTGCGCGATGGCTTTTGGGCGATCTCGAACCAAGAGATTTTAAATGTGGCAGCGCTGCATAATGATGAGCTCAAAAACATCACCATGTTTGACATTGACGGGCAAACCATCAAAAACGTGGTGCATGCACCAAGCGCGACACTTAATCGTAAAGATTGGATCATGAATGATGTCACCACAACCACGATTGAACAATCGCGCATTGTGCGCACTGTCGAGCAGGCTGTGACGTTTCCGAACCTGATTGATCAGCGCATTTTAGAGGCATTGTCCGCAAAGCCTGAGAATTTATCCATCCGCAACTTAAATCGCTTCATTCGCTATTTAGATGGCAATGGGCTCGACAGCTCTGAGTATCGCTTAGCTTTTTGGACGAAGGTCTTTAGCCCGCTTATGAACTTTGTGATGCTGATTGTGGTGGCACCTTTGGTGTTCTCTCAAAATCGCCAAGGCGGTTTAGGTGTGCGCATTTTCTTAGGCATTATGATTGGCTTAATCATCTATTTAGCCTCTAGAATTTTGAGTCACTCCATTTTAATTTTTGGCTATCCGCCCATTATAGGCGCGATTTTACCCATCGCCATTGCACTGCTCATTGCCTTTTTGCTCTTTAAGTTTGTGGCATCGAGGTAGATAGCAGTCATTAAAAAAGCCGAGTGTCCTCGGCTTTTTTGATGCATCGATATGACTTATTGAGCAGGTTTGCTCTCATCGATACTGAATGTACGAATGGTTTTGAGAGACCAATTGTGCTCTTGAGCTGTTTTCACGGCGCAGCGTTGTGCTAAACGGATGATCGAACCGCGATAATCCGTGGCAAATGATCCCATGCTAAAGGCAATTAAGAACACGGCATTGTTTTGCTCATCAATGCGGTTAAAGTCAATCGTTAAGGATTTGATGGCTTTGTGGGCATCTGGATTTTCCGCTTGAATGCGCGCGTTTAAAGCCTCTTGTAAGGTGGTGATCACGGCATCAATGTCACCATTAATGGCGGCATAATTTAAGCTCAATTCCGTTGAGATGTAATAACCGTAAGAAACATTGAGCACTTTATCCTTAATGAAATCTTTAGAAGGATAGATGATCTCTGTGCCGCTTGAGGTTAGGTAAACATATTCAGGCGTTTGGCGCATCACTTTGTATTGTGTGCCATTTAAATAGATCACATCACCAACGACGGTGGGAAACCAGGTTTCATCCATTTTCACAGGGCGGGAGATCATGTTGTTGAGATGATCAATCGTCAAGCGCACGGTACCATTTTCTAATAATGGATTGGTTAAATAAACGGTGTAAAGGTTGATGCGGCTGATCTTCCAAGGGAGATCATTATAAATCACGCGTTCGCCTTCACGGGCTTGCCCAATGTTTAAGAAAATGCGCGTTTTGGTGAAGTATTTAGGAATGGAATTGCGCGAAGTGACTAAGAAGGCGAGGATGATTAAAATCGCGATCCCAAAGAGCACCATGTCACCTGATGAGTAAAGGATCATCAAGGTCACCAAGACCGCCACCAATGTGGTGATGATTTGATACAAAAGAATGAACACGCGCCATTGGATGGAGATGTTATTTTTCTCGCGTTTTTCAATGAAGACCAAAAAGCGGTTAAAGAGGTACATTAAGCCTGACAATGTGGCAATGGTGATGAGCAGCAATAAACCGCGCCCTGTCATAAAGGACCAAGCGCCTTTATATAAGCGAGTGGTAAAGCCTTCTTTGGTGGTCAACTCATCGAGTTTAATCACCACAAGTTTGCGTTCACGTTCCAACTCTTTGTGTAGGTTTTGCCAACCGGCTTCGATGTCTTTGAGATTTTTTTGTGCCGTCTCTGGCAACTCTGCTAAATTGATTTGGGCAAAGGTGGCCAAACCTTTATCTAACATGGATAATCGCTCATCGATCTCTTTTTGCTCTAAGCGCAATACATCGCGTTTGCGTGGGGCATCGGTGATTTTTTTCATCTCGGCAAAGACGGGTTGGGCAATCTGTACGAGCTCTTTTTGCCAATCATAATCATCCACCTGTTGGATGGCTTGTTTAGCAGGCGTATCAAAGCGCGAGGTGTCAATGCCACCGAGGGCGATTTTTTCAAACAAGGCGGTGTACTCTTTAAGCTGCGTATTTGTACGCGTTAAGCTTTCTTCAAGCTCTTGCTTGTGCGCATCATCACGTTCGGCTTTGATCTCTTTGGTGAGTGCCGTTTTCTTGTCCTGAAGCTCCTTCATGTCATTGACAATGGTGGCCAATTGATCCGTAATGCTGTCACTCGGTGCCGCTTGTGCATTTGGGGTGTTTTGTGTGGTTTCTGCCTCCACTGCATGCGAAGGCCATAGGATCATGCTCAGCGCGAGTAAAATCCATAATAGGTGATGCCGAAGTTTCATCGTTAAAGACATAAGCTTCTCCATAAAAGTGTGAATCAAATGTAAATCAATATTGAGTGTATCATTGTATCATTAATCGCAACTGATTGATTGAGTGATCCATTTAGGCTGCGCCTTGAGAAAGGTGACATTATTCATTATGATTGAGGCTCAATGTATACAATAGAGAGATAAAGGACTTCTATGTCAGACATTTTAAAATTATCGCCCGCATTGGTTTGGAAACATTTTTATGAGATGAACCAAATCCCGCGCCCATCTAAAAAAGAAGATCGCATTCAAGCACATTTTAAAGCACAAGCCGAACAACGTGGCTTAGAAGTTCTACAAGATGCCATTGGCAATTTAATCATCCGTAAACCCGCAACACCCGGTTATGAAAATGCACCACCTGTGATCATTCAAGGTCATACCGATATGGTGTGCCAAAAGAATGATGGCACAGAGCATGATTTTGACAATGATCCGATTGATATGTACATCGAGGGTGATTGGGTGCGCGCACGAGGCACAACGCTTGGGGCAGACAATGGCGTCGGCGTAGCCATGGGAATGGCAATTTTAGATGATCCTGAAGCTGAGCATGGTCCCCTTGAAATCTTCTTAACGGTGGATGAAGAGGCAGGCATGGGCGGCGTTCGTGCATTGCAGCCTAATTGGTTACAAGGCAAATACCTCATCAATCTAGACAGTGAAAAAATCGGTAAATGTGTGGTGGGTTGTGCTGGCGGTGTGGACATTACTTATAGTGCACCATTAGATTATGATGACGCCACATATGGCCACTTTATGAAAGTGACCTTAAAAGGTTTACGTGGCGGACATTCCGGTGCGGACATTCATAAAGGCCGTGAAAGCGCAAATAATCTCTTAGCAGAGTGTTTAAGTGCATTGTCCCACACCATGCCCATTCGCTTGGTCTCCTTTGTGGGCGGCACACTTCGCAATGCTTTGACGCGTGAAGCCACAGCGATTTTTGCGTATGATGAAACCCATACAGATCATCTTGTGCAGCATTTAACCGAGTGGCAAACCCACTTAACGCAGCGTTTACATGCCATTGATGAAGGTGTGATGTTATTGCATGAAAAAGCAGCGGCGGCGCCTTCTTTATCCTCACAAGATTCTCATCATGTATTGTCCTTTTTAACCTTGTTGCCACAAGGCGTATTAAAACGTTCAGCTGAACTGCCTGTGGTGGAAACAAGTTGTAACATTGGTACGGTTTCCATTGAGGAAAGAACAGGTTTAAATGTGGGCTTATTGGGGCGTTTTTTAACACCTGAAGGGGCAGAGCACCTTAAAATTAAAACCCGTAATTTGGGTGAATTGGCCGGTTACTTCTGGCAAGCGAAAAATGAGTATCCAGCTTGGACACCAAACTTAGATTCAAAACCATTGCATTTGGTGCAAAAAATCTACGAAGAAAAACATGGCCAACCCATTCGTGTAGAGGTGATTCATGCAGGCTTAGAAACCGGTTTAATTGGCCGTGTTTATCCTGAAATTGAGATGGTGAGCTTTGGCCCGACCATCACGGGTGCACATTCACCCGATGAACAAGTGTTCATTCCGGATGTGGCAGAAGTGTATGAATTGACCAAATCATTGTTAAAAGCCTTAAAAGATTAAGTGACTCTTTAGGCATTAAATGAAAAAGCTGATGAATCATCAGCTTTTTTTATTTGCCATAAAACAGTCTTGGATTTCTGTGACAATTTTTTTCAAGAGTTTATCTTTTTTAGCATCTTGCTTTTGATGCAATTCGCTGTAAGCGCGGACATATTCTGTGGCTTTCATAAAATCATGAATGCGTGCAGGCGTTGATTGCTGCATGTCGATCACAATTGGGTCAAGCTCGGCATGGGAGCGATCATTGAGGCGTTCGATGATGTATAAAAGATTCAGCATCAATTTAACGGCGGTGGGTTGATCAATGAAAAAGTATTCAATGTCTTGAAATTTGTCCCAAAGACGCTCCCCATAATTCCAAATGGAGTTGAACACGCCGCCCACCACAGCGCCCGTTGCCGAGGCAATGCCAAGGGTGGTAAAGCCGCTGATTAAATCAACGCTTGCCATGATGCCAGCGCCTGCCGCTGCCCCTTTAGTGAATTGAATGGAAAATTGCCCAAGCTCTTCAGCGGAGAGTAAATCTTGCGTGGTCGCGCTCGCTTCTGTGGTCAGCATGATGTGCTGAATGTCACTTCTGCTGAATTGATAGAGTTCTAAAAGCTGATCAATGAAGATGGATTCTAATACTTTCGTTTCTGTGGTGATGCGCTCATTGATCTCATCTAGATCAAGCTTTTGGGTGTTGGCTTTGATTTTAATGGTCATCAGGTCAAAATAGAATTCTGCCAATAGCATCAATGCGCGTGCTTTGCGGGATTGATCTAAGGTGTTTTGCACCTGAATGAAGGATTGAATGTTTTGATAACGATCCGGAAACATGATGGCAATTTGCTCATACAAGCGCTGCTTTTTCGGCAATAAAATCGTATCAAACTCTAAGTAATGATGCAGTCCATTGGCTTTGAGCTCATTTTTCCAATCCTCGATGTAGCGTGCATTTTGCGTAAAATTTAAAATCGGTAGCAAAGGAATGTGCGTTTTCAGGAGCAACATGATCTCATAGTGATAGCGCGGCAAAAAAGGTTGGCGCACATCAATCACATAAAATGCCATGTCACTTTTGAGCATCTGTTTGAGGACTTTAAATTCTTGGTCAAAATCTTGCTGATATTGCGGGTTGTCCATGAGTTGAAGGAGCGCGTCTTTCTCTTCAACGCGCGAAGCATTGAGGGATTTTTGTGGCATCAATTCCAAAATCCCCATGGCATCTTCAAGCCCCGGTGTGTCCACAAAATGGAAGGCAAAATCTGGCGTTTCGAGCGTAATTTTTGTCACATCAATGGTGGTGGCAGGGGCGTTTTTCACCTCCCCAAAGTGGCGCTGCTTTGTGAGCGCACGCACCAAAGAGGTTTTACCGGTATTGGTGTGTCCTACGATGGCAATCGTAATGTCATTTGATTTCATAATCAGCTGCCTCGCCGTCAACAATGATGGAGGATAAATGGTGTTGCCACATTTGTGTTTGATGGGGATCATCCGTCAAGACATGAATGGTGGCTTTTTCGGCTTGATTCATCAGGCGAATTAAACGGCGCAAAATCCCACGATCTGGCATTAAATTACCATCAATCATGATTTCAATCCACTGAGCGGGCTCAACTTTGCGTGCACTTTCAAATTGTTGAAAGGCTTCGATGTCATTTAAGCGCACCACGTTATCGGGCAAAGTTGTTTGCTCTGTGATGTCGAGTGCGACTCGATAATGACCATCACCAATAACAGGCGTTTTTGGGGCTCGGATCACCAAAGGTTTTTCTTTTGCGGCATCTTCAATCACTGCATCACTGACGGCAACAGTTGCGGATTTTCGATGGCGCAGTGCGCGAATCACATAATAGATGAACACAAAAAGGCGCGGCACAATGCCATACATCAAGATCATCACGATGATCCATTTTGCCCACATCGAGCGCGCTTCATCGGCAAGTTTTACACTTTGAAAGCTTGCCTGAATGATGGCATCATCAAACTCAATGAGCCCAAGTTTACTTGGCAACCAATTGAGATAATGGACAATGTGATCCGTGGTGCTTTGGCTCTCTGTAAAGGTATTGCCTAAGTAAAAATCAAAGTGCTGAAAGGTGAATTTAAAAAAGAGCACAAGCAACGTCGTGATCAAAATGGTGAGCCATGTTGCATTTGAGATGAGTTGAGCAATATAGCGCACCGGTAATGGCGTGCTGAGATTCGGTGCATGATCCTGCTTAAAGATGAGATTTTTCAGCTGTAAAAAGAGCTCTGCAAACAGCGAATGGGCTGTGATGAGTGAAAAAATTAAAAACAACGTGGAAGGCAGCAGCATCACCAAGACAAAGTAAAGGGGATGAATTGGGGAAGCAATGAGTGAGCTTGAGCCAAATAATGTGCTTAAAATGGTCAGCACGATCCACAGCACAAAGAGAATGCGCCAATGGCGCATTACGGTGTGTAAATGAGGTTCGAGGTGCGTTTTCATAAGTCGTCAGCAATCTGATAAGTCAAGGTATTGTTTTCAATGCCAGTAATGCGAATGCGAGCATTGGCAGGTGCAATTGGCCCACGGATCAACCAAACAGTATCGCCAATCGGGAGTTTGCCTTGTCCATCGCAATCACTTGGTAGGGTGAAAGTTTGACCAATCAATTCAGCGCCACGCACTTGATTAAGATGCGCCGTCACTGTGGTTTTAGATTCTGGCACATGTTTACGCATCAGATACAGCACTGCTAAGACAGAGAGCACAGAAATCACGGCAAATAAGATGAGTTCTGTGTTCATCGCCATCGGAATGATGAGGGTAATGATGCCCACAATCAAAGCGCTGACGCCAAACCACATCAGGAAAATGCCTGGCAAAATCATCTCTAAAATGATGAGCACAAGCCCCATGGTGAACCAATTGACTAAGATCGCTGCCACATTTACTCCTAAGGTTTGGTTTGTGTGGCAGATTTCACCAATTCTGCAATGCCGCCTAAAGAACCCACAATGCTGCTGGATTCCATCGGCATCATGATGATCTTACTATTGTCGCTGTCGGCAATTTTCCCAAAGGCTTCCACATATTTTTGTGCCACGAAATAATTGATGGCTTGTGTGTCACCTTCTTGAATGGCTTTAGAGACAATGGCTGTGGCACGCGCTTCGGCTTGTGCTAAGCGTTCACGGGCTTCCGCTTCCATGAAGGCAGCCATTTTTTTGGCTTCTGCATCTAAAATGACGCTTTGTTTTTCACCTTCTGCTTTGAGGATTTCCGCTTGGCGTAGGCCTTCGGCTTCTAAAATGGCGGCACGCTTTTCACGTTCTGCCTTCATTTGTCTTGCCATGGCATCCACTAAATCGCGCGGCGGGGCAATGTCTTTGATTTCGATGCGTGTCACCTTAACGCCCCAAGGCGCTGTGGCATGATCCACGACATCCAGTAAACGCGCGTTGATTTCATCGCGTTTAGAGAGCAATTCATCTAAATCCATCGAGCCCATCACTGTACGAATGTTCGTCATGATGAGGTTAATGATGGATAAGGTTAAGTTATTGACCTGATAAGCAGCTTGCGCAGCATCATTGATCTGAAAGAAGACGACGCCATCAACGCGCACCATAGCATTGTCGCGCGTGATGACCTCTTGAGAAGGGACATCCATGACTTGTTCCATCATATTGATGCGTTTACCGATGCGATCAAACACAGGCACAATTAAGTTGATGCCCGGGTGAAGCGTGTGAGAATAACGCCCAAAACGCTCAACGGTGGCTTGCTGACCTTGGGGAATGATTTTCACGCCAAGATACAACACCACAACCGCTGCGATGATGATCAGTAAAATTACGGTGGATAAACCGGTCATGAATGCTCCTTTATTATTGTTGTGAATTATGCACTGAATGAGTTTCCGCAGCCGCATGTTGTGGTGGCATTTGGATTACGAATCACAAATTGCTCGCCTTGTAGGTTTTGCACATAATCAATGTCCGCGCCCACTAAATATTGATAGCTCAATGGATCGATCAATAAAGTCACACCTTGATTGACCACTTCCATGTCACCTGCTTCCACTTCTTCAGCAAAGGTAAAACCGTACTGAAAACCAGAGCAACCGCCACCTTGAATGTAAACACGCAACATTAAGTTCGGGTTTGCTTCATCATCGATCAAAGATTTCACTTTGAGGGCTGCGGCATCTGTAAAATTAATTCCTGTATCTGACATAACGACCTCCTGTAAATTTCACCATTATATGAGAAATCGCCACTGATTACACCTGTTTCCCACGAATATGTTCTTGCCAGAGCGGTAAAATGCGTTCCACCACGAGCGGGGCAAAATTAAGGGTAGGATAATCAGTGGCATTGAGCCAAACCATCTCTTCAATTTCCGCTTGTGGCGTGATGGTGATGCCTTCAGGCAATACCACGCGAAAAAGATTGGACTCAATGCGATGATCCGGTTCATTGGCAGCTTTGGCATCATAAGTTTGTAGAAAGTGGGCATCATCGGGCGCAATGGTTAAATCAATCTCCTCTTGCAATTCGCGCATCAATGCTTCAAGGGGCGATTCTGTGCCATCAATTTTTCCGCCGGGGAGCATGAATTTTTCAGTATTGCGTTTACGCACGAGGAGCAAGCGATTCTTATGATCAATCACCATGGCAGCGGCGATGTAAAAATAGTTGGGTTTGCGATCAGTCATGATTTCAATTTCATTCAATAATGGATGGGAAAGGAGTGATCATGATGGGGATATTCATAGGGAACTGCAAGATGGAATGATGGTCAATCATTTGTCAGCGCCTTATAGATTGGCTATAGTCAATCTTTTGACGGAGATTATCATGAGTGAATTATACATTGTCACCGGCGCATCTAAAGGCATTGGCGATGCATTGGCCACACAATTAGAGCGAGAAGGGCACACAGTATTGCGTTTAGCACGCACCAATCCAAGGGCGTTACCCAATTTAATCACGGTGGATTTAACAGATTTAGCAGCGGGCGTTGAAGCGATGACGCAATGGTTATCCTCAAAGCTTGCGGATGCAGCGCGCGTCACCCTCATCAATAATGCCGGCACAGTCGAGCCCATTGGTGTGGTGGGTAAAATGGATGCCACACAAATCAGTCATGCCTTGTTGCTCAATGTTGGAGCAGTGATGGCTTTGACGAATGCTTTTGTGGCATTGACGGAATCATTCAGTGGTGAAAAATGTGTGATGAACGTCTCCTCTGGCGCTGCCCATAAGGCGTATGAAGGTTGGGCGGCTTATTGCGCCACAAAAGCTGCGGTGGATCATTTTACGCGCGTGCTGTTTACAGAGCAGCAAACTAAAGACAATCCTGTCAAAGTTGTGTCGATTGCCCCAGGCGTGATTGATACAGACATGCAAGCGGTGATCCGCAGCAGTACGCCTGAACTGTTTCCAAACCTCAAGCGCTTTATCGATTATAAAACAGACGCTAAATTAAGCACGCCCACAGAGACTGCAAAAGCTTTGATCACCCATCTGCGCTCAGAAAAAATGGGCGCTGTGGCAACTGCAGATGTGCGAGATTAAAAAGTATTTGAATTTGTCTAATGTAATTGCTATGTTGCTAAAGCTCTGCATTTTGTGTCAAACGCAGTGCATCAGTCATTTTTCAAAATTAATTAGAGTAGAGATCTTATGAGTTTATTAGTGCAAAAATTTGGTGGGTCATCCGTCGCAAACCTTGATAGAATTCGAAATGTTGCTAATAAAATCAAAAAATTTAAAATGCAGGGGGATGATCTCATAATTGTTTTATCGGCCATGTCCGGTGAGACAGATCGCTTACTCAATTTAGCTAAGGACATTGATCAGTTTCCTAATCAACGCGAGATGGATGTGTTGCTCTCCACCGGTGAGCAAGTGACCGTTGCTTTATTGAGCATGATGTTAAATTCAATGGGCATCAAAGCAAAATCTTATACAGGCGCGCAAGTGGGCATCATCACCAATGATGTGCACACGAAAGCGAAGATTGAGCGTGTACAAGAAGACAAAGTGCGTAAAGATCTCGAAGACGGCTATGTGGTTGTGGTGGCCGGTTTCCAAGGTGTGACCGCAGGTGGCGAAATTACAACACTTGGCCGTGGCGGTTCAGACACCACAGCCGTTGCATTAGCTGCACAATTTAAGGCCGATGAGTGCCAAATTTATACGGATGTCGATGGCGTTTATACAACCGATCCTAGAATCGAAAAAAAAGCACGCAAATTAGACACCATCACATTTGAAGAGATGCTTGAGCTTGCAAGCTTAGGCTCTAAAGTTTTACAAATTCGCTCAGTAGAATTAGCGGGCAAATACAATGTTCCTCTGCGTGTATTATCATCTTTAATTGATGAACCAGGGGAAGGCACTTTAATTACGTTTGAAGAAAAGGAACATTACGTGGAATCTGAAATCATTACTGGCATTGCATTAAACCGTGACGAAACACAAATTACTGTGCTTGGGGTACCGGATCGTCCGGGCATTGCCTTCAATATCTTAGATGCTGTGGGCAAAGAAAACATCGATGTGGACATGATTGTTCAAAACATCAGCCAAGATGAAACCACAGATTTCACGTTTACTGTCAATGCGCCTGATTATGATCGTGCATTGCTCATCACGCAAAATGTTGCCAATGCAATGGGTGCAAAAGAGGTGTTAGGCCGCACAGACATTGCAAAATTGTCTGTTGTCGGTGTTGGCATGCGCACAAACAGTGGCGTGGCCAGCCGCATGTTCCATGCCTTGGCAAAAGAGAAGATCAACATTCACATGATCTCAACCTCTGAAATCAAAGTGTCTGTGATCATTGAAAGTAAATATGCAGAGCTTGCCGTGCGTGTGTTGCATGAAGAGTTCTCTTTACATTTGAGTCACTAAGTATTTTGTAATCATAAAAAGCACACTTTGATGAGGATTAAAGTGTGCTTTTTTTCAATGGGTGGCATATGTTTTCGTTGAAAAATTATCTCGGCTCTTTCACCATTTTATTGGGCATTGTGATTGGTGGTGCGGTGGGCGCTGTGCTTGGGCAGCAGGGGATTCAATGGTCGATGTTTGGTGACGTGTGGCACATTTCTTCGCGCTCATTTGCACCGATTGGGCAGATTTTTTTAAACATGATGTTTGTCACCATTGTGCCGCTTGTGTTTTTTAGCATCACCTCCGCCATCACGAAAACGGCGCAAACAGCACGCCTAAAGCGCATTTTATGGGCAGGCTTATGGGTCTTTTTAGTGACGGCGCTTGTCATCGCCATCATCAGCTATTTAGGTTTTGTGTGGTATCAGCCGCTCGCGGGTTATGATCTCAATGCTTTATTGGCAAGTCATGGACAAACCATTAACATCACTGAAATTCCGATCTCTGAGATGCTCATTAAAACGCTCTCGGCAGGAGATTTTCTGGAGTTATTTCGCCGCAACAATCTATTGGCATTGATCATTTTCTCATTATTATCGGGCAGCGCTGTGATGATGAGTGGGGAAAAGGGACAACCTCTGGCACGCTTTTTTGAATCGGGCATGTCGGTGATGCTCAATTTGGTCAAAATCATTATGTATGCAGCGCCCATTGGCTTAGGCTGTTATTTTGCGGATATTGTGGGCGATCTTGGTCCTCAGATCGTGGGCGCATATGCGAATGTCTTAGTGCTGTATCTTATTTTAACGGTGGTGGCATTTTTTGGCTTAAATACGCTGTATGCATGGTTAGCGGCGGGGCGATTGGGCGTTCGAGTATTTTGGCAAAATGCGTTAACGCCTGCCTTGACTGCTGTTGCAACGACTTCAAGCGCCGCGTGCATTCCGGTCAATTTAATGGCTGTACAAAAGATGCAGGTGCCAAGCGATATTGCGGACACCATCATTCCTCTTGGGGCAAACACCCATAAGGATGGCTCTGTGATGGGTGGCGTGTTTAAAATTCTCTTTTTACTCACGCTTGTGGGCATTCCCTTTCAATCATTTGGCATGTTTGTGGCAGTGATTTTAGTGGCAATGGTGGTGGGCATTGTCATTGGCGCGATCCCAAGTGGCGGGCTGACGGCTGAAGTGTTCATTTGTACGATTTTTGGTGTGCCGGTTGAATATGTGGGATTGATTTTGGTGATCAGCATCATCATCGACATTCCCGCAACGCTACTGAATTCAACGGGCAATAATGTGTGTGCAATGCTGATCACACGAATTGTGGAAGGTAAGCATTGGTTAGCGCATAAAAGTAGCGCTATAATGTCTAAATAAATTAAATGATAAGGTTGATATGTCAGGCAATAGTATTGGTAAATTATTCACAGTGACCACGGCTGGGGAAAGCCATGGCGCAGGGTTGGTGGCCATCGTTGATGGTTGTCCGCCAAACATTCCATTAACAGAGGCGGATTTACAGGTGGATTTAGATCGCCGTAAACCCGGTACATCACGCCACACCACGCAACGCAGGGAAGATGATGTGGTGGAAATCATCTCTGGGGTGTTTGAAGGGAAAACAACTGGCACCGCGATTGCATTGTTGATTCGCAACACAGATCAGCGCTCAAAAGATTATGGCAACATTGCCGAGCAATTTCGCCCAGGTCATGCCGATTATACGTATTATCATAAATATGGCATCCGTGATTATCGCGGTGGCGGTCGCTCAAGCGCGCGTGAAACAGCAGTGCGTGTCGCGGCAGGTGCCATTGCTAAAAAAGTTTTGGCGGCACAATTTGGCGTGAAAATTTATGGCTATTTGTCACAATTAGGGCCGAATCGTCCTTCAAGCTTTGATGCAACCGTGATCGAGAACAATCCATTCTTTTGGCCTTGTGAAGCGGACATTCCGGCGTTAGAAAGCTATATGGATAACCTTCGTAAATCTGGCAATTCTGTGGGTGCAGCTGTGACTGTCATTGCAGAAGGCGTGCCCGTTGGATTGGGCGAACCTGTGTTTGATCGCTTAGATGCGGAGTTGGCGCATTCACTCATGAGCATCAATGCCGTGAAAGGCGTAGAAATTGGCGATGGCTTTGATTGCATCGAAGCCCTTGGCACAGAATTTAGAGATGAAATGACCAGCACAGGTGGCTTTTTAAGCAATCATGCGGGTGGTATTTTAGGTGGGATTTCATCGGGGCAGCCCATTGTGGCACGCATTGCCTTAAAACCCACATCGAGTTTACGTTTAGAAGGGCGCAGCATTAACCAACACGGTGAGGATGTCACTGTGGTGACCAAAGGTCGCCATGATCCTTGCGTTGGCATTCGTGCAACGCCCATCGCAGAAGCCATGATGGCCATGACGCTCCTTGATGCAGCGCTGCGCCATCGTGGGCAAAATCAGAAAATTTAGGAGATAAACATGACAACGGCTCATCCATTGTATCGTCCACGTCGTTTGCGCAGAAGCACTGCGATTCGTCAAATGGTGCAGGAGAACTTTTTTTCACTCAATGATTTGATTCATCCAATCTTCATTGAAGAGGGGCTAACGGAAGCTGTTCAATTGAAGACATTACCGGGTGTGTATCGTTATCCTGAGACGGATTTAGCCAAAGAAGTCAAAGAATTGGCCGACCTTGGCATTAAATACATCATGCCATTTGGGATCTCTCATCATAAAGATGCCATCGGCAGTGACACATGGAAAGATGAAGGTTTATTGGTGCGCATGATCCGCACAATCCGTGAAGCAGCGCCTGAAATGGTGATCATTCCGGACATCTGTTTTTGTGAATACACTGATCATGGTCACTGCGGCGTATTGTGTGAGCATGGCCATGTGAAAAATGATGAAACCATCGAAAATCTTGCACGCCAAGCGGTGGCAGCGGCGAAAGCAGGGGCAGACATGCTTGCACCATCAGCGATGATGGATGGTCAAATTGCAGCCATGCGTGAAGCCTTAGATGCAGCAGGTTATGAGCATGTGGGCATTTTAGCGCACGCCATTAAATTTGCCTCAGCATTTTATGGTCCGTTTAGAGAAGCGGTGAACTCTGAATTATCCGGTAACCGCAATGAATATCAAGCCGATTACGCCAATGGCCGCACAGCGATGATTGAAGCGGAACTTGATGAGGCAGAAGGTGCGGACATTTTAATGGTCAAACCTGGCACGCCGTATTTAGATTTAGTGGCGCGTCTTCGTCAGCAAACGAATTTACCTGTGGCAGTGTATCAAGTCGGCGGTGAATATGCGGCGATTAAATTTGCATCCATGGCAGGCGCATTAGATGAAAAAGCCATCGTCAAAGAAACCATGATCGGTTTTAAACGCGCGGGCGCAGATGTGATCGTCAGCTACTACACCAAGCAGATCGCAGAGTGGTTGCGTGAGGGTGAAATTGACAGCTTGAGCCGTTAATTTTTATAAAATGTAGTAAGAAAATAGTGTGAAAAACCCTTTGAGTGCTTTGTTCTCAAAGGGTTTTTTGTTGTGCATAAAATCAGAGAGGTTTTATTTATCGATTTAATATTGTAATGTAGTCGATTGTATTACTATAATGCTCGTTTTTTCGAGCAATGACTAGACTGGAAGATTGGAGGAGAGCATGTCGGATTCACAGGTGACTGAGCCATCGGTTTCATCACCAAAAGTTTTGAAAGGCGTTATCATTACCGCCATTGCAGCTGTATTATCATTCGTTTTATATGAGATTTTACCTTACGATACCAATGCCAATAAAGGCTTAGCCATTTTACTCTTTGTGGCCATTTTGTGGTTTACAGAAGCCATTCATATCTCGATCACCGCATTACTCATTCCCATTTTAGGCGTGGCAACAGGCTTGCCGGGCTTAGATACTAAAAAAGCGTTGAGTACGTTTGCAGATCCCATCATCTTTTTATTCTTCGGTGGCTTTGCATTAGCAACGGCACTGCATGTCCAAAAAATTGATAAGAAAATCGCTTTTTGGTTGATCTCCATGTCCGGCTCACATTTAGGGGTGGCAACGCTCTCAATTTTTGGTGTGACAGCGTTTTTATCCATGTGGATCAGTAACACCGCAACCGCCGCGATGATGTTGCCGCTTGCCCTTGGCATCATGAGTCAGCTTGATCAAAAACAAGATCGCAATACGTTTGTGTTTATTTTGCTTGGGATTGCGTATTCTGCGAGCATCGGTGGTTTAGGCACGATGGTGGGTTCACCGCCGAATGCCATTGCCTCTAAGGCGCTTGATTTAGACTTTGCAGAGTGGATGAAATATGGTTTGCCCATGGCGATTGTTTTATTGCCATTGATGTTATTGGCAATGTACATCGTATTGCGCCCACGTTTGAACCGTAAAATCGTGGTGGAAACGGTGGAAATTCCGTGGACAATCTCCCGCATCATTACCTTAGCGATCTTCATCATCACGGCAATTGCTTGGATTTTTGGCGGTTGGATTGGCTCAACTTTTGGCATCAGTAGCCCAGATACGTGGATTGCGATTGCAGCAGCGGTGGCTGTGGTGCTCTTTGGTTCTGCAAATTGGAAGCAAGTGTCTGAAAATACAGATTGGGGCGTTTTATTCCTATTTGGTGGTGGTTTAACACTGAGTGCGATGCTTAAAGATTCGGGTGCTTCTTTAGTGCTCGGCCAACAAGTGGCAACCACTTTTGTCCATGCCCATCCATTCATTGTGATCGTGGTGGTGACGGTGTTCATCATTGCATTGACAGAGTTTACAAGTAATACCGCTTCTGCAGCGCTTTTGGTGCCTGTATTTGCAAGCATCGCCGCGCAAATGGGTTTACCCAAAGAAGTCTTGGTCTTGGTGATCGGTATTGGTGCATCGTGTGCCTTTATGTTGCCAGTTGCAACGCCGCCGAATGCCATTGTGTTTGGCACAGGTTTGATCAAACAAAAAGAGATGGTGAGCGTTGGTTTTATCCTCAACATTTTCTGTGTGGTGTTGATCAGCTTGTGGGCATACTTCTTTTTGCTCTAGGTGATTTAAAACCAAGAAAAAGGGAGCGTTGGCTCCCTTTTTTGTTTTCAATCCATGATGAAATTAATCAATTTTCTTTAAAATATTGTCAAACCATGCCACGTTCAATACATCTAATAAACGGTTTTGGCTGGTGCGCGCGGTTAAGTTGTCAAGATCAATCTCTTTAACGTTTTGATCTTGTCCAGCGCAAGTGAACACAGCTTTGGTGCGTTTTTTCGTGATGGGGTCGATTTGCCATTGTAAACATTGACCACACACACCCTTCATCATGCACTGCATTGGGCTGCCAACGGTGCCCATCACTTCCACATCTGCTTTGAAGATTGGCGTTAAGCGTCCACCTTCAGACAACTCTTTTTGTAACCCTTTGAGTAAGCTTGTGGAGCCTAACGCAAGCATGCGATCAATGCTGGATAAATCCACCACGCCATCTTTATCTAACTCATGCAAAAGCTCGATCATGTCTGTGGCGATGACAGAAGAGTCCTGCACACGGCGCGCGGTGACTTTCTCACCTTTTTGCACGCACCAAACGATTTGATCTGTGCTCGCTTCTAATTCATCCATTTTATCCATTTCAGAGGCTTGGCCAAGGGTTGCGATGTAGGTGATTTTATTGCCAGCTTCACGCAATACGGGTGCTAAGTCGAGCATAATGGCGGTGCCCCAGCGTCCTGCCATGATGAGGATGTTTTTGTTGGTGGGGATGTCCGTTGGCGCACCTGTCGGTCCTGCTAACACTAAACGATCGCCTTTTTTCAAGCGTGACACTAAGCGCGGTGCAACGCCCCATTGGAACACCATCAAGCGAATGGCATCATCTTTTGAGCCGGTGCCCGATGCCGTAAAGAGCGGGATTTGTAAACGGGTGTCATCCACAATTTGCCCATCGACTTCATAGGTTTGTAAGCGGAAGAATTGCCCCGGTTTAAAGTTGCGTGCCACAAATGGCGCTTTGACCCAAACTTCAGCGACGGCAGGATTGTCTAATTTCACAGATTCAATGGTGACGGTTAAGCCTTCAGTCATCACGCGGCTGAGCTCTGCATTATCGATGTGATTCGCAGGCAATGCTTTCATCGCTTCAATCACTTGATCCGCGGTGCGTTTTGCACTGGTGATGGCTTTGACCACGTTACCATTAAATGTTGGGTGCGTATCCCCAATGTATGACACGCGATGATCTTTATGATTAAAAGAGGTGAACGGTGCAAAATCATCTTTCACTGTTTTGCTGCGATCATATTCCACTTTATTGCCCAAAATGTCATAGCCTTGGAAGTGATGTTGATCTTCCACTTCTAAGGTACCATGTTCTGTGGCGTAAATGGTGTTCGGTGATGTCCCTGCAGCCACTAATACTGTGCGGGCTGGAATGGTGACATCCTCGCCATTTTTGGTAAAGGAGATGCTTTCAATGTGACCATATTTATCTAAATTCACGCCCGTTGGGTTCAAAGATTCACCATAGAAGATGCCTTCTTCAAACGCTTTGGTGATCTCTTCATGATTTAAAGTGTAAGCCGGCGATTCTTGCATGGTGCGGCGATAGGCCAATAACACGCCGCCCCATTTGTGTAAAAGTGGCGTAAAGTTTGGTGCTTCACCTGCCGCAGTTGCGCGTTCACGTTCAGCTTTCACTTCGCGGCCATGGGTTAAGAATTCATCTAAAATGTCATGATCTTCAGGTGTGAAGAGTTTAGCGCGCACAGCCTCTTCACCCAATGTTTCCACGCGGTGTAAGACTTTTTCCACTTGCTTGATGTAATAAGCCTGCATTTCTGTGGCAGCATCGACTGCGGTTAAACCGCCGCCAATGACCACAGCTGGCATGCGCACTTGTAACGTGGAGAGGGACGTTTGTTTGGCAGCGCCCGTCAATTGCATCGCCATTAAGAAGTCAGAGGCTTGGCGCATGCCGCGAGCTAATGAGTTTTCGATGTTTAAGACGCGTGGTAAACCTGCGCCCACCGCCATGGAAACATGATCAAAGCCCATTTTAAAGGCATCTTCAAGCATCAATGTGCCGCCTAAACGCACGCCACCAAAGATTTGGACATTGTTGCGGCGCGCGAGCACTAAATAGATGAGGCGAAGGAAGTTTTTATCCCAACGCACCGTGATGCCGTATTCTGCGACGCCACCAAAACCATATAAAATGCGGTTGGCTAAATCTTCTTCTAAGGATGACCAATGTTCCACAGGACCATTGAGGAGGGCTTCAGGTAATGGTTCAATCTTTAAACCATCCACAGCGACGACATGGCAACCGGCTTGGGAGAGATAATGGGTCATGGTAAAGCCCGCAGGGCCAAGACCAGAGACCAATACTTTGCGGTTTGAGCTCTCTGTGGGGAGATAATCCGTCTGTTTTAAAGGATTCCAGCGGGTGAAGATGTCATAAATCTCAACGCCCCATGGCAAATTTAAAACGCTGGTTAATACATTGGTTTCAATTTGTGGAATGTTAACCGGTTCAGTTTTTTGATAGATACACGCCTTCATACAGTCATTACAGATGCGATGACCGGTGGCAGGCACCATTGGATTTTCGATCATGATCATGGCAAGCGCGCCCACAACGTGGCCAGACTTACGCAGCGTGATCATTTCGGAGATTTTTTCATCTAAAGGACAACCCGTTTGCGTATTGCCAAAGGCATCTTTCTTTAAGCCAAGCTCAGGTTGCGCCTTTTTAACAGGGAAGCCTTTGCTGCAAAAATCCCCATCATGATCATGGCAATATTTACAGTAATCGGTTTCACCTGCGATGTCATGATCACACATGCGGCTATCGGTGAGATGAAAACCATCACGGCGGCGATCTTTGCCATCGCCTTTTTTCACAGGAATGCCTTTAAAAGTGATCTCTGTGCTGTTGACTAAAGCTTGTGGATCCACACGCTCTGGGAATTTAAAAGAGACCCAATATTGCGTCAATGCTTTGCCTTCATCGGTATTTAATGCAAGCGTTGCCCACTCGATGACAGTTTTTTCTTCCGAAGATTCCGCCTCGAGTGCCATGGCATATTTTGCCAGGGCAAATTCAAAGTTCTCAGCAGTCGCACCACTTTTTGCCATCACTTGTTCAGTCAAAGCATTAAAACTCTCGGTGATCTCTTGCTTATAGCGTTTTGCGCCGCGCTGCACGTAGCGATTTTTAAACTCAAGCACAATGGCTTCATCTGCCGCTTGTTCAAAGTAAAAATTGGTGTGATCCTCAATTTTTAATGTTTCGCTGATGAAACGGTTGAGGTGACGGGCAATCTCTAATTGTAACTCAGAGGTTTCAATTGCAGTGAGCGTGAGCGCATTGTTGCGCCAAGCTTTGATTGTACTATTTAATTCTGGCGATAAGCTTTTTAAAAATAGCTCATCGAGCGACACTAACCCTTCTGTCGTTTTGAGGGCATCAAAAGAGAGCGCGTAAGGTCTCCAAAGGTCGTTAAAATCAGTCATTTCGGCATCCTAATTCAATTTACATAAGTCTTGCACAGATAGAATAAGGCGATATTGTATCTAAAAATTTAATTCGATGTTGAGATGTAAGTCATCATTGCCGATTTTCGTGGGGTTGCTTATTTATAAAATCGCGCTACATTAAAGTTCCTAATCCATTCACATCAATTTGGAGGAAACCATGGATCAACCGTTTCGCATAGAAAAAGATACAATGGGTGATGTTAAAGTGCCCAGAGATCAGCTTTGGGGCGCTCAAACACAGCGTTCTTTAGAGAACTTTAAAATCTCCACCGAAAAAATGCCCAAAGATTTAATCACCGCAATGGCGATTGTTAAACGCTCAGCAGCGTTGGTGAATCATAAAGCAGGTTTATTGGATGATCGAAAAACGCAGTTCATTGTTGAAGCGTGCGATGAGATCATTAAAGGCGAGCATCCTGACGAATTTCCATTGGCGATTTGGCAAACGGGCTCTGGCACACAAACGAACATGAATCTCAATGAAGTGATTGCCAATCGCGCCAGCGAATTGATGGGCGGTGAACGCGGGGAAGCGCGCCTTGTGCATCCAAATGATGATGTGAATAAATCCCAAAGCTCGAATGATACCTTCCCAACAGCAATGCACATTGCCGCAGTGGTGGCCATTCATCAACATTTATTGCCAGAACTTGCAGCGCTTAGAAATGTGCTCGCAAAAAAAGCCAATGATTTTAAAATGATCGTCAAAATTGGCCGCACGCATTTACAAGATGCCACGCCATTGACACTCGGGCAAGAGATTTCCGGCTGGGTTGAGATGTTGCACAACGCAGAAAAACACATTAAATCCGCTTTGCCGCATTTATCTGAATTGGCGTTAGGCGGTACAGCGGTGGGCACAGGTTTAAATACGCCGCCCCATTATTCTGAGAATGTGGCGCGCGTAATTTCTGAGTTCACAGAGCTTGATTTTGTGACTGCGCCAAATAAATTTGAGGCACTGGCCACCACAGATGCATTGGTGTATGCCCACGGCACGTTAAAAGGCTTAGCCGCTGCATTGATGAAGATTGCCAATGATGTGCGCTGGTTATCTTCGGGTCCTCGTTGCGGCATTGGCGAGATTCGCATTCCGGAAAATGAACCGGGCAGCTCCATCATGCCTGGGAAAGTGAACCCCACTCAAAGCGAAGCGATGACCATGTTGTGCGCGCAAGTGATGGGCAATGATGTGGCGATTAACATTGGCGGAATGAATGGGAATTTTGAGCTCAATGTGTTTCGCCCAATGATCATCAATAACTTCTTGCAATCAGTGCGTCTATTGTCTGATGGCATGAACAGCTTTAACATTCATTGTGCCTTTGGCATTGAGCCGAATTTAGAGCGCATTGACCATTTGTTGCATAACTCATTGATGTTGGTTACAGCGCTCAATCCTCACATTGGCTATGATAAAGCGGCAAAAATTGCGAAAAATGCGTATCAGAAAAACTTAACCCTTAAAGCCTCAGCATTAGAATTAGGCTATCTCACAGAAGCGGAATTTGATGCGTGGGTGATTCCTGAGAAAATGGTGGGGGATATTTAGTCACGATATCCTTTGACACATTGACAAATATCAGCCGAAAGCGATCCTTTCGGCTTTTATTTTGTGGATCTGATAAGCTATAGCTTACTGAATAATAAAGATAAATAGGAGAACGCTATGAAAGCAGCCGTTTGGCATGGTCGTGAAGATATCCGCATCGAAGATAAAGCATTATCGCCCTTAAAAGACAATGAAGTGACCATTCGCGTGGCATGGGCAGGCATTTGTGGCAGTGATTTGCATGAGTTTGAAGAAGGTCCTGTCTTCATTCCGACTCAAGCGCGTGACGGTTTAACCGGTGGTTTAGCGCCGTTGACGATGGGGCATGAGTTCTCTGGCGTTGTGGAAGCGGTGGGTCAAAACGTGACTGCATATAAAGTGGGCGACCGCGTTTCTGTCAATCCAACGATTACTCATGGCAAACGCAGTGAGTATGATGACATTTACGATGGCTTTAGTTTCATTGGTTTACATTGTGATGGTGGCTTTGCCGATTTTGTGAATGTGCCAGAATCTGCGGTGTATCATCTGCCGGATCATCTTTCACTAGAAACCGCAGCGTTAATTGAACCCACAGCCGTGGCTGTGCAAGCGGTGAAAGAGGGCGGTTTACGTTTTGGTGATACGGTTGCGGTGTTTGGCGCAGGTCCGATTGGTTTAGTGACGATTGCGGCGGCTAAAGCAGGTGGCGCGACTAAAGTCATTGCCCTTGATCTCTCCGATTCACGTTTAGAGATGGCCAAAGCGATGGGTGCAACCCACATCATCAATTCAGGGAAAGAAGATGCTGTTACGGCTGTGCGCAACATTGTGCCCCGCGGTGTTGATGTGGCGTTTGAAGTGGCGGGCGTTCAGCAAACGGTGGAGCAATCCATCAATGTCACGCGCCCACGCGGTACGATGGTGATCATCTCTATTTTTGCAGCGCCCATCACCTGGCATCCGATGCAGCTCATCAATACAGGTGTGAAAGTGACTTCATCGATTGCTTATTCACCCTCAAGCTTCCAAGAAACCATTGATTTGATGGCATCTGGGCAATTAGATGTGACGCCGATTGTGACAAAGAAAATCGCCTTTGATGAGATCGTCAACGAGGGTTTTGAAACCTTGGTGTCTGATAAAACTCAAGCCAAAATTTTGGTGACGCTCAGCGGCGAACAATAATTTGTTTTTTCAATGATTGCCCAAAATCCCCTGCGCGCCATAGGCAAACAGGGGGTTTTTTGTTAGGGTGAATAGCATTGATCATACCAACAAGGAGCGAAGATGTTAGCAACGCCCATCACAAATAATCACCACACCAATCGCGCATGGCTTGGCGTCATCAGTTTAGCGTTTGCAGCCTTTGTGTTTAATACGACAGAATTCATTCCGATTGCATTGCTCACTGACATTGGCCAAGACTTTAACATGTCCATTGGGCACGTGGGCATCATCATCACCATTTATGCGTGGGTGGTGGCACTCACATCATTGCCTTTATTGTTGATGGTGGGAGCAATGGAGCGTAAACGCTTACTGTTGTACATCTTTATCGTGTTTGTGATCAGCCATGTGATCTGCTTTATGGCAGAATCTTTTACGGTGCTTGTCATTGGGCGCATTGGTGTGGCCATTTCGCATGCATTGTTTTGGTCGATTACCGCGGCGCTTGCGGTGCGGGTTGCACCCATTGGACGAAAATCCCAGGCGCTTGGCATTTTGGCCACAGGCACAGCGTTAGCCACAGTGCTTGGCATTCCGATTGGCCGCATTGTGGGGCAAATGGTGGGTTGGCGATTCACTTTTTTAGGCATTGGCGGGCTTGCTTTGATCACATTGGTGGTTTTACTGCGCGTGTTGCCTAAATTGCCGAGTGAAAATGCTGGCTCTTTAAAAAGCTTACCCATTTTATTTAAACGACCTGCATTGGTGGGCATTTTTGCGCTGACGGCGATTTTTGTCACGGCGCATTTTACCGTATACAGCTACATTGAGCCTTTTGCTGAGCAAGTGGCGAAGATCGAGCCAAGTTATACCACTTTTTTACTATTGATCTTTGGGGTGGCAGGCATTGCCGGGAGCTATATTTTCGGGCGCTATAATGGTCGCCATCCGTTGGCATTCTTGCCTGTCTCCATCATCGTGCTGACGGTGTGTATTTTGATTTTATTGCCTGTGGCATCTTCGAGCGTGTTGCTGTTTGTGTTGTCCTTCATTTGGGGGATTGCCAGCATCTGTGTGGGGCTTGCGCTGCAAGTGAAAGTCTTGGATTTAGCTGCGGATGCAACGGATGTGGCAATGTCCATTTACTCAGGCATTTTTAACATTGGCATTGGCGGCGGTGCGCTCGTGGGCAATATTGTGATTGCAAAATTGGGGCTCGATTCATTGGGCTTTGTGGGGGCTGGCATTAGCCTTGTGGCCTTTGGTTTGGCGATGTGGTTATTCATGCATTATAGAGCGCAATTTATGATCAGTGCGGCAACACCGAAGGACGATGTTGCCATACACTAAATTATGCTGCGTGAATCACATGATCAGCCGTTTTAATCATCTCCGGCAAGATCTGTAACATCAATTGCAATTGCTGAAGGATCTGATAATCAATGGCGCTGAGCGTTTCTGAGGCTTGCAATAAGTCTCTGAGCACTTGGCAATGATGTTGATAATCCGCTTCGTTGAGTTGATGGCGGTGCAATGCCTTGACCATCAAATCACAGGTTTGATCAAACTGCTTTTGCACAGCATCTGATAAGCTTGATGCACGGTGCACCCCGAGGGTTGAAATGTAACTGATCAACGTATGATTCAGCGTTAAAAACTGAAAGGCTTGATCAATGAGTTGATGATTGACTTTAGGTTCATTAGACATGATGCTGATGAGGGCAGAAAGATCAGCGGAATCATCATGAGCATCGCGGCGGGCAGAGCGGTAAGCCACATCATCTAAGCGCCCGACAGAATATTGACGGTGGGTTTGATTCAAATACGCCGCATTATCATTGAGCGCTGCTTGCACAAGGTTTGGCAATGTTCGATAGCGCCAATCTGGCCATAAGAAACTCACCGCTAACCAAGAGATGCTGCACCCAATCAATGTGGCAAGGATGCGTGAATAGGCCACATCCAATGAACTTTCCCCAGTTAAACTGAAGCTAAAGAAGACCAACAGCGTGATGAACACAGTGGCAAAGGCATAGCGCGAATTGCGAAAGAGGAAAAATAGCCATGCGCAAACGATGATGGCAAACAAGCGCGTGGTTAAAGTGTCAAAGAGCGCCACAAAAAAGACGCCCAATAAAATCCCTGTGACAGTTCCGGCAACTCGTAAAAAGACGCGCTTTTGCGTGGTGGCGTAGTTTGGCTGACAGATGAATAGGCTTGTCATTAAAATCCAATAACCATGAGGCAAATGGGTGGCTTGTACGATGATATAGCCAATGGCAAACACAAGACTGATGCGCACAGAGTGACGAAAGAGGGCAGATTTAACTGTGAGATTTTCCCGAATGCGCAGCCAAGCTTCTTTGAACGTGGTCACTTCATTTTCCACTAAATGATTGTGCACGTTGTCATGGGAAATATAATTGACTTGATTGATCTGTTTAAATTGCTGATCAATCTCATGGAGATTTTTGTGGATGTTCGTCAATGCCACGATGATCGATTGCGGCGCTTGGCACTGTTTAATGGATTCAGCAAGCGTTGCAAAATAGCGCTCAAACAGTGGGTTATGCTCATAAGGTTTACGGTATTTAATGCTAATGGCCACTTGTTCACACGCTGCGGCTTGTAGCGACATGATCCGCGCAATGCGAAACAGTACATCACTGTTTTTTAAGTGATTGCTTAAAATCTGATAATTCATGTGGGATGAGGCGGCGCGCTCGTGAATATCTTGCGCCACAAAGTAGTAATTGAGCATGATGCGCACACGCCGATGCCCTTGATCACCGCGTAAACGGTTAAAGAGCGAGAATTTACTGCGATTCATGGATTGAATCAAAGCTTGATTGCGCGCTGTGAGTGTTTTGGTTTGAAGGACAAAGCCATCGGTTTCATCCGGGTCAAAGAGTTGTGACTTGGCATTTAAAAAGTCACGCAAACTCAAAAAAGAGTTGTGCAGATATTCATGGGTGGTGCGAATTGGCTGCACAATTGACTCGATCCATGCAATGAGCCCGTACCATAAAGCCCCTGCGAGCATCAATAATGAGAGCACAAGCGGCGTGTGATAGAGCCCGATGCCGAGCATGGTGTATGTTGAAATGAGCAGCGTGCCAAAGGAGATTACGGCAAAGCGTTGTCCCCAAGCGCCAATGATGGTGAAGCAAAAGCCTGCCAACACAAGCCCAATGATGAATAAATAGGGGTGCGGGAAAAGCAATTCCACGGAAAATGTGGCAATGGTAAAACAGGTTAAGACAATGGCAAGGTTGGTGATGCGCTGTTTTGGGCTTGTGTCAATGTCCGTGATTGCGGATGCAATGACCCCAAGCGTTAAAGGGATCACCGCGCGGATGTCGCCAAAGAGTGTGGGGACAATCGTACTGCCAAGCACCGCAATGATGATGCGAATGCTGAACAAAAGATTGCTGTGGTAAAAGATTTTACGCACATGTTCAAAGGGTATATTCATAGAAATTCATCTCCTAGATGTTTCATGGCACCATTTTACGCGAATTTTGTACTAAATTGATGATTGATCATCGGTATAATGATCAATTGATTAAATGTTAGGAGGTGGTGTGGTGCGTCGTTGGTGTTGTGTGGTGATGTTGGGGATGAGTTTAGGGCAGTTGAGCCTCGCGCAATTAGATCATAAGGGTTTGAATATCTTGAGTAAAGCGGAGAGCGCGCTCAGTGAAACATTGACTTTACCAGAGCGCCAATGGTTTGGGCGCGATCAAGCTTCAGCCAATTCAGACATTGATGATTATTTAGGGGATTTGATTGTTCGTTTAGAGTTGCCAAGTTTGGTCAAACTTCGGGAACATTACTTTAAAATGGAAAAGCATATCGCCAAAGAGCGCCTCATCATTCGTGATTTGCGTGAAAAACGCTTATTTGCGGTGGCAGAAGATTCGAGCACATTGATGAAATATACGCCCACCGATACTTTAAAAGGTTGGACAGCCTCCACGCGCGGCGATTATGATCGCTTAATCGAAATCCATGAGCAAAACTTAGCGCAATATGAGGCGAGTTTAGTGACGCTTCGTGAAAATATGAGTGATGCACTGAGCGAAATTGGCGTGAATCTTGCGCCTGAGCAATTAGAATTTTTATACACCACCGTAACAGGTGAGGAAACCGTGCGTGCCATTGTGCTTTTTAACAGCGCGATTGCGGTGTCTACGCAGCTACAAACCTTGATGGAAACCAATGCGCAAGATTTTGATGCCGTGAAGCGTTATTACGGCATGGCAACGATTTTGCATCGCATGGTGGTGAAGATTCAAACGGACTTCATTCGAAAACTCGAAGAGAATTACATGGTGCAACTCAAAGCGTATCGCACAGAGGCAGAACGCAGTTTAGCCGAAGCGAAACGCTTACAAAAAAGTGCGGATAGCGCTCAGAAAAAGATTCTGCAAAAGAACATCGAAGCCAATCAATTGGCAGTCAAGGCCATCGACCGCTATATGGAATATTTAAAAGTGCAAGCGGTGAATGCCAAAGCCATTTTAAAAGCCGCTAAGGCACGCGAAGCGATTGCACTCAATACTTATTCCACTGTTAAAGTGTCGCTTGATGTATTGTCATTGATGCAGGAAAGTCAGCGCGATTTTAAAGCCTTTTCCACCATGCAAGTGCCAAGCATTGTGCCATTTGATAATCCTGAATTGCGTAAAGAGTTCATGAACATCACGCAAAAATTGAATGATCAATAATTTTATGGATCATTCGGATCGCCTTGTTCACGCATCACTTTAAGTAAAATCCCTGCGATGATCGCCACAATGCCACCGATCATCGTTTCGGTGATGCGGTCAATGAGCAATGTATAAGTGGGATTGTGCCAAAAGCCTGCCAATTCCACGAGCGTTAAGCTATAACAGGTGGTGCCAAAGGCGACAATGAAGGTGTCTTTGCCAAAGCACATCGGCAAAATGAAGGCAAACATAAAGAGTAAAATCAGCACTAAAATCGCCATGTGGCTTTGTAAGCCTGTGTGGTACGCCACTTGGAAAATGGCATAGAGCAAAATCACCGCCGCTAAACTGCCCAAAAATCTTAGTAACGTTGTGTGCACAACATTGTCCGCTTTGGGCGTTAACACCATGATGAACATTAAGGTTGCCCAATAAATTTTATCGAGCATCAAATAATGGGGAATGAGTAAACAGGCAAACATGCCAAGGCTATAGATCACCGCACGCGGAATAAGGTTGGTTTGCAGCTTAAAAAGATGATGAGTAAAAATCCCTTGTTCAAAAGCTTTAAGATCATATTTTTTACGCATCAATAAATGGCACACCACCAACGCAGTCAATGTCCCAATGAGTGAACCTAATGGCAAGCCTTTGGTCACATGCGGCATTGTGGTACCAATGGTGGATAAAATGATGATGAAACGCATGGCACGATCACACACAGGATCTCGTCCAAAGAAGTAGTAATAGCAATAGGCGATCGCCAATAGATAGAGATAAAAGCCCCAAGAGAGATGCAAAAAGCGCCCAACATAGGTGCTTGAGATGATGAGCGTCATCCAAAATAGGACGTACCAAAAGTTACTGCGATCTTCGTTCGCTGTATAGAGGGAATAAGTACAGAGCACCGCAAATGAGGTCCATGCGATGCCGCCTTGAATGCCCACAAAAGGATAGACAATCAATGCACTGATGAACATGCTGCCAATGAAGACAAAGCTGTCACGGCAGTAAAAGTTATGGGAAATGAATTTCATAGCAGGTGTCAATCTTCAATATAAACGATACAATGGAGGACTCACTATTATAATGCCAATTAAAACTATGGATAAAAATCAAATTCGTCATGTGATCTTTTTGATCATTGCTGCTGTCTTGATCTACTCCTTTCAGAGTCATCCGAGTTGGGTAGAATTGTGCTCAGGGTTAGCATTTTTCCTATTTGGCATGCAATGCATGACCGATGGTTTACAGCAATTAGCCGGTGGTAAATTAGAAAAGCTACTGGCAAAAAGCACCGCGAAGCGTTGGAAAGGGCTGCTCTTTGGTGCAGGTTCCACCATCGTTTTACAGTCTACCACGGTGGTGTCGCTGCTGATCATTGCTTTTATTAATGCATCCCTCATTACGCTTGCAGGTGGTTTTACCATCATGCTTGGGGCATACATTGGCTCAAGCAGCGGCGTTTGGTTGTTGGCGTTGGCAGGGCAAAGCGTCAGTTTGTCGGTGTTGACGTATCCTTTGATTGTGCTTGGGGTGTTGGCATCTTTTAATGGTGATAAAAGTAAAGCGCTTGGGCGCGTGGTGATCGGCATTGCTTTTATCTTTTTAGCCATCACGCATATGAAAACAGGGTTTTCGGATGTGACCACGCAGTTTGATTTCACCACTTTTGACATCACAGGTTTTTGGCGCTTTTTGATTTTATTGACGGTGGGCTTTTTAGCCACAATGGTATTGCAATCAAGCCATGCTACGATTATGTTGATTTTAACGGCGCTCGATTTATCACAAATCACGTTGAACGACGCATTCATCCTAACGATTGGTGCACTCCTTGGCAGCACAGTTTCAACTTCTATCATTGGTTTTCTAGGCGGCAGTCGTGATGGTAAGCGCTTAGCATTGGCGCATTTGATTTTCCATTTTGTGATTGCTGCGGTGGTTTTAGTGCTGTTGAGTCCGATTAGCCACTTGACGCATGCCATGGGGAAAATTTTGGATCTCAATGACATGATGCAATTGGCATTTTTCCACACCTTTTTTAATGTGTTGGGCGTTGCGATCTTTTGGGGCATACAAATGCGTTTGTTAGATGGTTTAAAGCGTTTGATTCCAGATGCTGAAAAAGTGCCTTTGGTGGTGGAAACCGCAGAATCGATTGAAGCCATTGAAGAGGGCAATCCGCCAGTGCAATCAAAATATCTTTTAGAAGCTTCATTGTCCGTGCCTGCAGCCGCGATGGGTGCAGTGTTCCAAGAGATTCGTCACCTTGGGGAAGTGAGCGCAGAAGTGGTCTGTTTATCCCTCAATATTTCCTTAGAAGATGTGACAGATGGCGAGGTTAATGAGGATGCCTTTGCCAATAGCCATGATCGCGCCTCTGTGGATGCCAATTTACTGTATAATCATTATGTTAAGGGATTGTATGGCAACATTCTCATTTACATGAGCCGCATTCATTTTACGGATGCTAAAGAGATGGAGTATTACCAATCGTACCTTCTCAATTGCCAAATGGTGGTGTTATCGATGGTGGATTCTGTCAAATCCAGCCGCCATTTGCAAAAGAACTTCAATCGCTATCTCACTGCAAAAGAGGGCATCATGCAAGATTTTTATCAAGATCTGAAACTCTATTTGCTCACCAATCTCAAAGCGATGTATGAGATGCGTAAAACCTTTGATGAGGATCTGTGTGATCCTGTCAGACGAGCACATTTACTCGATGAGATCCACGCACAATTAGACAAGGGCAAACAGTTTGAACGTGTGTTTCGTCATGAGATTTTCATTGCAGGGCGCGATCAAAAGGTCAATGCCTTTAATACGGGGTCTGTGATGAATGATTTAAGTTATTGTCGCCGCCTTGTGAAAAGCCTATTTGACATCATGTTATTGACACTTGAGAGCCAAACCTATCCCTTTGCCAATGATGATGTTGAACACCTAGATAAGGAAATCGTAGATGATTAAAGAATCTTTAAAGATTCATGGACATAAACAATTTGAAATTAAACAGCGGGTCTCTTTTGACCACGCTAAAACCAAAGACATTAAATATCATGTGGAGACCTATTTCTTTTTGCCTGCAGCATTGCAAATCAATCCACAATCGTATTCTGCAGAAGAGTTTCGTCGCTCCTTTAAAAATTATGTGCGCTTAAGTCCTGCCACTCATAAATTGAAAAGTTTCTATAAGGTTGAGGGCATTGTTGAAGCGTTAAAAGCGGATTTAGAAGCATGGCAAACAGAAAACGTGGATTTATCCGATTATGAAAATGCGTTAAAACGCATTGCATTGACTTATAAGCGCAGCCTTCGCCTTTCTGTCAAAGGCTTGTTACAAGGGCCAAATCAAAAGAGTGAGGAGAGTACACAACAATTGCTCATGGACATTGAGGCGAGCATTGCAGCGTATCGTGCATTAAAACCTTTATGCGCGGCGATTGAAGAAAAAATTGTCTCAAAAGCCTTTGAATATTGTGATGAATACATCTCCTGGGTGACGACCTATTATTTGCGTAAACTCATCACAGAGCGCAACATGCCGCTGCGTCGTGCAATCAGCGATGTGTGGCGCGAGGAGATTTTGTATCGGGAAGAGAATTATCCTGAAAGCATCGCAACGCCCGGCGAAAGCAATGAGAAGGTTTTGTATCGCTGGAGCACGCTGCGCCGTTACATCAATCGCTATCTATTTTTGGATATTAGTCATCGCAAAGGCGCGCCGTTCATTTGGCACACCATTTATGCGATGATTGCGGCAGTCTCGATGCTTTTTACCTTTGCCATCATGTTCAATTGGCGCAGCGGCCGCTATGATACGTTGAGTTTTAAAGTGCTGCTCATTATGGTGGTGGCGTACATTTTCCGCGATCGTTTTAAGGACATTGGTAAAAAGAAGCTGCAAAAGATCTTTCAGCGCTGGCTACCGGATCGCAAATTACTCATTTATAAACAAGGGATTAAAAAGCCCATCGGGATTTGTCGTGAGTCGTTTCGGTTCATTTCTCATTCTGCATTGCCAGATGATGTGCGCATCATGCATCAGAAAACGTATGAGGAGATTTTGCTCAACAACGAGCGCGAAGAGGATGTGTTGTATTACAAAAAAACAGTGCACCTCATCAATCAGCCTGATTTATTTGAAAAGACGCGTTTTCCGATTGCAGATATTACGCGCTTTAATGTGACGGACTTTTTGCGTTACATTGATGTGGCATTTGAAGAGCTCCCATTTTTAGAAGAGGATGAAACGCCAGTGCTTGGGGAGAAAAGTTATCATGTGTATATGATTCGGCGCATTCGGATTCAAGGGGATCAAGAAGGGCAGGAAAATCATGCCACGGAACTTGTGCGCATTGTGCTCAACGTCCATGGCATTAAGCGGCTAGAAGTGCTCCAACCGCTCGATTTTGCCAAAAAATGATCACTCTTTGATCTCAAAGCCTTGGGCGCGGATGAGTTTATCCATCACATTTAGATCCACTTTGAGATCATCAACATCATTGTCCGCAAGCTGCTTTTTAATCTGCACAAAGGCTTGCTGAATGCCACGAAGGGACTGCAATGTTTTTGCATCAATGTCCATCTCGATGCTTTGTGCATCATGCAGGGATTTAATGGTGCTGTAGCGCACAAGGGATTGATGAATCAGTGGTAAATAGCGGTTTAAAAATTGTCCGCCAGCGATCACATCGCGCGGATCGCGCTGCATGATTTTTAAAATGTCCACAGATTCTGTGCCAATTGATTCCACCACGATGGATAAATCATTCGGCAACTGCGTTGTGTGCTCTTCAATGAGGCGAAGCATCTCAATGTGGCGGGCAAAAATGGCATAGGAAGGCTCTTCTTTTTCAGCATTGGCTTTGGCGATTTTTGCAGCCGCTTGCAGCTCAATGCTTTCTAAATAGCTGCGTTTTTCATCCTCGTTCATCAGCGCAAGATTGGCCAAATGCTTTAATGCTTTTGGTTTAAGTACCCCAAGACCAACAGCAATGGCAATGATGCCATAAATCCAAATGGGCATCGCGCTGAAGATTGATTCAGGCATATGAATGCTCGCAAAGGCCAGTGCTAACAATGAGAGCGGAATGGTGAACCAAAAGCCTGTATTGCGCGTCTCTTTATCAAATAGATCGATGATTGTGGTGGTGAGTCCGCCAAATAATAATGCCACCGGCCACAATCCACCTAAAACCGTTGCTAAAGCCACAATGAGCCCAAGCAAAGTGGCAGTGTGATTTTTACGCAGGGGAAAAAGGCTGAGGATCCCTAAATAGCTACACAAAAAAGTGGCGCCATAAAAGGGATCAATGCTGCTTGGGATGAAAAGTTTCAGCACTTGTGCTGTGATGCCACCTAAGAATGCTTTGCTGTGAAACAGCATGCGCTTGACAGTGGTTTTGGCACCTTTGACCAAGGCTTCACTGAAATCAATCTCTTCTTGGCGCAAAATGGGTCCATCTTGCGTATCCACAGATGTCATTTCAATGATGTGGGTTTTGCGCTGAAATGGTAGATCTGACTCTTGATAACTCATCATCCCTCCGAGTAATTATTGATATTTATCCACCACAGAAGTGATGCGTTCGCGTAAATTGTCTTCCATTTGGGACAATTCAATCTCCACCGCTTTACGTTTTTCACGCGCTTCTGTGGCGATCTTCATGGTCTCTTCAATGGTATTGACTAAGCGATTTTGTACATCTCTGATGGTTTCAATGTCCACAATCGAACGCTCCACTTCTGTTGCGGTGGCAATGCTATTTTGCTGAAGCATTTCGGCATTTTTACGCAATAAATCGTTGGTGGTGTCCGCCACATCTTTTTGCAATTGAGCGGCTTTCTCTTGCTCTTGAAGGGAGAGCGATAAGACAATTTGACTCTTCCAAACGGGCAATGTGGAGAAAATGCTGCCTTGAATTTTTTCCGCCAACTGCTGATTGTTGTTTTGAATGATGCGGATTTGCGGCGCAGTTTGCATGGCAATGGTTTTAGAGAGATTTAAATCATGCAAGCGGCGCTCAAAGCGATTGATGTTTTCCATCAAATCTTTCACTTTTTGGGCATCTAATAGATCTTTTGACTCATTTGCCGTCGCTTCAAGGGCAGGGAGTTCATGGGTGCGCACATTTTCTAAATGATGCTGACCTGCTTTAATGAACAGATCTAAATCGCGGTAATAATCCAAATTTTTAGCATAGAGCAATTCAAGCTGCTCATTGTCACGCAGCAATTGCACCATTGAATTGTCTAAGTGGCTCGCAATGGCATCCACTTGTTCTGTTAAATTGGTGTGATCAATTTTAACTTTTTCAGCCTTACGAAAGAGCCCGCCAATCACAGGAATATTCGCTAAAAAACCTGTGGCTTGTTCTTCTTTTGTAAAAGGGTCATATTCACGGATTTTAAGCACCAAGTTAGAGAGTTGATTGCCCACTTCGCCGGCATCTTTTGTTTTAACGCGATTTAATAACGTGTCAGAAAAACGCGCGATCTCTGCCATTGGCTTTGAACCATAGGCTAAAAATTGCGTGGGATCATTAATGTTAATGGTTTCGCTGATGGCAGTGATCTCTGCTTGATTCGGTGCCAATTCGTTGAGGATTTTCTCTTCTGAGACAATGATCGCTTGATCGTTTTGAGTTTCGTTCATTGTGGTTCCTTATTTTTTATTCAGTTGTTTAAATTGGGCACGGCGCACTTTAAGCGTTAAATATGCACCGATGAAAAACAGAATCAAACCAATGGGCAAGACAATGTAAAACGCCCACTGTTTAACGGGGGAAACATACTCTAATTTACCATAATCACCACTGGGATAGCGAACCAAAAGTGTGCTGTTAATAGGGTGCATGTTGGCATTCATGGATTCTGTGAGCTGGTAGGTGATCTGTTCTGTGGGCGAGGCTGCAAAGCGCACCCAAGGATGATCGCCTTCATAACGCACAATGCTTGCTTCTGTATAAATGAGTTCTTTGTCTAAATAGACAAAGTAGCCTGCGCTTAATACTAAGGCTGCGCCCACTAAGCGCAATAAACGGGCAATGAAAGCTTGATTGAACATGTGATCTCCTATGCATTGAGTTGAGCGGTGATGGTTTCAATCTCATCCCCAGCCATGAGCCAAGCCTCTTCTGCGGCGGCTAAATCAGCGGAACATTGATCTTTTTGCGCATTTAAGGTTTGGATTTCATCGTGGCTTTTGTTTAAGTATGTATCACTGTCGCCTAAAATGTCATCGAGTTTGGCAATTTTTGCCTCGATTTTTGCCATTTCAGCTTCGAGCTTTGGAATGTCGCGCTCTAATTTCTTTAGGCGAGCATTGAGGTTTTTGCGCTCATTGAAATCTAATTTCGCTTCAGTGGATGCTGTAGATGTCCCCGCAGCGCTTTTTTCATCATTACTGCGCTCAGTGACCACTTGTGTGCGATAGCTCTCTAAATCGCCCTCATAAAGGGTGACAGTGTGATTGCGCACGACGGCGAATTGATCACAACACATCTCTAAAAGTGAGGCATCATGGGAAACGATCACAACGCCGCCTTCAAAGGCTTGCAGCGCCATGGCAATGGCTTCGCGCATCTCTAAATCAAGGTGGTTTGTCGGTTCATCGAGCAGCAATAAATTGGGCTTTTGATAAACAATCATCGCTAAAGCTAAACGCGCCTTTTCACCGCCAGAGAAGCGCTCGATGCTTTCTAAGGCTTTGTCGCCATGGAAATCAAATTGCCCAAGGAAATTACGAATGTCTTGCGTGCTGATTAAAGGATCAAGCATTTGAATGTGCCACATTGGCGATTCTGTCACCGTCAAATATTCTAATTGATGCTGGGCAAAGTAACCGATGTTTAAAAACTCAGAAGCTGTATAGTCGCCATTTTCAATGCTCAATTGACCGGCAATCGCTTTAATCAAGGTGGATTTACCTTCACCATTTTTACCGAGTAAACCAAGGCGTGTATCGGGCGTTAATGTGAGGTTCACATTGTTTAAAATGGGTTGGCCCACCTCATAACCGATGGCAACATTGTCCATGGTTAGCAGTGGATCCGGTAAACGATCCGGCTTTAAAAATGAAAAGGTGAATTCATTGGTGGCGACAACTGGTGCAATGTCTGCCAATTTTGCCAAGGCTTTGACGCGGCTTTGCGCCTGTTTTGCCTTGGTGGCTTTTGCGCCAAAGCGGCGAATGAAGTTCTCTAAATGGGCTTTGGTCTTCTCATTTTTCTCATACATGGTTTGCTGAAGGATCAATTTTTCCGCGCGCATGCGTTGGAAATCTGCATAGTTACCTTTGTAGAGATTTGCCTTTTGCTGCTCAAGGTGCAAAATGTAGTTGCATGTGTGATCTAAAAACTCTTTATCATGGGAGATGATGATCAAAATGCCTTGATAACCTTTGAGCCAGTTTTCTAGCCAAACCACAGTTTCAAAGTCTAAGTGGTTCGTCGGTTCATCGAGGAGCAAAATATCCGAGCGGCACATCAACGCTTTGGCGATATTCAAACGCATGCGCCAACCGCCCGAGAAATGGGCAATCGGTTGATGGAGATCCTCAGGATTAAAGCCAAGCCCCATCATCAACGCCGCCGCGCGGCTGTCTGCACGGTAACCATCGATGCGTTCAAGCTCTTGATGGATGTGGCTGATGGCGATCCCATCATTGGCATCTAATGCTTTTTGTTCAGATTTGCGCAACTCAATGAGTTCTGCATCGCCTGAGAGCACATAATCAAACGCCGTTTGATCAATGTTGCGAATCTCTTGCTCCACATGCGCCATTTGCAAATGGGGCTGAATGTGCACATTGCCTTTATCGGCTTCATAGTGCCCTAAAATCAGGTTGAAGAGGGAAGTTTTGCCGGTACCATTTTTGCCGACTAAACCCACATGCATTTTATTGTGGATCTGCATGGAGAAATCTTCGATCAGCACTTTTGTGCCCACGCGTAAGGTAATTTGGTTAAAATCTATCATTTTTTATCAATCAGTTAGAGAGTTGTTGCCAAAGGGTGAAGGCTTCTTGTGTGGCTTTGACATCATGGACGCGTAAAATCTTTGCGCCTTTCGTCAAACACCAAAGGGCAGCGCTGACATTGCCAATGGTGCGTGCTTTCGCATCACTGACACCCGTTAAGTGACCAATGAGGCGTTTACGCGATAAGCCAATGAGCATCGGATAAGGCAGGGCAGTTAAGCGCTCGAGTTGTTGTAAAAGCTCTATTTGTTCTGCCGTGGTTTTGCCAAAGCCAAAGCCCGGATCAAAAATGAGGCGGCTTTGTTCAATGCCATGGCTAGTTAAAGTCGCGGCGCGCTCATGACAAAAGTCGATGATGCTTTGCGTAATGTCTGCATGTTCAGTTTCGGTGTGCATCGCAGCAATGGGCTGATCTAAATGCATCACCACCAAATCCACATTTGAATGCGCAACGGCGGCAATTGCAGCTTCATCCCGAAAGCCATTGATGTCATTGATGATGTCCACGCCTAAATCCACCATCGCCGCCATGGTTTCTGGGTGATAAGTATCAATGGAAATCAGTGCAGGGAGTTTACCCACAAGGGCTGAAACCACAGGCGTTAAGCGTGCAATCTCCTCATCACTACTGATGGGCAAAGCTTTGGGATTTGAGGATTCCGCCCCAATGTCAATGATGGTTGCGCCTTCATCGACCAATTGATGGGCGCGCATAATGGCATCTTCTGAGGCAAAGTAATCCCCACCATCAGAAAATGAATTGGGTGTTGCATTGACAATCCCCATGATGATGGGTGCTTGGGCATTTAATAATTCAGTGAGACTCGCGTGAGTCATTGCATCTCCTAAAAAAAGACAACCTTCTATGAATCATAGAAGGTTGCATGGATGAATCAATGGTTATTTAGATTCAGTCACGTCGGCTTCTGTGACTTCAACCCCGACCTTCTCAGGGAGCTGTGCATCTTTCGATGAGAGCAATTCGCCCTCCACTTGCAGCAATTCCGCTGAAGGTTTTGCATACGATAATCGACCAGCTTCACGGAAAGCTAAGGCTGATTTTTCAAACTCACCTTGCTCCAATAAAATTTCCGCCAATAAGTGATGCACTTCAGGGATTTGATCATCAATTGCCAATGCTTGTTGCAGAGCAGTCAAGGCTTCCTCAAGTTGCTTGGTTTGATAATACAATCGTGCCACCGCAAGGGCAGCATAAGCGCTGTCAGGATGCTGATGCGCAAACTGCTTAGCGTGCTTGATGTACGTTTTAAAGTCACCGGTATATAAATGACCGTAAGCGGTGATGACCAAATCATTCCACTCTTTTTTCAAAGAGTAGCGCAGTGCCTCTTCAGCATCGCTCACATTGCCAGCATACAAAAGCTTTTCAGCATAATTGACCACAACGCTTGGCGTCACTTTGATGTTGTTTGGAATCACTTCCCACAATGCTTTGAGTTTATTGCCATTGTGTTCAGCGCCAATGTGATCAATCAACGCCACATACAACTCAGGCTCGATGGCTAAGCGCTCATCTTTTGGTAAAGATTTATGTAGATCGGGCATGATTTGATAGAGCTGATCATACAAACCTTGTTTCTCATAAGATTTTGCCAATGCCACCAAAATACGGTGATGATCGCCTTTTTCTTTGCGAATGCGTTCAAGTACAGTTTGCGCTTTATGAGGTTCATCCCATTCATTCAACAGCTCACCAATCATAATGCCAGCATGTAAACGGTTGTGATTGTCACTCAATGTTTCAACCGCACGTAAATATTGATCACGTTGCTCCGTTTTGCCTTGCATGTGCGCCGCGCGTGCTGCGCCAATGTAGCAAAAACTTGGATTCGGGCTACTTTTTGCGGCAGATAAATGGAGCGCTTCGGCTAAATCCGGCT
This sequence comes from Wohlfahrtiimonas chitiniclastica DSM 18708, assembly GCF_000375345.1. Classification (GTDB taxonomy): domain Bacteria; phylum Pseudomonadota; class Gammaproteobacteria; order Cardiobacteriales; family Wohlfahrtiimonadaceae; genus Wohlfahrtiimonas; species Wohlfahrtiimonas chitiniclastica. The sequence goes on along the minus strand of NZ_AQXD01000001.1, from coordinate 693,263 downwards.
TATTTTCAAGCATCGCCAATTCCGCGCGGGACATTTTGCGGCTTGCACTCTTTTCGCTGCGTAAATCTGCACTGCGCTTTAAGAAGCTTGGTAAACCGATCACTCTGAATAAAAAGCGCAATAATACATAGCCCACCACAAAAAAGATGAGGCCACTGAAGAAGAAACCTGAAAGGGTCATCATCAAAGAGAAATCTTTTTGCGTGAAGAGGTTTTTACCTGTAATGATCACCATGCCGGGATCTTTTTCCACTAAGAGAAATAAGAAGATCGCAAGGGCAAAGGGGATTAAAAACCAACCCAATGCTTTAAGGAAACGCATCATAATCCTTCTCCTCTATAGTTCAACATAGAGGCATCGAAAGATTTTAAAATCGGATCGATGTTGAGATTGTCATTTGCCACATTCACATTCAATAACTCATTGAGCGCCGCTAATACTTGATGATAGGTTTCATCGTTCGGGCTAAAGTAATTCGTGAGTAATGTGCGCGCGGCTTTTAAGGATTCTTGATACGTCACCGCTTGATGTTGCAATAACGCTAAGCGTGCCGTGGTCAATTGCATCTGCATGTTTTGCTTTAACAAAACTTCATCCGTGATGGACATCAATTCTGGTGCGGCGGTGCGCTCTTGGGTCACAATGAACACAGGCTTGATTTTATCCACAGCTTTTGAATACCAAGGACGAGCATTAGGATCATCATTGGCGGCATCTTTGTCCACTTCTGCTTTAAAGCTGTTTTTGAGTTCGCCTAAAATGTCATCTGATTTGGTGTCAATACCTGGTACTGCATCAATCAAATGTTGAATGCGCGTGGCATATTCAGCGCGATTGATGGTGGGGATCTCTTGCAATTTAACGATCTCACTTTGAATGAGATTATTGGTTTCGCTGAATTTGGCATTCGCCGTTGCCATCAAGCGCTCACTGGCCTCTTTAAGGATGTTCACAGCGGCTGTGGTGTCTTCTTCAAATGTTAATTTAAAGTTGGCTAAATTCAATAAGTATTGCGCTTGGCTCAAGTTTAAAAGATCAATGTCTGTTTTGGCAGATAAATGTTCTTCTAATGTATTGAGCGCCGCGATTTTGCTATTGATTTCCACAAGCTGAGAGGTTAAGCGATTTTGCGTTTTCACCGCATCTGATTGCGCATCATTGGCCATTTTGCCAATTTGCGTGATGGATTGATCAAGATTGCTCACCACAGATTCAAATTGTTGGATGTGATCTTTCAATTGATTGTAGCGATTGCTTGCGGTGCCGCTGTCTGCTTGTAGATTATTGATGGCGGAATCTAATGTACCGACGCGTTGTTGTAATGCCAATAGATTTTGCTGTTGCTGTTTTTGGGCATCACTTAAATCCGTGAAGTTAGAGGATTGACCGCGCTCAGTGGCCACAGTTTTTTGCAGATTCGTCAAAGCATTCGATAAAGTTTCAAGCTCTGTTTTTTGCTGCACGATGGTGCGGTTAAGCTCTTGCGTACGTGTGCTCTCATCAGAAACTTGTAAGAATGCAAAGGCGCCGACGCCAATGCCCACAACGCCAAGGGCGAGGGCTAAGAGCGATAAAGATTTACCGCCTGATGATTGAGGCGCTGCATTGTGCATGATGGGTGCAGGTTTTTCTGTAGGTTGAGGCGTGACTTCTGGTTGTTCTTCTTTGACAGCATCGACAGTGTTCGCCACATTGAGCTCAGGCTCAGGCAATTGTGTGGTCTCTTTATCATTCGGTTCAGTCATGGATGAATCCTCAGGGGTTGAATCAAAGGTGGATAAAAGCAAGTGTGGGGCAGCCTCAACCAAGGCTTGCCACATATCTTGACTCACAGCAGAAGACGCTGTGATGATGTGGGTGTAACCCAGCGTTTGCACATAATCGGCAAGGCGCTCGCTCGCCACAATCAATGGGCGATCTGTTCTGTGGGCATCCACTGAAAACGCAGCGTCATGATAAGCGCCAAATGCCTCTTGGCTTGACACTAAAATGGTGACAGGATGATTGTTGGCATAATCCATCACAGTTGTGAGATCAATATGCTCAGGGCGATCACGGCGATATACATCGACATATTGTGCGATCGCGCCCATTGCTGTCGTGGCATTGGCCAATAAACGACGACCACCTTCACCGCTGTAAATGTTAATGGCTTTGCCGCCTAAATCGAAGGTGCTGAGTTTTTCTAAGAGTTTTTCAGATGTATACGGCGCATCCCCTTGAATGATGGGTGCACTCGTTAATGCTTCTAAACGCTTAGTGGTGCCTGCACCAATGGAAATACAGGGGATGTTTAATGAAAAATCCAAGCCAAAACGCACTGCATAATCTACTGCATTTGGGCTGGTGAATGCCCAATAATCAGCAGACTTAGCCGATTGTGTGCAGCCTTCAATGGCAGCGTTTGTATCATGCGGCTCTAAAATCACAAGGCAGGGCACATTGAGTGCATGTCCATGATGCTCTGTAATTTGCGTCACTAAAAACTCAGATTGATCCGCAGGGCGCGTAATCACAACGCCCAATTGTTGTAAATCAACAGACTGAGTAGTGATCACTTCTTCAGGCGCTGAGATGATTGGCGCAGCATTTTTTTTCAGTGCGGATTTTTTATTTTTTTTCGCCATAAATACTCCTTAAAAATTCATCCGCGCCTTTGCTGAGTAACTCTTCGGCTAAGCGATGACCTAAATTTTGCGCATCTAAAGGATCGCCCACCATTTCAGCATAGATGATTTCATTGGTGTCAATGTTACCCACTAAACCACGAATCCATAGCCCTTTTTCTGTGAGCTCTGCATAGCCTGCAATCGGTGCTTGGCAGCCGCCATTTAAGGTTGAGTTAAACGCACGTTCTGCGGCAACACACACAGCGGTGTCATCATCATTTAATAAGGAGATGATTTTGCGCACTGCTTCATTATGACGATTGCACTCAATGCCAATGGCGCCTTGGCCAACTGCTGGCAATGAGATGTCTTGAGAGATCTCTTCGCTGATGCGATGGTCAAACCCTAAACGTTTAAGGCCAGCGGTGGCTAAAATGATGGCATCAAATTCGCCGGCATCTAATTTCGCTAAACGGGTATTGACGTTGCCGCGTAAATCTTTGAGCTGTAAATCAGGGCGAAGCGCCATCAATTGCACACGACGGCGCAATGAGCAAGAACCCATTACAGCATTTTGTGGCAATGTTTTGATGGTGTAGTTGTGGTTGCTCACTAAAGCATCGCGTGGATCTTCACGCTTCATCACCACGGGGACAATTAAGTCCTCTGGCAACTCTTTTGCCATTGGTACGTCTTTCATGGAGTGAACAGCAATGTCTGCTCTGCCATCTAATAACGCAACTTCCAATTCTTTGATAAATAGACCTTTGCCGCCAATTTTACTGAGCGGAGAGGATAGCATTTGATCCCCTTTGGTGGTCATGCCTAGTAATTGAACATCCATCTCTGGGAAAAATTCTAGGATTTTACTTTTCACATGTTCAGCCTGCCATAGTGCGAGCGGACTTTCTCGAGTTGCAATTGTTAGGGTTTTTAAAGACATCTCACATTCTCTTCATATAAAAATGGTATAACCCACATAGAATACAATAATTGGAGCAAAACTTATAGCCTTAGTTATATAATGGCGTTTTAGGTATGATCAAGCGAATTTAAGGAGGCAACATGAAAAAATGGTTACTCACTTTAGCCGTTGTGATGACTGCAATTTTAGCATCGGGCTGTGCATCAAATGGCGTTGCGCCAAAAAGTGATGTCAATGTCATCGGTGGCAGCGGCAGTGGTCCGCAGATGTATGGCAGCATTCGCATGGGCGGCGCTTATCAATTATGATCGACAAGATACAAAGGACAAGCATGACAGTTCCCATCATCACCATCGATGGTCCAGGCGGCGTTGGTAAAGGTACGCTCGCATTAACACTTTCAAAAAAATTGGGTTGGCACTTATTAGACTCTGGCGCCATTTATCGGGCATATGCCATTTTTGCGATGGATCATCAGATTGATTTAGACGATGAAGCGGCTTTAGTGGCCATGAAAGATCAATTTTCCATGCGCGCAAACCCAACGGACAAGGGCGTTGAGATCTTTGTGAATGATGAGAATGTCACAGAGCGCTTACGCATGGAAACGACGGGCAGCAGTGCATCCATCATTGCTAAGCATCTTAAAGTGCGTGATGCGCTGTTTCATTATCAAAGGGATTGCGCCGTCATGCCAGGGCTCATTGCTGATGGGCGCGACATGGGCACAGTGGTTTTCAAAGAAGCGCCCCTTAAAATATTTTTGACAGCCACGGCTGAAGTTCGCGCCGATCGTCGATATAAACAGTTGATCAGCGTGAATGAATCTGTTAATATTGCGCAGATTTTGAGCGAGATTAAAGCGCGAGATGAACGTGATCAAAACCGATCAGCCTCTCCACTTGTGCCTGCTCAGGATGCTGTGATCATTGACACTTCAGATTGCACGCAAGAAGAAGTGTTTGGTCAGGTTTGGCAGTTGGCAAAAGATCGTCAATTGGTGGGCTAGCATCAGTCGGGTGGTGATAAGGAATTATTACCTGTTTTATTTTTTAAATTTTAACCGGTCAATTTGAATATTTTTAGATTTGAAAGATATTTAGAGCGATCATCTACAGAGTACATATTATTATGCTAAGTTTTGCTGAGTTATTTGAACAATCCATTCAAGAAAAACCAGAAGTTGGTTCTATCATTGAAGTTACCGTTGTTGCGATTAGTAAAGAATTCGTAATCGTTGATGCGGGTCTTAAAAGTGAAGGCCGTATCCCTGCTGAACAATTCCAAAACGAAAATGGTGATTTAGAAGTACAAGTTGGCGATAAAGTTGACGTTATTCTTGAGTCTGTTGACGATGGTATGGGTGAAACTCGCTTATCTCGTGAAAAAGCTAAGAAAGCAGAAATTTGGGCTCGCCTTGAAAAATCTCTTGAAGCTGACGAAATCATCAAAGGTGTTATTTCTGGCAAAGTTAAAGGTGGCTTTACTGTTGACATCGGTGAGATCAAAGCATTCTTACCAGGTTCTTTAGTAGATGTTCGCCCAGTTCGCGATGCTTCTTACTTAGAAGGCAAAGAATTAGAACTTAAATTAATTAAATTAGATCCTAAGCGCAACAACATCGTTGTATCTCGTAAAGCAGTGGTTGAGAAAGAATACTCAGCAGAACGCGAAGAGTTATTAGCGAACTTGAAAGAAGGCGATAAGATCAAAGGCGTTGTTAAGAACTTAACTGATTACGGTGCGTTCTTAGATTTAGGCGGTATCGATGGTTTGTTACACATCACAGATATGGCTTGGAAACGTGTTCGTCATCCTTCTGAAATCGTTGAAATCGGTCAAGAAATCGAAGTTGTATTGTTGAAATTCGACCGCGAACGTAACCGTGTTTCTTTAGGCTTGAAACAATTAGGTAACGATCCATGGCACGAATTATCAGTACGTTTCCCTGCTGGCGCGAAAGCAAAAGGTGCAGTGAGCAACATTACTGATTACGGTTGTTTCGTTGAAATCGAAGATGGTATCGAAGGTTTGGTTCACGTTTCAGAAATGGATTGGACAAACAAAAACGTTAACCCGGCTAAAGTTGTAACAATCGGCGAAGAAGTTGAAGTTGTGATTTTAGAAATCGACGAAGAACGTCGTCGTATCTCTTTAGGTATGAAACAAGTGACACCTAACCCATGGATCGAATTTGCTGACAAATACAGCAAAAATGATCGTGTGAAAGGTCAAATCAAATCCATCACTGATTTCGGTATCTTCATCGGTTTAGATGGCGGTATTGATGGTTTGGTTCACTTGTCTGACATCTCTTGGAACGAATCTGGCGAAGAAGCTGTTCGTAACTTCAAGCGTGGCGACGAAGTGGAAGCGGTTGTATTGGCTGTAGATGCAGAACGTGAGCGTATCTCTTTAGGCATCAAACAATTAGACCAAGACCCATTCTCTAACTTCTTAGCAGATCACGACAAAGGCAGCATCGTAACAGGTACTGTCATTGCAGTAGATGCTAAAGCTGCAACGATTGATTTAGGCGAAGGCGTTGAAGGTTCTTTACGCGCTGCTGACGTTTCTAACGAGAAAATCGAAGACGTTCGTAACGTATACAATGTTGGCGATAAAGTGGAAGCTAAATTCGTAAACGTTGATAAGAAAAACCGCACAATCGTTTTATCTGTGAAAGCAAAAGATCAAGCTGAAGATGCACGTGCAATCGCTGATTACTCTTCAAGCAAGAGCTCAGTGGGCGGTACTTTAGGTGATTTGTTGAAAGAGCAAATGAAACAACAGTAATCTAAAGCAATTTAGGTGAATGAATAAAAGCCATTACGAAATGTAATGGCTTTTTTTACTGATGTGGGACGCATTGGTAGTGCGATTGAGTGATTGAAAATGATTGGTTTGAATTAAAGAGTAACTTTATGATAAAGTTATGCCTTATTTCAGATTAAGTGGTGCCCAATCACTGAATCATGAGGGGATTTTAGAAGAATTGTGTACTAGAATAGTACTGTCAGTGTGTATAAAGAGGTTTATAGGAATGACTAAGTCTGAATTAATTGAAAAACTAAGCGCTAAATACCCACGTATTCCAGCGGCGGAAATTGAAAAAGGTGTGAAACTCATTTTAGAGCACATGAGCGACACATTGGTTTCAAACAACCGCATTGAAATCCGTGGCTTTGGTAGTTTTTCTTTGCGTTATCGTGAGCCAAAAATTGGCCGCAACCCTAAGACTGGGGATGCCGTTGAGTTGAGCGGTAAATACGCCACTCACTTTAAGCCTGGTAAGCTCTTAAGAGAACAGGTGAACGATAGCCGCAACAAATTTAAAATTCACTAAAATCAAGTCCCTTCTTACGAAGGGATTTTTTTATGGTATAACGTGTATTCGTTCGTTTGAGTCTGATAATTTCACTGAAAGAAGTAAAAAAATTCAGTATAATTATCGGATTTTGTTATGTTGTGAGTTTGTTTGAGGAAAACATGCCAATTTATCAATATAAATGTGACAATTGTGGTCACGAGTTTGAAGCATTACAGAAAATTTCTGCAGATCCATTGACTGAATGCCCAGAGTGCAAGGCGCCCCGTTTAGCGAAACAAGTGACAGCGCCAAACTTTCGTTTGAAAGGTTCAGGCTGGTATGAAACGGATTTTAAATCTAGCAACCAAAAGAATTTGGCCAGTCAAGATTCCGGCAGCTCTGCTCATCAGTGTGGTTCTAGCTGTTCTCACAAACATTAATTTAATTCAAAACGTTTAAAGGTAAACTTAATTATGATGCGTTCTCATTATGCGGGCTTAGTTTCAGAAGCTCTATTAGATCAAACAGTCACGTTGACCGGCTGGGTTCATCGCCGCCGTGACCATGGTGGTGTTATTTTCATCGATTTACGTGATCGTGAAGGGATTGTTCAAATCGTGATCGATCCAGAAGTAACCCCAGCGGATCAGTTTAAAGAAGCAGAACGCATTCGTAATGAATTTGTGATTCAAGTGGTGGGTAAAGTGCGCATGCGCCCTGAAGACATGTTCAATGACAAATTGGTGTCCGGTAAAATTGAAGTGATCGCCACAGCTTTGACCATTTTAAACAAAGCCGATGCGTTACCTTTCCAAGTCGATGATGAAAACACTTCTGAAGAAGTGCGCTTGAAATACCGCTATTTAGATTTGCGCGGTAAAAAAATGCAATACAACTTGATGCTCCGCTCTAAAGTGACGCGTGCAGTGCGTGATTACTTAGATGATGCGGGCTTTTTAGACATCGAAACGCCATTTTTAACCAAAGCCACACCAGAAGGCGCACGTGACTATTTAGTGCCATCACGCACATATCCAGGTGAATTCTTTGCCTTGCCACAAAGCCCTCAGCTCTTTAAACAAATTTTAATGATGAGTGGTTTTGACCGTTACTATCAAATCGTGCGTTGTTTCCGCGATGAAGATTTACGTGCCGATCGTCAGCCTGAATTTACGCAAATCGATATCGAAACTTCTTTCTTAGAAGAAAAAGACATCATGGCGATGGCAGAAGATATGATTCGTAAAGTGTTCAAAAAAGCCATCAATGTTGAGTTAGCAGAAGCATTCCCAGTGATGACATATGCCGATGCCATGTACAAATATGGTTCAGATAAACCAGATTTACGCATTCCGTTAGAATTCATTGATGTGACAGAAATCATGAAATCAACAGAATTTAAAGTGTTTAAAGATGCAGCAAACATGGCAAAAGGCCGCGTGGTTGCATTAAACATTCCAAATTCAGCGGATAAATTGTCTCGTAAAGACATCGATGAATTGACGAAATATGTGGGTCGTTATGGCGCACGTGGTTTAGCATACATCAAAGTGAACAATGTGGCTGAAGGCCGTGAAGGTTTGCAATCCCCAATCACTAAATTCTTAGATGATGCAACGATTGAGGCATTGTTAAAAGCAACGGATGCAAAAGACAATGACATCATTTTCTTTGGTGCAGATAAAGCAAAAGTGGTGAACGATGCCATCGGTGCACTTCGCATTAAATTGGGTGAAGATTTGAACTTGATGACCTGTGAATGGGCACCAATGTGGGTGATTGATTTCCCAATGTTTGAATACGATGAAGATGAAAAACGCTATGTGGCGGTTCACCATCCATTCACCACGCCAAAAGATGGCATTGAATCATTGAAAAATGATCCTGAAAATGCTGTGGCCAAAGCGTATGACATGGTGTTGAACGGCACTGAGTTAGGCGGTGGTTCTGTGCGTATTTATCAACCTGAAGTACAATATCAAGTATTTGATTTATTGGGAATTTCTAAAGAAGAAGCCGAAGAGAAATTCTCCTTCTTATTAGATGCATTAAAATATGGTGCGCCACCACATGCAGGTTTAGCGTTTGGCTTAGATCGTTTGATCATGCTCATGACGCACGCAAAATCCATCCGTGAAGTGATTGCATTCCCGAAAACACAAACAGCTTCTTGCTTGATGACTGATGCACCTTCAGTTGCCAATCCTAAGCAATTGAAAGAATTATCCATTGAAGTGAAATTACCTGAAGTGAAAAAAGAAGAAGCTTAATCGTCCGCTTTCATCACATCAAAATTAAAGCCATCGCAAGATGGCTTTTTTTATGGGCGCAATAGAGAAAATTAACTGCGATTGTGGGTGAGAATGTTTCACATTCAGCAGAATTCATGCATAATGGTGCACTTTATTGATTAGATAGGAACCAAGACATGGAAGGCCGTAAAATAGGTGTTTTGCTGGTGAATCTTGGCACACCGAAATCACCGACAGCAAAAGATGTTCGTCCATATTTGCGCGAATTTTTAAGTGATCCGCGCGTGATTGAAGTGCCTAAATTTATTTGGTTCTTCATTTTAAACGGTTTTATTTTGACCACGCGCCCAAAGGATTCGGCAGAAAAATATGCCACCGTTTGGACGGATCGGGGTTCACCGCTTTTATACATCACACAAGATCAAGCCACAGCCCTTGAAAAAGTCTTACCAGAGAATTATGACGTTGTCGTGGCGATGCGTTATGGTGAGCCATCGATCGAGCAGGGCTTAGATCAATTGATTGCTAAAAAAGTCGATAAAATCATCATTTTGCCGCTTTATCCGCAGTATTGTGCGGCGACAACGGCCACTGTGTTTGATGCGGTTGCCGATACCTTAAAAGCGCGCCGTTATTTCCCAGAAATTCAGATGCTCAGCGATTATTATGATCATCCTGTGTACATCGATGCGTGCCGCGCAAAAATTGAGGAAGGCTTAGGCGATACAGCGATTGATGAGCTTGTGTTATCCTATCACGGTATGCCAAAATCAACCTATGAGAAAGGTGATCCCTATTATGATCAATGTATGGCCACCACAAAACTCATTGAAAAGGCGTTGAATCGTCCTGACTTAAAAATCACCACGGTGTTTCAATCAAAATTTGGTAATGTGGAATGGTTAAAGCCCTATTCCTTTGAATATTTGCCAAGTTTGCCGGCTCAAGGCGTGAAAAGAGTTGCCGTGTTTTGCCCAGGCTTCAGTGCGGACTGCCTAGAAACCATTGAAGAAATGGGCGTTGAAAACAGAGACTACTTTATGGAGAAAGGGGGTGAATATTATCAGTTCATTCCATGCCTCAATACAGAAGCTCTGCACATTGAGATGATGAAGCAATTGATTGTGGATTCTCATTAATCTTCCATCAGGAGTAAACATAGATGAAAAAAATTAATGCTATTGTTGTAGGTTCCGGTAACGTGGGTTTAAAAGTTATCGATGTCTTATTACAAACGAAAGATTTTAATTTAGTGGGCGCCATTCGCCGTAGCGGTGAGCCAATTGCCCAATACCCAAATGTTGTGGTGAAAACATCTGTGGATCAGTTCAGTGAGAAGATTGATGTGGCATTTTTAGCCATTCCAACGCGCCAAGTGCCAACACAAGCGAAAGCCTATTTAGCCAAAGGCATTCATACGGTCGATAGCTATGACATTCATTCGAGCATTTTAGACGTGCGCAATGAACTGAATGAAGTGGCGCGTGCAAATAATGCTGTGGCCATCGTTTCTTCTGGCTGGGATCCTGGTACAGATTCCATCGTGCGTGCCATGTTGATGGCAATGGCGCCAAATGGCATGACATACACCAACTTTGGTCCAGGCATGAGCATGGGGCACACGGTTGCAGTCAAAGCCATTGAAGGCGTGAAAGATGCCTTATCCATGACCATGCCAACGGGCGCAGGCGTACATCGCCGCATGGTTTATGTGGAATTATCAGAAGGTGCAACCCCTGAAATCGTTGAAAATCTTATCAAAACGGATCCTTATTTCATTCATGATGAAACACATGTTAAATTTGTGGATGATGTGAATTTGTTAAAAGATGTGGGTCACGGCGTGGAATTGACGCGTAAAGGTGCATCAGGGACATCTGGCAATCAGAACTTTATGTTCAAAATGTCCATCGACAATCCTGCATTGACGGCACAAGTGATGGTTTCAAGTGGTCGTGCTGCCATGCGTCAAGAGAAAGGCGCATACACTTTGATTGAAATTCCAATGGTGGATTTCTTAGAAGGTGAGCGCGAAGATTGGATTAAGGCGCTCGTATAATGAAAGCGTGGATGGCGGTGGGTTTATTGTCGCTCTCATTATGGGGGCAAGGATATGCCAATGACACCGTCATTCACGGCAGTTACGCCAACGGCTGCTTTGCCGGTGGCGTCACCATTCCCATTCGCGGCATCGGTTATGAGCAAGTGCGCCCAAGTCGCGCGCGCAATTATGGCGATGCCGCTTTATTGTCTTTGATTGAACATTTAGGGCAGTTTGCCAAAACACAACAAACCACGGTGATTTTAGGCGACATGTCACAAGCCCATGGCGGTCGCATGCCGTATGGTCATGCAAGTCATCAAATTGGACTTGATGTGGACATTTGGTTTGAGCGCGTTGGTGTAGCAGGCTTAAAACCGAATGAAAAAGAGTCCTTAGACACCCCTTCTGTGGTCAATGCCAAAACTGGGCAAGTGGTCAATTGGCAGCCTTATTATCGTGATTTATTGCATCAAGCGGCATTGTATCCACAAACGGAACGCATTTTTGTCAATCCTGTGATCAAAGCCCATTTGTGCGCTACAGAAAAAGATCCCTCGTGGCTGTATAAAATTCGCCCTTGGTTTGGGCACGATTCTCATTTTCATGTGCGTTTAAAATGCCCAAAAAATCAACCCCATTGTGTGCCGCAAGCTCCCGTTGCCAAAACATCAGGCTGTGATGCGGATTTAAACAATTGGATCAAAGATCAGCAAGACATTGCCCTTGGCCGTAAAAAACCGAGTGGCAATAAAAAAGCACCGCAGAAACCTGCGATGCCTAAAGCTTGTGAAACAATTTTATTGAACCGTTGATTTAGCCAATAACTCTTTAACTAGACGCACGCGGCGTGCAATCTCTGTCCAATTGCCTTCATTGATCAAACGTTTTTCCACCATCCAGCTCATGCCGCAGGCAATCACGCGGTGAATGGCTAAATAATCTCTAAAGTTACTGTCATTGATGCCGCCCGTTGGAATCAACTGAATCTCTTGATAAGGCGCTAAAATCGCTTTAATCATCTCAATGCCGCCGGATGCTTCCGCAGGGAAGAACTTCATAGTCGTCACACCATAATTGAGCGCCATTTCAATCGCCGTTGGGCTATTGACGCCGGGGACAATCATCACGCCTAAATCTTGCGCCGTTTGAATGGTGCGTGGATTACAGCCTGGGCTCACTAAAAAGTCAGCATCCGATGTGTAGGCCAATTTTGCTTGCTCAGGATTGATGATGGTGCCCGCAGCGACTGTTAAATCAGGGTAATGGTCTTTGATGGCCTTTAAAATGTCTGAGGCATTTTTTGAGAGAAAGGTCACTTCAAGGATGGGTAACGCCTCTTTGATTAAAATGTCAGCAAGTTTTAAGCCATCTGAGATGCTGTCAATGACAGCCACAGGAATGACAGAGTTGTTTGGTAAAAGATCAGAGCGTTTTTTCATCATATTTCATCTCTTATTATGGGTTCGGTGAAACTTTCGATGTGTCATCGAAAGGGTATTTTTAATTGGGGATATTGTCCACATAAACTGTGGATAAACCTGTGGATAACTTTAATTTATGGCCCGCAGGGCGCATGGTTGAATCAGGTCAAGTATTTGTCTATAAAATGATCAAAACGAGAAATTTTGGGGTGTTTCTATGTTGACAGTCGTTTTGTGTGGGTCGCTTGACTTCCATATATTGTGTATGATTTCTAGCCTATAGAGCATTTAGAAATAAGTCAATAGGGTTTTTGTATAAATAGTATGCGAATTATAGGCGGATGCGTGAGGGGTTTTTTTTAAAGGCACCTCTGCTAGAATAGGCGCTTTATTGTCCTTAATTAGGTTGATGTTATGAATGATTTTGTCATTGTGATTCCGGCGCGTTTAAAGTCCACGCGTTTGCCGAATAAAATGATGTTACTGATTGGTGAGCAACCCGTGATTGAGCACACATGGCGCCAAGCGATGTCTGTGAAGGCTAAAAAAGTGATTGTGGCGACAGATGATCCCACGATTTATGATCACATGCGCAGCATCGGAGCGGAAGTTGTGATGACATCGAGTGATCATCCAACGGGAACGGATCGCTTAGCAGAAGTGGCGAACATCTGCGGTTTTCAAGATGAAGAAATCATTGTGAACTGGCAAGGGGATGAACCCTTTTTACCGTATGAATACATTCAAAAGGTGGCCACGAAATTGGCTTGTCATGAAAATGCTGCCATGAGTACATTGGCCACATCGATTGCCACTTGGGAAGACTTTTTAAACCCGAATGTGGTGAAAGTGGTGCACAATCATGTGGATGGTGCATTGTATTTTTCCCGTGCGCCCATTCCATATCCAAGAGGCGTTGAGCAAGGTGAAGGCGCATTGCCAGATGATTTAACGCCAGAGCGCCACATTGGCGTGTATGCATATCGTGCTTTTTTCTTAAAAGCGTATCCAAAATTACAGCCATCTCACTTAGAACAAGCCGAATCACTTGAGCAATTACGCGCATTATCCAATGGCTATCAAATTGTGGTGGAAAAAATGAACACGGTGCCACCTGTTGGCATTGATACAGAGGCAGAGCTTACCGCCGCGCGCGCATGGTATGTCAAAGAGAAGGGGCAATAAAATGTCGATCCAATATTTTTTACCACAACGATTGAGCTCATGGTGCATGCGTAAATTGACGCGCATTCGCACCCCTTGGTTTAAAAATCTGTTCATTAAAGTGTTCTCAAAGCTCTATGACATCAACTGGCAAGAGAGCGCCGTGAAAAAACCTGAAGAGTTTAAAACGTTTAATGAATTTTTCACGCGTTCATTAGAAAAAGGCGCACGCCCAATTGCAGATGCACCTTTAGTGTCACCTGCTGATGGTAAAATTGCCGCCTGTGGCAACTTAGAGGATACCCAATTCATTCGTGCCAAAGGGCATGATTTTACGGTGGAAAGCTTAATTGCTGATCCTGAGTTGGCACAAACTTTTAAAAATGGCAGCTTTGCGACGGTGTATTTATCTCCAAGGGATTATCACCGCGTGCACATGCCAGCTGCGGGCACGTTGCTGCGCACCATTCACATTCCGGGCAAGCTTTACAGTGTGTCATTGAAAACAGCCGGACAAATTCCCACATTGTTTGCAGAAAATGAGCGTTATGTCTCTGTGTTTGATACGGAATATGGCAAGATGATTGTCATTTTAGTGGGTGCGATCAATGTTTCAAGCATGGAAACCGTTTGGGCAGGGGAGATCACACCGCCTTATGGCAAAGTGTTGGCATATCAAAATTATGAAAATGGCATCACCTTAGAAAAAGGTGCAGAAATGGGGCGCTTTAACATGGGCTCGACGGCGATTGTGCTCCTTGAAAAGAATGATCGCGTTGCCTTAAATCCTGAGTTAAAAGAGGCAGCGCCTGTGCAAATGGGCGGGGCACTTTATAATCTTTGCAATTTGTCTCAAGATTGATTATAATTCAGCGCTTGTATTTTTAACAAAATACATTCCTTGTCTTACAGGTATCCTGAAGACTTTATTGTTAATAAATCCATAAGGAATTATGAATATGCGTCATTATGAAGTTGTATTCCTTGTTCATCCAGATCAAAGCGAACAAGTACCAGCGATGATTGAACGTTATCGTTCAGTTGTAACGAACGAAGGTGGCCAAATCCACCGTTTAGAAGATTGGGGTCGTCGTCAATTGGCTTACCCAATTCAAAAATTACACAAAGCTCATTATGTGTTAATGAACATTGAATGTAACGAATTGGCTCTTGAAGAATTACAAGGCATTTTCCGTTTCAATGATGCGATTTTACGTCACATGGTTATTCAAAAAGAAGAAGCTGTGACTGAGCCATCTGTATTAGTTAAGCCTCAGCGCGAAGACCGTTCTAATGAAGAGTCTGCTGAAGCGGGTGAATAATCTCATCATTCAATAAAGGAATTTAAATATGTCACGTTATTTTCGTCGTAAAAGATTCTGCCGTTTCACAGCAGAAAACGTAAAAGAAATTGATTATAAAGATATCAATACCTTAAAAAATTATATCACTGAAACTGGGAAAATCATCCCAAGTCGTGTTACTGGAACGCAAGCTCGTTATCAGCGTCAATTAGCAACTGCGATCAAACGCGCTCGCTACATTGCATTGCTTCCATATACTGATCAGCATTAATTTTAAGGAGCAATCATGCAAGTTATTTTATTAGAAAAAATCGGCAAGTTAGGTCAACTTGGTGATACTGTTGAAGTAAAATCTGGTTATGCTCGTAACTACTTATTACCATTAGGTAAAGCTACAGAAGCAACACCTGCGAATTTACAAAAATTAGAAGAGCGTCGTGCAGAATTAGAAGCAAAACAAGCGGCTATTTTGGCAGATGCAACTGAACGCGGCGAAAAATTAAGCGGCATCGTGATCACTATGTCTGTTAAAGCAGGAACAGAAGGCCGTTTATTCGGTGCTGTGACTAGCCAAGACATCGCTGAAGCGGTAACCAACGCTGGCGTTAAATTAGACAAACGCGAAGTTCGCATCGCTGACGGTTCTATCCGTAGCATCGGTGAACACGCTGTTGTATTAGCATTGCACCCAGATGTTGTTGTAGACATCCAAGTGAACGTAGTGGCTGAATAATTTCAACCCCTCAATGCATTAAAAAACCCGCTGATTGCGGGTTTTTTGTTGTCTTAGTGTTTGTGTGCAAAGGATCGCCATTCGATTAAACCATACACTGCATTGAACAGATAAATGCAATATTGTGCACCAATGACAGGATTAGGCTCAGGGCCAAAAAAGTTTAACCCCACCACAAACACATTCATGATGATCCAAAGGTACCAGTTAAAGTCATAACGCATCACCAGCAGCGTTTGTGCAGGTACCGCTAAACCAAAAATGATGCTATTGACGATGAGTTGCCCGAGGGTATTATCCACGCCCATCACTTTTGTGATCCAGATGCTCAAACCAAAAATGGCAAAAAAGGCAGAGATGACATAGAGCATTTGCATCCATGTTAGGCTACGCGTGATGACTTTATCATCTTGATCATGATGTTTGCGCCAATTGAAAATGCCATAGATGTGCGTGCTGAAGTTATACAGATGGGGCAATCCTGCGCCAATGTTACCGCCCAAAAAATTGCCCATGCTCTCACCAAAGGTGGCCAACAAGCCAAAATAGTTACCAAGCTGACTTCTGCGCGTAAATAAAATGACACAAATTAAGCCCGTGATCGCGCCAAAAAATGAGATGGCATAACGAAGATTGAGGGCTTTAAAAGGTTCTGTGTACAAAAATGCGCCAATCACCAAAATAAAACAGACAAACGGATAGGCCTTGTGCCGACCGATGGTTAAAATGAGCGAACGCATGTCTCCTCCTTACAGTGAGTTTTTCAATAATCCATCCACTAAATCAATGCATTGTAAATAGCGCTCATCGTATTGATCTGAGGTGATCTCGACATAGGGCACATTATTTTCCGCAAGTAATGACTTGAGTAAGCACTGAAACTCTTTGCGCACATGATTTGAGCCTAAATGGCGTAGGCCATCGGCCACCCAGGGCGTATTATTTTCCAATAAAATCACTAAATCAAAACGATAGGTGTCGATCATCGCTTGTACAAATGGATTCGATTTACCTTCATACTTCATACAAAAGGCTTGTGTGGTGATGAAGTCTGTATCAATAAAGGCGATCTTATTGGCATGTTTGACGGCAAAATCAATGTATTGCGCATGACCTAAGGCAATTTTGTCATAGTCCGAAAATTGTAAGGCACGTTCATCGCCGCCTAAATGTTTAAACACATATTCACGCCCATATTCCCATGCGCTTGTGGTGTTGAACATGTTGGCCAATTTATTGACCATCGTGCTTTTACCACTTGATTCACCGCCTAAAATGGCAATGGTTTTGACAAAAAATGGGCGCACTTCTGTGGGGATGTATTCCCAATGATGTAGGGGCGAGCGACGAATGTCTTCGCTGCAAATGTTCATAAAGGTGCGTTCAGGATCAATGATTTTAGTGGGCAACCCTAAATGTTTTTGGTAAAAATCCACATCACGGGTTTCACTGCTATAGATGACATTTGGGTCAATATTGTGGGATTGCAAAAACTCATCGACTTTATGTGCCCATTTAATTTGATCATCCATGGATTGAGTGAGGTTTTCTTCATCAATGTAATGGATGTGAATATTTTTTTGGTACTTAAAGGTTTGCAGTAACCAGCGCAAGCGATCTTTTAAAGAGGGTTGGCGACTCATGGCACTGTCTTTAAAGGTCTGTAAATCGCGCGCTTCGTTGTAGCGTAAAATGATGTGCAGTTCATCTAATTGACTGATGGCGCGCTGAATGAGGTAAACATGCCCTGTGTGCAATGGGTAAAATGCCCCAAAGATTAAACCCACAGTTTTGTCTTCTGTTTGTGGGTTAATGTTGAGGTATTGATACAGGGCATTGAGCTTTGTGGCGCTTGGGTTTTGCACTTTATTATTGAGTAACTGGCTTAAATAACCCTTGGTCATGTCGCAGTGGTCTGCCACATTCTGTAAGGTTAAACCTTTATCTTTGATGACTTTTTTCACATAGGCCATATTGATCATAGCACTGTCTCCTTAAACAATTATTATTAATTATACATATTTTGTTTAATATATAAAACCTTTATTCGCCGCGCACCAAGCCAATGAGGGCAGGATTGCTGATGATGTCCGCTAAGCAGTAGCCATCGAGCACTTGTAAAAAGCTTTTGAGGGCATCTTGCATGATGCGTTTAATGCGACATTGTGGCGTCACTTGGCATTGATTGGTACTCGAAAAGCACTCAATGAGAGGGAAATCTTCAAAATCCCGCACCAACTGACCAAGGTTAATGTTCAGAGGATTCTGTCCTAATTTTAAGCCGCCTTGATTGCCGCGGATGCTGGTTAAATAACCCTGCTTATTGAGTTTGGCAATCACTTTAGTTAAGTGGCTTCGGGAGATGGTGTAGTAGTTGGCAATCTCACTGATGTTGACGAGTCGATCTGGGTAGCTCGCCACATAAATCATAGTTTTAAAGGCGTAATCCGTTTGTTGTGTGAGTTGCATGGTTGTGTTCAGTCAATGGGAAATAAAAAATGATCCAGTGCAATGCACTGGATCTTGTGGAGGTGATCAATGGGTTATTTGACCGCATCTTTCACTTTGTCTTTGGCATCGTGGGCCGTTTCAACCACCGCGTCTTTGGCATCAAAGATGTGCTCTTTTGCCGTCTGTGTGGCATCTTTTGCGGCATCTTTTACGTCAGAGGCTTTCTCTTTTGCCTGCTCGATGGTTTGTTCAGCATGGGCTTTGGCATCCTTTTGAGCGTCATCGATGGCAACTTGTGCTTGCTCGATCTTATCTTGTGCAGCTTTTTTCACATCTTCAGACTTTTCTTTAGCGGCAGCGACTTCTTCTTTGGCCGTTTCATGGGCATGCTCAACGGCATCTTTCACTTTGTTGCCCGCTTCTTTTGCTTTGTGGGAAATCTCATCAACTTTTGCGTCAGCATCAATCACAAGACCTTTAAATTTCTCTTTTAAGGTCGAGATCTCATTTTTGCTCATGTGTTGATATAAATCTTTTAAATCTGTGCCTAAACGGTGCAATAAATTTTCACTTTCTGTGAAATGTTCCGTTTGGGTTTTCAGTTTTTCTTTGACACCCTCAAGTTCGGCTTTGAGTTTATCAATCACTTCATTGTTTGCAGACACGCCAGAGCGGGCCACGAAATAGCCGATCACAACACCGGCAATGCCACCTAAAATGAAAAACATCACTTCTGCACCCATCGTTCACTCCTTATATCATTTAAATTATTAAAAAATATCCAGCAAATTCATTATACTATTCATTGATCATTCATTGTACTGAATTTTGCGCCATTTAGGGCTTATTTTAATTAGCTGTTGAAAACTCCCTATGAACTCCATACAATGATCTGCTTTGTTTTTATAATTGTTTGTGTCTTTCCATGAAAATACTGATTTTAGGTGCAGGACAGGTCGGTTCTAACGCTGCCAATATTCTTTCGCAAGAGGCGAAACATGAGGTGACGATTGTCGATGTTGACTCGAACATTTTAGCGAATCTACAAGAACGCTACGACATTCGCACAGTGGTGGGCAATGCCTCATTGCCACATGTGCTCGATGAGGCCGGTGCAAAAGAGGCGGACATTGTCATTGCCGTGACCTCAAGCGATGAAGTGAACATGATCGCATGCCAGTTGTCACACACACTGTTTGATGTGCGTTTAAAAATTGCGCGCATTCGTTCTCAATCTTACATTGAATATGCAGACATCTTTGGCCATGAATTAGAAAAAGCGTTCAACATTGACGTGATCATCAGCCCTGAGATTTTAGTGAAAGAACGTTTAAAAAACATTATCAATTTACCGGGTGCTCAGCAAGTGCTGCGCTTTGATCGTGGGCGTGTGTTGATTGTCGCGGCTCAAGCAGAAGAGGGCGGGCGCTTAGTGGGTTTACCGATTAAGGATTTGCCTTCCCATTTGCCTGACATTGATGTGCGCATCGTGGCGATTTTCCGTAAAGATGAGCCTTTAGAGATCACCGGAGAAAGCGTCATTGAAGTGGGGGATGAAGTTTATTATTTATGCCCACAAAAACATGCCCGTTTAGTGATGGCTGAGATTCGCCCTTCGACAAAAATTGCCAAAAAAGTGATGATCGCAGGCGGCGGAAACATTGGTTATCGTCTTGCGAGTGCATTAGAAGATGATCTACGCGTGAAAATCATCGAAATTGATAAAGCAAACGCCGCGCGCTTAACGTCCCATTTGAAAAATGCATTGGTGCTCAATGGTGATTGCACCGATGAAGCGTTACTGTACGATGAAAACATTGATCAGATCGATGTGTATTGCGCGGTGACGGAAGATGAGCAAACCAATATTTTATCGAGCATGCTCGCTAAACGCTTAGGGGCTAAACGCGTCATTACGTTAATCAATCGCAGTGCCTTTGTGGATTTGGTGGAAAATGAGTCAAATATTGACATCGCCTTCTCTCCGCAACAAGTGACTTTAGGTGTATTATTGACGTACATTCGTAAGGGTGATGTGATTCAGTTGTACTCACTTGGCACCGGTGATTTAGAAGCGTTTGAGATTGTGGCACACGGTACGCCAGACACCTCTCGCATCATTGGTAAAGTGGTTGAAGAGATCGATTGGCCCGATGGCATTACGCTTGCGGGCATCATTCGCAATCAGCAGGTGATCGTCTCCCATAAGAATTCCATCATTGAAGAAAATGACCACATGATCTTTTTCATTTCAAATAAGCAAAGCATTCCAGAGTTGGAATCGCTGTGCCAAATCAAAGGCAGTCATGACTAATACACAAGGAGAGTTTAATGAGTAAAGTGAACAAAGTTGTTCTCGCCTATTCAGGCGGTTTAGATACATCTGTAATCTTAAAATGGTTACAAGATGAGTATGATTGTGAAGTGGTCACCTTCACAGCAGATTTAGGTCAAGGCGAAGAAGTGGAACCTGCACGCGCAAAAGCTCAAGCTTTAGGCGTGAAAGAGATCTACATTGATGACTTGCGTGAAGAATTTGCCCGTGATTTCATCTTCCCAATGTTCCGCGCGAACACCATCTATGAAGGTGAATATTTATTAGGGACGTCCATTGCGCGTCCATTGATCGCTAAGCGTTTAATTGAGATCGCCAATGAAACCAATGCCGATGCCATCTCTCATGGTGCAACGGGTAAAGGGAACGACCAAGTGCGTTTTGAATTGGGCGCTTATGCATTAAAACCAGACGTGAAAGTGATTGCGCCTTGGCGCGAATGGGATTTGATGTCTCGTGAAAAATTGCTCGATTATGCAGAAAAAAATAACATTCAGATTGATCGTGGTGGTAAAAAATCTCCATACTCAATGGATGCAAACTTATTGCACATCTCTTATGAAGGTTTGGCATTAGAAAACCCATGGAATGAGCCAGAAGTTGACATGTGGCGCTGGACAGTTTCTCCTGAAGAAGCACCGAATGAACCCACTTACATCGAATTGACCTTTGAAAAAGGTGACGTTGTGGCGATTGATGGCGTTGAGAAATCACCGGCAACTGTGATGGCTGAATTGAACAAAATCGCAGGCGCGAACGGCATTGGCCGCGTGGACATCGTTGAAAACCGCTATGTGGGCATGAAAGCTCGTGGTTGCTATGAAACACCAGCAGGGACTGTGATTTTAAAAGCACACCGTGCGATTGAATCCATCACTTTAGATCGTGAAGCGGCGCACTTGAAAGATGAATTGATGCCTCGTTATGCATCTTTAATCTATAACGGTTACTGGTGGAGCCCTGAGCGTGAAATGTTACAAGCGGCGATTGATAAATCCCAAGAACATGTTTCTGGCGTTGTGCGCTTAAAACTCTACAAAGGCAATGTGATCGTTGTGGGTCGTAAATCTGAAGCGTCTTTATTTGATGAAAACATCGCAACATTTGAAGATGATGCCGGTGCATACGATCAAAAAGATGCGGCAGGTTTCATTAAATTAAATGCCCTTCGTTTACGTACGGCAGCAAAACGTGCGCATAAAAATAAATAATGTTGACGCATTGATTGAAAAAGGACTGCTTAGCAGTCCTTTTTTTATGGCTCAATGGTTATTGCGTAGAATCTTTAGGTGCTTGGTTTTGCGTAAAGGCTTCTAAATTCTCAAGTTCTTGATCATCTAATTTAGGCACTTGGGTGCAAATGTGGATGTCTTGGGCAGCGAGCTCTTTACAGATGTTTTTTAAACTTTGATCCAATGATTGAATGTGATCAAGGAGTAAATTAATCGCTGTGGCTTCAGGATCAGGCGTTACAGCATCAACACCATAAGCGGTAAAGAGTTTGCTTGCAATCTCCGTTGAAAGCGTATTTTGCTTCACAATGCGCGCAGGAATGCCAACAGCGGTGGTATTTTCTGGGATGGGTTTGGTCACCACAGAGTTAGAGCCCACTTTAGCATTGTCCCCAAGGGTAATGGGCCCCAAAATTTTAGCGCCTGCGCCAATGATCACATTATTGCCAAGGGTTGGATGGCGTTTACCTTCATTGAGGCTCGTGCCGCCTAATGTCACACCATGATAGAGGGTACAATCATTGCCAATCTCTGTGGTTTCACCAATCACAACACCCATGCCGTGATCAATGAAAAAGCGACGACCAATTTTCGCACCCGGATGAATCTCAATGCCCGTTAAAAAACGCGTCACAGTCGATAACCAACGTGCTAATAGCTTACAGTGATGATGCCATAAGAAATGGGAAATGCGATGCCCCCACACAGCCCATAAGCCGGGATAGGCAAGCAATACTTCTAAGGTATTGCGCGCGGCAGGATCTTTATAGTGAATGGTTTGAATGTCTTCTTTCATGTGTTTGAACATGTTTAGCCCTCAATTTTGCGGTTAATGGCGGTGAGAATGCCGCGCAATAAATGGATTTCAGGTTCAGTTAAATCGCGTTTTTGAAAGAGGTTACGCACTTTTTTCATGATGTTTTTCGGTTCATTGGGGTCTAAAAATTCAGTTTGGCACAAGACCTCTTCTAAATGTTGATAAAACCCTTCGCGCATCTCGCCATTCGCTAAAGGATCAAGGTCAAACTGCTCAGTGATCATCGGAATTTCTAACGCTGTTTTATGGGCCTTATGGAGCTCATAACACACCACTTGAATGGCTGAGGCAATGTTGAGTGAGTTGTAGCGATTTTCAGTGGGAATCGTCATCATGCGTTGGCAAAGTTCGATCTCTTCATTGGTGAGGCCTGTGCGTTCTGTGCCAAAGACAAAGGCAATCTGTTGATCATCCGCCACTTGAATGTCACGCACAGCTTCAATGGCAGCTTCTTCGACAGTGTAGAGTTTCGATGAAATGTAACGCGGGCGCGCTGTGGTGGCATAAGCCACATGGCAATCTTTTAAGGCTTCTTCTAATGTCGGCACAACGACGGCTTGCTCTAATACATCGACAGCGCCGCTGGCAAGTGCTGTGGCTTCTTGGCTTGGGAAGTGTTTAGGATCCACTAAAGTTAAATGGTATAAACCCATCACGCGCATTGCACGCGCTGCTGCGCCAATGTTGCCTGAGTGAGAGGTGCGCACCATAACAATGCGAATGCGATTTAAAAGGGTATCGGGAAAAGGTTTTTTCATGATGATTGCTTTTTAAGAGAGGGATTTGCCCACATAAAGTCCCACAAAGACGCAGCCTAAGCTTAAAATCAGGCTGCTCATGCTGTAAAGGAGGGCAGTGCCAAATTTACCGGCTTCAATGAGCTGCCAATTTTCGAGGGAGAATGTGGAAAAAGTGGTGTAGCCACCGCATAATCCTGTGATGAAGAAATATTTGAGTAAAGAGGATTGCGCTGTTTTAGCTGTGAGCATCGCCATCAATACACCAATCAACAATGCCCCTAAAAGATTGATGGAGAAAGTTGCCAGAGGAAAAGCATGTGGCCAAATCCGCACAATGGCAACACCGCTCAAATGCCGTAAAATCGCACCTAAACCGCCGCCAATGCCGATGAGTGTAATGATGATGAGTTGATTCATGCTCAAGCTAAAATGGTAATCAATGCGCTATTGTATGAGTTATGGGCGCACTTTAAAAGCATCCTGTTTAAGATGTTTTCAAAATCTGACCATTTTCAATCTCAATGACCGCATCGCCAAAGGCTTTGGCATCTTCTCGATCATGAGTGATGAGGATCATCGGAATCTGTAAATCTGCTTGAATGTCGCTGAGCTCTTTACGCATGATGCCACGCAAATTGGTGTCAAGGGCAGAGAATGGCTCATCTAACAAAATGGCCATCGGATTGACAATCAACGCGCGAGCAAGGGCAACGCGCTGCTTTTGTCCGCCTGAGATTTCATCGGGATATTGAAACTGAATGCCTTCTAAATGAAAGAGCTCAAGCCAATATTGGACTTCTGGCGGTACATGGTGTTTGCGGCCATTGAAAATGGATTGATGCAGTGCAAAGCTGATGTTTTGTGCCACATTTAAATGTGGAAATAGGGCATAACTCTGAAAGAGATAAGCAAGTTTGCGTTCTTGGGGTTTGAGGTTGATTTTGTTATCGGCATCAAACAAAACACGATCTTGCAACACGATTTTACCCGCATCTGGCGTAATGAGCCCTGCAATGGTTTTTAATAAAACGCTTTTCCCAGAACCCGATGCCCCAATGATCACTAAGCGTTCCGCCTCAGTTTGATACTCAACATCAAGCACAAAGGTGCGTTTATAGGCGGTTAATGTTTTATGGATGGATAGATTAATGTTCATAGCGCCCCTACAATCTTGGTTTGCGAGGGTTAAGGAACGTTGCCGTCATTAAAATACAGATACACACAATCGATGTGATGAGCACTAAATAGTTCGCGGTATCATAATCAAAGGAGTTATAGGCACGATAAATGGCGATTGAAAGGGTTTGCGTCTTTTGTGTGGCACCGGCCACCATTAAGGTTGCGCCAAATTCGCCGAGGGCGCGGGCAAACGCCAATAAAACACCTGAAAGCACACCGCGCCAAGCGAGCGGCAAAGTGATGCGAAAAAAGATGGCAATTTTAGAGACCCCAAGCATGCTTGCGGCTTGTTCATATTCGCGGTTGACATCTTCAAAAGCAGCGCGTGCAGGCTTTAAAATCAATGGGAATGCCACAATGGTTGCGGCGATCACGGCAGCTTGCCAAGTGAAGATTAAGCGAATGCCAAACGTTGAAGACAACCATTGGCCAAACATGCTTTTCTGGCCAATGACTGTTAAGAGGTAATAGCCGAGCACTGTCGGAGGTAAAACCATCGGTAGGGTAAGGATGGTGTCGAGTAGATTTTTACCCCAAAAGTTTGCCCGAGCTAGGAAATATCCAATTAAAATGCCTAATAGGGAGCCGATTAACGTGGCAAAACCTGCCACCTTAAGCGTTAGGATTAAAATTGGATAAATTGAATCGATCATTCAGGCTTCGTGAATCCGTAATCTTCTAAAATCTTTTGGCTGTCTGCATTAAAGATATAGTCATAGAAACGGTCGCTGCCTTTTTTGCTATCTGTGGTTAAAGCAATTGGGTAAGTGATCGGTTGTTCTGTGGGCACTGTGAAGGCAACGCGCACCTCTTTTTTGAGGACTGCAGCATCGGTGCCATACACAAAGCCTGTGTCTGTTTCATTTTGTGCCACATACGCAAGCGATTGGCGCACGCTTTCAGTTTCAATGAATTTAGGCTCAAGTGTTTGCCATAATTTAGCGGCTTCTAACACATTTTTAGTGTAACGGCCAACTGGCACGCTTGCAGGGTTTGCAAGGGCGATTTTCGTCACATCTGCTTTGGTTAAATCTTCTAAATTTTTAGGATCTAATTTGCTGTCTGTGCTGACAATCACCACCAATGTATTTTGGACAAAGGTTTTGCGAGTGTCGGCTTTCACCAATTTCTTCTCAATGGCTTTATCCATGGTCACTTGGTCAGCTGAGGCAAAGATGTCCACAGGTGCGCCATTTTCCATTTGTTGTAATAATGCACCAGAACCTGCAAAGTTGAGCATCACTTTATCTTCAGGGTGCGCTTTTTCGTAGTTTTTAGCGATGTCTGTAAAGGCATTTGTTAAGCTTGCAGCCGCTGACACCATGATTTCTTCAGCAGAGGCTAAAGTGAAGAATGAAGCGATTAACGTTGTGGCAATTAAATGTTTTTTCATGCGTATTACTCCACAGTTAGGAATCTAAACAGATCGTAATATACATTGTTATATATCGAAATTCAATTTCACAGCGGCAATTAAGAAAGAATGATCCATCCAATGCCATCGGTTTGTGTGTAATTGACCACAAAATCTGTGATTTGATTGCTAAGGGAGCGCCCAAAGCCTACGGGCAATGTGGCGTTCGTTAATGGCCATTTAACACCGCTTGTGGTCACTGATTGTAGTGTCGTGATGGGCACAATGCTCAAGCGCTGATAATGTTCTTGGGCAATCGCAAGCGTGCAAGCATGATTGAGGGAATAAAGCTTTGTGTGGCCATCTGTATGAATGAAATGGAGATCCTTATGCGCGCAGGGCAGCATAAATAAGCCCATTTGATGATCAAGCAATCCACCGATGCCGCCAATTAAAATGCACTCTGTGATGTTCAGCGATTCAGCTTTTGAAAGGGCAAGTTCTGTATCTAAATAATCTTTGTCCGTCGGATGTGTCTCTTTATTAAGATGCTGATAGATGGCTTGATCTTCGCTTTGGCAAGAGTCAAAATCGCCCACCCATAAATTTGGCGTAACATCGAGCGCTTTGACATGTTCAATGCCACCATCTACCGCGATGATGTAATCATTCTTATTCAAAGAGAGGTTCAATTGTGCGTAATTGACGGGGCCAGGGAGCAAAAGAATCAAACGAGTGTACATTTTGTGCCTTTAGGTGCATGGAAGTCGAGGATATAAACGGGTATAATAGCGCGTTTTAGATGTTCATCACACAACTAGAGGTCAAAAATGAGCTTTAATTCTATTCCGGCTGCAAAAGATTTAAACAAAATCACTGAAGATTTTAACTGTATCATCGAAATCCCTGCTGAATCTGATCCTGTGAAATATGAGATCGAAGATGATTTAGTATGGGTTGATCGCTTTGTGGGCACAAACATGCGTTATCCTGCAAACTACGGTTACATTCCACAAACATTATGTGATGATGGCGATGCGTTAGACGTATTGGTTGTGACACCATTTCCATTAATCCACGGCTGTGTTGTGCGTGC
Organism: Wohlfahrtiimonas chitiniclastica DSM 18708; assembly: GCF_000375345.1. Taxonomy (GTDB): domain Bacteria; phylum Pseudomonadota; class Gammaproteobacteria; order Cardiobacteriales; family Wohlfahrtiimonadaceae; genus Wohlfahrtiimonas; species Wohlfahrtiimonas chitiniclastica. The sequence goes on along the minus strand of NZ_AQXD01000001.1, from coordinate 666,296 downwards.
ACGTCCTTTAGGCGTGTTGAACATGACAGATGAATCTGGCGGTGATGCTAAATTAGTGGCAGTGCCAGTGTCTAAATTGTGCCCAATGTATGACAACATTCAATCCATCGATGATTTACCAGAATTATTGGTGAAACAAATCGAGTTCTTCTTCCAAAACTACAAAGGTTTAGAAAAAGGCAAATGGGTTAAATTAGATGGTTTTGGCACAAAAGAAGATGCTGAAAAAGAGATCTTAAAATCTTTAGAAATGTTCAACAGTAAAAAATAATGGTTGAATCATTCATCAGATGAAGAAAAAGCCTGTGAAAACAGGCTTTTTTATTGGGTTTGAATCATTCAACGATGGTCAATGAAGGCTTTTTAGTGGGTTTTTTACCCGTTGCTTTTTTAGCTGCGGATTTTTTAGCAGGTTTCTCGCTCTCTTCATTGGCAATGACGGCAAATGGCGAGGCTTTTTCTGCTTCCACTGGGAATGGATCATCTAACAAAGGTTCTGGCTGAAATTCAATGCCATGACCATTTTCACGGGCATAAATGGCAATCACAGCGCCAATGGGGACATTAATTTCCATCGGCACACCGCCAAAGCGGGCAGAAAACGTGATCCATTCATTGCCAAGCACCAAATTTGGGGTGGCAGAAGGCTCGATGTTTAAAATAATTTTACCTTCTGTCATGTAATCCTCAGGGACTTCAACATAAGGCAATGTGGCATCAACCGCAATGTAGGGTGTGACACCGTTGTCCACAATCCAATCATAAAATGCACGGATGATATAAGGCTTATTTGAAGTCATCATGGTGAATTACCCCTTTGATTTGTAATGATGAATCACACTCTCGCGGGCGAGAATGTTGCTGTTGTATTCAATGATTGCAGGCGCTTTTTCTGGAATGGCAATGTCAAAGGCTTGCAAATGCCAGAAGAAGGGCGCGAGCGATGCATCTATGATACTAAAATCATTGCTTTGAAAATAGATAAAACCCTCAAATAATGGGTTATAGCGCAATAATAGATCATGAATCGCTTTCATGGATTTCTTATCAGCTTCGCCTTTTTTGAGCACTTTTTCAAGTAGTGGATACCATTCATTGAGCACGCGCTTTAAAATCAAACGGAATTTACCACGATTGATGGGATCATGGGGCAACAAGGGTGGATGAGGGAAGCGTTCGTCTAAAAATTCTAAGACAATGCCAGGGTAATAGAGGGTGACTTCTTTTGTTTCTAAAGTTGGGAGAATTAATTGTGGGTTAATATCTAATAACTCTTCGGGCGGATTGCTGATGTCAACATAGACTGAATCGCTGAGTATATTTTTTTCTAATAATGTAATCGCGATACGATCCGCATCTAATGAAGGATTTTCTTGATAAAGCGTAAAGCCTGAACGACGTGTAGACATTTTATTCCTTTACCTCAAACAAAATAAAAACAATGGGCTATCCAAAGGATAGCCCACTTTATACTGCTTATTTTACATCTTTCCAGTATTCTCTATTCATGAAATAGGCACAAGCTGTAAAGATCACTAAGAAGAGAATGACCCATGGCCCGTATTGAGCACGCTTGATTTGCGCAGGCTCTGAAACATAGGACAAGAAGTTCACAATGTCACGAGTCGCCGCACGATACTCTTCAGGCGTCATTTTTCCGGGTGTGATGACTTCAGTGTCAATCACCACAGTCTCAGGTTTACATTCATTCTCATCGGCAACCTTACAACCTTCTGGCAAGCGCTCTTCAAAGACGGCTTTGGTTTCCCCTTGAAGTTCTGCCAACACATGTGGCATACCCACGCTTGGGAAGGCGATGTTGTTCACGCCAATGGGACGCGTATCATCTAAATAGAATGAGTTCAAATAGTGATAAATATAGTCCGCACCATTTTTACGTGGTTCAATCGAGCCATTTGGATCACCCGTACGTGCACGCACGATGGTGGATAAATCCGGTGGCGCTTTACCAAACCATAAGTTTGAGTCATTACGATTCATGGAGGATTTCATTAAATCGCCCACTTTCGTTGGCTGATACTCATTTTCACGGGTGGAGAAGCTGCCTGTATGAATGAGTTTATCTTTGACTGCATTGTCATCGGCCATGCCAATGTCACGGCCTGTCACGTTATAGCGTTGAAACTCTAATGAGTGACAACCGTGGCAGTATTGCATGAAGAGCTCAGCACCATTTTGTAAAGATACTTGATCTGTTACATCAATCTCAACTGGTGGTAAAGTCGTTGCAGAAGCTGCTGACATCAATGAGATTGACATTAATAAAATTTTTAATTTTTTCATTTCATTGTCACCCTTGTTGGTACTGGTTTGGTTTTATCAAGCTTGCTCCAAATTGGCATCAATAAGAAGAAAGCGAAATAATAAACCGTACAAAGTCTTGCCACCAATGTTCTACCTGCAGTTGCTTCCACAACACCTAAGTAACCCAATACTAAGAAGCAGATCACAAAGAGTGTTAAAAGAATTTTAGTCAATGGACCTTTATAGCGAATTGATTTCACAGGACTTCTGTCTAACCAAGGTAGAACAAAGAGTACTGCAATCGCGCCGCCCATGCCAATCACACCCCAGATTTGCGTACCGAACCATGATGGGATCGCACGTAAGATGGAGTAAAATGGCGTGAAGTACCAAACCGGTGCAATGTGTGATGGTGTTGCCAATGGGTTTGCTGGATCAAAGTTTGGTTTTTCTAAGAAATAACCACCCATTTCTGGCGCATAGAACACGATCAAAGCAAAGATGATTAAGAAGATGCCCACTGCAAATGTGTCATGCACAGAGTAGTAAGGGTGGAATGGGATGCCGTCTAAAGGCTTACCATTTTCATCTAAATGATCTTTGATTTCGATGCCATCTGGGTTGTTTGAACCCACATGGTGAAGGGCTAAGATGTGACCAATCACTAAGAAAACCAACACGAGTGGCAATGCAATCACGTGAAGGGCAAAGAAGCGAGACACAGTTGCCGCTGAAATGACGAAGTCACCGCGAATGAACTCAAGTAAAGTGTCGCCCACATAAGGGATCGCACCAAACAATGAGATGATCACTTGCGCGCCCCAGAAGGACATTTGACCATACGGTAATACGTAACCAATGAAGGCTTCAGCCATCAAGAGTAAGTAAATGAACATACCGAAGATCCACACAAGCTCACGTGGTTTACGGAAAGATCCATACATTAAACCACGGAACATGTGGATGTAGACCACCACGAAGAACATCGATGCGCCCACTTCATGCATGTAGCGTATCAGCCACATCCAATCCACATCACGCATGATGGCAGTTTCTACGGAAGCAAAGGCAATCGGCATGCCTGTTTCGCTTAAAGTGGCATCGGGAATGTAATGCATCACAAGCCAAATACCAGTGATGATTTGGTTCACTAAAACCACCATCGACAACACACCGAACACATACAAGAAGTTGAAGTTTTTCGGTGCGTAATATTCGGTCATGTGTTTGCGAGTGGCTTCGACAACCGGTAAACGGTTATCGATCCAGCCAACAATGCCGCGCTGTGAACTGTTTTCTTTAAATGCCATTATGCGCTCTCCTTATCTTTACCAATCAAGAGGCGATTGCCTTCTAAGAATTGGTAGTTAGGGACGATGAGATTAGTGGGCGCAGGTACGTTTTTATACACGCGACCAGCTAAGTCAAATTTCGAACCGTGACATGGGCAGAAGAAGCCACCGACCCAATTTTCAGCCGGTACCACGTTCGGGCGATAGGTTGGGGAACAGCCTAAATGAGTACAAATACCCACCAACACCAATACCTCTTTTTTCTCAGAGCGCCATGCATTTTTTGCATAGCTTGGTTGTTGATCCATATTTGACTCAGGGTCCACCAATTCGCTGGCAGGAATTTTCTCTAATAAAGAGAGCATTTCAGGTGTTCTGTTTAAAATCCAAACAGGTTTCCCTTGCCATTCCACGCGCAGTAATTCACCTGGCTTTAATTTAGATAGGTCCACTTCAACAGGCGCACCAGCGTTTTTTGCTTTTTCGCTAGGCATCCACGAAGCAATGAAAGGGTAGGCTAAGAACATAGCTCCTGCACCGCCTACGGCTGACGTTGCTAGCGTCAGAACACGTCGTCTTTTGAGATCGACATTGTTATTATCACTCATCACATTCTCCGATTTACTTATAATATATTGACAAAGAAAAGATTATTTTACGCGAGAGACATAATCGCCTGTGCGCGTATCAATCTTAACAATTTCATCAATTTGGATGAAAAGTGGTACACGCACAACAGCGCCTGTTTCTAACGTCGCAGGTTTGCCGCCTGTGCCCGCTGTATCACCTTTTAAACCTGGGTCAGTTTCTACAACTTTCAATTCAACAAAGTTAGGTGGTGTGATGGAAATCGGTACGCCATTCCAAAGGGTCACCACACAAAGATCTTGTTCTTTTAACCATTTTTTAACATCGCTTACAGCAGCGGCAGATGCGCTCACTTGTTCAAAAGACTCAGGGTTCATGAAGTGCCAGAATTCGCCATCTTCATACAAGTACTGCATGTCCATGTCCATTACGTCAGCCGCTTCAACTGTGTCGCCAGATTTGAATGTTTTTTCAATCACGCGACCTGTTTTGAGGTTTTTTAAACGCACACGGTTAAATGCTTGACCTTTACCAGGTTTTACCATTTCATTTTCGATAATGCTGCAAGGGTCATTATCGAGCATGATCTTTAAACCGCCTTTAAATTCGTTTGTGCTATAAGTTGCCATAAATATCTATTCTCATTCCAAGTTGTTTATAAAAACTTTGTCATTATACGATAAAAATACTCACAAAATCTTGCTAAAAGTTAACTATTTGTTAGGCAAATCGTTACTTATAGAGTTTGCATTCGTGGGTAAATTTAAGGTCATGTTCTGCAGCGAAGGCTTTGTGATAGTCTAAAATGTCTGTCACTTCCTCTTTTGAGCCGATGATCACAGGAATGCGTTGATGCAATTTAGACGGTTTGATGTCTAAAATACGTTCATAACCTGTGGTGGCAATGCCGCCTGCTTGTTCCACTAAAAATGAAATGGGGTTCGCCTCATACATTAAGCGTAAACGACCGCCTTTTGCGCGAATGCCTTCATCAATTGGGTAAGCAAACATGCCGCCGCGCATTAAAATGCGATGCACGTCCATCACCATAGCACCGACCCAACGCATTGTATAGCGCTTGCCTTTTTTGCCATCGACGCCCGCTTCGCGATCTTGTACGTATTGAAGCATGGGTTTTTCCCATTTCAATCGGTTAGCATGGTTGATGGAATATTCAGCAGAGGTTGCCGGAATTTGAATGTCTTTATGGGTTAAAATGAATTCACCAATGTCTGGATCTAGTGTAAAGGCGTGTGTACCGTGGCCAATTGAGATCACAATCATGGTGGCAGGGCCATACAAGCAGTAACCTGCACACACTTGTTTGACGCCTTCTTGTAAGAAATCTTCTTCTGTTGGATGTTCTTTATCAGAACGCATGATGGAGAAAATGGTGCCAATTGGACCATCTACATCAATGTTGCTTGAACCATCTAATGGATCAAACACGAGTAAATATTTGCCACGAGGTTTATCTTCAGGGATGGGGAAAACTTCTTCCATCTCTTCGCTGGCCATTGCAGAGATGTGACCGCGCCAGATGTTGTTTTTAATGAATAAGTCATTGGCGATGATGTCTAATTTCTTTTGTTGTTCGCCTTGACAGTTATCAGTTTCTGCATTGCCTAAGACATCCACCAATGCGCCTTTGCGCACAGCAGCTGAGATGGTTTTACAGGCTAGGGCAATGTCATTCATCAGTAGAGTGAAAGAGCCGGTGGCTTCAGGGTAGAGACGCTGCTCTTCGATCAAGTATTGAGACAGCGGGGTGCCAAGCTGCATTATATAAACTCCAAGTAATCAAAAAATGCGCACATAGTACTCGTTTTCGACAATAAATAAAAGTCTAATTGATCATGCTTTTGATGTGATCGCGAGAAAATCATGCATGAATGAAATAAATTAATATTTGGTGTTATAATTAATCATTGTTGATAATTTTATGGATAGGCGGAATATATGGGTTCAGAAGAATTAAAAAATGCTGGTTTAAAAGTTACCCTACCAAGGCTTAAAATTTTAAACATTTTAGTGTCAGCATCCTCAGAAGATCATTTAAGTGCAGAAGAGATTTACCAACGTTTGAATGAATCGGGTGAAGAAGTCGGTTTAGCCACGGTTTATCGCGTATTGACGCAATTTGAACAAGCCGGTTTAGTGCAACGCCATTTCTTTGATGGTGGCCAATCGGTGTTTGAATTAGACAATGGTGATCAGCACAGCCACATTGTGTGCGTTAAGTGCGGTTATGTCGATGAGTTTCACAAAGAAGAGTTTCGTGTGAAGAGTGAAGAGATCGCAAAAAACTTTGGCTATTTGTTCCAAGAAGCGAAAGTGACGATCTACGGCATTTGTAAAAGATGTCAATAAAGCCATTGTATGCTGCAGACGCCTAAGATCACACGCAAACAAGCGTTCAATTGGATTGGCATTTGGCTCGCCTTAGTGATTACCGCATGGTTTTGTCGGCCACTATTGCCTTACCAAGAATTGGGCACCGCAGCAGTCACATGGGAAATGTGGGTATCGGGTCAATACTGGATACCCACCTTAAATGGACAAGTGGTGGAAGAGTCCTATCTCCTTGTTCATTGGCTTGAGATGCTCATTTGGTCACTGTTTGGTGTCAGTGAGTTCTCCATCCGTTTTTTAGCGGCGATTTTCAGTTTAGGCACGCTGTTTTTAACGGCGTTGGCGGGTAAACAACTGTGGCCACAACTGCCAAAAGTGCGGGCAAATGCACCGCTCATTTTAATTGGCAGTTTGATGTGGTCAGTCTTTGCCACCGCTCACATTGAGCAAATCTTTGTGGCATTTTTTCTCTTGCTTTACATTAATTTTTTGATTCGAGCATGGCAATATTCCGCCATTTGGTGGCTAGGCGTTGCGTTTGCTTTATTGCTCGGTTTTTTTGTCACGGGTGTGGCATTTTTAATTTATGCATTGCCTGTACTTCTGGTGATGCCGCTTTGGTTAAAACATTATGGTAAAGGCGCGCTTTATGGTGCATGTGCCGTCATCAGTGCATTTGCCATCTTTTGGGTGTGGGGCTATGGTGTCAAACACCATTATCCGTTTTTATCATTGAGCAATATTCTTGGCTTATCCCGTTTATTGGCACAAATCAATGACCCGATGCCTTTTGGCATGACCTTTTTATCCCTAGTGATCATGCTTTTTCCTTGGGTATTTTGGTTGCCACTTTATCGTTCATTTGCAGCGGTGAATAAACAAGAGGCTGCGTTTAAATTCTGTGTGGCATGGTTGTGCTCGTCGCTGTTTGTGGTGTTGATCACCATGAAAACTTCCATTGTGCCATTGATCCCGCTGTATCCTGCATTTTGCTTGTTGGTTGCGCGCGCATATCAAGGCACTATTAATCGCCGCAAGGATGTGGCGTTAGTGGCAGCGGTGATTGCCATTATGGGGCTCATTTTGATGAGTTTTCCATATGCCCGTAAATTTGTTTCAGACACACATGCCATTGAATGGCTCTCCACGATTTCCCCAATGTGGGGCGTGGGTTTATTGATTTTCAGTGTAATGTTGCTCATTTTTGCCAAAGAGACACGTTTGATGACACTTGCTTTGACGAGTGTGGCATTGACGCTTGCCTTTAATTTTGGCGTGATCCGAAACGCCCGCGATTTTTATGATGTGCTGCCAGCTTCAGAGCGCATCAGTTGGTATCAGAACAATGGCTATGTGGTGGCCAATAATGGTCGTTATATGGGGCAATATCACTTTTTAGGACGCTTAGCAGAACCTTTGGTGGTGATCGATCATGACCTGGAGTTTGAGCGTTTTAAAGCCTTTGCGCCGAATGGCCGCATCATTGTGTATTTAGATAAAATGACACCGACGACCATGCAAATGGCGGAATATTACCAACCGTTTCGCAATCGCTATTTGGCAATTTTTTCGGTGGCGGATATTGATAATTTAAATCTACTGACTAGAAAAGAGAGCGATTGATGGCGATGTTGAGTTTTTTTAAACCAAAATGGCAGCATAAAAATCCAAAAGTAAGGCAGCACGCATTACAAACAGAAGCCTTAGCCGAAAGCATCATCTTATCGATGGCGCAATCTGACCCATCTTGTGATGTACGTATGTATGCATTTACGAAAATTGAGGGGATTGTTGAGCTCTACACACTTTTTTTACAAGAGCCGAATGCAGAGGCGCAATCTGTACTCTTAAAAGAGATTTGTCGTCGTTTTACGTTAGCAAATGGCGCTGAAGGTATTCATCACTTTATGACGCACACGGTGTGCCGTGATTTTCCGGTGGCGCGTTTATTGATGGCGTGTGAGGATGTCTCTTTAAAGCCCGCACTCATGCAATATGTGATTGCCAAAGAAGAGGCCACGCATCTGATTGAGCAAAACTATGCTTTGAGTGTTGATGAAATTGAAGCCATGGATGACATCGCCACATTAAAGCAATTTTTACAACAAAATTTAGGCAAAGATAAACAACGTACCGTTGCCCTTAAAAATCGCATTCAAGCGCTTGAAACCGCACAAATGCGCGCAGCTAAACAAGCTGAATTATTGCGTGATTATCAAGCCTTGGCAGAATCTGAGCCATTAGCGGCCCTCAATCAATTGAGTGATTTAGATGCTGCATGGCAAGCTTTATCCCTTGGGGATGCGCATCAAGCGTTTCGTAATGCGTATTTAGCGCGCCATCAAGCGATGAATGAACAACGCAGAACGCAATTGAATGCATGGAAACAGATCGTGGCAGAAAGCATGGAGTGCGATGACGTTGATCACTTAAAGCAATCCATCAAACAGCTTGATGTATTGATGAAAGATGATGTGTTCTCTTTAAAAGAACGCACAGAAATGCAGCAGCTCCAGGTGACATTACACAATAAAATTATGCAATTGCATGAACTTAACAATAAAGCGGCGATTGTTGTTGAACCTGTGATGAAAGCACAGCCTGACGTTCAAAAAGTGGTAGAAGTCACATTAGATTGGGCATATATGGACAATGCGCTTGTGGCATTAGAACAATTGATGGCATCCGGTGAGTTGCAAGCTGCAGCACATTTAGAAGAGAGTCTGTTAGAAAAATTACAAACAGCTTCATCGTCACGCCGCGCAGAACAATATCGTGCAGAGTTGAAAAGTTTGACAGAACCGATGCATGCACAATTAGATGTGGTGCGCTGGCGCACGCATCAAGCGTTATCGGCGTTGTGTGACGAAGCAGAAACCTTGTTAAGGAGTGAAACAAGTGATTTAGGGGCGCGTTTAAAAGCTTTACGCACGCAGTGGCAAGCGGCGCAAGTGGGCATTACTCATGTGCCGCGAAGTTTGCATCAGCGCTTTGAGAAAGCGTGCCATCAAATTCATCAAAATGTGATGAAAATGCGCGACAAAGATCAAGCAGCGCGTGCCATTTATCGCACAGAGGCGGAAGGCTTGTTAAGCGCCCTACAAACATGGATCGATGGCATTGATTGGCAAGCCCCGAACTGGGATCAATTGATGACAATGCGCCAGCAGTTTTTTAAAGAGTGGCATCGCTATTTGAATCAATATTCGACAGATGGCGTGTTGAGTTATGGTGCGCCGCTCTTTTTACATCGTGATAAACAGCAATTAGAAAAACAAATGCGTGCCATCATTGCGCCTTTAGAGCAAGCGATTGATGCAGAGCGTGCCGCGGAGAAAGCGCGCAGAGAAGGGATGATTGCTGAGTTAAATGCATTATTGTCTCAAGGTGATATTGTAAAAGCGGTGGCGCAGGCTAAAGCCTTTAATCGCGATTTTACGCCAACAGTGCGTGTCACGAATCAAGAGGAAAATCATATTTGGAAAATGATGCGCCTTGTCAATGATCAAATTTTTGCAGCACGTGATGCACAAATGAGTACGCAAACACGTGAAGCGCAGCGCAATGTGGCGAAAAAGCGCGAGATTTTAGCGCGTTTAGAGACATTATCGACAGCACATGAACTTGATCAAGTCAAAGCTGAATGGCAAAAAGTAGGGCGTGTGCCAAAGGCTGAGCACTCATCATTAGAACGCGCCTTTAAATCCGCAATTGCGGCGATTGAGCAGGCACAAAAGACTCGCATGGCGGATTTGCACGCACAAAAGCGCGCAGAATTGTTAAAAACGGCCGAAATGATTGGTGCATTAGAAACGGCAGCATTGTTCGGTTTACCGTTTGAGATTGAGCCTGTGCGCAATGTGCAACATCCGATGTTGAAAAAACGCGTACAAACGTTATTGAGTATTTTAGCTGGTCAGCGCACTGCGCAATTGCGTTTAGAGGCTTTATCCACTGAACGTGATCAAGTGGCGCTGCGTTTGGTGTTGCTGCGTGAAATTATGCTGGAGATTCCGGCAAGGGCAGAAGAGCGTGAAGCGCGCTTAGCGCTACAAATGGCGGTATTATCACAAGCCCTCAATCAAGATCGCACTCTAAAAGATACCCACAAGCAATTAGAACGCTTAGATGATGAATGGCTCAGCTCGGTGGTGGGCGAGGTCAATGCTGATCTCTATGACCGTTTCCGATAAATGAGTTTGATTCAAACCTGAGGTTTGGTAGAATTGCGAAGTTTAAATGATCCATCGATGATATTTTAGGAAAATAACCATTATGATGCAGTATATTCGCGAACGAGCGACGAGTAAATTTGCTAAGTTTTTATTTCTAGGGATTGGCATCTCATTTTTGGGCTTTGGTGGCTCAAGCATGATGGGCAGCCTTGGCGATCCTGCCGTTGCGAAAGTGAATGGTGAAAAAATTTCCACAAGTGTCTTAACGCAGGCGTATATGAATCATTTGCGTGAGCAAGGCGGCGTCACACCAGAAGGTGCGGCGGCTTTGATGGTGAAGAAGAATGTATTAAACGGGCTCATTCAAGAGCAAGTGATGCAGCAAGCCACAGAAAAAATGGGCATCATGGCATCGAATGAAGCGGTGCGCGATGCCATCCATAAAATGCCATTTTTACAAGAGAATGGACAATTCAGTAAACAGCGCTATCAATATTATTTACAACAACAAGGCTTAACGGCAGAGCAGTGGGAAAATTTATTGCGCCGTGATATGACCACGCAATTGTTGATCCGCGCGATTTCTGACTCTGTGATTGTGCCACAAGAGAGCATCGAAGCATTTGCAAAAATTGATCGTGAAAAACGTGATTTATCTGTCATCTCTGTGCCGCTTGCGCGCTTTGTGAAAGATGCAATTGTGACCGATGAGATGTTAGCGGCCTATTATGAGAGCCATAAACATGAATTTTCCACAGAACCGCGTGTGAAAATTGCTTATGTGACATTGCCTGAATTGACCAATGACGAGATCACAGTCACCACTGAAGAAGTGGCCGCTAAAAAAGCTGAAATTTTAGAAAAGCAAAAAGCGACAGAGAGCCGTAATTCTGATCAATTGATCATTCAATTCAGTACAGAAGATGAAAAGCAAGCAGCACTCGCAGCTTTGACCGCCATCAGCGATGCATTAAAAGCGGGCAATCTATCTTTTGAGGAAGCAAAAGCCGAAATTGAGCAAAACCCTGAAGGTTTATATTATCAAACAGGCAATTTACGCATCAATGGCACACAAGGCATTGAAACGGCACTCTTTGGTTTGACCATGGATGCGCCGTATTCTGCCCCAGTTGTGACGGACAATGCTGTACATGTGGTGCGTTTATTGGCGATCGATGGCGATGATGCCTTAAGTGATGAGGCATTGACTGCAAAAGCCACTGCAGCAGTTAAACAGAGCAAAGAAGCTGCCATGAAGGCTGAGTATGAACAGCGCTTTCAAGAAGTGGCAGAAAAAAATGCAGAGAGTTTAGATCTATTGGCGCAAGCGTTTAATACAACGCCTGTTGAAACAGATTGGTTGAGTTTGACGGAAAAAACGGGTGCGCTGAAAGATCAAGCAACCTTTGACATGATCAGTCAAGAGATGCAATTGGTGGGCGGTAAAAACTCTGAAGCCTATCAAGCAGACAATGGTGAAATTCGCATTGTGCGCGTACAAGCGTATGAAGCCGCGCGTCCTTTGACCTTTGATGAAGCAAAACCACAGATTGAAACAGCATTGGTGCGCTCTGAAGCTGAGAAAAAAGCCCGTGGCTTGATTGATGCCATCAATATTGAATTGGCAGAAGGTCAATCATTGGCTGATGTGGCGGCAAAACATGATGTTACGGTGAAAAACTATACAGATTTATCTGCGGTGAACATCAATGAAGCGGCAAACAACGATCCTGAAATTGCCGCCGTGCTTGAACAAGGTTTTTCGGTGGCGAGAACTTATCCGGCGGCCTTTGTGGCATTGAGCATCAATGATCATGTCGATGGCGTGATTGTCAATAACATTGAGCCTGGTAAACTCTCTGATTACACAGAAGAAGAATTGACCTTGATTGGCCAATATTTGCGTTCTGATATGGCCAATGCCGAAACCCTTTTATTCATGCAGGGCTTGTATGATCAAAGTCAGATCGACGTGTATCAAGTCCCATTTTTGACAGAGTAATATGCGAAATAGCACTTTATTGATTGGGGCGTATGCGGGGATTGCTGGTTTTTTCCTCTACATGACGCTGCACAATGATGGCGGTGAGCAGGACTATTTGTCCGATATTGTTTTGACAAAGGCCAATGATGCGCCTTTGTCAGAAATGCCGATGGCCACTCATTTAGTCATCGATGAGATTGATGTTTTAGACGTCAGTTTAAGTGATGATGAGTGGATCGATGAAGCAGAAGTGATGCTTGCCAGCAATGATCCGTCAGAAATTGCCAGAGGCCTTGGGATTTTAAATCGTTTAGCGAAAGACAATCAACCAAGGGCGAATGAGTTATTGGCCATCATGTACGATCAAGGCATTCGTTTGCCTAAGGATGCGACAAAAGCGTTTGATCATTATGAGCGTGCGGCGCTTCATGGTTCAGAAAATGCCAACATCTATCTGTTTAACCATTATTTAGATCATCCGACGCCATCGGATCAGCATTATCAAAAGGCACGTGATTGGTTCATTAAAGCGACTGAGTTTCAGCGCAACCCCATTGCCGATTATGGTTTGGCCTATATGTATGAAGTGGGTTTAGGTGTGCCGGTGGATTTAAACCAAGCCTTAAAATATTATCAAAATGCTGCCGATGAGAATTTCCCTCTAGCATATGAGCGTTTAGGTAATTTGTATCTTCAAGAGAATGATCGCAACCGCATCAGCGAAGCATTGTTGCTCTTTCAGCGTGCGGCGAATGAAGATTTACCGAGCGCTCAATATAAACTCGGCTACATGTATGAAGAGGGTTTAGGCACAAAGCAAGATTATGAAACGGCGCAATTTTGGTATCAAAAGGCGGCCAATAATCAATTTCCACTTGCGGAAGTGGCATTAGGCCATCTGTATGAACATGGCTTTGGGGTTGAAAAAGACAATCGCCGTGCTTATGATTACTACCGATCCGCCGCAGAAGCGGGCAACATTGAAGCGCAAAATTGTGTGGCGCGTGCCTTTGAGCGTGGCATTGGTGTGGATAAAGATTTAGAGCGTGCCATTTATTGGTATGGCGAGGCGGCACAAAAAAATGACAGTAATGCACAATATAATTTAGGCCGCATTTTTGAAGAGTATCCTGAGGTGATAAATCTTGAGGAAGCCAAAGCTTGGTATCAAAAAGCGGCCAAAGCAAATGTGACGGAAGCACAAACGGCGCTAGAGCGTCTCTCAAAAAAGTAGATGGTATGATTGAGCACAATTTTAATTTAGTCAATGTGAACACGTTTGGCATTGCAGCTCAAGCGGCTCATTATTATCGCATTGATGTGCTAGATGATTTAGCAGGATTGAGCGACTTAAAAACGCCGCTGTTTTATTTAGGCGGTGGTAGTAATGTATTGTTCACCGAAGATTATGTAGGCACTGTGGTGCATAATTGTATGCGCGGCATTGAGATCATTGAAGAGAATGATGCGTCAGTTTTAGTCAAAGCGTATGCAGGTGAGCCTTGGCATCCTTTTGTGGCGCATACTTTGTCTGAAGGTTGGCATGGATTAGAATGCTTGGCCTATATTCCCGGGCAAGTGGGCGCGACGCCTGTGCAAAACATTGGAGCTTATGGCATTGAGGCATGTCAATTCATTGAGCGTGTCCATGTGTACAACTTAAATACGCAATGCTTTGAAGCCTATGGCAACGATGAATGTGCTTTTGCGTATCGAGACAGCATTTTTAAATCTGCTTTGAAAGATCGTTTAATTGTGAGTGTGGATTTTCGTTTATCTAAATCACCGCATGTCTATGAGCGCTTTTATCCTGCCTTACAAGCACATTTACATGCACATGGGATTGATGAACCGGCATCGCTTGATATCTTTAATGCAGTGATTGCGGTGCGTCGCTCGAAATTGCCTGAAGTGAGTGAGCTTGGCAGTGCTGGCAGCTTTTTTAAGAACCCTGTGGTGGATCTTGCGAAAGCTGAGGCATTAAAAGCACAATATCCAGATTTGGTGATCTATCCTTATGGAGAACAATGTAAATTGTCCGCAGGTCAGCTCATCGATCGTTTAGGATTTAAAGGGCAATATGCAAACAATGTGGGCATGTATGAAAAGCAAGCCCTCATTTTAGTGAATTTAGGCGGTGCAACAGGGCAAGCGCTCTATGCACACAGTGTAAAAGTGATGCAAGCCGTTGAGGCGGCATTTGGTATTTGTTTAGAGCCTGAAGTGATCATTCTATAATGTTAGAATGATAGATGGGACACAACAGTTTTTATTAACCATAGGAAGAAGTGTATGAAACTTGTAAAATTATTGAAGTCTGTGGCACTGATGGTGGTGGTTTCGATGTGTTCAATGGTGTATGCAGCTGATACGCCAGAGCAGACCATTGAAAAAGCCTCTGCACAATTGATCAATGCCTTGAAAAAAGAGG
The DNA here is from genome assembly GCF_000375345.1 of Wohlfahrtiimonas chitiniclastica DSM 18708. Lineage (GTDB taxonomy): Bacteria > Pseudomonadota > Gammaproteobacteria > Cardiobacteriales > Wohlfahrtiimonadaceae > Wohlfahrtiimonas > Wohlfahrtiimonas chitiniclastica. Next base: position 651,209 of record NZ_AQXD01000001.1, on the reverse strand, counting down.
AAACTGCCTTAAAGCAGAATCCAAAACGTTTGTATGGTTTTATTGAAAAAATGGCGGTGCCATATTTTGATTTTAACACCATGTCACAATGGGTGATGGGTCGTGCTTGGCGTGATGCAACGCCTGCTCAGCGTGATCGCTTTATGAATGAATTTAAAAAATTGTTGATCAATGCTTACGGTAGCGCATTGCTTGAATACACCGATGATAAAGTCAATGTATTCCCATTGCCACCAAATGCGAAAAACAAAAATGAAGTGACAGTGCGTTCAGAAATCACATCATCAAGCCATAAACCTGTAGCTGTGAACTATTCAATGATCAAATCTGGCGGTAAATGGTTGGTGTATGATGTTTCCATTGAAGGCGTGAGCATTGTGACGAGCTATCGTACGGAAATCCGTGAATTGGTGAATGCTAAAGGCATTGATGGTATGATTGAAACCTTAGCGCAAAAAAATAAATAGGACATCAACATGAGTGACTGCTTGAAAGCGACAGGACAAGGCGTTTATCAATTGATTGGCGAGTTTAATAAATTCACCATTCCTGAGTATGATCGTGTGATTCGTACGGCGTTTAAAAATGAGGCGCCTAGCCTGTTGTCGTTAAATTCTGTCAGTCGCTGCGACAGTGCGTTTGTGGCATTGCTGATCAGCTATAAGCATGATTACCCAAGCTTAGCGCTTGATGCCATTCCTGAGCAGCTCAGCAAATTATTGACGCTGTATCATGTGGCGAAGTGGTTCACTCATTGATGGTTAGATAGATGTATAAAAAGGGGATCGAAAGATCCTTTTTTTGTGGGAATTCATTACAAATAAGTTACCTAATTTAATGGGTGAGCATCTATTTCCTCGGGGATTTTTGAGACTCATTGTGAATTATGGTGCATAAATATGGCTTTAATGTCATTATTATGTAGTCTTTTTCGATGAGCAAAAAAAGATCCCATCGCGAAGATGGGATAAGGAGAGTGTGAGAGAATCGGGGTAAATCAGGGTAAACTATGGGTGTTGACGATGACCTTTGTGGCCTTTTCCGTCATGGTTCATGCGCGGACCTTTGCCATCGTGTGCTTTTAAATATTCAGCGCGTTGTTCTGGCGTTAATACTTGATACACCACATGCTTGTGTTGCAATTTTTGTACAGCGCGATCATCACGATGTTTTTGGTGCATTTTACGTGCTTGATCTGCATTAAAGGTTGGGTTTTCTAAGAGGTTTTTCATCTCTGCTTGATGAGCGGCATGTGTGGCTTCACGCTCTTTTTGCATGGATTCATGCAATGACTTCATTTGCGCGCTCTGTTCTTGCGTTAATTGCAAGCGATCGATGTTAGGTTCACGATCCGGTTTTGCCATCGCGGCGCTTGAAAGTGCAATCACGCCAATCACTGCTAAAGCTAACTTTTTCATATCAATGTCCTCATGTGAATGTTTTTAGATTGAGTACATGATAAGCCCGTGCTTGTAAAAGGCAGTCTAGAGAATGTAAAGCGGCGTAAATGTTTTTCGACAGTTGTAGAGAAGCCGCTATAATGGCCTAAGGAGGTAGTCATGGAACATATTTTATTGGTGGATGATGATTTACAACTGCAAGCGTTGATCTCGGAGTTATTGACCTTTGAGGGCTTTGCCGTCGATGTGTGTAACAACGGGGAAGAGTGCTTAGCTTATATGGCACACACAACGCCAGATGTATTGATTTTAGATGTGATGATGCCCAAAAAGAATGGCTGGGACACATTAAAAGAGGTGAGAAGCACGCATCCTTTATTGCCCGTATTGATGCTTTCAGCAAAAGGTGACAGCATTGATCGCGTGCTTGGGCTAGAGCTTGGCGCTGATGATTATATTGGCAAGCCTTTTGATGATCGTGAGTTGATTGCGCGCATCCGTGCATTATTGCGCCGTGCCAATGCAGAAGAGGCGCCGCAGGATCACAATGTGATTAAAGTGGATCAATTAGAGCTCAATCAAGCGCAGTTTCAAGCAAGCTTTGCCGGCAAACCAATCGATTTAACGTATACGGAATTCTCATTATTGTTGTATATGGTGAAAAACCGCGGCAAAGCCATCAGCCGAGATGAATTGAGCCGCGAAATTTTAGGAAAGCGTCATCAAGCGTTTGACCGCGTCATTGACATGCATGTGAGCAATCTGCGTAAGAAAATTCCCGATCGTGACAACGGCATGCCATGGTTTAAAACCATTCATGGTTTAGGTTATATGTTCATTGAATAAGGGGTGAGGCGTGCGTAAATTTTTCTCTTTGTTGAGTGTGCGGATCTTTTTTGTCTTTTTGATCTATTGCATTGCGGTGGTCTCCATCGCCATCATCATTCCAACGCTTGATCAAAGGCGCATTCGTGAAGTGCCAAGTGCTGAGCGGGAGAAGATTCAACAGCGCCTTGATCGCCAGTTACAGATGCGCCATGCTAAAAATGCAGGGCGCTTCATTGCCATTCCGAAAACCAATGATCCTGAATATTTAGCCTATTCCATCAGTAGTGTGGATAATCCTGAGTATCGTGAATTCATTACGGCGGTGACGGATGAAGATGTACCGCATCAACAAGTGATCAATTCGCAAATGATCATGGGGCCTTTTGAGGTGGAAGGGGCGCGTTATCAGTTTTATATGCTCTTTCCAAAATTACCGCAATCGTATTATGTGAGCATGATGTTTAAATCGCCTTCACTGTTACTGTTGTTGATGCTCTTTGCCAGTTTGCCTTTTATCTTTTTACTCACCTATTCGCTCTATCGTCCAATTAAGCGCTTAAAACAAGCGGCCGATCGGGTGGCGAAAGGCGATTGGGAAGTGGATCCTGCCCTTGAAAAAGGGACGGTGGAGTTCAGTTATCTTGGGCAAAGCTTTAATCAAATGGTCGAAGAGCTGCAAAAGGCAGAAGCAGAGAAGAATCGCCTTTTTGGGAACATGTCCCATGAGCTGAGAACACCTTTGACGCGCATTCGTTTAACCAATGGTATGTTGCGCCGTAAAACAGATGCATCCTTAGCGCCGGACATTGACCGAATTGAGCAAAACCTCATTTTAATTGAAGATCGTATTCAGGCGATGTTGTCATTGTCTCGTGAATTGATTTTGCGCCGTGAGCAACATGAATCGGTACCTTTAACGTCAGCATTGATTGAACTATTGGCAGAGGCGGCGTTTGAAGCCGATGCCAATGGCAAACAGCTTCATTATGATGACGTGCCAGAGATCAACGTGCTGTTAAATGTGGAAAACTTTCAAAGCGGGATTGAGAACATTTTGCGTAATGCCATCCATTATGCTAAAACGCGCATTGATGTTGCCTTTAAAGTGGTGAATGATCAATTGATCATCAGCGTGCATGATGATGGTCCCGGCGTTCAGCCAAAGGATTTAGGGCGCTTATTTGAGGCGTTTTATCGTGCGGAGAATGAAGAGGTGCCGGATTCAAATGGTGCCGGTTTAGGTTTAGCCATCGCAGGGCAAATGGTGAAGCATCATCACGGCACCATTGAGGCAAAAAATCATGCCGATGGCGGATTGATGATTACTTTGACGTTTCCTTTGTCATCGGGCTCGTAACGGCCCAAATGCCTACATATGGGCGCACATTCCAAAAGGGTGCGCCATAAATTTTTCCAAGGTAAGAGAGTTGTGATAATGTGCCATCAAGATAAAGGGCATCTTTGCAGCCAAGTTCCGCTTGAAAGAATTTGGCAAAGTAATAAAAATTAATGGGGCTTTGTGTGACGGCAAAATACGTGGTGTTGTTTTTAACACAAACGCCGCTGCGGTATTTTAAGCTGTCGGAAGATGGGAAGAATTTTGGGTGCAATTGACCATTGACCACAAGCATCGGGCCAGATTGTGTGGCATATAAAGGCTCATAGCGCTTTTGATTGCGAAGAAAATTTTCTGTTTCCAACACATGGCGCGATCCATCTTTATTGACAAAAAAAACGCCATTCGGGATCAATGAAAAGTTCCCGATGGCATTTGTGCGTGTGATCTGATTTAAGCCCTTTAAGAGCTCACCTTTTTCCATATGCCAACCAAGCGGCGATTGATCTTGTCCAAAAATGCCAGAGTTGATGGCAAACAGAAGCTGCTTTTTCTCTTTTTGCAGCGTCTTATTGAGGGTTGAAAAAGATTGATACGGCTGCTCAGTGGCTGGATTTTTCCAAAAAAGTTGTAATGAATCATGTTCGGAAACCTCAACCACTGCAAACTCCACATTGTGATACTTTTGCATCAACAACGATAAACTGTGGGCTTCTGGCATGAAGCACAGGGTTAACAATGGGGCAAGTAGGTGAGATTTCCGGATCTTCATTAACGTTTGGCTTGATGGATGGATTGTAATAAAGGTTTCAATAATTTAGGTGTGGCGAAAGCTGCATTTTCAGCGCTGATGTCCACTTCATTACCGCTAAAGTCAGTGGCTAAAGCGCCGCCTTCTTGGGCAATCAATACAGCCGCTAAATGATCACAAGGATCAAACGCATTCAACCAAGCGGCAGATGCTTTGCCTTCGATCATTTCGCAGATGCTCAATGCTTCATCGCCTAATACTCTAACACCTAAAGAGAGGTGATGTAAATGCGCGGTCATCATCACGTTTTCTTTACGCAATGAACGAGCATCTGTGAGTAAAAGGGCATCGCTGATGCGGCCGCTGTGGCGAGGTAAACGGATGCGAATGTCATTGAGTGTCGCACCTTCATTTTTCACAGCCATATAGGTTTTTTGTGACACAGGCGCATAAACATATGCTGCCATTAATTTGTCTTCAACCATATAAGCCACAGAAACAGCAAAGTCAGGATTGCCACCTAAGAAGTTTTGTTTGCCAACGATGCCGCTCACATACCAATAAGATTTATTGTCAGCTTTGCCATGAACGCCCGTGAGTTTTGTTTCGACCGTATGATCTGGATAAGCGTATAAAATCTCTTTGGCAATTTCAGTTTCGATTTGTGCGTAAAAGATGTCAAAACGTTCGGTCTCTTCGCGTTGTGCTTGGCTTAATTTAGCAGTTTGTTCAAAGATTTGATTGATTAAACGGCTAACTTTAGAAACACTTTTTTGTGCGATGGTTAATTGTGGATTCATAAAACTCTCAGATTAAAAATATTAAATAGCATGGTCTTTAGCGAGCAGCTCTGAAATGGAGCTGACCAAATTCGGACCACTTAAACGGAAATGAGAAGCATCAACCCATGATGTGCCTAAACGGTTGATGACTTCCTCTAAGTATTGTGAAGCTTCGGTAAAATTGTTGTTGGTTGTCACGATGTGAATGCCCGTTTCAGGATTCATGTCTTCAATCACAGTCAGCATCATTTGCACCATGGTGAGGGTGATTTGTTGACGATTGCGTCCTGAAGCGGTTTTGACGACATTCATGCCACTTCTGACAGCAAGTTCTGTGGCTTTTCGAATCCATTTGGCATCTTGTAAAATGCCCGCTTCAATGGTGAGCTTTAATGGCGTATCACCTGCGGTTTCACGCATGGTGTTCAAAAATTTCAAACATAAGCCCGCTTGACGATTGACCAAGGCTTGATAGGGAAAGACGAGGTCAATTTCATCAGTGCCAGCTTCGATGGCTTGTTTCATCTCTTGGGTGGCGTTGTAGGTATTAAAAGGGCCATTTGGATAGTTGATGATGCATGACAATGTCGGTGGATTGTCGCCTAATGCTTCACGAAGTGGGGCAATGTGTTGCGCAAAGGTTGTGATTGAGGCAATGGGCCCAATGGTTGTCACTTCTTGTGCCACTTTTTGGGCATCTAGGTTTAAAAATAGATAGGGCAGATCAATCAGCCCGATCATTTTTTGTGCCACTTTAATTTTTAAGGTTTCTGCTTCCATTATGCGTCTGCTTTCTTTTGAGGTTTAACAGGATTTTGCATCGGCCATGCGATTGCGAACCAAACTGCTGCTAAAAGAAATGCCAAGTAAAAGACATATTGTACGCCAAAATAACCGCTGATTGTAGCGCCAAGCATGCCACCAATGGATGTGCCTAAAAATTGTGATGAGGAAAAAACACCCATAATGGTACCGCGATAGTGTTGATCGGCTGCGCGAGACATGATGGAAGGTTGCATCGCTTCCATCACATTAAAGCCAAAGAAAAATAACAGTAAGCCCCAGAAAAATAGGGCATGACTGCCTTCTTCAGAAATGATTAAGCCTAAATACGCGAGTGCTAAAAATAAAATGGCCACTAAGAATAAAATGCGGTGACGATAAAAGCGTTCAGCAAGTCCTACGCAGGCAAACATGATGACGCATGAGATGAAAAATGTGCTCACATAATAAAGGGTGGCCGATCCGCCAGAGATTTCTAATTGAGAAAGGAGGCTTGGCATGGCAGCAAAGGTCATGGTCAATAATAGATGCAGCATGAATGCGCCAAAGTATAAACGCACCACATTGCCATTGCTAAAGGCGATGCGTGTGAGCTCAGAGATGCTTTCGCACTTAGTTTTCATTGCTTCTGTGGGCATCGGTGCATCAGGGATGAATTTAATGGTGGCATAGATGCCAAGCGCACCCATGAGTGCACAGACACCAAAAATGCCATAACCTTTGGCCACCATATAGATGATGGGGGCTAATGACACCGCGACACCAAAAGTTAAACCGATGCTCACGCCAATCATGGCCATCACTTTTGAGCGAATGTATTCACGGGTTAAGTCCGTGGCTAGTGCCAAGACAACGGCAGAAACAGCCCCCGCGCCTTGAATGATGCGCCCTAAAATGGCCACATAGACATGGCTTGCAAACATTAAAATGATGCTGCCCACAATGAATAAGCCAAGGCCGGCGATTAAGGCAGGTTTTCTGCCCATCTTATCGGACACCACACCAAAAATGGGTTGCAATAAGATTTGTGTGAGGGCATAACTTGCGAACACAAGTCCTGTTAAAAAGGGGGTAGAGCCCGTTAAGCTTTGGCTATAAAGGGTAAGTACCGGCAATATGATGAAAATGCCCAGCATCCTAATGGAGAAAAGCCCTGCTAATTTGAGGCTAAGACCGAGTTCCCCCGGTAATAATTTTGTACTGGTATTGACAGTCGCGTCTGACATTACTTTTCAACTCCTTAATTTGCAGAGGGATTATACGTTATTTTGGATCGCCAGTGCAGCTTGATACACATGATTTTTCGATAATTTTGTCACTTTTGTGGCAATGCTCACCGCTTGCTTTAAGGGCAATTCATCCAATAAGATGGTTAACAGCTCTGTTAAATCGATGCTTTCTGACTCTGTTGTGTCAACTTTTGCCCCTTCAATGACCACAACATACTCACCGCGTTGTTCATCTGAATGGGTTGTATAATAGTCGTGAAGATTTTTAAGGCTCTCTGAAAGATAACTTTCGTAGCGTTTGGTCATCTCGCGGCCAATGAAAGCATAGCGATCTTCGCCAAACACTGCCATGGCATCTTCAAGCATTTGTAGAATCCTGTGGCTCGATTCATAAAAGACCAAAGTGCGCGGATCTTTACGTACATCATTCATGCGTGCTTTGCGGCCTGCGGATTTTGCTGGTAAAAATCCTTCAAAGCTAAAACGATCTGTAGCAATGCCGGAAACGGATAATGCGGTGATCAATGCGCTGACGCCGGGAATGGGAATCACAGTTTGCATGGCTTCACGAAGGGCACGCACCACTTTAAAGCCAGGATCAGAGATGAGCGGCGTGCCCGCATCTGAAATGATGGCGCAATTTTGTCCATCATTTAATAAATTTAAGATCTCATCTATGCGGTCAGTTTCGTTGTGATCATGCAGGGAGCGCATTGGCGTTTGGATGTTAAAAAGCTGCATCAGTTTAGCGGAGTGTCGAGTATCTTCGGCAAAAATGACATCAACGCTTTTTAAAGTTTCGATGGCGCGCGGTGACCAATCATCAATATTTCCAATTGGTGTTGCAACAACGTAGCAAATTGACATAGAGTTCTCTGATTCTTGAATTTAAGGGTTACGATTATACAAGGAAATGACGCAATGAGCGAACCACAATTAACAGGTGATTGGGGCGAAGCATATGCCCGGGCACATTTAGAAGCCCATGGACTTCAATTTGTGATGAAAAATTATCGCTGCAAAATGGGCGAAATTGATCTCATCATGCAAACGGGCGGCGTTTTGGTGTTTGTGGAGGTGCGCGTGAGAAATACGCGCTTACATGGTGATCCTTTAGAGAGCATTACATTTGGTAAACAGCAAAAAGTTAGAAAAACGGCGGAGCGTTATTTACAACAAGTGAATCATCAAGGGGATGCGCGCATTGATGTGGTGGGGATTGACACTTCATTCTCCCCACCGCGCATCACTTGGATTGCCAATGCATTTTAATTTACATTAAGAAAATAACATTGAGCAAAATGTAAATGGGTAAGAGTGTACCAATGGCGATCAGCATATAACTGAAGAAGCTTGGCATGCGAATGCCTTGTTGCTCTGCAATGCTTTTGATCATGAAGTTTGGAGCATTGGCGATGTAGGTTAAAGGCCCTGTAAACACCGTTGCCATTGAAATGGTGAGCAATGTTGTTGGAATCACATTCATTAAGTAAGCGGCGCCTTGAGCATGATCACCGATGGCCATTTTAAAGAACACCAAATAGGTTGGGGCATTGTCTAAGAAAGCGGACAATGTGGCGGTGATCCAAAAGTAGATCACATTATTAGGTGCACCGCTTTCATCATGTGCAAAGCGCATTAAAAATGCTGTGACAGGGTGATCGGTCGATTGAAGGATCAGAATCACCGGTGTAATGGTAAGGAAAATGCCTAAAAAGAGTTTGGCAACTTCTAATATGGGTTCCCAGTTGAATTGATTATCAATGCGTAACTGCTTTGGCGTGAATTTAAAAGAGAGATAAATCACGATTAGAAAGAGTACATCACGAAAGACATTCTCAAGGGCAATGGTGGAATGAAACACTTCTAATTGAATGTTTGGATTCCAAAATCCGGAGATGATGATGCCAGCAAGCACCGCGGCGATTAATATAAAATTAAATTTTCCATTAATCACAAAATGATTATCTTTTAATTTTTGTGGTTTGATCTCTTCAAGGGCAAAGAGTTTGGTATCAATAAGGTAAAAGAGCATCAATAACATGCTTGATGTGATGATGACAGGCAATAACATGTATTGCAGTGTCCAAAAGAAACTCACGCCTTCTAAGAATCCTAAAAAGAGTGGCGGATCCCCAAGGGGCGTTAAGCCGCCGCCAATGTTGGCCACTAAGAAGATAAAGAAGATCACCACATGCACTTTATGGCGGCGATGTTGGTTTGCTTGCAGTATTGGGCGAATGAGTAACATTGAGGCGCCTGTTGTGCCCATAATGGACGCAAGTAAAGTACCGATCAGTAAAATCATCACATTTAAAGCAGGGCTTGGGGCAAAGTGACCGGTGATCTGAATGCCACTTGAAACCACATATAAGGTTAATAGCAATAAAATAAAGGGAATGTATTCGGAGATGAGTGTGTCCACCAGCACAGCGCCGCCGACACCCCAACCAAAATTAAGGATCAAAGGAATGAAAAAAATGATGCTCCAGCCCAATGTGATTTTCCCATAATGATTGAGCCAAAGTTTTGGGGCGATTAAAGGCAATAACGCAACAGACGCAATTAAGCCAATAAAGGGAATTGTGTAGAGCATCGATAAATGATTGCCATCAAATGTGTGGCTTGAGACATTCGATGCAAAGCTTGTGGTAAAGAATGTAGAGAAGATGACCAAGGCAACAAAAAAAATACGCATGAAAACCCTCAAAAAAATTATGAGTGTGGAAGGTAAATTGTGTGGTGTGATGGTATTTGCAGCAAATGGGCGAACGCCCTTTAGATTACTTACACATAATATGACATTTATCTATATTCTACACGATATGGCATTATTTTTTTAAAAAAATTATATAATGCAGGGCACTTCCTATTTTTGAGTATTATTTGATCTAATTTAAATGCTCACTGTCCATTTTATTTTATATACTTCAGTTTTTAAGTGATGACACGAGTGGTTTTCATTTAAGAACTTTTTTTAATTGTCTTAATTCATTAGAGTGTAAAAGGTTTTATGAAATACAAAGTCGTTTTTCGAGGAAAGGTTGATCGCACGGTTGATCAAAAGATGATCCTTGAAAATTTGTCTGATCTTTTTGATCAAACGACCGAAGAGGTTTATCAGAGGTTTTTTGCAAAAGGGGGTCAATCGATTGTGTTGATCACCGGTTTGTCTGAAGGTGATGCCATTGAATATCAAACAGCATTGGCAGAGGCGGGTTTAATTGCGGACATTGATTTAGATGTCGATGACCTAATGCCTGATTTATCAATGCCGGAGGTTACGCGAACACAAACCATTGCGCCTAACGCGAAACCTGCGGCGACTGATCATTCGCCGACACACACTGAGCGAAAATTAGCCGCAAAAGATTATTTGAAAGCGCCTGAAAAATTGACATTGATGCGCCACACAGATGATGTTTCTGCATTAGAGAGCAACCGTGTTGAGAAGATGAAGCGCATTGCCAAAACCCGTGCCAATCCCAATCATAATATTGAGATTGATGATCGTGACATTGCCCCAACGCCGCCTTTATTGCACAGCGGTGTGCGCATTGGGCGTTTGTATTTTCTGTACCGAATCACTTTGGCATTTGCCATTTTATTTGGTTGTCTCAATATTTTGCCGCTTTATCTATATGATGCGTTAGGCAGTGCAAGTTTCATCATCTCATTCTTCTTTATCTTCTTTGCCATTACATTTATGTTGATGATTGTCAGCCAGCGTTTTTGTGACATTGATAATTTATCCATTGGGAAGATGGCATTTGTGACGATTTTAATCTTCACGTTGATTTTTAGCCTATTTGTACAAAACTACTATGTGCTCAAAGATGCCCAAGTGCAGTTTGCGGAGCTTTTTGTCAGAGAACACAGTATGAGTGAGCAATACTTTGGCTTAAAGGCAGAATTGAAAGAGTATTTAGCACAAACGAACCAACGTCATTTTTTACAACAGATTGATGCCATCATTAAATGGGTGGTGTATGCGGGGATGATCATTGGGGCGATTTTGCTCTTTTCTATGCCAGGGATTGAAGGCAATAATCAATTTGGTGCGCCGCCACCTTCGCCGAACTTAATCAGCTTATTGATATTTGTGGTGTCGCTCTTTGCATTTTTGTATTGTGTGGCGTATCCCTTTAGCAGTAAAGCGCATAAATATCAGCATCGCTTATATCAAACGGAACTCTATGAATATTTAGGCGTGTTAAAACCTTTGCCAAATGCCTTCAATCGCGCCTACAAAGCATACCTTGAGAAAAACTCAACAAAAGCTCAGTAATTCCATTATAATTGTAAGCTGTTATTTGAATTTAGGAGAGGAATCATATAGAGTTCTCTCCTCTTTACTTTGGTAGACATTAACTGCATGAAGAACATTAGAAACTTTTCCATTATTGCCCATATTGATCATGGTAAATCCACGATCGCCGATCGTTTTATCCAAATTTGTGATGGCTTGAGCGAACGAGAAATGGAGGCTCAAGTGTTAGACTCCATGGACATTGAGCGTGAACGTGGCATTACGATTAAAGCACACTCTGTGTCATTGGACTATAAAGCTAAAAATGGGGAAGTTTACCATTTGAACTTCATTGATACGCCAGGACACGTGGACTTCTCTTATGAAGTGTCTCGCTCACTTTTTGCCTGTGAGGGGGCGCTTTTGGTGGTGGATGCGGCTCAAGGCGTTGAAGCACAATCGGTGGCCAACTGCTATACGGCGATTGATCATGGGCTAGAAGTTGTCCCTGTCTTAAATAAGATTGACTTACCAGCAGCAGATCCGATGAAAGTTGCTGCTGAAATTGAAGACATCATTGGCATTGAAGCGATGGATGCCGTGACGTGTTCTGCTAAAACAGGTATGGGGGTTGAAGATGTACTCGAAACATTGGTACAAAAAATCCCTGCACCAAAAGGTGATCCAAATGCGCCATTAAAAGCATTGATCATTGACTCATGGTTTGACCCTTATGTGGGCGTAATCTCTTTGGTGCGCATCTTTGAAGGAACCCTTCGCGTGCGTGACAAAATGCAAGTGATGAGCACAAAGCGTAACTATCAAGTGAGCCATGTGGGTGTGTTTACACCTAAGCGTTTAGATAAAACAGAATTGTCCGCAGGGCAAGTGGGTTTTGTGATCGCCGGGATTAAAGACATTGATGGCGTGCCAGTCGGTGACACCTTAACATTAGAAAACAATCCGGCCACAGAAGCTGTGCCAGGCTTCCAAAAAGTACAATCGCGCGTATTCTCCGGTCTGTTTCCTGTGGATTCATCAGATTATGAAAATTTACGCGAAGCGTTACAAAAATTACGTTTAAATGATGCATCTTTAAACTTTGAACCTGAATCTTCTCAAGCGTTGGGGTTTGGTTTCCGTTGTGGCTTCTTAGGCATGCTACACATGGAGATCATTCAAGAGCGTTTAGAACGTGAATATGATTTAGACTTAATCACAACTGCGCCAACCGTAATTTATGAATTAGAAAAAACGGATGGTGAAGTGGTATTGATTGATAACCCGAATGATTTACCTGCGCCAAATAAAATCAGTGAAATCCGTGAGCCGATCATTCGTGCAAATATTTTGACGCCACAAGAGTACTTAGGCAACATCATCACATTGTGTGTGGAAAAGCGCGGCGTACAAAAGAACATTGTGTATGCAGGCTCCCAGGTGCAATTGCAATTTGAATTGCCGATGAGTGAAGTGGTGCTTGACTTCTTTGACCGCTTAAAATCAGTGTCTCGTGGTTATGCTTCTTTCGACTATGAATTTGTGCGCTATGAAGCGGCCAATCTTGCGAAAGTGGACATCCTCATCAATGGTGAAACGGTTGATGCGTTAGCGCTCATTGTGCATAAAGACAATGCGGTGTATCGTGGTCGCGATTTGGTGGAAAAAATGAAAGAGTTGATTCCACGCCAGATGTTTGACATTGCCATTCAGGCGGCGATTGGTGCGCAAATCATTGCAAGAAGCACTGTCAAAGCGATGCGTAAAGACGTATTGGCGAAATGTTACGGCGGTGACGTGAGCCGTAAGCGCAAATTACTCGAGAAACAAAAAGCGGGTAAAAAACGCATGAAGCAAGTGGGTAACGTGGAAATTCCACAATCTGCCTTCTTAGCTGTATTGCAAGTTGATAAATAGACAAAGGATATTACGATGTTTTCCCAATTCACGCATTACTTGGCGATTGCCATTGTGTTTGCAGTGCCTGTGACGGGTTTAATTCTGCTCATTGATCGCTTATATTTTAAGAAAAAGCGCACAAAGGATACAAAATTGCCGGCACTGGTGGATTGGGCAGCATTTTTGTTTCCGGTTGTTCTCTTTTTGACGGTGCTGCGTACATTCATCGCAGAGCCGTTCATCATCCCAAGTGGCTCAATGCAACCGACATTATATGCCGGTGACATGATTGTGGCCAATCGCTGGTCATTTGGTTTGCGTTACCCGATCACCAATGAGCGCATTTTCAGCAAGGCCGGCGAAGGCGTTGAGCGCGGTGACATTGCCGTGTTTAAATACCCAAAAGATGAGCGCATCAATTACATCAAGCGCATTGTGGGTTTACCAGGTGATGTGGTGGATTATAAAGACAAAATGCTCACCATCAATGGTGTGCCTGTTAAATATGAATATGTCGGGCCAGCCATTGAGCCTGAATCAGATTTGATCTTTACAGAATACCTGCCATCTAAAGATGGCATCGTTGAGCATGGCGTGCAGCAGTTGCCATACTTGACGCGTGCAGATGCCGGGTTGGACATCCTGCGCCCATTTCCATTTAAAGTGCCAGATGGACAATACTTGGCTTTTGGCGATAACCGCGATAATAGTTTAGACAGCCGTTATTGGGGCTTTGTCAATGATAATCAATTGGTGGGTAAAGCCAATTTTATTTGGATGAATTACAAATGTGTGACGCAATTGAAAGATTGTGACCACATTTTCACAGTATTGAAATAGTTATGATTGATCGACTACAAGAAAAACTCGGATACCAATTTACGAACATCGCTTTGTTAAAACAAGCGTTGGTTCACCGCTCAGTTTCCCGCGTTCACAATGAACGTTTAGAGTTTTTGGGAGATGGCTGCTTAAATTTCACAATTGCCCATGCGTTGTATGAACGTTTTCCGGATGCTAAAGAGGGTGAATTATCAAACATTCGTGCCCACTTAGTGAAGGAAGAGACGCTGCACACCATTGCAAAATCCTTAGATCTACAAAAACATTTGGTGATCAGCTATGGTGAGCGTAAAAACGATGGTGCAAAACGCGCAAGCATTTTAGCAGACACGGTGGAAGCCATCATTGCTGCGGTCTTTTTAGACAGCAACTTTGAAAGCGCTAAAGCCATGATTTTACGCCTATATGAAGCGGAGTTACACACCATTAATGAGCGCTCTTTCCAATGCATCACAGAATCTGTGAAGGATCCAAAGAGCCGTTTACAAGAGCATTTGCAAGCCATCAATAAATCGATACCAGAGTATGAGATCGTGGCCATTGAAGGACAAGACCACGCTCAAAGCTTTAAAGTGGCGTGTCATGCTCAATCATTTACAACCATTGCAGAAGGAACAAGCAAAAAAAGGGCAGAGCAGAATGCCGCCCAGTTGATGCTTGATAAGTTACTATGAATCAAAACCAACACTCAGGCTACGTTTCCATCATTGGCCGACCGAATGTGGGCAAATCCACATTGATGAATCGTTTGATTGGTCAAAAAGTGAGCATTACATCCAGTAAGCCACAAACCACGCGTCACGCCATTACGGGTATTTATACGGATCATTATTGCCAAGCGATCTTCATTGATACACCAGGATTGCACGTGGCTGAGCATTCAGCATTGAACCGCCATTTAAATAAAACCGCCACCAGTTCACTTGAAATGGCGGATGTGATTTTATTTATGGTGGAAGCTTTAAAATTCACCGATGATGATGCCTTGGCATTAAAGCGCTTAAAATACATTGATAAGCCTGTGATTTTAGTGGTCAATAAAATTGATCATGTGAAAGATAAGGAAACCTTGTTCCCATTTTTATCTGAAATGATGAGTAAATATCAGTTTGCGGAATGCATTCCGATCTCTGCATTAGATGAAAAACAGATGAAATTGGTAATCAAATCTTTAACGCATTATCTGCCTGAACAGCCATTTTTGTTCAGTGAAGATGAAATCACTACAGCATCGAGTGCGTTCTTAGCGAGTGAAGTGTTGCGTGAAAAATTAACGCGCCGCTTAAATCAAGAGATTCCGTATGCATTGACAGTGGAAGTGGAAAGCTTTGAAGTGGAACCAGAGATCATTCGCATCAATGCCATTGTATGGGTTGAGCGCGAAAGTCAAAAAGGCATCGTGATTGGTAAAAGCGGTGTGACACTCAAAGAAGCAAGCACACAAGCGCGCCAAGATTTAGAAAAATTGTTTGAGAAAAAAGTATTTTTAAAAGCGTTTGTGAAAGTGCGTCAAGGTTGGTCAGATGATGAACGTTCACTCAATGCATTAGGTTATATGGGTACAGAGTTGTAATATGCAAAAACCAATGATGGGTGCTTGTTGGATGATGGCCACAGGTATTGCCTTTGCTGCCATCAATGTGATCACGCCGTACATCAGTCAGCAGTATCCCATCAGCTCAAGTTGGATTGCTTTTTTTCAATACAGCTTTGCCTTCTGTTTTTTACTGCCCACATTTTTAAAAGCTGGGTTGAAAACAGTGGCGAAAACAGAGCGTTTTTGGATTCACTTTTTACGCATTTTAGCCGCAATTGTTGGGGTTCAGCTGTGGGTGAAAGCACTGAACCTTCAATTTCCGATTGGGGAAGGCGTTGCTTTGCTGATGACATCGCCATTATTTGCCAGCATCGGTGCATTCCTATTTTTGAAAGAAAAAGCCACGTCGGTGCGTATTTTAGTGACATTGATGGGGTTTGTGGGTGCAATCCTAATTTTAAACCCCAGTTATGCCGCCATGAATTACGTGGCATTTTTACCATTGGCTGCGGCTTTCTTTTGGGCTATTTATTCATTATTGATTAAATACTTAGCCGATAAAGATCATCCTTTAACCCTTCTTTTTTATCTCTATCTCATCATGTTTCCAATTAACTTAGTATTGGCGCTGACGGATAATTTCACGCATGCGCTGAAAGTGGAGCATTTGGTGTGGGATGTGGGATTGATGGGCTATTTATTGGTGTTGGGTTTTTTAACCATGATTGCACAATTTACCTTAGTCAAAGCGTATCATGTGGCGGATGCCATTTACATTCAACCCTTTGATTATCTAAAACTGCCGTTAAATACGCTCTTAGGCTTTGTCTTTTTTGGCTGGACGGTGGGCACCCAATTTTGGCTGGGCGCGATCATTATGGTGGCTGCTCTCCTTTACATCACTTATTTTGAGTCTAAATAATTTATGCTAAGTTATCGTCATGGCTTTCATGCGGGCAATCATGCAGATGCCCTCAAGCACTTTGTGCTGTTTTCTGTTTTAAACTATTACAATCAAAAAGATAAACCATATTGGTACATTGATACGCATTCTGGTGCGGGGCTTTATGATACCCATCATCCTTTTGCGGAAAAAACGGGTGAATATGAAGCGGGCATTGGCACATTGCAACAAGCGGATGATCTGCCAAAAGCCTTGGATGATTTTTTATTGTTCATCAATCAATTTCAAACGGGTAAAAAACGCTTTTATCCGGGTTCGCCTGTGATTGCCCAAAAGTTGGTGCGAAGCACCGATCGCATGAAGTTATTTGAATTGCATCCAACGGATTCAGAAATTCTCATCAACAACATGAAAGGGCAAGGCGTCAAGTACCAAGTGGGCATCACGGATGGCTTTAAAGGTTTGATTGGCTTATTGCCGCCATCGTCACGCCGCGCTGTGGTATTGATTGATCCGCCATATGAAGATAAAAAAGATTATCAAACGGTGATCAAAACATTGCAAGAAGCGCATGAACGGTTTTCAACGGGTTGTTATATGGTTTGGTATCCGTTGCTGCCACGCAATGAAAGTTTGAATTTGCCCAATAAATTGGAACAATTGTTTAAAGACAATTACCTCAATGTAACGCTTTCTGTCACAGAACCTGAAGGTGATCAATTTGGTATGTTTGGCAGCGGCATGTTCATTGTCAATCCGCCGTATACTTTGAAAAAAGAATTGGAAAGTGTATTGCCAGCATTGGTTAAACATTTAGGGATCGATCGCGGTGCCACTTCGACGTTGGATTATAAAATCCCTTAAAGATTGTACGCATTCATGCATAAGAAAAAGCCCTAAAATATTTTTAGGGCTTTTTTGTAAGGAGAGTAATCGTATAGATTAAGTTTCACAACAGTCCATGAAACTGAAACCATTGTAGCGAACATTAACATTTCATTACAATTTAAAATGGTTATGGTTTTTTAGAATGTTGGCAAAAAAATACCTGAAACAGCGTTCAGGTATTGAGTCATTTCATTCCCTTTTAAAGGAATTTTATGATGATTTATTTTGCGCTTCAGTGAAAAATTCAGGATGATTCACTTGGCGATATTGTTGAATCGCTTCAGAGATGCCTTCGCCGCCCACTTGTGAACGCACATATTGGCTGATGAATTTAGAACGCTCTTCTTCAGCTTGTTGTGAGTTATCCATAGATGACACCACAAATGTGACAATGAATGCAATTGGAATGGAGAATAACGCAGGGTTATTGTATGGGAACAATGGGCTGTCGTGACCTAATACTTTCACCCAAACTTCTGGGCCAAAGAGGATCATCAATACCGCACTGATTAAACCTGCTGCACCACCAATGACCGCGCCTTTTGTGGTCAAGCGTTTCCAATACATGGATAAGAACAATAATGGGAAGTTTGCAGAGGCTGCAATGGAGAAGGCTAAGCCCACTAAGAAGGCAACGTTTTGATGTTCAAACAATAATCCCAATAAAATTGCAATGATGCCTAAGGATGCTGTGGTGATGCGTGAAATCATCAACTCAGTTTTCATCACAGGTTTGCCTTTTTTGATGACGTTGGCATAGAAGTCATGACTGATGGCAGATGCACCTGATAAGGTTAAACCTGCAACAACCGCAACCAATGTTGCAAATGTCACCGCAGACATGAAGCCTAACAATACGTTACCGCCGACTGCATGAGATAAATGGATGGCAACCATGTTCGCACCGCCCACAATTAAGCCATCTGCATTGGTGTATTCAGGTTTGCCGGTCACATATAAGATCGCGCCAAAGCCGATGATGAACATCAATAAATAGAAGTAACCAATGAAGCCTGTTGCGTATAATGCTGATTTTCTTGCTTCTTTGGCATCTTTAACCGTGAAGAAACGCATCAAGATGTGTGGCAAACCTGCCGTACCAAACATTAAGCCAATGCCTAAAGAGATGGTATCGATCGGGTTAGAATATGCCAAACCTGGTTTCATCAACGCAGTGCCTGCATTGTGAACATCTGTCGCTTCAACAAACAACGTTTCAAGGTTAAAGCCCACCCAATATAAAACCACGATGGACATGAACGTTGCGCCGATCAAAATCAAAACGGCTTTGATCATTTGCACCCATGTTGTGGCCAACATGCCGCCTAACAATACATAGATCATCATCAAAATGCCCACGATGAAAACAGCAATGTTGTAGTTTAAGCCAAAGAGCAATTCGATTAATTTACCCGCGCCCACCATTTGTGCGATCAAATATAACAACACGATCGCCATTGTGGAGAACACCGCTAAAATACGAATAGGCGTTTGATTCAAACGAAATGCGGTCACGTCCGCAAATGTGAAGCGACCTAAGTTTCTAAAGCGTTCTGCCATGAGGAATAAAATCACCGGCCAACCAATGAAGAAGCCAAATGAGTAAATTAAACCATCATAACCTGATGCAAACACAAGGGCAGAGATCCCAAGGAAAGAGGCTGAAGATAAATAGTCACCGGCAATCGCTAAACCATTTTGAAAGCCTGAGATGCCGCCGCCAGCGGTATAGAAGTCAGAGGCGGATTTTGTTTTATTCGATGCCCAAAATGTGATGGCGATCGTTGCAAACACAAAGACGAAGAACATGATGATGGCGGTCCAGTTTTTACCGCCGCCTGTTGTTTGTGCTAAGGCAAAGCTGCCCACGCCCAAAATGGCTAAGCACAACAATTGCTTAAAGACATTATTTAATTTCATTGGCGATCTCCTTTAACAACTTTTCCGTCATCGGATCATAATAAGTATTGGTGCGATAGACGTAATAGCCTGTCATTAAAATGGTCCAAATGATCAAAAAGAATCCCGCAGGAATGCCCCACGTGGTCACCATGTCAGATGCCATCGGCAATCCAACGAGATCAGGTGCAAAGGCAACGCCAATGATGATCAAAATATAAAAACCTAATGTGAGCAGCAGTAGCCAGAGACTGAATCTCTGTTTTTTGGCCACCATCTCTTTGAATCGCGGATCATTGTAGATACGATGCACGACGACATCGTATTGGCGATCCTGTTCTACAGCATTAGACATAGGGTCCTCCTCAAATTTTACTTGTTGTTGTATTGTTTTAATGAATTAAATTTCTCATGTATGTTTGATGCATATTTTTTAATATATAAAACACCTCCTTAATGAGAAGATACGAATTTTTAAAAATTTTGCAAATAAAAACGATGATCATTTAAATAATTGATCCATTGTAAGATGATCGTATTAGCATTTAACTATTGATGGTTATATTTAATTACAATGAGTTAACAAAGTTTGGCTGTATAGTTTTTGATCACATTTATGGGTGTTGATGCTGATTTTTCAAATACTTTTGATATGAGTCTCAACATTAAATGAAACAAAGTGCCTAGAATACGGCTTTAGAGTTGATTTTCGCTAGATAAGCATGCTATATAATTAGAACCATCATGGAGAGCGCCCAAAAGGCAAAATGGATCAAAACCTAAATTGATCAATGATTTGTGAGTGGCGAATCACTCTAAAATTTTTTAGAGCAGGGAATATTTAATAGAATTTAGAACAGCAGGGAAAAACTATGCCGAAATATCGTTCGCATACATCGACCCAAGGTCGTAATATGGCGGGGGCACGTGCGTTGTGGCGTGCCACAGGAATGAACAATGAAGATTTTAAAAAACCGATCATTGCCGTTGTTAACTCTTTTACGCAATTTGTGCCAGGACATGTGCACCTGAAAGATTTAGGTCAAATGGTGGCGCGTGAAATTGAAAAAGCCGGTGGCGTTGCCAAAGAATTTAACACCATTGCCGTGGATGATGGCATTGCAATGGGACATGATGGGATGTTGTACTCTCTGCCCAGCCGTGATTTGATTGCGGACTCTGTAGAATATATGGTCAATGCCCACTGCGCAGATGCCATGATCTGTATTTCAAACTGCGATAAAATCACCCCAGGCATGTTGATGGCATCGATGCGTTTGAATATTCCCACCATTTTTGTATCAGGTGGCCCGATGGAATCAGGGAAGCTCACTTGGAACAATGAAAAATTGCGCCTTGATCTTGTCGATGCCATGGTAATGGCGGCGGATGATCGCGAAGCAGATGATAAAGTTCAAGCCATTGAAGAAAATGCATGTCCAACGTGTGGCTCATGTTCAGGGATGTTTACGGCAAACTCCATGAACTGCTTAACGGAAGCCTTAGGTTTATCTTTACCCGGTAATGGCTCACTCGTTGCCACGCATAAAAATCGTCAAGAACTCTTTTTTGAAGCGGCGCGCCTCATCGTAAAAAACACGCGCGATTATTATGACAATGATAATCATCAAGTATTGCCACGTTCGATTGCCTCGTTTAAAGCTTTTGAAAATGCCATGATGCTTGACATTGCCATGGGCGGATCGAGCAATACTGTGTTGCATTTATTAGCGGCTGCCCATGAAGCGGGTGTTGGTTTTACCATGCAGGACATTGATCGATTGTCTCGCAAAGTACCACATTTATCTAAAGTGTCTCCATCCACCAGCCGATATCATATGGAAGATGTGCATCGCGCAGGCGGCATCATTGGTATTCTAGGTGAATTGGCGCGCATGAATTTATTGCATACCGATTGCCCAACTGTGCATGCTCCAACATTGAAAGATGCCATTGAGCGTTGGGATGTGATGACGCAACAGGATGAAACAATTAAACATTTTTATCAATCAGCACCAGGTGGCGTACGCACCACAGAAGCGTTTAGCCAAGATCGTTACTTTGAATCATTAGATACAGACCGTGAAAATGGCTGCATTAGAAGTGGTGAACATGCTTACAGCCAAGATGGTGGCATTGCCGTATTGTATGGCAACTTAGCAAAAGATGGCTGCATTGTGAAAACGGCGGGTGTGGATGATTCCATTTTAAAATTCACAGGTCGTGCACGTGTGTATGAAAGTCAGGATTCTGCCGTTAAAGGTATTTTAAACGATGAAGTGAAAGCCGGTGAAGTGGTGATCATTCGTTATGAAGGCCCAAAAGGCGGACCCGGCATGCAAGAGATGTTGTACCCAACGTCTTACTTAAAATCCAAAGGGTTAGGGAAGGCTTGTGCATTATTGACAGATGGCCGATTCTCTGGCGGAACTTCTGGTTTATCCATTGGTCATGCATCGCCAGAAGCAGCGGATGGTGGCATCATTGCCATTGTGGAAACAGGCGATGAAATCATCATTGACATCCCTGAACGCAAAATCCATTTAAATGTATCGCCTGAAGAGATTGACGCACGATTGGCGACTCAAGCACAAATGGGATTTGTGCCTAAAGAAGTGCGTACGCGTAAAGTATCCCCAGCGTTACAAGTATATGGTGCACTGGCAACCTCAGCTGCATTTGGCGCGGTGAGAGATGTGAGTCGTTTAGCTAAATTAAAATAAATTTCTGAGCCCATGAAAGTGGGCTTTTTAATGGGCATTAAACGACTGACCGTCGGTCAATATTATTTATAATATCAAATCAACAAAAGTCATCATTCTTCAAAGCCCAAATAAAATATCAACAAATAATTACCCCCACATGTCACGATCTAAATGATCATGCAAGTGAATAGGGTGGATAAATATAATCTTTTAATATGGATGGACAATTTTAAGAGACTGGCTGAATCATTATCTCATCTAGCTAAAACATCAATCTATAACTTAGAAGTTAAAGGAAATGCAGCGTGATTAAAATATGGTATGATGATCGCCGTTATTTTAGTACAGAGATATCAATGCCAATATTAAGTGAGCAATTAAAATTAAGCTGAATTAAACTGTTGGGAATATTCAGGGTAACCAACTGACCGTCGGTCAATAGCGTTTGTTAAAACATTAAACCTCACCAGCATTGATCTTAAATTCCACCATCTGAAATAAAGCCTAAAATCATTAAAATAAACATTGAATAGGGCAGAATGCTGTATATAAAAATGTAATCGTACGCGCGTAGAATTCATCAATGTGCCTCCTAGGTCACTTCTAGAAAAACTGAGCACATATGTTTGAGGCTAAAAATCATCCAGATTTCATACACAGTTAACCGATTGGCAAATTGAGTGTGAAATATTGTGTGGGATTTATGATCGCCATGAAATGAAATGCAATCACACTTTAAGAATGATCATTTTTGGTATGATGAGATTAAAGGTGAATCTTGATGAATATGATGAGTGTAATAATAAGAGCGGTAAATATTTTTTAATGTAGAAATCATGAATCAAGGGCAATCACGCATATAAATATAATTTAACATAATATATAGAAGTGGAAATTGTGGTTATATAATTTCAACTGATTCAAAACTAATTTCACATTGTATATCGTATGAAATATACGTCAATATATGAAACATAAAATTTATGTTCTCATATCTCATATTCAATGATCAATAAATTATAACCTATATAATCATACTGACTTATTGAATTGGAGAACTCGAAATGCTAATACCCGTTAAAAAGACACCTGAACGGAGTACCATCGGAGTTACAAAAAACGAGATTATTTTTTTAAAAGATTGCTGTGAAACGATCAAAAAGAAAACCAACAATGAATATGAGATTTCGTGGAGTGAATTCGCCAAGTACGTCATGATGAATTATGCTGAAGAAGCTATGCAAGATATTATTTTCAAAATTAGAGATACAGAAAATGAAAGTTAGAGACTTAATTTTTATATCCGAGTTGGATCAGTTTAGTGTGGCATATCAACTCAATATTAGTTATAGCTATTTGAGTGAGATAAAAAATAAAAAACTCAGTGGACTCTCTAGAGATCTACGCTTAAAAATTGAGTTATTCATTATCAAGAATAACTTACAAGAAAAAATCGAGCAGAAATATTTAGAACTTAAAGAAGGTTCAAAGCCACCTTTTCTATAATGCCCTGTTCCCTACCCAATCTTTTAAACATCGTGTTAAAATTGTGTTTCAGTTTCAAAATGGGAAAAAAGGACGGTATTACTATAACCGTCCTTATGGCATCGTCATATCATTCAAATACGGAGCAAAAGTTCAAATGCTTTTTATGAATCCTGATAAATTATTTCTAATGTTTGTTCTTTTAGGAATAGCAGCAATAATAATTACAATCATTGCTGGGTATTTTATTCTTAAAGCCCTAAATAAATGGGAAGAAAAAGAAGAAAAATATCGTAATAAACCAAAAGAAATCATTATTACAATTCGACGTGAAGATGATAAAGAGAAAATTATAGAAGAAATTGTTAAATCTGAAGTAAATAATAATTTAACCTTTAGAGATAGATCACAACGCCGATAATCTTATATTTAGATTTTTTCTGGGGGAATCGCTACGCGACCGAGCTGCCTACTGAGCTAATTTTATTCGCTAAATTTCTTTGCGATTGGAACCCTGATTATTGAAACGCTTGCTGACAATAATTGCTGAACCCACTCTGAACAAATTACCTAGTCGGACGCTAATAAAATGGATCTCATCCAAGTATGGCGGCATCTCTTTCCCTAAAAACCTAGATTACGGCTAGCGCTCACTGTAGTACTTGTGGTTTCCGTATTTTCTTAACGCGTTTATATTATAGATGCAATGTGTTCTTATTCCGTCTGTTTCTCTTGCTTCACTACAGTTATCGGAACAAACTACGCCCCCAAAAAAACAACGGTAAAGGCTACGCCCTCCATAAAAATAATTTTTTTATTTAGATGCCAGTCTACAAGATGACAAAAAGTGTCGCTTGTTATGCCTGTGTCTAAATAAATAAAGTGCAAAAATTATTTTTATTTCGCCATTGTTTTTTTGTTGTCGGTTTGTTTACCGATCTGTAGGCGAAGCGAGAAACTAACGACGGAATAAGGAACGACAGCCGCAAAAGTATATAAACGCTAAAAATACTGATGCAGCAGGCTCGCTCCAAATCTTCAACAGAATAAGGTTGAATCTCGCCACAACATACTAAATGAGGAAATAAAAATGCACATGAACACAAACATAGAAATTGAAACACTATATCTAATCTTAGATAAAATCGACATTTGTATAAAGCTTATGAAAGATACGCCTATAGATGATATTACTAGAAATCAATTTATGGGTATAGCCATTGGTATGGTTAAAACATTGTGGCAGTTGGGGATTATAGATGATAGGCAATTACTTTATATTGAAAGCTGCATAAGTAGTGCAACTAACATAGATACTGACATCTTAGGAAACTTCCACAAATTCAAATAATTTCAAGCCCCTAAAAATATTGGGGCTTACTTAATCTCATACCTTTCGACTATTGCCAGATCGTTGTTGGATCACTCGTGGTAATGGTGATTTAATGGCATCACGACATACTTTGTTTTCAAGTTCAAGCGTATACCCTGCTTCACTAAAACACATACATTTATTCCGATAACTTACACAACCGCTAACAGGTATGGCTTCTGGAACTGCTGAGAAAGCATAAATTCTTTCGGGTGTTGTTTCAGCCAAATAATTAGTTGGTGGTGGCGTATAACCCCCGACCGTCGCCGGCACATTGTGCGTCGGCTTGACGGTCGCGGGGGTGTTAGGTTCTTGTGTTGCTAATGAATGTATCTCGTTGCCTGCCAACATTGACAATCCATCATTATAAAAAACTTTATAAATTAAATAACCAATAGCCATCAATATAAAAAAACTTAACGTTGCCAGCTTTTTTGGTACTTTAAATTTATACGTATGTACTGATGCAGACTTATAATATTTATAAAGACTTTTATCATATTTCCAAAAGTAAGAATCAGCGCGTTGTTGCTCTGCCCTATCATTTGGATTGTCACAAGTATGTGACCATGTATATTTCATGGCACCTGATACACCACGAGCACGATATAAATGAATATGTTCACCAACTAATTTACGAATATGATGATGGACAAATGTTGGTGCTTGAGTAATAAAAATTAAATCATGCCCTGTATGTCGATGGGTTTCCATGGCTGTCAATCTTTCATCTTCAACTTTGCCACGCTTGGCATCACTTGGATATAAATGTGGCTGCTGACATTCATCATAAATCACTAATGATCCTTCAGGTGTCTTTCTCCAATCATCGGGAGCATCATGTAAATATACTCCTGTTGGATCAATTAACTCTTTTTGTAAACCTGAAATATTTGTGTAAACCATTCTTTTTTCAGCAATAGCTTTAAGAATTATTGCAATTGCTGATAATGTCTTTCCTGATCCAGGAACCGCAGTAATTAATGTGATCATGGCTTAACACCTAAAACAACCATACCCGCACGAATGGTAATGGTTGTTAATAATGCAGAAAAAACTATAGAAATAGCAGTATCAACTTCAGCAAGACGTAGTATTTGTAATAATGAAGTTGGTAACTCTGATAAATACTGTGTCATGAAATTCATAGCCTTTTCAATGTACTTATCTACTTGCGTATAGGTAAAAAATCCTAAACCAAATCCAGCAAATACACGTAATACAACACTAGATAAAACCCATACTAAAATACCTTGTAAGAAAGTTTGCATTATTATTTCCTCAATCCCATGACAATATAAATGGCTGACATATAAGCAGATGCTATAACCAAGTACCCCATGATTTCGGCAAATTGGCAGAAAATATCAAATGGTATAGGGATTTGATATTTGCCTAAATTTAAAACATAAGGTTCAGGACATGTCTTAGCGACACCCAATTGGAAGCGGTATGTGCGATCCAACTGATTTATATCTTTTTCGTTTACCAACCCAGCTAATCCACTATCTAATAATGAGTTAGCCTCATGCCCTAGTCTTAATCCCTCTTTTTCCATTTCTCCTTGGGTGCTTAACCACCATTGATTAATTTTCCCCTCTAGAGATTTACCCTTAGAATCTAAAGCATTTTCAATAGCTTGTTGAACTTCAGATTGTGATAGTCCCTTACCATTACCATTACCATTACCTGTTGGGGCATTGCCATTATCACTACCATTTTCTGATCCTGTATTATCTCCTTTGCCCGAACCAGAATCCCCATCTTCTCCATTTTTACTATCATCATTTGGATTAGATGGAGTATTTGGGTCAGCCGTCCCTCCGGATTCGGGTGGATGGTTATAAGTAATCCAAATATCAGGATCATCACATGCCCAAAACTCTTGCTTATATCTTGATTCACCTTCACCCTGTGCATCACCAATAATAACCCATGAAAATCCATGATCTTTTCCAGATTTACAATTATTCCAATCAGTTAAATCAGGCTTTGGATCAACAGATATAGAACAATAAAGAGACTTAGTTTCTTTCTGTTTATAAATCAAAGACTGACGACCAAGATGAGAATGATGAGTATTTTTTGTATTAATACAAGAAACAGCGTCATCACTTGGTTTTAACTTAGATAATGGAGGCTCAAAACGACCAAAAGACGCACCAAGTTTTTCTAATCTTTCCTGACATGCTAAAGTCATTGCAGCTACGTCAATTTCCTTAGTTTTAGTCTTAACAATAGAATAAATAGAATCACCATCTTTGACACAAGAGCCAAATCGCTCATTACAAGATTCAATAGAACAAGACTTTTCTTGTGCTGTAGCAAAACTTATGGCAATAAAAAGAATGGCAATACAAAACCGATATAAATTAACCATATAAATTCCATATTCATAAATTCATTCCTAAAAAAAGGGGGACACAAAGTCCCCCCAATCCCACCGATACAAATTAAAAAAAGCTTGCTTTTAACCAACGAAAGCCCATGACAACAGCTGCCATAATTACTAATGCAACACCTACGGATTCCAAGTTGGTTTGGACAGTGGATAATTGAGCATTAATTTTTCCCATCATGGCTGAATCATCAGCAAGCGCAAAAGAACCCATTGAAGTTACCGCAACGCCTAAAACAACACCTTTAATTTTCTTTAACATAAAAATATTCTCTAACGTTTATTGATAATAAATCTAGCAAGTGTTTTAAATCCCCATGCTACCAATGTGATTAGAAACAATTGCCAACCAATTTCTGAACCCATGCCTGATGGCAAACCATTCAGAATATTTGTGTTCTGGATCCAAGAACGACAAATTTCATTAACGACTTCTGTACATACATAAGTCATAGATTCCTCTTGTTTTCTTTATGTATTTCATATAGTTTTCGCATTTCATACCTGCGTTTTTCTTCAGCCTTCCTTTCAGCGATTGCTTGATAGTTAGGCTTTGATAAATCGATTTGACGGAATTCTTGAGTTGGTACACATTTGAATGTTGCTTCATTAATATCTTTACGAGTTGGCAGGTGCTCGAGTAAATTAATGACGTTCATTTCTGGCAATGAATCAATATTCACATGTAATTTATAGTTTTCTGGACATGACAACGGTTTAACATCAAAACGATTGATTAAGGAACGGGCTTCAATGGATACCCCTTCAATAAATCTTTCAGAAATATCAATGCCACTAATTTCTAAAATTTCATTTCGATGGCGGTAAAAAGTGGTCTTAGACATAATGCGACGATCTTGCAAGTCCAAACCTGCTTTCCACATACTAATAGTTTTGATATGTTTCTTTTCTGTGAATACTTGTAATGGATCAAAATACTCAAGGTTCTCCTGTGGGAAATTGAGTAGTTGATCTATTTTCTCTTTTGCGTACCTTGCCAGTTTCGCCATAGTAACTTGCTCCAAATCTCTTAATCCAGAATCCGCCAAAGTTTTTCTATCTATTTCAGTTTCAATACGAACAACGCCATGTTTTTTGGCATATTGATAAGCAAATGATTTTTCTAAGGATTCTCTATCTTTTGTTTTACAGTGCGCCATTAATTCTTCATGCTTTACATAAGCTTTTGTGAATAATCGACCACCTTTTCTGCCCCATTGTGCAGAGCTGCGACCACTTACAGACTTGCTCACATGAGAAATTGAACGAGTTTGTAAATAGTCCACAAGATATTGAGCATTTTCTGGCGACCCTGTTGCAAAGTTTACGTTCACATCGCAACGGGTAATAACGGCACCATATAAACGAGAGCGGATTAATCTTCCATCTCTCAATGATGGATAACAATTTGTTTTGCCAAAAGTAAAAGCAGGTAAACCAAATTTAGCTAGGATTTTATTTGCCTTTTGGATGGTCTCACCAAATGACAAATTAAATAAGTTGTCTCTACGACCAAAGCGACCAATATTGCCCGATAAAAAGACACGCGTGCCATCACAAAAAAGCATTAAACGTGTTGAGTGTGAACCTTCGACAAGATATTTTTTATAAGAGCGCCAAAGTTCTTTATATTCCTGACCATCATGCCAGTGGGTATTTATTTCAGTTTCACCCTTATGGAATTCATCAGAGTATGAGTCCAAATCTTCAAGATTTAAAAGCATACCATTATTAATTTTGCGCAACTTCCCTGCTTTATCATGGTGATCCTGATAAATCGTTAGCCAATCAACATTTAAAGTTTGCTCTAATAAAGATAGAGGGAATTTTGAATTGTCTATTGGATCAATGGTTAAAGCAGGGATAGTCATGATTATGCCGCTGCCTTTTCTTTAGGTAAAACTTTAAGTCCTACAAACTTAATGCCCGGTCTACCTCTAGATAGATATGTTTCTTCTAGGAATTCGCAAGTTGCAGGAAAATCTTGTCCATTGACAGAAGTAATAAAAGCATCTAATTCCTGTTTATCTCTAAAGAACATAGAGACAGTATCAACACATTGCCCAAATTGTAGATTACTGAACTTTTCCCCATAGGTCTCATTTTTTTCTTTGATGCAATAAACGCTGGCGGAAAAGAAAGGGCTATTATCTTTTGATTTGATGCCCCAAATCGGTTCGACGCCTAAAACAAGTGCTCTCATACTCTAACCTCATCAAGTTAATAAAACTTGAATCAGTCAAAATTACTCAACACAAATAAACATAAAATATATAGAAGTGGAAATTATATCTATATTGAAATCTAGGGCTTTATGGCTGTATAGATTATGATGACTGAGATAAATACATTTGCATGGCTTCATCAATTTTCTGGATCACATGATTTTGATATGTTATAGATCCAGATCGATTCCAGCCATTCGTATCCACATTGATCACATCAATGCCCACAGAATTTAAGATCATGGTTTTGGTATCATCAAATTTATCATGATGTCCATTGCCATTGATTTCGATCACAGCCACAACATTGTGCTGCAAATCCGTGAGCACAAAATCTGGACGCAAACCTTTTTGTAACTGTAAAACATAATCTGCATTTGTGGTTTCTTCAATGAATGCCATCAATGGCACCTGCGGATAAACATGCAGCGGAATTTTATTGTAACGCAAAATATTTTGTACGCGCTCAAATGCAATCGTTTCGCCAATATTCATCAAACCACGTTTTTCAAAGGTGGCAACTTTAACCGCAGCTTCCCTTTTAGCCTTTTCAGTAAACACTTGCTGTTGATCTTTAAAAGTCGGATATTCACGCGCTGTTTTGTCTGATTTTGCTTGTGGCTTTTTTTGCGGGACTTTCTCTGTAACGGTCGGTTCGATCCGTTTTGATTTTTTGGGTGTGCGATTTTTAGGCAGCACGGCGACCACAAGAATTAAAACGAAGAATATTGCAGCACCGATGGCGCTTGGGCTAAATTGACTGAATAAATTAAGCATTAATTAAGTTTCAATAATTTGAGTTCTTCATCACTCAATGGTAAACCTTGGGCGAATTTTGCCAACACTTGTTTGCGTGGATCCACACGTTTCGCCAAACGGCGCATAGCATCAGTGTATTCTGATTGATGCAATTGAGGATCAAGCATGTGATCAAGCACACTTAAAGATTCAACATATTGAATCCATGGTTGATGTTGAAAGCGGCTAAGCAATTGCGCTGCTGTTTTGATTTCAGGATAATCAATGATTGTGGTGATGAGTTGATATAAAACTTTAGCGCCTTTTTCCTCACTATCCAGTAAAAATTCATAATTATGAATCGTTTTTGCCAAATTTAGGTTATTTAATAGTAAAACAATGCCGCGCTCAACTAAGTTTTGACCTTGAGGTTGTGCCATTTTGCGTCTAACGGGTGTTGCCACAACACCAGCGCTGACATGTTTCTCTAAAATGCTTGCAGACACATTGGCTTTTTTGCCAAGTTCAATGCGTAATAAATCTCGCAGTGGAATGTCTGGCATTGAATTGATCAACGCGCCCATATCCGTCAAAAGTTGCGAGCGCCCTTCAATGCTTTCTAATGAATAACGCTGTTCAAAATGGTGAAAGAGATATTCGCTCAATGGCAATGCATTGTTCACTAAGTCTAAAAATGCTGCTTGTCCATGGGCTTTTAAGTAACTGTCCGGATCATGGCGATCGGGTAAAAAGAGAAATTTAATCTCTTTATCCACATTCATTACAGGCAACGCATTTTCCATCGCTTTATAGGCAGCCTTCTGCCCTGCCTCATCGCCATCAAAACAGAAAACAATGGAGTGCGTATAACGAAATAAATTGGCCACTTGTGTATTTGACATCGCTGTCCCAAGTGTTGCCACCACATTTTGAATGCCAAAATGTGACATCATCACCACATCCATGTAGCCTTCCACCACAAGGATTTCATTGTAATTGCGCACATCACGTCGCAATTCATACAATCCATAAAGCTCTTTGCCTTTATGGAAAACAGGCGTTTCTGGGGAGTTTAAATATTTCGGTTCACCTGTACCAATGATTCGACCGCCAAACGCAATGGTTTGCCCTTTGCGATTGCGGATCGGAAACATCACGCGATCACGAAAACGATCATAAAAGTGATTGACTTTATTTTGTGCAGGAATGATGAGCCCTGCTTCTTCCAATGTTTTTTCGCTTGCGCCTTTTGACTTTAACGTCATCAATAAAGCATTCCAGCTGTCTGGCGCAAAACCAATGTTAAAGCGCGCAATGTCTTCGCTGTTTAAATCACGATTGGTCAAATAATCTCGTGCATGCTGATGATTGGGCTTTGCCAATTCACGCTGAAAAAATTGATTGGCTTCTTCCAATGCCGTTAATGTGGTTTGTGTCCGCTTTTCTGCTTCTGGCGATACATTTGATCGTCGTTCATATGGCACCACCATGCCTTCATGATGGGCTAAGTATTCAATGGATTCGACAAACTCAAGTTTCTCATACTCCATTAAAAAAGTGACCACATTGCCCTTCGCGCCACAGCCAAAACAGTGATACAACTGTTTACTTTGATTGACCATAAACGATGGCGATTTTTCTTGATGAAACGGACAACATGCCTTAAAGCTGTTGCCCATTTTTTTCAGGGATACGCGCTGATTGATGATCTCAACAATATCAACGCGCCCGATGACTTCATCAACAAATTGATTGGGAATGTAGCCTTTACTCATTTATGGGTTCAAAGCTGCTTTTAACAATTTGCTCACAACGCCCATGTCAGCTTTACCTTCTAATTGTGGCTTTAACATGCCCATGACTTTACCCATGTCTTTCATGGTTAAAGCACCTGTCGCTTTAATCGCTTCGCTGATGGCAGCTTCTACATCTTCTTGGCTCATTTGCTCTGGCAAATATGGCATGATGATGGACAATTCAGATTCTTCTTGCGCCACTAAATCTAATCGTTCAGCTTTTTGGAATTGATCAATGGACTCTTTGCGTTGCTTAACCATGCGCACTAAAACAGCAGTGACGGCGGCATCATCCATCTCAATGCGTTGATCCACTTCCACTTGTTTGATTTCTGCACTGATTAAACGCAAAGTGGCGAGTTTTTCTTTGTTTTTCTCACGCATTGCCGTTTTGATGTCTTCCATGATTCTAGCTTTTAAGCTCATTGCTTTACTCCTTCTCAAAAACAATATTATAGAACGATTCTGTGAAGTTAGCAGAAAAAAAGCCCTCGGTTGAGGGCTTTTGCTTAAACTTTCTGCGCTAATGCTTATGGATTAAGCATTTATTGGAATGCTGCAAAAATTTCTGCCGTGGTTAATTTTTTACCGTTGATGTTCCAAGTCCCTTGTTTGAATTCAATGTCCATGAACAATGTTCTTTCTTTGTACTCAAGTGGAGAGGCACCTAATTGTGCTGATTGCATGCCCACTAACATCATCACCATTTGAATGGCACCTTGCACATCTTTTTTCGCAGATGCAGTATCTTGGCCATCTAATGTTAAGAATTTTTCATACTGAGCAATGATGTAATCTTCCGTCACTTTACCTTTGAAAGAGAATTCATGAATGAATGCATCGATTAAATCTACAGGTGATTGATTTTCAACCATGGCTTCAATGGCTTCAGGACCTTCTTGCAATAAGGCCACTAATTTTTCAGAAGGTTGGAAAGCAATGCTCGCTTTTAATTCATCGCCAATGGTTAATTTGTTTTCAAAGCTCATGTTCAAACGGGTATCTTTAGTGAACAAAGAGGCAATCGTTTTTAAAAATTCTTGCGCTTCTACTTCGTTCATGTCAGATGGATCTTGTGAAGATAATGCGTTTGCTTGTTCAATTAAAGCCTTCCAATTTTTGATGTTTTTGATGCCTTTGATGTTGGTATCAACAGAGATGGCGCCAAAATCAAGCTTTGGAGATTGATCTTTAGTCACCGCAACATTACCAACATGATAAGCGACGTTGCCTGAGAGTAAACCTTTCTCTTCATAAATACCACTTTTCGCTTCAATTTTAGACACATCAAACTTGAAGGTTTCAACATTGTCGCTGTTTTTATTCGTGGCAGACATGGCAAGATTGCCCAATGAGGCAACCGTTTCATATTTTAATGGGCTTGCTTGATAGTTCGTTGAAGACACCAATTTTGTTAAATCAATGTTTGCATCCACTTCTTTGGCCAATTCACCGGTGGCTTTAATCTGAATGCTTTTGCCTTCAGAACCCGATTTCAATGCCGTCAAATCTGTATAATCTTTATTGAAGTTTAACACAATGTCATTGGTGAAATCATTGAGTGTCAATTCAGCAATGGCCACATCGCTCAATAATACAGGCACCGTGTTTTTTGCCATTTTCACATTGTAAGAAAATGTTTTGGCTTTTTCATCTAATGTGCCTTCATAATCTGCATTGGCAAATAGGTTGTTTAATTTAACCGTTTCACCTGCCGCTTCTACATCAATGACCACACCACCATTGGCCTGCCCTTTGATTAAAGCGCGACCATTTTCTGGGTTGTATTTTGCTAAATCAACATTCGCTTGAGAGGTGATGTTGTATTCAATCGATGCTGCATTTTGTTGATCGGTATAGGTGAATTGATCTTGTAAGGAAACTTGATCATTCACATTGCTAAAGTTTGCTTCATATGCCACAGCACCTGTGCTAAATTCAGTGGATTTGTTGATCACTGTTTGTGTTGCAGCGAGGTAGTTTTGTTCAAAAGTTTTGAATTTATCGGCATTTGAAAGATTGCTAGACTCATCAGAGCAACCATAAATGATCAAAGGTAAAGCGACAGCTAAAATTGTTTTTTTCATAGTATGTTATTTCCTTGGTTAAATCGCGTCATATCATATCACAATGAAAATCATTATAAAATTCTATCGAAGGCTTTTTTCACAGCGTCTTCAAACACGGTAAAATCCGCATCATCTTTAAACATATTTTCACTGAGGTGGCGGCGCCATTGGCGACTTTTTGGGTAGCCATTAAATAGTCCAAGTAAATGGCGGCCAATGTGATGAACCCTAACGCCTGCAGCCAATTCAGATTCCACATAAGGCTTTAATGCAGCTAAAACATCAAACGGCGATTGATCAGAGGCTTCATCCCCAAAATAAAGATGGTCCACTTCATTCATTAAAAAGGGCGAGTGATACACGGCGCGCCCAAGCATGACACCATCAAGATTGTTCATAACACTTAATCCCTGCTCTGGCGATTGAATGCCACCATTTAAGATTAGCATCAATTCTGGAAAATCGTGCTTTAACTGATACACGCGATCATAATCTAATGGTGGAATCTCACGGTTCTCTTTAGGCGATAAACCAGATAGCCAAGCTTTACGCGCATGAACAGTGAAAGTTTTGCATCCTGCTTGACTCACCACATCAATAAAACGATGCACAAAGGCATAATCATCCTGATGATCAATGCCAATACGGTTTTTAATGGTGACAGGAATATTGACAGCGCTTTGCATGGCATCAAAGCACTCTGCCACCAATTCAGGCTCAGTCATCAAACACGCACCAAAGCGACCTTTTTGCACACGGTCAGATGGACAACCACAGTTTAAATTGATCTCGGTATATCCATAATCTTCTGCAATTTTAGCCGCTGTTTGTAAATCTTTTGGATCTGATCCACCTAATTGTAATGCAATCGGCGATTCTTTGGCATTAAAACGCAAATGCATGTCTGTATCCCCATGCAAAATGGCACCAGTGGTCACCATTTCTGTGTATAGCAAGGCTTGTTTGCTCATCAAACGGTAAAAATAACGACAATGGCGGTCGGTCCAATTGAGCATCGGCGCAACACTGAAACGGTGGTAATGGTTCATAACTCTATAATCTCGGGGAATATTAAAAAGTAAAACCTCTTAAAAGTTTAAGAGGTTTTCAAGACATTAAGCAAATAAGTGAGGCTTATTCATTGTCCATAAAGCTGCGTAAGCTTTCAGAACGGTTCGGATGACGCAATTTTCGAAGGGCTTTGGCCTCGATTTGGCGAATACGTTCGCGCGTGACATCAAACTGTTTGCCCACTTCTTCTAAGGTGTGATCCGTGTTCATGTCGATACCAAAACGCATGCGAAGTACTTTTGCCTCTCTTGGCGTTAAGGTTTCTAACACTTCACGGGTGGCTTCACTTAAACCCACGCTGGTGGCCGCTTCTAATGGAGAGACCATGCCTGTATCTTCAATGAAGTCACCTAAATGTGAATCTTCATCATCACCCACAGGTGTTTCCATTGAAATGGGTTCTTTAGCAATCTTCAACACTTTACGAATGCGGTCTTCAGGTAAACCCATCGCTTCTGCGAGTTCTTCTGGCGTTGCTTCGCGTCCCATGTCTTGCAACATTTGTCGAGAAATACGGTTTAACTTATTGATGGTTTCGATCATGTGCACAGGAATACGGATGGTGCGCGCTTGATCGGCGATTGAACGCGTGATCGCCTGACGAATCCACCAAGTGGCATAGGTTGAGAATTTAAAACCGCGGCGATATTCAAATTTATCCACCGCTTTCATCAAGCCAATGTTCCCTTCTTGAATCAAGTCGAGGAACTGCAAACCACGGTTGGTGTATTTTTTCGCAATCGAGATCACCAAACGTAAGTTCGCTTCGATCATTTCACGTTTTGCACGTTTTGCTTTCGCTTCATTGATGGAGATTTCACGGTTGATCTCTTTAATCTCATAAATGGCTAAGCTGTTGGCTTTTTCAATTTTTGCCAATTGTGTTTGAATCTCAAAGATGGCATCTTTGTGCTCTTCGATGGCTTTGGCATATTTGTGCTTGCTGTTGATGACTTCTTCGACCCACTCTTTTTTCGTTTCATTGCGTGGGAATGTTTTGATGAATGCATCGCGCGGCATTTTACAAGTGGCGATACAGATTTTCATCATTTTACGTTCTAATGGACGAATGCGATCAATGGTCTCTTTTAATAAAGCCACCATATCTTCTTGCATTTTTGGCGCCAATCTAAACTCGATGAATTTTGATTTTAAACGCTCTTGGGCATCTAAAATTAAAGCATCGATGTTTTTCTTGCGTTTGTTACCACGAAGGGCATCAATTTCTGCAATGATGGCTTTGAGCTCTGCAATTTTCTCTGCAAAGATCTCTTTATTTGGGCCAGTTTCAGCAGAAGCGGCGCTGCCACCTTCGGCTTCTTCATCATCTTCAAGATCATCAGCTGGCGCTTCATCATCCACAATTTCTAATTCTTCATCGTCTTTATCTTCGGCGATTTCAGAATAATAGCTAGGATCCACAAAGCCGGTGGCAATGTCGCCAAGGCGCTGATCTGTTTCTAATGTTTCTTCATAACGGCTGATCAAAAGATCAACCGCAGGATAGTAATTCGCTAAGTTTAATAATGCGCTGTTTAAACCTTCTTCGATGCGGATGGCGATTGATTTCTCTTCATCACGAGACAATAAATCTACAGTACCCATTTCACGCATGTACATACGCACAGGGTCAGTTGTGCGACCAATTTCACTGCTGTCGATGTTGACCAATACCGCGGCCGCTTCATCAACGGCATCATCATCTGAGCCGATGGAGTCATTCGTTAATAACAAGCTGTCCATATCTGGCGCTTCGTCACTCACCTTAATGCCCATTTCAGAGATCATGGCAATGATGCTTTCGATTTGCTCAGGATCGATGATATCTTCAGGAAGGTGATCGTTGATTTCAGCATACGTCAAGTAACCTTGCTCTTTACCTTGAGCAATTAACTCTTTAATTCGTGCTTGTTGTTCTTTAACTGTTAAAGCATTTTGCTTACTCATAATGAATTCCGATAACCCCAAAAATGTAAAAAACGCAATATAATATTATACCATATTTCATATCGCATAATAAAAGCCACAACGTTAATTTATGCAGCTTCCCCCACTATGATCAGCATAATGGTGATACTTTTAATAATTTCAATCCCCCCAAGGGTTCAAAGTGATGTTGCCCAAAATCATACTGTGCGCGGCGCCTGTGGCGGTGGTTAAATTGCTTGGCTGACGATTGAGGGTTTGATGCCCAAGCACGGCAAAAGCCACCGCTTCTTTTGCATCGCTATTGAGTCCAATGTCCTCTTGCGTCTTCACTTTAAGCATAGGCAAATAATGCTCAATTCGTGACACAAGATATAAATTATATGCGCCGCCTCCAGCAATGATGAGTTCATCATCCGGATTGAGTGCCAGTTTGGGTTGAATGAATTGTTTAACTGCATGGGCAATACTTTTTGCGGTTAATTCTGTGAACGTTGCGATGACATCGTCTGCTTGATTCGCATACTGCTCGCAAATGGATTGAATGTGAGTTTCTCCAAACAATTCTCGTCCTGTGGCTTTTGGCGGTGCTTCTTTGAAATAGGGATCATTCATCAAATCGTTCAATAATTCAGGGATCACTTGCCCACGGGCGGCGATTTGTCCTTGGTCATCATACGGCAATTGATAGAAATATTGCATTGCGCCATTGATCATCATATTGCCTGGGCCTGTATCAAAGGCAAAGACTTCATCCATCGTACAGTTTTTTGGCAATACGGTAATGTTGCCTATGCCGCCAATGTTTTGTAATAAGCGATTGTGTGTGGTGCTGCGCAATAATAGATATTCAGTATAAGGCACCAATGGCGCGCCCTGCCCGCCGGCCATCATGTCCATCGGGCGAAAGTTTGAAATTACCGTTGTATGATGATCATACGCTAAGGGTGCCGGATCCCCAATTTGTAAAGTTGAGGCGCAATATTCATCTGTCGCTTTTGGGATGTGATAAATGGTTTGCCCATGCATGGCGATAAAATCGAGCGGCGCTTTAAAATCATGATCCTTCAATAAACGACTGACAGCTTCACTGTATAATTTGCCAAGTTCAAAGTTTAACGCACAAAGCTCTGCCACATTTGAAGTTTCTGGATGACTGACGCGCAGTACGGCTGCTCTAATGTGTTCATCGTATGGATAGCTGTCATAATGAATGAGCGTGCATTGTGTGGATTCATTGACGCCTTCAATCTCCACTAAAGCGACATCAACGCCATCTAATGATGTGCCAGACATGATTCCGATACCATATGCCATTATTTTGCCTCTTTTAAAAGAACCGCTAAGCGCTCTTCTTTTGCCAATGCGGATTGCGCTTCTGCATAACTCATCTTTTGTAGATGCATGAGCAGTGCTGTTTTCACATGGTGATGTGCACGCTCTAATAAATCATGGGCGGCGATTTCATCAATTTCTAAAATGCTCATTAGCATATTGAGCGCACGCTGATGTA
Organism: Wohlfahrtiimonas chitiniclastica DSM 18708; assembly: GCF_000375345.1. Classification (GTDB taxonomy): domain Bacteria; phylum Pseudomonadota; class Gammaproteobacteria; order Cardiobacteriales; family Wohlfahrtiimonadaceae; genus Wohlfahrtiimonas; species Wohlfahrtiimonas chitiniclastica. The sequence goes on along the minus strand of NZ_AQXD01000001.1, from coordinate 612,583 downwards.
ATTTCTCATTGGTGGGTTTGACGTCCACCATAACATTGCCATACGTTTTGCCCAATTGAATCATGCTACAAGTGCTGAGCATATTGAGCACCATTTTTTGTGCACTGCCCGCTTTTAAGCGCGTGGATCCTGTAATCACTTCAGCGCCGGTTACAATGGCAATCGGGTAATCGGCGGCGCTTAACATGGGATTATTCTCTGTACAGGTCACGGCAATGCTTTTTGCACCGATGGCTTTGGCATACTCTAAGCCACCTAAACAATATGGTGTTCGCCCGGATGCTGCAATTGCACATAGAATGTCTTTGTCATTGAATGCCACGTGCTTTAAATCTTCAATGCACAATTCGCGGCGATCTTCTGCATTTTCCACAGGATGACGAAGTGCTCGATCACCACCTGCAATGATGCCCATCACTTTTTCTTCCCCAACGCCAAAGGTGGGTAAACATTCTGAGGCATCTAACACACCTAAACGACCGGATGTGCCTGCACCAATGTAAATCAATCGTCCTCCTGATTTTAAAGCGGCGACAATCCCATCAATGGCATGGCTGATGTTTTCACTGGCGTTGGCAATCGCATCGATCACAGTTTGATCTTCTTGATTCATGGTTTTGACCATTTCAAGTGTACTCATGGCATCGATGTTTTGGGTTCTAGGGTTGTGCTGCTCTGTGGTCAGCCTATGGATGGCAAGCGTCATTAGAATACGGCTCCTGGTTTGGCAAAAATAAGTTGAGCACGGCGAATGCACGGCGTTTGAGGTTTATCCGCGCATTCATAAATTCTGATCCACAATTTACGTGTGGGAATGAACTCACTTGGATTTTTGCCTTCAAAGTAATGAATGGGCAAACCATTGGCTTGCTGGCGTGGGAACCATGCGGCTTCAAATCCGCGTAAACGTTCAATGGCTTTTACAAAGGGTTTGACTGGCTCTGTAAAATATAAGGTTAAGATGCGTGTGCCGCGATTGGCGCTGTATTCAAATGTGGGTTGATCGGCATCGTTTGTTAAATGCTGAGTGGATTCATAAATGGCACCCCTTCGCGGCGATTTCCCCCAAGTGATGCCCAAATATTGCTGTGCATCATCTTTGGTAAATCCATATTGATCCCCATTTTTGGCAGCCGCTAAACGCATGAAGCTTTTCATTTCATGGCTTAAAGGCTCAGCAAAGCTTATGGATAATTGACCTAACATCAACAACGCGGCGATGATTCGCATCGATTCTCCCTCATTATGAAACCATTTTGATGAAGACATCATAAAGGCGCTCTGTCATCCCTTCAAGTTCTTCAAAGCTTTTTTCACGGCATTCATCAAAGGCTAAATTGATGCCTTGATAAATCAAGAGCGCCACTAAATCTGGCGAGGCAACATGCCAAGCTTGGACTTCATTGCCCGTTCGTAAAAATTCCTCTAAAAAGATGATGACACTTAAATGCTCGCGGCGTTCGTCTAAATAATATTGCTGCTGAAACAATGCAATGTGCTCTGCCCGATGCTCATAATAATGGACAATGCTGCCCTGGCACCATGCGCGAATCTTACCATGCCAATCGCTGTGTTTGCATTGCCCCATGTAATCATTGGTCAGTGATAAATAGCTTCGAATGTATTTTGCGCGAAGTTCTAGGATCAAATCCTCTTTAGATTGAAAGTAATGGTAAAAGGTGCCCTTTGCGATATTGACGGCTTTAACGATCTCATTGACGGTTGTGTCTTTTAAACCGTATTGAATGAATAAGCGTAATGAGACATCCATAATTTCGGCATGCCGTTCATCATATGTTTTTGCCATGGTGATGTTCCTATTGTGTGCGTGGATGTGAATAATTTTTTAAATTATATTGACCGGTAGTCAGTCGGTAAAGTATATCTAAAACCCCATCCCTTTGGCAAATCTTTTCAGACTCAAATAAAAAAAGATCCCCCGATTGCTCAAGGGATCAACAACTCAAACTTATTTAAAGTTTTAGTTAAGGATTCATTATTCGATTACGATCAATAAGTCGCCAGATTCCACAGTGTCGCCCACTTGCACGTACACTTGCTTGACCACACCCATTTTCTCAGATCGTAGGATCGTTTCCATTTTCATCGCTTCCATGGTGAGTAATGCATCGCCTTCTTTCACATTATCCCCAACTTTCACGCGCATTAAACCGATCATTCCTGGCATTGGTGCACCGACGTGATGATTGTTGCTTGGGTCGGCTTTTGCTTTCTTCGCAGCTAAACCTTCCACACCTTTTTTCGGTGTTTTAAAGATGCGCTGCTCACCGTTGAGCTCAAAGTACACTTGGCAATCACCATTGTTATCAGGTTCAGAGGCAACAAGGTAGCTGATCAATAGATCCTTACCCTTCTCGATCTGTACGCTGAAGGTTTCATCTTCTGCCATTGGGTAGAAGAATTGCTTCGTAGGAATGATGGACACATCACCATATTCATAACGGAACTTCACAAAATCTGTAAAGACCTTCGGATACATGATGTATGATGCCAAATCTGTATCAGAGACATAGTATTTAAACTTCGCTGTCAATTCTGTGCGCAATTGATCAAAATCCACGGGCGGCAATTGGCTGCCTGCATTTTGAATCTCTGGTGCTTTGCCTTGTAGAATTTTATCTGACAATGCTTTCGGTAAACCGCTTTCAGGAATGCCGAGCTCACCATTGAATAAACCTGTCACAGATGCAGGGAAAGCAATTTCACGGTTAGGATTGACCACATCTTCTGGCGTTAAATCTTGCGTCACCATCATCAATGCCATGTCGCCCACGACTTTAGAGCTTGGCGTCACTTTCACGATGTCCCCAAAGAGCGTATTGACATCCGCATAAGCTTTGGCCACTTGATCCCAACGAGATTCTAAGCCTAAGCTGCGCGCTTGTTCTTTCAGGTTCGTGTATTGTCCACCGGGCATTTCATGACGATAAATGTCTGATGTGCCTGAGCGCACGCCAGATTCAAACGGCGCATAGTAAGAACGCACGCCTTCAAAATATGTGGAGATTTGCGTAATGGCATCATAATCAAACTTAGGATCACGGTCGGTGTATTCAAGGGCACGTAAAATCGAACCCATTGGCGGTTGGCTCGTTAAGCCTGAGAAACTGTCAATGGCGCAATCCACTGCATCCACACCAGCTTCTACCGCAGCCAATACGCTTGCCCCGGAGATGCCTGAAGTGTCATGCGTATGGAAATGGATCGGTAAACCCACTTCTTCTTTCAATGCTTTCACCAATTGACGCGCCGCCGGTGCACGGCATAAGCCCGCCATATCTTTAATGGCAATGATGTGCGCCCCTGCTTTTTCAAGCTCTTTGGCCAATTTCACATAGTATTCCAATTGATACTTCGGACGCGCGGCATCATGAATGTCAGAGGTGTAACAGATCGTCGCTTCACACAATTTGCCGGTATCGATGATGGAATCCATACAAAAACGCATGTTATCGACAATGTTCAATGAGTCAAACACACGGAAAAGATCAATCCCTTTTTTCGCCGCTTGTTCCACAAAGAACTGAATGGCATTGTTTGGATAACTGGTGTAACCGACACCATTGACGCCACGGATCAACATTTGCAATAAAATGTTGGGCATGGCTTCGCGCATTTTTTCCAAACGATCCCATGGATCTTCGTTCAAAAAGCGCATGGCAACGTCAAATGTAGCACCACCCCAACATTCCATGGAGAACATTTTTGGCAATAATTTTTGATAATAAGACGCAATTTTTAATAAATCATGGCTGCGTACGCGAGTTGCAAATAAAGATTGATGTGCATCACGCATCGTTGTATCGGTGATGAGCACCTCTTTTTGATTGAGCATCCAATCGCTGAAGCCTTTTGCACCGAGCTCATCTAAAATGATGCGCGTGCCTTTAACTTCTTCCACATCTTCTTTCGGTTTTACCGTTGGTAAAACTGGCGTCACAAAGTGCTTAGGAATGTCACGACCCGCCACTTCAGGATTGCCATTCACTTGAACTTCAGATAAATATTTTAATAAATAGCTCGCACGGTCACGGCGTACAGGGAATGTGAACAGTGAGGGCGTTTCGTCAATAAAGCGCGTGATGCATTCGCCATTAATGAACAATGGATGATTGATCACATTTTCAACGAACAATAAGTTTGTGGCCAAACCACGCACACGGAATTCACGCAATGCGCGATCCATACGCTCAATGGCTTCTGCCGCGCTTCTGCCCCACGTGGTGACTTTGACAAGGAGTGAATCGTAATAAGGTGTGATCACTGCGCCAGCATAGGCTGTACCGCCATCTAAACGAATGCCAAAGCCCGCAGGCGAACGATACGCATTGATGACGCCATGATCGGGCACAAAGCCATTGGCAGGATCTTCTGTCGTGATGCGGCATTGTAACGCAGCACCTGTCATCTTGATGCCATCTTGTGTCGGCACTTCTAACAATGCATCCCCAAAGGTTAAACCTTCAGCAATGCCAATTTGTGCTTTAACAATGTCAATGCCTGTGATGGCTTCTGTCACAGTATGTTCAACTTGAATGCGAGGGTTCACTTCAATGAAGTAGAATTTATTGGTGTCCGCATCCATCAAAAACTCAACGGTTCCTGCATTGACATAACCGGCTGTTTGACCAATTTTTACGGCATAACCACACACTTCTGCACGCAATGCATCATCTAAATAAGGGGCAGGCGCACGTTCCACCACTTTTTGATGGCGGCGCTGAACGGTACAGTCACGTTCAAATAAATGCACGATGTTGCCAGCGGCATCCCCAAGGATCTGCACTTCCACGTGGCGTGCACGCACCACTAATTTTTCAAGGTAGACTTCATCATTGCCAAAGGCGGCTTTTGCTTCACGGCGCGCCACTTCAACGGCATCTAAAATTTTATCGGCAGATTCCACCACGCGCATACCACGGCCACCACCGCCCCAGCTTGCTTTGAGCATGACAGGGTAACCGATGGTTTCGGCGATTTTTAAAATTTCTTCGTTATTGTGTGGTAATGGCTCAGACGCTGGCATCACAGGCACGCCTGCTGAAATCGCTAAGTTACGAGCAGAGACCTTATTACCTAAAAGCTCCAAAATACGCTGTTCTGGACCAATGAAGATAATGCCATTCTCTTGACAGGCTTTTGCTAAATTTGGATTTTCTGCCAAAAAGCCATAGCCTGGATGGATCGCATCGGCGCCTGACTCTTTAGCAATGCGGATGATGTCCTCAATGTCTAAATATGCTGCTAATGGTGGTTTACCTTGGCCCACTAAATAGCTTTCATCTGCTTTATAGCGGTGAACCGCTTTGATGTCTTGCTCAGAGTAGATCGCTACAGTATTAATGCCAAGTTCAGAGGCTGCGCGCATGATGCGGATCGCAATTTCTGAACGGTTAGCAACCAGTATTTTTTTAATCTTACGTTCTGTTTGTAGATCAGATGCTGCTTGAATACCCATAACTCGCCCTTATCAATGTAATTATTTTAATCACAATAAATTCTCTTAAAAGATTTTTATTGCTCTACTTTTATAATGGACTTTTTCGAAAGATTCAATCCTTAAATGCCTCCTTTTGATTGAAGCGCACATTTGCCCATGTCAATCAAAAAGTAGTAAAGATGTAATGTTTCATCTAGGGCAACGAAAAATATTGGCTCATCTTCGCCGTTTTTCATTAACGTAATTAAACGATCACAGCGCCACCATTGAATCGACTATTGCCATTGAATTAGAAACATACAGCGATTGTGTAAAGTTTTGTAGGAGCAAAATCGCCCCGAATCATTGATGTAAACAGATGTATGGGCGCGGCATATCTTCATCCACATTCGTCAAAAATTTCATCATTTTTAGCCATCAATCGCCGCCAAATCTTGACCAAAATTGTATAAAAATAAATCAAAAAAGCTGACCATTTGGCCAGCTTTGACATTCATTGCGCAATTTTTTTAACTTAAACTTTTACAATCCAACCTTCAGGGGCTTCGATGTCACCAAATTGAATGCCCACCAATTCATTGTATAATTTCTCTGTCACAGGGCCCACTTCTGTTTCGCTGTAAAAAACGTGGAAATCATCTTCAATTTGAATGCCACCGATCGGAGAGATCACAGCCGCTGTACCACAAGCACCCGCTTCTGCAAATTGATCTAACTCATTGACATACACATCCCCTTCAATCGCCTCCATGCCTAAACGCTCTTTAGCAATGTGCAACAAGGAGTATTTTGTGATGGATGGCAAAATAGAAGGTGACACAGGCGTCACAAATTTATTGTCATGCGTGATGCCAAAGAAGTTTGCTGAACCCACTTCTTCAATCTTTGTATGGGTTGCTGGATCTAAATAGATACAATCTGAGAAATTACGCTCATGCGCTTCATAACCTGGCAATAAACTTGCCGCATAGTTACCACCCACTTTGGCAGCCCCTGTACCCATTGGCGCTGCACGATCATAATCAGAGACAATAAAATTCGTTGGCGCTAAGCCACCTTTAAAATAAGGACCCACAGGCATACAGAAAATCGTGAAGATGTATTCAGGTGCAGGTTTAATGCCAATGTTTGCCCCAACGCCAATATAAAGCGGACGCAAGTATAAGGTTGCCCCTTTACCATAAGGCGGTACAAAATCTTCATTTGCACGCACTACGGCTTTCACTGCTTCTACGAACATCTCTTCAGGAATCTCTGGCATACGAAGACGACGCGCACTCTCATTCATACGACGCGCATTTTCATACGGACGGAATAAGTTAATGCTGCCATCTTTCGTGCGATACGCTTTTAAGCCTTCAAAACATTGTTGGCCATAATGAAGCGCCGTGGAGCCTTCATGAATTTTTAAATACGGATCATCCGTTAAATCACCTTTTTGCCACATGCCATTTTCATGTTTAGCCACAAAACGGTATGGCGTTTGAATATAACTGAATCCTAAATTATCCCAATCAATTGTATTGTTTGACATCTTTCATCCTTTGTTCTAACTATATTGTGGTAAATCATCACTGTCATAATGATGATCTGCCAAATTCTCTTTGATGGTCACCTCATTAATGGCCAAACCGATATCTGTAAATACCAGCGCATTAATATGTTTAATATATTTTTCCAGTTCTGCATAGGGGATTTGAAAGTTTTTTTGCACCGCTTCTACAGAATGCAATTTTGTCACTGAATCTTCCACCTCTTGAAAGGTTTGACCATACTTCGTGCTGTCAAGCAAAACGGCTTTACACGTCACATAGTCCGCTTCAAAACTCACAAAGCCAAAGCCAATCAGATAATATTGATCCATATTGATGCCTTTTTCGCGGCACAAAGCCACAAGGCTAGAAATACGACCTTCCCAATCAATCTCGATGGCACCTGCTAAGTCGCTATATTTTGTTTTTGTTGCAGGATTTGTCAGGGGCAGTTTTTTCATACGCGTACGATCCTCAATGATGAATTCTTATAAGAAATCTTTTAAAAAGTGACCGGTGGCACTGTCTGCATGATTTGCAATCATTTCAGGGGTGCCTTCTCCAATCACCCTCCCTCCTTTATAACCGCCTTCGGGACCTAAATCAACAATCCAGTCGGCTGTTTTGATCACATCTAAATTATGCTCAATGATAACAATGGTATTGCCTTGATCACGAAGGGTATGAATGACGCTTAATAATTGGGCAATGTCATGAAAATGTAAACCTGTGGTCGGCTCATCTAAAATATAAAGGGTTTTACCAGTGTCACGCTTTGACAATTCACGGGAGAGTTTCACGCGCTGGGCTTCACCGCCCGATAATGTCGTGGCATTTTGCCCCAATGTAATGTAACTTAAACCCACATCCATCAATGTTGTTAAGCGGCGATGAATGACAGGAATGGCAGAGAAAAATTCACACGCATCTTCCACAGTCATCTCTAAAACTTCACTGATGTTTTTACCTTTGTATTGAATGTCCAATGTTTCGCGGTTATAGCGCTTACCTTTACACACATCACACAGAACATACACATCTGGCAAAAAGTGCATCTCCACTTTAATCAAACCATCGCCTTGACACGCTTCACAGCGTCCGCCTTTCACATTAAAGCTAAATCGCCCCGCGGTATAGCCACGAGCACGCGCTTCTGCGGTGCCTGCAAACAGCTCACGAATCGGCGTAAACAATCCTGTATAAGTGGCAGGATTCGAGCGCGGCGTGCGCCCAATGGGGCTTTGATCAATGTTAATGACTTTATCAATATGCTCAAGCCCTTTCAGTTCTTTCACAGGTGCCACTTCTTGACTGGCGCGATTTAAAGCATTCGCTGCAAATGGATACAATGTATCATTGATGAGTGTTGATTTACCTGAGCCTGAGACACCCGTCACACACGTCAATAAACCCACAGGAATATTCACCGTCACATTTTTTAGGTTATTGCCGGTTGCACCCACAATGGTGAGCTGTTTTTCAGGATCATTTTGCGTGCGCGTTTTTGGCACTGCAATGGACAATTCACCCGATAAATATTTACCCGTTAAGGAATTAGGGTTGTCCATGATCTCTTCAGCTGTACCTTCTGCCACCACATGCCCACCATGCACGCCCGCACCGGGCCCAATGTCCACAATGTAATCCGCCGCGCGCATTGCATCTTCATCATGCTCCACCACAATGACCGTATTGCCTAAATCCCGTAAGTGAATGAGGGTTTTGAGTAAGCGATCATTATCACGCTGATGCAAACCAATGGAAGGCTCATCCAATACATACATGACGCCCACTAAACCTGCCCCAATTTGTGAGGCCAAACGAATGCGCTGCGCTTCACCGCCGGATAATGTCTCTGCTGAACGGGACAGATTCAAATAATCTAAGCCCACATTCACTAAAAAGCCTAAGCGCTCATTGATCTCTTTGAGGATTTTATCAGCAATTTCCGCACGCGCGCCAGTTAAAGCCATCGATGATGACCAAGTCAATGCATCCTCAATGCTCATCGCCGTCACTTGATCAATGGAATGATCATCAATCAACACATTGCGCGCCGCAGGATTCAAACGCGCACCACCACACGCTTGACATGGGCACGAGGTTAAATATTTAGCGAGCTCTTCACGCATGCTTTGGGATTCTGTTTCACGGTAACGGCGCTCTAAATTCGGTAAAATGCCTTCAAATGCATGTGTGCGCTGCACCACTTTGCCATTTGAGCCAAAGTATTCAAAATTAATCTCATCTGTGCCTGAGCCATTTAAAATGATCTCTTGAATCTTGTTTGGCAATGCATTAAAGGGTGCTTCAGGATCAAATTTATAATGTTTCGCTAAAGATAAAATCATGGAGTAATAATAAAAAGCACGTTTATCCCAACCCCGAATCGCCCCTGTGGCTAAAGAGAGATCGCCATCTGTGATCACTTTGGTGCGATCAAAAAATTGACTGACGCCCAAACCATCACACGTTGGACACGCACCCGTAGGATTATTAAAGGAAAATAAACGCGGCTCAAGCTCTGGCAAAGAAAAACCACATTCCGGGCACGCATAATTGGCTGAGAAATGGAGCTCAATCTCAGGATTTTGCATATCAACGGCGTACACTAAGCCTTCTGATAACCCCAATGCAGTTTCAATGGATTCCGCTAAACGTTGGGCAATGTCACTGCGCACTTTAAAGCGGTCAATCACCACTTCAATGCTGTGTTTTTGTTTTGGGTTGATCTCGGGCAACTCATCAATCTCATACACTTGCCCATCAATGCGTAAACGCAAATAACCTTGTGCCTTTAACCCATCAATGAGCTTAATGTGTTCGCCTTTACGATCACGCACAATTGGGGCAAGCAGCATAATGCGTGAATCTTCCTCAAGGGCGAGAATTTGATCCACCATTTGGCTCACCGTCTGAGCATTGAGTGGCAAATGATGCGTTGGGCAATGGGGCACGCCAATGCGTGCAAATAAAAGACGCAGATAGTCATAAATCTCCGTCACCGTGCCCACAGTTGAGCGCGGATTGTGTGAAGTGGATTTCTGTTCAATGGAGATGGCAGGTGATAAACCTTCGATGTGATCCACATCCGGCTTATCCATCATGGAAAGAAACTGTCGTGCGTAGGCTGATAAAGATTCCACATAACGTCGTTGCCCTTCGGCATAGAGTGTATCAAAGGCCAGTGAGGATTTACCTGATCCTGACAAACCTGTGATGACAATCAGTTGATTGCGCGGCAAGGTCAAATGAATGTTTTTTAAATTGTGGGTACGCGCCCCTTGAACCGTTATATTTTCCATGATCGCTCTCAAAAAAATCTCTCCCGAAGGAGAGAATGATAAATGGTTGGAAGTCTCTGCTTATTGGGTGTTTTCTTGCATGAAGATTAAACTCTTCAATAAATTCAATGCCTCATACAATTGATTGTCCACCACCGCAATTTCACGGGTTTTCTTAGATTGAGCAAATGTGGTGATGGTTTGATCCCCATCGCCATTTTTGTTCAAATGTTTGGCTAAATTCTCTTCACGAATGAAGTTTGAATTGTTCTCTGAATCCACATTCAACGACAACAACTCAATATTTGGCACAATGCCTTCACCCTGAATCGATCGCCCTGATGGCGTGTAATAAAGAGCGGTTGTATATTTCATGCCCTGCCCATCCATTAGATTCACCACTGTTTGTACTGAGCCTTTACCAAAGCTCTTTTCACCAGCGATGATGGCACGCTTTTGATCTTGAAGGGCGCCTGCCACAATTTCAGAGGCAGAAGCAGAACCGCCATTAATCAACACAATTAAAGGTGCACCGTTTAAAATATCCCCTTCCGTCGCCGCAAAATCAATGCGTGTTTCAGGTGATTTTCCTTGCGTGTACACCACCAAACCAGACTCTAAAAAGAGATCAGAAATGCCCACGGCTTGGTCTAAAACGCCGCCCGGATTGTTGCGTAAATCAAGCACCAAGCCTTTTAAACTGCTCTTTTTCGCGCGAGCTTGCTGCATCAATTCATTGATGGCCGTGCGCATCTCTTCAGCAGATCTGTCTTGGAATTGACTCAAACGCACATAACCAAATGCATCATCAATGAGTTCACTTTTAATGCTTTCTGTTTTGATGATGTCTCTGACCACTGTAAAGGTTAAAGGCGCACGCTCTTTTTCGCGGATCACAGTTAAAGTGACTTCTGTGCCAGGTTCACCTTTGAGCATGTCCACAGCTTTTGCCACATCAATGGATTGCACAGCGGTTGAGTCAATTTTAATGATCAAGTCGCCCGCTTCAATGCCTGCTTTTTTCGCAGGTGAACCATCCATTGGGGAGATCACGCGAATCAAACCATCTTCACTCACCACTTCAACGCCAAGGCCAGCAAACGATCCCGTTGTGGTCTCTTGCACCTTTTTATAGGCTTCGGCATCATAAAATTCAGAATGAGGATCTAACCCTGAGAGCATCCCTTTGATGGCATTATTGATCATGGTTTCATCGGTGACATCATCCACATAATTGGCTTTCAGCTGCTCAAACACATTCACAAAGAGCAACAATTGTTGCACGGGTAATGTTTGCTCAGGCGCTTCTGGCAACACTGAATCAATCACATTATCCACATGCACATCACTCATTGCAGCCGGTGGCTGCTCTAAACCTAATGCCACACTGTGCCCACTCAAAGACACTAAGGACAGTACAGCGGCGACTAACAAGGATCGTCGAAAATCTCTCATCCTGAATCTCCCATTCATTATTTAAAATGTACAAGGTTGTGCCCAGTCATCTCTTTAGGTTGCTCAAGACCCATTAAATGCAAAATGGTGGGCGCTAAATCTTTTAACGCACCATCTGGGGACAACGTTGCTTCACGACCTAAATAGATCAATGGCACAGGACCTGTAGTGTGTGATGTGTGTGGCTGATTGGTGTGTTCATCCCAAGTCAATTCTGCATTGCCATGATCGGCTGTGATCAATAACTCACCGCCCACTTCTTGTACGGCATCATACACATGACCCATGCACTCATCGACGGTTTCAATCGCCGTGACAATCGCATCAAATACACCGGTATGACCCACCATATCAGGGTTGGCAAAGTTACAGATGATCACATCAAACTTGCCAGAACGAATCGCCGCACACAATTTATCTGCCACTTCTGGCGCGCTCATTTCAGGCTGTAGATCATAGGTTGCCACTTTCGGTGAATTGACCAAAATGCGCTCTTCATTTTCAAACACCGTTTCGCGGCCACCATTGAAGAAGAAAGTCACATGTGGATATTTCTCGGTTTCTGCAATGCGAAGTTGAGACAAACCTGCATTGGCCACCACTTCCCCTAAACCATTGACAATGTTTTGAGGTGGGAATGCCACTTCACCATGCAAACCATCTTTATAATGCGTTAAGCAGACATAATGAGACAATTTAGGGCGATACTTTGGCACAAAGCCTGTGAAATCATCTTCCGTAAATGGATAGCTCAATTCACGCGCACGGTCAGAACGGAAGTTCATGAAGATCACCGCATCGCCATCCATCATTTTAACGGCATCGCCAATCACGGTTGCTTTAACAAATTCATCATTTTCATCACGTGCATACGCTGCTTCTAAACCGGCTAATGCAGTGGGTGCTTTAAATTCTGCCAAGCCTTGGCTCACTAAATCATAGGCTTGTTCAACGCGCTCCCAGCGATTGTCACGATCCATTGCATAATAACGGCCAATGATGCTTGCAAAGCGGCCAACGCCACACGCTTTAAACGTATCTTCTGCGCGTTCAATGTATGTTTGTGCTGAGCGTGGCGCAGTATCGCGACCATCTAAAAAGGCATGGAGATAAATCTCTTGAATGCCAGCATCCGCCGCCACTTTAATCAAACCATGAATGTGCGCTTCATCCGCATGCACGCCACCATCTGACAATAAACCAAAAATGTGCAACGCTTTACCGGACGCTTTTAAATCCGCCAAGGTTTTTTCAATCACAGGATTGCTTTGAAATTCACCGCTTTCAAATGCTTTTGTGATGCGCGTTAAATCTTGATACACCACGCGTCCTGCACCAATGTTGATGTGTCCAACTTCTGAGTTCCCCATTTGACCTTCGGGCAAACCCACCGCCATGCCAGACGTTTTCAACAATGTGCATGCGCCTTCTGTTTTAAATTCTTCCCAGTTAGGCGTTTCTGCCGCCATGATGGCGTTGTTTTTCATATCGGTGCGGTAACCCCAACCATCCAAAATACATAAAACCACAGGTCTTGGTGCTTTCGTCATGATGTTTTCCTCGTTTGATCATCGTCGTTAACAAATGTGTCCATTATAATGAATTCTCCCCCTGCTTTCAGAATAGATTCCGCCTGTCATAAAAGTGCAACATTGATTGCGTAACCTTTTGTGCATCTTTTGACAACGAGGAGAAAATCATCATGGGTCGTCCAAAAACCATTGAGATCACCACAGAAGCGATCAGCAATTTAAGCCCAAATCCAATCTTATCCACTTTACTCAATAAACCACGTTCACGCCGCGATGTGCTCACAAAAACAGGCATGGGCGCAGGCTTGCTTGGGCTCTTTACATTACCATTGGTCAATGTGGCTAAAGCAATTGCACCGAGCAGTCAAAATCAACTCACTGATGGAAAAACGCCCTATTTACGCTTTCAATCCGTGCCATTTTCCACACAAGATGATGTGATCGTCCCCAAAGGTTATCAAGCAGAGGTGCTTTATCAATGGGGTGATCCTGTGGGGATTCAAGGCAATGGACCAAAATTTAATGAAGATGCCAGCAATACCGCCGAAGATCAAGCGGCGCAAGCGGGCATGCATCATGATGGCATGGCATATTTTCCTTTAGACAAGGGTTCAAATCATGGCTTATTGGTGATGAACCATGAATATGTGGACAATGGCTTACTCTTCCCGGATGGCGATGCCAATTGGGACATAGATAAAGTACTCAAAAGCCAAAACGCCATGGGTGTGTCTGTCATTGAAGTGATCAAAGATGGCCATCAATGGCGCGTGGTTCGTCCATCAAGATATGCGCGCCGCATTACGCCCCATACACCCATGCACATTCAAGGACCCGCCAAAGGTCATCCATTGATGCAAACAGCCGCTGACCCGAAAGGTGAAATGGTGCTTGGCACCCTACAAAATTGTGCCAATGGTCAAACGCCGTGGGGCACATATTTAACCTGTGAGGAGAATTGGTCGGACATCTTTGTGAAAAAAGGTGCACTCAATGAATTAGAATCCCGTTATGGCATTGTCAATCAAGATGATGCGTATCGTTGGCATGAGTTTGATGCGCGATTTAATGTGGATCAAACGCCAAATGAGCCCAACCGCTTTGGCTGGATTGTGGAGATTGATCCCACAGATCCAAATGCCACACCGATTAAACACACAGCCCTTGGGCGCTTTAAACATGAAGGTGCTGAACTCACCATTGCCCCAACCGGTCAAATTGTGGCATATATGGGCGATGATCAGCGCTTTGAATACATCTATAAATTTGTCTCTAAAGATGCCTTTGACCCCAAAAAAGGCAAACAAAACAGCCAATTATTGGATGAAGGGACGCTCTATGTCGCAAGATTCAATGAAGATGGCAGCGGCGATTGGTTACCTTTAATCTATGGTAAAAATGGTTTAACGGCTGCCAATGGCTTTCATCATCAAGGCGATGTGGTGATCAATGCGCGTAAAGCGGCGGACATTGTGGGTGCAACGAAAATGGATCGCCCTGAATGGATTGCCGCCAATCCTTTGGTGCCCGGCTCCATTTATTGTACGCTCACCAATAACAGCAATCGTGGTAAAGAAGGTTATCCCGATGTGGATGCGGCGAACCCGCGCGCTAACAATCTCTTTGGGCACATCATCCATTGGAATGAAGAGAATGGCAATGGTGCAATGGATGCCTTTACGTGGGATATTTTAGCACTCGCTGGCCGTGATCAAACCACGGCGCGCAATCACATGGCCAATCACCGCGGCGATCTCTTTGGCAGCCCCGATGGCTTAAAGTTTGATTACAATGGTTTGTTGTGGGTGCAAACAGATGTCTCCACGTCAACCCTCAATCAACATGAATATGCTGGCATGGGCAACAATCAAATGTTGGTGGTGGATCCGGAAGAGGGTTATTTTAAGCGCTTTTTAACAGGGCCAAATGGGGCGGAAATTACGGGCATCGCATTTACGCCAGACAATCAAACCTTATTTGTGAACATTCAGCATCCTGGTGAACCACCAAAAGGCAATGCGGATCCGAATAACCCAAGTCAATATTCAAGCTGGCCCAATCACCACAATCGCCGCCCAAGGTCTGCAACTGTTGTCATTCAACGCACTGATGGCGGCATTATTGGCACATAACCAGTTGTTTATTAAATATAATTGATACGTTGTAAAAAAGTAGTTTTTCGTAAAATCATGCCCAATTTATTTTTAAACTGGGCATTTTGTATTCAATCATCGCCTAGGGAAACACTTTCACTTTGTGCTAATTTTCCATAAAACTACATTTCAACTACAATACAACTTTAAGCCTTCGCACATAAACCAATATAGACCGCAATATCAATCATATCGTGCAAATCAATGCCTTCTGATTGTGCATTGAGTTTCACTTTAGCCGCCAAAGCCAATGCCGTATCATAATCACTCAAGGCTAGATCATCCGTTAAATGCAGCGTCATGCCAAACAATGGCGCAATGGATTCTAACGCTTTAGGCATCACAATGATTAGCTGCATCGGCTTCATTAAAGCTATAAGAGATGTGATCACGCTCCATTGATGAATGCCAAGTTCACTCAATAATTCAGCAAACGCCGCCCAATCTACCGACCATTCATCCTCATTGCCATAGACCGCATCACACCAAAGGGTGGCCAACTCATGGGGATTGCCCTTTTCAATCGCTTTAATGACTAAAGACGGTGATTGAATGAGTCCTTTCGGTGCGCTTTTCAGCAATGCCACCAAACGTGCAATGATCATATCTGCTTCACCGCGTTTTAACCATGCGCGCACATCCACTTCATTGAGCTCAGTTTGTGCTTGCTCGGATAAATCACGATATGGCGTCACTCTTTTGATAAATTTAACATCCGCCACACCCTTTGGGCAGAGACTTAAAAAGCGCTCCGCCAACGGTTGATTCATTGCCAAGTGTGAATCATCCACCGTCACTTTCACAGGTGAGCAAAATTGTACCGATAACAGCTTTTGTCCGGCATGTTCAAAGAGAATGTGCACTTTATCATCGCGCTGATCTTCTAACACCAAACCGATGCCCCAAGCCTCTTGCTTTGGGTGTTTGACTTTGTCACCTTTTTTGTAATGCATGATTCACTCCTTGGTTGTTATTATCTTATTGAATCTGCTGCACAAACCACCTTTGTAATTCTATTAAAGAGTCCTGTGCCTCAGGATGATGTTCTATGACGCCATTGAAAATAGCATGAATGTCATCTTTTTTATAGCGCTGACCCATTAAAGCTTGTTCTAAAGCCTCAAGCGCCGATAAATAGAGGCTATCACTGTAGAGTTTAACGGCTGTCATCACACCTTGTTGCACCAATAATTGTACCTCAACGCCGCCCCAAGTGAAGCGTTCATCAAAATGATGGCTAAACTCCAATGCTTTACCAAAGTTCCAATCCCAACTGCTTTGCACTTTAAATTGCGCCGTAAAGCCATCAATGGCAGGCGGATGAGCTTCACTGATGTATTCTGCCGTCACCTTGCCACCATACAACGCACAAAACTCTTGCTCAATCGCCTGACAAATCATCTGATGCGTTAAATCAGGGCGCACTTCTGTTAAATTCGCCACGCGCGAACGCACGGATGAAATGCCTTTGGCCGCCAATTTTTTGGGATCAGGATTTAAGTAATTGGCCAAACGCGTAAAATCCACATCAATGAGCAATGTACCATGATGAAAGCCACGATCCGTTTTTTCCCGATACGCAGAACCAGAAATTTTACGCACTTCACCATTGCGCTCAATGATGAGATCATTACGCCCTGAAGCTGTGGCATGAATGCCCAATGAGGCCAATGCACGTATAATGAGTTGCGTGGATTGCGTTTTATCATAATCAGGCTTACCTGCCATAAAGGTAAAATTGGTGTTGCCCAAATCATGAAACACCGCCCCGCCGCCACTTTGTCTTCTCGCAAGTTTTACATGATCTTCTGCCATTTTACGCGTATTGCACTCTTTCCAAGGATTTTGGGCGCGCCCAATCACCACCGTTTGATCATTGCGCCACAAAAACAATACTTTTTGATTCGGATCCATCTCATTAAAGATGGTCTCTTCCACCGCTAAATTGAACCACGGATCCACACTTTCTGAAATCAGTAATCGCAAAGGGGACATTTTTACTCCTTTTCTCTCTATTCATCGGCAAATTGTCATGATAGAACTTTTTTCTCTGTTAATATACACACAGCAAAGATTGAAGGAGTCACTATGAAAATTGAAGTTTGGTCAGATTTTTCTTGTCCATTTTGTTACATTGGCGTGCATAACTTTTATTTAGCGTTAGATGCATTCAACGCAGAACATCAAACAGAGGCGATGCTCCTATTTAAAGCGTATGAATTGTCGCCGGATGCGCCGTTTGAAACCGAGTTATCTTATTATGAGAATCTTGCGCAAAAGTATGATGTGCCCCTTGATCGGGCAAAAGCCATGACAGACAATGCCGTCGTGTATGCCAAAGAAGCTGGATTAACCATTGATTTTGATAAAGTGATTCCCGTCACCACAACGATTGCCCACCGCGTTGCCATTTGGGTGCAGCAGCATCATTTAGACAAATCTCGTGCATTTAACATGCGCTTATTTGAAGGCTATTTTGCCAAAGGTGAAAATATTGCTGATGATCAAGTACTCGCGGCGATTTTAGCAGAAGTGGGCATTGAAGCGATCAACATTGCGGACATTTTAACGGATCACACCATCAGCCAAGCCAAAGATGTGGATTTAGCAGAGGCCATGGGCTTTGGCATTAAAAGTGTGCCATTTTTTGTCTTTAACCGCACAGATGCTGTGGCAGGTGCGCAAACGCCCGTGAATTTCTATCAAGTGATCGATAAAATCCACACCACAGGCACCACAGAAGGCTTACAATAAGCCTCATCAATCAAAGGAAAGGATCGAGTTATGAAAATTGGTGTATTCATTACCTCTAATGACACTGAAAAAGCATGGAATGCCATTCGCTACATGAATGTCGCCATTGAAATGGGACACACCGTGACCGCATTTTTAATGAACAGCGGCGTTGAAGTGGAATTTATGGATCATGAGCTCTTTGACATTCAAGCCCAATGGCAAAAATATGCTGAATTAGGCGGCAAGCTCTATTCATGCGGCACTTGCTTACAATTTAGAAAGCGCCGCGATGATGCCCAATTATCCACCGTCACCACCATGATCGAAGCTGTGAAAATCACCGAAGAGAGCGACAAAGTGCTCACGTTTTAATCCTTGAGGAATCAATCATTATGAAAAAACGCACACACTCTATTAATAAATCAACGTTTCGTAAGAACTTTAAACTCAAACCTCTGGCCGTTTCCCTTTTAGTTGCTTTTGGCGTCGTGGCTTGTGGCAGCAGCAATGACACTGAACAGTTGACCATTTATTCAGATGCCAATGACTGCATCAATAACAATCCAAACATGGTGGCAGAATGTAAAAGCGTTTATGAAGGCGCCATTAAAGAAGCCATTGAAACGGCACCTAAATACGCCACCATTGAAGAATGTACCGCAGATTTTGGCGCAGAAAACTGCCAATCCGTTCAACAAGCTAACAATGCTGTCAATCCGCAACAAATGGCCAGCAATGAGAGCGGCGGTTCTTTCTTCATGCCACTGCTTGCAGGTTTTATGATGGGTAAACTCATGAGCGGCATGATGGGCAACAACAATGCTGCCCATAAACCTGTCTATTCTCCGAAAGATGCATCAGGCCGCCCAACAAACTATTATGACAGCACCGGTAAAAGCTATGGCGCTGCGCAATCTGGTCGCACCGTTTCTGTGCCAAAAAATGAGCTGAAATCTAAGCCCGTAGGCACCGTTAAACGTGGCGGATTTGGCCAAATGGTGAACAATCAGCGCATGGCGGCACAATCAAAAGCCACGCAATCGCGCTCAACGGGTTCAACCTCTAAAGCCACCTCTTCTAATCGCTCAACATCTTTTGGTGGTTAAATGAAACGCATCCCCATTACCGCGCGCCCCGATTGGCAAGAAAAAGCTGTGGAATATGGCTTTTATTTTCATACGATGTATGACGAGCCTTATTGGAGCGAAGATCATTATTATGCCTTCACTGGCCGCGAAATCGATGAGCTCGAAGATGCCACCAATGAGTTGCATCAAATGTCTTTAGAAGCCGTTGAGCTTGTGATCAATAATGAAGCTTTACTGAAAAAATTCCGCATCCCTGAAAATGTGTGGGACTTTGTGGCCACATCATGGAAAGATAAAGATCCCTCACTGTATGGGCGCTTTGACTTTGCCTATGATGGCAAAACGCCGCCTAAAATGTTGGAATACAATGCAGATACCCCAACCTCTTTATATGAGAGCGCATTTTTCCAATGGATTTGGCTCGAAGATCAAATGGCTGCCGGTCATTTACCGGACAATGCCGATCAGTTCAACAGCATTCAAGAAAAACTCATCGAGCGCTTTGCCTTCTTTAAAAGCTGGCATGGCATCTCTCACATGCATTTGAGCTGCTGCTCTGACACAGAAGAGGATCGCGGCACCATTCAATATCTGCAAGATTGTGCCTTAGATGCAGAGTTACCGAATGATTTTGTGTTCATTGAGGACATTGGCATCAATGAATATGGGCAATTTACAGATGTGAATGATGAGATCATCCGCACGATGTTTAAGCTCTATCCTTGGGAGATGATGTTCCGCGAAGAGTTTGCAGAATACTTAGACAATCGTAAAACCTTGTGGATCGAGCCCGGCTGGAAAAGCATTTTATCCAATAAAGCGATTTTACCGCTCTTATGGTCAATGTTCCCGAATCATCCTAATTTGTTGGAAAGCTATTTTGCAGAAGATGCCGCCGCCGGCAATTTATCTTCTTATGTGAAAAAGCCGCTCTTCTCTCGTGAAGGCGCCAACATTTCGATTGTGGATCGTGGGCAAGTTGTGGCAGAAGCGGAAGGTCCTTATGGTGAAGAAGGCTACATTCATCAAGCCTATTATCCCCTACCAAAATTTGAGGACAACACCACATTGATTGGCAGCTGGGTTGTGGGTGATCAATCGGCAGGCATTTGTATCCGTGAAGATAAAGCACTGATCACACAGGATTTATCACGTTTTTATCCGCATGCAATCATTGATTAAATAAAATCCCCAGAAATGGGGATTTTTTTGTATGAAGACATTTATATTGAGTATAAAACACATTAACCGACGGTCAGTTGGTCATCACCATTTAAAAAAGGCCTTGTTTCCAAAGCCTTTTGATGACTATTTATGATCTGTGCTTTTACCCACTTGATCACCAATGAGACCACCGACGGCAGCGCCGCCCACTGTACCGAGCACCGCGCCATCAAAGAGCCAAGCACCTGTGACAGCACCAACGCCTGCCCCAGCCACAGCATCCTTTTCACGAGTGCTCATACTGTTCCAAGTTGAACAACCTGCCAATAATCCAATCATGGTCATAACTGCTGTTAGTTTGATGAATGTTTTCATACATGCTCCTTTCTTTTAGGCCCATTGATACTTCTAAAGTAGCGCAATTGACACCAAAATCCAAGACCAATTAAAGGATTCTATAATCCTTAGAATCTTCTAAACGCTGTGCATCAGACATCTTTTTCAAGATGTAATTGAGCAAAATACCATACAAAGGCAAGAAGAACAGCGCACAAATCACGATCTTAAAGCCATAATCCACCCATGCAATCTCCATCCAATTTGCTGCCATAAATGGATCATCGCTTTGATAAAAGGCAACGCTGAAAAACACCAAAGTATCAATCATATTACCCACAACAGCCGCAGCACTTGGCGCCACCCACCAGCGTTGATTGCGACGCAAATAACTGAATACGCTAATATCCATCAATTGCCCCACTAAATACGCAGAAAAACTTGCCAGTGCAATGCGTGCCACAAAGAGGTTAAATTGACTTAACTCCCCAAACCCGAGCCACTGCCCTTTAAAGAAGACCACCGATAACACATACGAGATCAAGAGCGCTGGCATCATCACCACAAAAATAATGCGCCGCGCCAACGATGCACCAAAAATGCGAATCGTCAAATCTGTGGTTAAAAAGATGAATGGAAAAGTAAATGCGCCCCATGTGGTGTGAAAACCAAAAATGGTAAAGGGCAATTGCACCAAATAGTTGCTCGATGCAATGATTAAAATGTGAAAAAATGACAATTGATACAACGCACGGCGGCGCTGTTCAGGCGTAAATGCATACATACAATAAATTCCTTAGTTTTTTTGCGTGGGAGGTTTGCGAACCACGAAGCGTGCCATTGTAGCCGATATTATCGAAATGGCAAGGCGACTTTTTCGCTATATTTGACAATATATATCGGTTAATTTAAGCTGATCGGTCATTCCTATGGTATCTGCATCGAAGGCCTTGCATGCATAATCGTCGATCCTTTTTAAAATCCATTCTCGCCACCGCGTTAATGGCTCATTGCCCTGCCCTTGTGTGGGCTAAATCCCGTAACACATCATTGCTACAGAGCTTTGGCGCATTGCCTAAAGCAGACAGTGTGCAACGCATTTTAAGCGCAGGACCTGTTGCCGATGTCTTATTGATGAGTTTAACCCCCGAAAAATTATTAGGACTCTCAACGCGCCCATTGTCAAAAATGCAGCAACCTTTTTTCAGCCCCAAGTTTCGTGATTTACCTTTAACAGGGCGCTTAGCCGGCAAAGGCTCAACCTTATCCTTTGAAAAAATCATTGCACTCAAGCCTGACATCATTGTGGACATTGGCAGCATCAGCGCCACCTATGTCACAACCGCTGAGCGCGTGCATCAACAAACCAAAGTGCCTTACGTATTGATGGATGGCACGCTTAAAGACAGCCCTGAACAGCTCTCAACTTTGGGCGATATTTTAGGTGTCAGCGAGCGCGGCGATCAATTGGCCAATTATGCCACTCAAATGCTTGATCGCACACATTTACTCGCCAAATCTTCCCAATTGCCTGAAATGAAAGTCTATTCTGCCCGCGGTGCGGATGGTTTAGAAACAGGCTTAGGCGGTTCGATTCATACAGAAGTGCTCGATTGGGTGGGCGCCCATAATGTGGCAGCGGCGGCTGGTGATGAGATCATTGCACGTGTTTCCATGGAGCAATTGATGCTCTGGCAGCCCGATGTGATCATCACGATGGATCCAGAATTTCATGCTAAAATTTATACTTTACCCCTTTGGCAACGCCTCAATGCGGTTAAAAATCGCCGCGTTTATTTAGCCCCAACGCTGCCTTATGGCTGGCTTGATCGCCCACCAAGCATTAATCGATTGCTTGGCACCATTTGGCTAAGTCGCGTTCTCTATCCTGAGCTCATGCCTTATGATGAATATGCAGAATGGATCACCGGTTACTTTAAACACTTTTATCAATATGATCTGACAGATGAGGCATTGAGCATGCTCTCTGGAGATCTGCATGCGTAAACGATTGTTCATTGCGCCAACTTTGCTGGTTGTACTGATGATCCTTGCCATGCTTGTGGGCAAAGTCCCGCTCTCATTGTCTGAGTTGTGGCAAGCTTTCATGAGCTTATGGACAAACTCAGAAGCCACAGATGCAGAATTTGTCCTTTGGCACATCCGCTGGCCACGCATTTTAGCCGCCATTTGTGTGGGTGCTGCTTTATCTGTTGCAGGCGCAACGTATCAAGGCATGTTTAAAAATCCATTGGTGTCCCCAGACATTTTAGGGGTTTCTGTGGGTTCTGGCTTAGGCGCTGTGATCGCCATATTTTTAGAATATTCCATGGTGGGCATTCAACTTTTGGCATTCATTGGCGGTTTACTCACTGTTTCCTTGGTTTATTTGGTCTCCCGCTTGGTGCGCCGCTTAGATCCTGTTTTAGCCTTGGTACTCTCTGGCATTGCAGTGGCTTCTCTATTGGGCGCATTGATCTCACTGTTTAAACTCCTAGCCGATCCCTACAGTCAATTGACCACCATGACATTTTGGATGATGGGCTCGCTCACCATGGCAACGTTAGAAGACCTCGTCATCATTGTCCCTTTGATTCTCATCGGGCTCATTCCGCTTTATCTCTTGCGCTGGCGCATGAATTTACTGAGCCTTGAGGATGAAGAGGCCAAATCCATTGGCGTTAATATCAAACATTTACGCATTATCTTCATTCTCGCGGCGACATTGATGACCTCTGCGGCTGTCTCAATGGCAGGCATCATTGGTTGGATTGGCTTAGTCGTGCCACACATCGCCCGTTTGTGGATCGGCCCTGATTTTCGTCAATTACTGCCCACCACACTTTTTTTAGGCGCAGCATTTTTACTCCTCACAGACACCATCGCCCGCACCCTTTTCCCCATTGAGATGCCAATCAGCATCATCACAGCCTTTGTGGGTGCGCCATTTTTTATGGGCTTACTCATTAAAGGTGGTCAGCGATGACGGATATTGTGCTTGAGCACTTAACCATTGGCTATGGCAAAAAGGTGATTGCGGCTGATTTAAATTTAGCTTTACCGAGTCAAGCGGTGACGTGTTTACTGGGCGGCAATGGCTGTGGTAAAACCACCCTACTCAAAACCATTTTGGGCACATTGCCCGCCATTGATGGCACTGTTTTGATCAATCAAAAGCCCATTACCACTTATTCACATGCGGCTTTATCACGCTTAATGGCTTATGTGCCCCAAGCCCATCACCACGTTTTTCCATTTACCGTGGAAGAAGTGGTATTAATGGGACGAACGGCACATATTTCGTGGCATGCAACGCCAAAAGCGGCTGACCTTGCCATCGCGCATGACTGCCTTAAGCGACTCAACCTCAGCCATTTACGAACGCAAGCCTATACAGAACTCAGTGGCGGACAACGTCAATTGGTGCTGATCGCACGGGCAATGGCACAAAAGCCCGCCATCCTCGTCATGGATGAACCCACGGCAAGTTTAGATTTTGGCAATCAGTTAAAAGTGCTCAACCACATTGAAACCTTAAAAGCTGAAGGGATGAGCATTTTACTCACCACCCATCAGCCAGAACATGCTGCCCACATCAGCGATCATGTGGTGCTTTTTCATCAAGGAAAAATCATTCAAGCAGGCACGCCGCAAGATTGTTTAACAGCCACGCACCTTGCCACGTTGTATGACTTACCGATGGACACCATCCACAAACATCTCAACCATATGTTTTAATGAAGGATTTTTCATGTCTGATTCCACCACCATTTATGACATTGATTTTGCAAAACTTTATCGCAATCATGCTGCACAAGCATTGCGCCAACCGAAAACGTCTGCCGATTGGGATAAAAAAGCAGACAACATGCGTTCAGGCACAGGCTGCACTAATGATCAATACATTCAAGCCTTTGTCTCGCGCATGGATTTGACCGATGCGGCCACTCTTTTAGATGTGGGCTGCGGCGGTGGTACCATTGGCTTAGCGGTTGCTTCAGGCTTAGAGAAAGTCTATGAGCTTGATTACAGTCCAAAAATGCTTGAAGTGGTGGCAGAGCGCGCCGCAGAACAAAAGATCAATCATTATCAAACCATTCTCAAATCTTGGGAAGATGATTGGCACGATGTCCCTGAATGTGACATTTGCGTCTCTTCTCGCTCATCGATGGTGGCTGACATTGAAGATGCACTGGCTAAGCTCAATGCCAAAGCCAAAAAAGCCGTTTACATGAGCATGACGGTGGATAAAGATTTCATTCAGCGTGACATCCTCAAAGCCATTGGGCGCGATGACATCGGTTTTCCCACTTACATTTATGCCATGAACCTACTCTATCAACAAGGCTATCGCGTGAGTGTGGATTTCATTGAAGCCAACCATTGTGCCCAAAAGCTATTGACACAAACCGCAGAAGAGTTTGTGCGCTCTGTTGAGTGGTCAATTGGCACCTTGACAGAAGATGAGCGCGATCGCCTCATCCATTATTATCATAACCACCAAAGCCAATTGCCGACAGTGAAGCCAATGCATCGTCCCTGGGCATTTTTATCGTGGAGAACATCGTAATTTTTAGTGGCGAATTCAACATCTATTTTTGATTGCATTTTTAGGAGAGTGTATGCAATATCCATCCCCCCGTTTTACTTTAACAAAAGTCGCCGCTGCGGTGATTTTGTGCACATCTGGCATGGCAATGGCAGATGAGAACAAAGCCGAACACAGTAACATTTTCACCTTAGGTACGGTTGTGGTGACCGCAGATGCCATCACCACGGCAGAATCCTCTGAATCTTTCATTGACCGCGAAACCATTGAGCTTTTAGAGGCGAAAGATTTAGGACAAGCTCTACAATATACACCGGGTGTTTTCTACGATTCACCAATTGGCGCAGCTGGCGGTCGCTCTGCCCGCCGCTTTGAACCAAGCGTATCCATTCGTGGTTATAGTTTGCGTTATGTGCCCATTTTTGTTGATGGCATTCCTGTTTACATTCCATATGATGGTTATTCAGACATGAGTCGCTTTACAACGGCGGATGTCTCTTCCATTCAAGTGGCAAAAGGTTACAGCTCCGTCATGTATGGTCATAATACTATGGGCGGCGCCATTAACATTGTGACATTAAAGCCACGCTCCGCCTTTGATTTCTCTGGCACCCTTGGTACAGCGACTGGCGATGTTAAAGAGATCAGTGCAAACGTTGGCACATTACAAGAAAATTGGTATCTACAAGTGGGTGCATCTGAACGCACACGCAAATACAGTCGCCTTGCAGAAAAATTTGATGGCAAAGATGGTGCAAATCGTCAAGTTGATAGCGATCAATATCTCTATCACACCAAAGATCGCCGCGCGAACATTAAAGTGGGTTGGACGCCCAATGCCACAGATGAATACGTTTTAAGCTATTCTAAACAAGAAGCCAAAAAATATCCCGGTACAGGCAACGGCATCATTCCAACAGAATGGATTTGGCCAAAATGGGATCGTGAAACCGTTTCCTTTGTTTCCCAAACATGGCTTTTTGATGATCAAGTTTACATTAAACCACGCATTTATCATGATGGCTTTAAAAATACGCTCTTAAACTTTAAACCCAATCAAGCCAGTCATTATGATGATAAAGCCTTTGGTGCGTCTTTAGAATTGGGCACAACAGCTGTACAAAATCATCTCTTTAAATTGATGCTGAGCTATAAGCGTGAAACCCATAAAGGCATTGATCAAGACCTCAAAAAAATGACGCAGGAAGAGACAAAAGCCACACAGAAGTTCTACTCCATCGCTTTAGAGGATACCATCACCTTTAATGAACAATGGGAAGCTCAAGTTGGGGCAATCTATACCAAACGTAAAGCAGATGCCGATGGCATTGGGGCAAATACACAAGCGTTGATCGGTCAATATCCTGCCGCACGCTCTTTATTAGCGCCATCTATGGATGCGACAGACTTCCAAGCAGCACTTTTTTATCAGCCATCAGAGACTGATACATTCCGCATCACTGCAGGTAAAAAAACACGTTTCCCAAGTTTTAAAGAAGTCTATTCAAACTATGGTGACAACGCTGTCAATTGTAAAGACAAAAAATTCAAATCTGATAAGCGATTATGCCCTGTTTATGATAAAACACCCATCATTGCGCTACAAAATCCTGGTTTAAAACCAGAAAGTGCCATCAACATTGACTTAGGCTATAGCGGCATGCCAATAGAGGGTTTACATCTTGATGCAACGCTCTTTTACAGCCAATCTAAAAATGTCATTGCTCGCGAAGAAAATAACCCTCATCGTTTCCCAGGTTACATTGTGAATCAAACCATCAACTTATCTGGTAAAGTCGAACGCAAAGGGTTGGAACTTGGATTAGATTATGACATCAATCGTTATGTGCGTTTAGGTGGTGGTTATACCTATTTAGACATGAAAAATAAGGATTCTCATGAGCATGTCACAGATACACCAAAGCATTTTGGCTATCTCTATGCCACATTTAAACCGATTGATTGGTTTGAAATCACCCCATCTATGACCGCTCGCAGCAGCAGTTATGCATTTGCTCATAGCAATGAGAAAAATAAAGGCTATCAATTATATAACCTTAAAATCAGTGTGACACCGCCACAATGGAAAGGCGTGAGCTTTAATGCAGGTGTTGATAATATCTTTAATAAAGATTATGCAGCCTATAACGCATCTTTCCCATCTGAAGGACGATCATTCTACGCAAACATGCGCATTGATTTTTATTAATCATCGTTATATAAATAAGAACATATCCCGCTGTTTTGACGGGATTTTTCATTTTACGATAACTGCTCATATCTTTTTAGATTCTTCAATATTTTTGAGATATTTTTCGATAAAATTCATAATTTTTATATTTCCCATACACAGCCATAAAAAATACCAATAAATATATTAAAATCATATATTTATAATTAAATACAAATATTTAACCTATTGACTTATGGGGTAAGATTCTATAAGGTAACCGCTCCTCAACTAAAAAGGAGTATGTTTTGGATAAAAAGAAACGTATTGCAATTTTGGGCGCAGGGCCCAGTGGTTTAGCACAATTACGTGCTTTTGAAGCGGCGCGATTACAAGGAGTTGAAAATCTGCCTGAAATCGTATGTTATGAAAAACAAAATGATATTGGCGGCATGTGGAACTACACATGGCGAACAGGATTAGACAAACACGGAGAACCTGTTCATGGCAGCATGTATCGCTATCTTTGGTCAAATGGACCGAAAGAGTGCTTAGAGTTTGCAGATTACTCATTTGAAGAGCACTTTGGCCAGCCGATTCCCTCTTATCCCCCACGTGCAGTGTTAAAAGACTACATCATGGGGCGCATCAACAAACAAGACATTCGCAAATACATTCGCTTTGAATGCCCTGTGCGTTGGGTGACGTTTGATGATGCCACAGAAAAATTCACCGTCACGGTGATGAATCATAAAACAGATCAACAAGAGACCGAAGAATTTGATTATGTTGTGGTGGCCACTGGCCATTTTTCAACGCCGAATATGCCCTATTTTGATGGTTTAGATCAATTCCCCGGCCGCGTTTTACACGCCCATGATTTTAGGGATGCATTAGAGTTTGAAGGCCGCGACATTTTATTGGTGGGCAGCAGCTATTCAGCAGAAGACATTGCCACACAATGCTATAAATATGGCGCAAACTCCATCACCATCAGCTATCGTTCTCGCCCTTTAGGTTTTGATTGGCCAGAAGGTATTGCAGAAGTACCATTGCTGACGCACTTTGATGGCAATGTTGCCCACTTCAAAGATGGCACACAAAAAGCCTTTGATGCAGTGATTTTATGCACGGGTTATCAATTCCATTTCCCATTTTTAGAAGATCGCTTGCGCCTACAGGCGAGCAATTGCCTCTATCCTGAAACATTATACAAAGGAATTTTTTGGCAAGAGCATCCACAATTGATCTATTTAGGCATGCAAGATCAATACTTTACTTTTAATATGTTTGATGCCCAAGCATGGCTTGCGCGCGATTATATGATTGGCCGCTTTAACTTGCCAGACAGCGATGCACGCGAACAAGATATGAATGCATGGCAAACAAAACGCCAAGCGGCAACCTCCGCATTTGCGGCGATTGATTTCCAAGCAACTTACATCCGTGATTTAGTGAATCAAACGGATTACCCTGACTTTGCAGTGGAAAAGCAAGCAGAACTCCTCAAAGCGTGGCAAAACGATAAAAAGAAAGACATCATGGGCTTTCGTGAACAGTGTTATCGTTCCACTCAAACCAACACTTTAGCCCCTCAATTACCGATGCCATGGTTAGAGATCAAGGACGATACATTAGAGTATTTCCTATCACTTGATTTTAAACCCCATCAATCTTTGAAGGTTTCTTAAGCGAAAACACCAAGGCAATCGGCCTTGGTGTTTGTTGATGCACTTAAAAACGATAATTGAACCCAACCATCACTTTAGTTTCACGATGATGTTTTGTACCCGTTGTATGAGACACATTGCCCCAAACGCCAAATTGCGAGTTGATGTGTGCCTCTAATCCCGCTTTAAATTCCACGCGATTTTTCATCCCTTCTAAGTACGTATCCACTTGATCCATGCGCACACCCACTGCTTTTGATTGATGCAACCAATTCGCTTCTACAAAGGGTTCAAGTCGCATGCCTTGAGGATCATTGCCCATCTCATGCTTTAAAGAGACTCGCACGCCTAAACGCGTTAAAACATGATCATGCCCCATGCCTTCCACCACAGTACCATTGCTTTCCACATGGCGATCACTTTTCACACCCGACCAAATCACTTGTGCTTGTGGAATGACATACAACGCATTAGAGGCACCTGCCGCACTTTGCCAATTCGCTGCCTGCCAAACATAACCTGATTCTAACGATGCTGTTAAACCCTTGCTGTGATATTTTTCTTTATCCAATAAGTCACCTTTGACCGTATTATTGAACCAGTTGTATAACAACCATCCATCCACATACCAGCCGTGAGATGATGCTGCATTTTGATACCATGTGCCATATAAACCTGCACTGTAACCATCGACATCACCTTTTGCACGACGATGAGACAAATGATTTTTATTGGTATTACTTGCGTGTGCATAACCAGCCATTAAACCAAAATGCACCGCATCCACCCCTTGCCATGAGCCACTGAACAAATCGCCGCCTAACTGCACCACGTAGCGATCTGATGAGAGCTGAGATTGTTCATCTGACATTCTTCCCTTCATGTGTGCCCCTGACACACGACTCCATAACGTGGTTTGTTGCATTGTGCCAGTGATGGGATCGGTATACCATGTTTCACCAACGCGATCACTTAGACGCGTGTTAAACAAGCTACCCGCTGCTGCTAAGTTTGCAGCATAGCTGCCCCCTTCCGGTCGATAAGTTGGTTTTGGCACAGGGGTGGGGTCTGGTGTTGGATCTGGCGTTGGATCTGGTGTTGGATCTGGTGTTGGATCTGGTGTTGGATCAATCGTGCCACCGTCTTGTTTAGACGTTAAGTACCAATGATTACTATTTTGCCCTGCAGCGCCCGGTTTTAAATAGTATTCATAACTACCCGCGACTATTCGCCCCTCTTGTACAAACGCATTGGCATCTGAATGCCCTGTTTGAATGATCTCAATGCCTTCAACCGTTTGTGCACCTTGTCCGCCACGATTGAGCACTGCCACGCGCGTTGTACCTGTGGCGTTACCAGTGATGATCAACTGATCTTTCGGGCTATCATCCCCACCCACTTTGACACCTAATGTCACTAGACCATTATTGCCATGCCAGTTGCCTTGTTGTGTATAAGTTTGACCCACTACAGATTGCATATTACCAATGATCAGATGACCACTGTGCTCAATGTCACCTGTGACTGTCACTTTCTGGGCTAATGCTTTTTGTGCTGAATCATCATTCAGTAAAATCGTTCCACGATTGTCCAATGCCAGCAAGGTTTGATCATTACCGGCTAAATTCAATACACCCTTTTCATCCACCAAGATATGTTGACTAGAAGCAATCGCATCATGCGCCGCTAAAGACAATTGCCCATCATTGATGGTGGTTTTTCCCGTATAACCATTTTGTGCCATTAAGACCAAATTGCCTTGCCCAGTTTTCGTTAGGCTTTGACCATCCCATGATGGATTGAGCGAGTCATGATCATTCAGCGGAACTTTAATGGCCAATGCATCATCCTTTGCAATGTCAAAAGTTCCATGCGCCCGATCGCCTAAACCATACCAACTCAATGAATATTGAACAATATGATCATTTTGACTGATTTGTGTGTAATGATTCGCCTTTTGACCTGAGATCATCAACTCACCTTCAGCAGCAGCCCCATGAATGGTCTGATCACTTTTCATAAGGGTCACCGCGGTTTGATCCCAATCTTTCAAATCAAGGGAAAAAGTTGCATCTTGCATGCTGACAGCATTGGCAGTCAATGAACCAACATCTGTAAAGTGAACCTTGACACCTTGATCTAAAGTAATCTCATTAAAGCCTGTCGCTTGCCCACCACTGACCATCAATTGACTGTTGTTGCCTGCCTTCAAAGCACCGTCCACCGCTGTTTTCGCTTGTGCATCGAGTGTCAATTGATTGGTTTGATCTGTGGCTTTAAGCACGATGTCCCCAACGATTTTTGAGCCATCCTCCAGTGTCAATTGATTGATGCCCTTTGTAAAATGAATGGCTGTCGGATCATTGCCGCTACCGGTTTGAATTAATCCATGATTGGTGATTCGTAAATCAGCACCTTCAATGGCAATGCCCGCATTGCCCGAAGCCCCATTGGTACCTTTTTTTCCGTAGGCACCATAACTACTGCCCTCACCACCCACATTGCCTGAACCGCCTGCACCACCTTTCCCACCATTACCACCATAAATGGATCCTGTATTGAGAATGGTTAAATCCGCGCCTTTAATGGCAATCCCACCATCACCACCATTGCCACCATCACCGCCTTGACCACCTACACCCCCCGGAGCATTGAACGTCCAAGCATTGCCGCCCTGACCGCCTAAATACCCCTGAGTGCCATCGCCACCATTACCCGCACGGATCACACCACTATTGGTTATGGTGCCATGCTTAACTTCAATGGCGATGCCACCTTGACCACCAGTGCCACCCTTTCCGCCTTGTCCACCGTTCCCACCAAGAAATGCACTACTGTCACCTTGTAGGTTATCACCACCTGCACCACCTGCACCGTCTAAACCACCATAACTTTGAGTATCAGCACCACGACCACCATCACCTGCGATCATTAAATTTTCATTATTAATCGTAATATGGTCTCCCTTAATGGCAGAGCCACCCTGACCACCAGTACCTGCATTGCCTCCCGCGCCGCCATCCGCACTTTTAGATTCAGTGATGCCAGAGCCATCAAAGCCACCTTGACCACCTGTGCCACCTTGACCACTTGTGCCACCTGTACCACCCTTAATTTGACCTAAGTTATGAATGGTCAATTGATCACCCATAATGCCGGCACCACCTTGACCGCCATTGCCCCCTGTACCACCAACGGCACCAATGGCACCTTGACTAATGTTTACATTAGATCCACCGGCACCACCTTGACCACTATCACCGGCCTCACCACCAATGCCACCCTGACCACCTTCGATCAATGCTCCAGCAGCATTATTGATGATCAAATCCTTGCCTTCCACGGCATTGCCACCGGTACCGCCTTTAATGTCTGATCGATTGTTTAAAGTGAAACCATTATTCCCCACAAAAACAGCGCCGCCTTGCCCACCTGTGCCACCAGCACCGCCATTACCTCCGACTTGTGCCACGCTATCTGTGGGTTGATTGGTGGCTGTTTTACCCTGTTGCCCTGCGGTACCTGATGTGCCATTTTTACCTGTGGCTGCCACAATCTTTTCATCATTGGAGGTCGATTGAGTCAATACTTGTGTCGGCGGTGCATCGGCACCTGCTTTCCCATCAATGCCATCTTGTGCTGGAGAATTGGCCACAGCCATCGCCATGCTCAACAACAAAATACCGCTCACTGTGGCTGACTTTTTCTTCCCTTTGGCCAATTCACAGGCCACTGACCATGCATTTAATGATTCATTCCATATGAGTCGATAAATTTTGTTCATGATTATCTCCTATATTATTAAGGATATTAATATTAATTAAATCAAACTTTATATCAAATATAATATCATTAATGTTATTAATAACGGCAGGATATTCAAAAAATGGAGACTCATGTCATAAAAAAACCACCTTTCGGTGGTTAATTCAAAGAAAACTGATTCAGCGCAAATACAAATTCATGGACAAACGCTGCTGATTCTCTTCAGCTAAGGTAAAGTCTAGCGCGAGCGTTGCGAGATCTTCCACATACACATCAAGCATTGGATTTTTTGTGCGATCTAAATGTTTAATGTAAGCATGACACTCAGGGCAGCTTTCAGCCTTCATGGGCGACTCTTGCCCTTCTAAAGACAATAACTCAATCTTCCCTGTATTTGGGCAGCTGTGACACGTTGAACGCACTTTATGCCATTTCGTTTCACAGGTGTTGCACACCAAATAACGTAAGCCATTGTCCATTGGGTCTAACACACTGGCAATTGGGGCATCGCCACACATCGGGCAATCATGAAAACTTTGCTCCACTTCTAACTTTGGCAAGGTGGCTAAGGTTACACTTTTCACATATACCGCTTTTAAAGCAATGGATAAAAACGGTAAATACTCTTTGGCAATCTCATCGCTGCCTTGACCAAGCAAAGTTTTGGCATATGAAATTAATGTTTCATCTGATAAATTTGCCATTGCTGTTAAAACAGATTTCACTTCATCTGCAAGCTTTTTCGCATTTAAAGCAGCCACAATGTGTTTAAAAACATTGGGAAAATATGGCAATAACTCTGCATCTTTCAAAAAAGGCGCCGCATCATTTAAAGTAGGCGGCGCCATCTCTAAATCTGCATATGCATGTTTTGCTGCTTCTGTGAGATGAATCCAAAAGTTGATGGTGCTGTGCAAAGATTCAGGCGCGCTGATCTCCATCTTCTCAAACTGCATCACGCGTGATGTGAAGGGATTGCCCTCAGGCAATAAAATGGGTTTGATGTCTGGAATCGTGCCCACTAATACATTATTTTCCGGTGTAAACTGACTCATTTCTTTCCCTATAAAAAGAATAAGCGCAATTTCTTGCGCCTATTTTTAAACATTATGATTCATTGTTATTTAGACTCTTTTTTCTCAGAATCTTCAACAACTTTCTCATTTTTCATGATTTCACGATACCAAGCAGGATGATGACTGTGGGCCCATTTTTCAGAAACCACGCCTTCTGTCATCGCACGGATGGTGCCACGAATCCAGATCGCTGCATAAACATGCACAATGATACACGCAATCAGAATTAAAGCTGCCCAAGCATGCAATAAGATGGCAATGCGACGAAGCTCAATGGAGAAATGATCGGCAAAGAAAAATGGACTTTGCCACATCATGATGCCAGTCACTAGCATCACAAATAAGCAGCCCGTCATTGCCCAGAACATCCCTTTTTGACCGGCGTTGTATTTACCCACATCGCCCACTTCTTCGCCCATGATCACTTTTTTCACAGACAATGCCCAGCGCACATCTTCCATATTAGGAATGTTATGTGGCGCATAACGCACGAACTGAATCATAAAGCCCAAGAACATGATGATGCCCACAAACGGATGCACAATGCGCGCCGTTTGCAAGGTACCAAACACTTGGCCAAACCATGAGAATGATGGATAAAAGAGCGCTAAACCTGAAATGGCCAACACAATAAAGCTAAACGCCACGATCCAATGGTTGATTCGCTCAGAAGCAGAATAACGTTGAATTAAACGATTTCCTGGTTTCATGCGTTGTCCTCCTTCTCGATATCTTTCGCTTCTTTCGCCAGTTTTTTAGGATCTAACACATCACGATCCTTATCTTTACTGTCTGCATCATTCGGGCCAATCGTAATGAAATGGAAGAATCCGAACAAAATGGAAGCGGCAATACCAAAGGTTGATAAAGGTTTTAAAAAGCCTTTCCACAACTCAGTCCAACCGCTGATCTTAGGATCTTTTGGCAAGTTTGAGTACAACTGTGGTTTATCTGCATGCTGCAATACGTATACAACGTGCGTACCGCCCACACCTTTCGGGTTATACACGCCTGCATCTTCAAAGCCGCGACCTTTTAATTCAGTCACGCGATCTTCTGCAAAGTGAAGCATGGCATCACGCTCACCAAAGCGAATGGCACCCGTTGGGCATGTTTTCACACATGCAGGCTCTTGCCCAACCGCAACACGGTCAGAACACAACGTACATTTATACGCTTTGTTGTCTTTCTTACTGATGCGCGGAATGTTAAATGGACAACCCGTAATACAGTAGCCACAACCGATACAGTTTTCTTCATGGAAATCAACGATCCCATTTTCATACTGCACAATCGCGCCCGGTGAAGGACAGGCTTTTAAACAGCCTGGATCTTCACAGTGCATACAACCATCTTTACGGATGAGCCACTCTAATTTACCGGCTTCATCAGGTTCAGCTTCAGCAAAACGCATCACTGTCCAGCTTTCTGCGGATAAATCATGTGGGTTGTTGTACGTACCATCACACGTACCGACTTTATCACGAATATCGTTCCATTCAGAACAAGCAACCTGACACGCTTTACAACCAATACAAGATGAGACATCGATGACTTTTGTCACCTCTGTCACATGTGTACGCGCTTGAGGTGGCGTGGTGGACGTCGCGGATAAACGCTTAATATCTAATGACTGCAAAGACATTATCGACCTCCCTCTGCTTTCTCAATATTCACTAGGAATGTTTTAAATTCAGGTGTTTGCGTATTCGCATCACCCACTGAAGGCGTCAACGTATTGGCAATAAAGCCTTGTTTGGTCAAACCTTCATAACCCCAGTGAATCGGAATGCCGATGTGATGAATGCGTTTACCATTCACATCTAATGGCTTAATGCGTTTAGTCACAACCGCAACCGCTTTAATGAAGCCACGCTTAGACCATACTTTCACCCAATCACCATTGGCAATGCCTTTCTCGGCTGCTAATGCTTCACCCATCTCAATGAATTGTTCAGGCTGCGCAATCGCATTCAATAATGCATGTTTTGTCCAATAGTGGAAATGCTCGGTCAAACGGTAAGTTGTGCCCACGTATGGGTAATCTTCCATTGTCCCTAATTCCTTACGGTCATCTTCAAAGATGCGCACCGCAGGGTTATTGAGCACTTTTGGATACATCAAGTTCACGCCAATTGGAGATTCCATGGGTTCATAATGGGCTGGGAACGGTCCTTCTGCCATCTTATCGATCGCATATAAACGGCTCACACCTTCAGGATTCATGATGTATGGATTCATCGCACTGCCTGGCGGCTCATCTGCTTTGAAGTCAGGGACATCGTAACCGGTCCATTTTTTACCATTCCAGAAAATGAGCGCGCGCTCTTTATCCCACGCCTTACCATCACGGTCAGCCGATGCACGGTTATAGATAATGCGGCGGTTTGCAGGCCATGCCCACGCCCAACCTAAAGTATTACCTAAGCCCGATGGATCGCTGTTGTCACGGTTGGCCATTTGGTTGCCCGCTTCCGTCCATGAGCCTGCGTAAATCCAGCAGCCTGATGCGGTTGTCCCATCATCACGCAATTGCGCAAAGCTTGAGATCAATTGACCTTTTTTCAAAATCACATTGCCATCGGCATCTTTGATGTCTGCCAATGCATAACCATTGAGCTCTTTGGCCAATTCATCAGGATGAGGCGCAGTTGGGATGTCATATTTCCAAGAAATATTCATCAATGGTTCAGGGTTCACACCACCATGCTCTTTATAGAGTCGGCGCACTTCATATAAAATGCCTGACAAAATATTCGCATCTGGCAATGCTTCTCCCGGTGCATCTGCTGCTTTCCAGTGCCATTGTAACCAGCGACCGGAGTTCACAACAGCGCCATCTTCTTCCGCAAAACATGTGGTGGGTAAACGATACACCGTGGTGCCAATTTTACTGGAATCCACATCGTTTGACTCGCCATAGTTTTTCCAGAAAGTGGAGGTTTCTGTCACCAATGGATCCATCACCACTAAATATTTCAATTTAGAGAGTGCTGCGATGGTTTTGTTCTTATTTGGGAACGATGCCACAGGGTTAAAGCCTTGGCAGAAATAGCCATTCATTTTCCCTTGTTTCATCAACTCAAATACGCGCAATACATCGTACATTTGATCCCATTTAGGCAACCAATCAAAGCCCCAACCGTTCTCTTTGGTGGCTTTATCACCCCAGAATGTTTTCATCATACTGACGAAGAACTTCGGCGTGTTGCCCCAATAGTTGAACTGATCAGGTCGTGTTGCTTTTGGCGTCACTTGTGACAAATAGGTGTCAATCGTTGTCTGTTTTTCACTTGGCAATGGCATATAGCCCGGCAAGTTCGTTGACAACAAACCTAAATCCGTCAAACCTTGAATGTTCGAGTGACCACGCAGTGCGTTCACACCGCCCCCTGGCATACCGATGTTACCCAATAACAATTGAATCATCGCCATGGTACGAATGTTTTGCGAACCAATCGTATGCTGCGTCCAACCAAGTGCGTACAAGAATGTCGCCACTTTATTGTGGGCAGAACAGGTGCCTAAAATTTCACAAACTTTTAAAAATTCTTCAACCGGCGTCCCTGTGATGGTGCTCACCAACTCAGGTGTATATGATGCATAATGTTTTTTCATCATATTAAACACACAGCGCGGATCCTCCATTGTCGGATCGACAACGGCATCGCCATTTTCATCCATCTTGTAGTTCCAAGAGGATTTATCTGTGTACGCGTTTTTCTCTTTATCCCAACCCGAGAATAATCCCTCATTGAAATCAAAGTCATCATGGACAATAAACGTCGCATTGGTGTAATTTTTTACATAATCCCAGTTTATTTTGCCATTTGCGATGAGCCAATTGATCACACCGCCAAGGAACGCAATGTCTGTCCCTGAACGAATCGGTGCATAAAAATCAGCAACGGATGCAGAGCGGTTAAAACGAGGATCAACCACAACAAATGTTGCGCCACGTCTTTGTTTTGCTTCTACGACCCAACGAAAACCAACAGGATGCGCTTCCGCAGCATTCCCACCCATTACAATTACAACGTCGGCATTTTTGATATCAACCCAGTGGTTGGTCATGGCGCCGCGGCCAAATGATGGAGCAAGACTTGCTACCGTGGGTCCATGTCAGACCCGAGCCTGATTATCTATGGCCACCATCCCAAGTGAACGAACAAACTTACCTGTCAAATGACCGGCTTCATTACTCGCACCTGACGCTGCTAAAAAGCCCGCCGTTGTCCAACGGTTGACACGCACGCCTTCTGCGTTGTGCACCACCATGTTGGCATCGCGATCTTCTTTAATGTGGGCGGCGATCTCTTTGTACGCCTGATCCCAACTGATGCGCTCCCACTTATCAGAATTTGGACGACGAACTTCAGGATACTTCAAGCGGTTTGGACTCTTCACGTAATCTAGTAAGCCCGCTCCCTTAGGACATAACGCCCCGCGGCTCACTGGATGATCCGGATCCCCTTCCACATGGATGAGGCTTGCTTTCGCATTATAAGCGCCATCACCTAAACTATACATTAACAATCCGCACCCTACCGAACAGTATGTACATGTATTACGCACTTCTTTTGCGCGCAATAATTTATACTGGCGAACTTCCGCGTGAGCTATGCTTGGCGCCATACCCATTAACGCCAAACCAGTTCCTCCGACAGCTCCAGCGGACAGTTTAAAAAACTGTCGTCTAGAAACTTCCATAAATTACCTCTTAAATTTAAAACACACCTAACAACACTTTTTAAAAACTCTAAACATCCATTCACAGTCTTTAAAAAATTTTAAAACGAGTTGTTCATTATATACTTTTTATTCACAGTCGCAAACGGCTAGAACCGGCGATGCCCCATTAATAATGTGGGGGACGCTCATCTAAAAGCGAAATCTGTGAGTCTTCTGTCTTCTCTGCTAATTTAGAAGATAATGTGATCAACTGATTGTGCAAATCTTCGATTTGGCGTTGTTGATCAATCAGACATTGATTCAATGTCTCAATCGTGAGTTCGTGAAACGCCTCGCGCTGCTCTAATTCATCTACGCGGGCGCGTAAGTCATCCATTTCGTCGTGTGCCATTGTTACCCTTCACAATTTTCTGCATGGCTAAAATCGCTTTCTTCACCAAAGTGGTTGATTGTACACCTTTATGCGGCGCATAAAAATAGTTCACCAACATTTGTTGCATCTTTTCTAAACTTTTTTGCTCATCCTCTGAAAGATACGGCATCAATGCCTGCTTGAATTCATCGATTGAAGTGCCTTGCGGCAAATCAAGCCTAAAGCGTGCATTGCTCAGCGCCAATAATCGCTGATACTCATCACTCACCGTGCGTTTAAAGGCACGCCAAGGTTTCATCACCCACAGCACTAATGCAAATACAATCAGTAGGATGAAAGCAATTGTCACTTTCAATAACAATGCTGTGGTCAGCTCTTTGACATTAAACAGCATGGAGAAGAGCGATTGTTGCGTTTGGTTTTGATACCCTAAAACAAACTTCGTCCAGCGATAATCTAAATCCTCTCGCCATGCTTTAAGAGCGGCCAACCAGCTTTGTTCACCCTGACCCACGGTTGTTTCACCCGTCAATGCCATCAATAACGCTTCAATGCCATGGTCTAATCGATTCGGTGCCACTGCCATCGTAGGATCAAGTCGCACCCAATGATTTTGATCCCAATATTCCACCCATGCATGGGCTTCTTGCCCTCTGACGGCAACGCGGCGTTCGGCAGCTTTAATGTCGCCGCCAAGATAACCAATGACAACACGGCTCGAAATGCCTGCACGGCGCAGCATCCAAGCCGTTGCCCCTGCATAATGTTCACAAAAACCGCTTTTGGTGTCAAACATAAACTCATCGAGGGTGTTTTCACTCGTCAATCGCCCTGGCTCTAACGTATATACATAATCCTGACGAAAATGCTGCAAAATCTTTTGCACATATTGGGTTGGATTTTGACTCTCTAACCATAAGCGATCGGCCAAAGCGGCAGTGTAGGGATTATCATTCGTGATCTGTGTGTAACCAGATGCGGTAATCTCAGCCACATTTTGCCCATTTTGCAATTGAGCCTCTTTGTAATAAGTGCCGCCGTATTGAATTTTCTGCTCTACCGGATGAGCATACTGATAACTGAAATCAGGCAAAGGCACAATAGTATTTTGCCCTTCATCCATCAACGTGAGATCAAGGGTTGCCAAATAGCGCTGCTGCGTCGGCGACATCACCACGCTATAATGTTGGCCTTTTGAGGATTTTGGCAAGCGGTAACCTGCTTGCGGTAACGCATCAGCAGCATGGGTTGCGCGCCAGGTTTTCCCATCAAAATGATCCAGCGTTAAGCTGCGCCAATAAAGCTCATTGACCTTAGGCACTGCCCCTTCAAATTCTGCCCAAAACATGTGTTGATCACTGCTGGCAAGCTTTGCGATGCTTCCAGGCGTCATACTGTTTGACACACCGGTTTTGGCCACTTCTGTCATCTGCCCACGCCCTGGCAATAGAGAGGGAAAGCGCGGGAACACCAAAAAAAGTACAATCATTAAAGGCAAAGAGAGCGCCATCAGTTGTAAGGCGGTGAACACTTGGGCTTTGTGATTGACGCGCCCATAACCCACTTGCTGCAAACTGAGCATTCCTGACACAATCAGCGCGAAAATCAGCACAGAATACATGAACATGCCAATGCTACGATCAAATAAATATAATGTTGAAATCCCGATCAATCCCACAGCGCTGAGAATATAACCATCACGCACAGTTTTAGATTCCACAAATTTAAGGGCATAAATCGCCATCAACAAAATGCTGCACCCCGTTGTATTGAGAAAATTGCCTTGCGTGGCATACAAAATGCCCACAACGGCTAGGATCATCGCGACTTTGACAATGCTTGAGGGAAAGCCCATTTTCATGCGATAAATGCGCAGGCGCCACACAAAGCAGCCCACAAACATCAGCGCCACCCACATGGGCAAAAAGAGCCACAATTGTGGCAAAAGGGTTAAGACAAACGCCGCACCGAACCAAATGACTGAGCTGCGTGGAAGATCCATATTATTCATGCCTCTATCGTTGATACAATGCCAACGCCTCTAAACAGCGTGCTTGATGAGCATCACCTGTATTGGGCTCAATGGTTAAAGCGCCCAATCGTAGCCCAAATCGTTGTCCTTTTTCCGTCCAAAGCAATACAAAATGGCATAAGTAAGATAATTTCTGTTCGATTGACCCGGTAAAATCCGCATCACTGAGCCACACTTCGGTAGTGGTTTGGCCAGAAAATTCCTTCACCCAAACCCCTTGACCTTTAGCATAGGCGCGCCAATCAATCCGCGAAAGCGCATCCCCAATGGCATATCTTTTTAATCCCTCAAAATGATCCACACCACGGATGATGTGCGCCGCTGACTCTGATGCCCCTTGCCCCTCTACCATGGTATGGTGTGTTGGCAGTGGAATCGTCATGGGTTTGGGATAACATAAGGTGTGCGAAGGCAGATCAATACGCGTCCATGCACGAAACAGCCCGAGCGGATAAGTCGTCGACAGGGTGACAGGCGGCAAATCAACGCGCCCTCGCACACAATCCTCAAGCAATATTGGCGCGGTGACCCTCTGTTCTTTTGGGCAATCAATGCGCACCTCAGAGGCGGCAATGCTCACCATAATGGCCGGATGCAAACGATCAGGTGCCTCAACACCCACCGGAAACATCGCCGTTTGCCCATCAAACACAGGCTCTGCACGCCCCACCGTGAGCTTTAATTGATCTAAATTGCGCCAAGTGAGCACCATGGTGGCCAAAAAGAGTGAAAAGAGCCAAAAACAGAGCAGATACACCAAGGCATTGTCAAAATTAATGGCCATCACCAACAACACGCCACAGAGCAACACATAAATGAGCCCAAAGCGTGTGGGTAAAATATAAAGAGTGCGGCGATTGATGGTCTGCATGATTACACAAGTGTTGGAATATGATTCAACAACCATTGCACCGCATCATGGCTGTTGTGTCCGCTGTGACGCAAACGGTGCTCAAAGACACTCGGCAATACCGCTTTCACATCTTCTGGCACCACATAATCCCGCCCACTGACCAAAGCATATGCCTTCGCTGCTTTTAATAATGCCACACTACCGCGGGGCGAAATACCAACGGCAAAGCGCGCCTCAGTACGAGTGGCAAACACCAAACGCAAAATATAATCTAACAATGCATCCGATGCCGTCACGGCCATCACTTGTTGCTGAATGAGACTGAGGGATTCTCGCGTCAACAGCGTTGGCAATGCCGCCACTTTACCGCGATGGGTTTCACCTTTTAATATGCGGCGCTCTGCTTCCTGAGTCGGATAGCCAAGCGACAGCGTCATTAAAAAGCGATCCATCTGAGAATCTGGCAATGGATAGGTGCCACTGCCCGCTGTGTTCGGATTTTGAGTGGCGATCACAAAGAAGTGTTCTGGCAGGCGATAACTTTTGCGCCCAATCGACACT
This sequence comes from Wohlfahrtiimonas chitiniclastica DSM 18708, assembly GCF_000375345.1. Lineage (GTDB taxonomy): Bacteria > Pseudomonadota > Gammaproteobacteria > Cardiobacteriales > Wohlfahrtiimonadaceae > Wohlfahrtiimonas > Wohlfahrtiimonas chitiniclastica. Next base: position 570,101 of record NZ_AQXD01000001.1, on the reverse strand, counting down.
TGGCGCTCTTCCATTGCCTCTAACAATGCACTTTGGCTTTTTGGCGTGGTGCGATTGATCTCATCGGCGAGCAGCAATTCTGTAAAAATTGGGCCATGGTGCAGGCGAAAGGCTTGTTGTGCTTGATCAAAGATCTCGCCGCCAATGATATCCCCTGGCAATAAGTCAGAGGTGAATTGTAAGCGCTGATACGATAAACCGAGCACTTTGGCCAAACTGTGTGCCAACGTTGTTTTACCCATACCCGGTAAATCTTCTAACAACAGATGGCCTTTTGCAAAAAGGCAGGCCAAACTTAATGTGACCTGCGCTTCTTTACCTAAAATGATGGCGTTGAGCGCCATTTTTATTTGTTTGATTTGATTATGCATGACGACTCAAGAAAAATATTAACGCACCACTTTTTGGAATTTAGGCTCTGAGGTGATCTCAGCAAAGCTTGCCACAGGATGATCTAACAGCACCATCTGATTTTCTGCCACAAAGAAATGCATGTTGCGTGCATTTAAGAGGCGAATGATGGGGGCATTTTTATCCCACGTATAACGGCCTTGAAACACAATGGGTTGACCTAATGGCGCACCATTTTTCATGCTTTGCTCAATATAACGATATTGCCCATACTGATTCACTTGCAATTGTGCATTGGTATAATCACACCCTTCGCATTTTAAACGCGTGCGATACGTGCCAGGATAATCAAGGCTCGTTTGGGCGATTTGTGAGGCTGTTTCTACAGGCTCAACAGGCTTTGGCGCCTCTGTTTTTTTAGGGGAAACAGATAAGCAACCGGTTAATATTAAAGGCAACATTGCCGCTGTGATCACACTCTTTTTCATACGTACGCTCCATTATTTTTTAATCAACATCACAGTCATTCATTGTAGCTGATATCTAGCAAATTTGACATTTTTTCACCCCTTCCACTATGATCCCTCTTTTCTTTATGGTTTTCCCTCATGACTGCTCCTCGTTTTGATGCATTAAGCGCACACTTTCAGGATAAAATTTATGCCTCCTTTAAAGGTCAATTGCGCCTAGCCATTTTAGAGCGTGATTTCCTCAAATTTGATCTGCTCAAGCGTCCTTTCAAAACTTTGGACATTGGCGCAGGCCAAGGACAATTTGCCAGAGTATTGGCGGAAAATGGTCATGACATGACCCTTTTAGAAGCGGCTGATAATATGTTGAGCCTTGCCAAAACGCGCTTTGCTGATCATCAATTGACGGCAACCTTCATCCATGATGAATTGCAAAACATTCCAGAGCGCTTCACAGAACCATATGATCTGATCCTTGCCCATGCGGTGATCGAATGGCTAGACAATCCTGCCGACATCATTCAAATTGCCAAACATGTCATGCATCAACACAGCACGCTCTCCCTACTCTTTTATAATGTCAATGGTTTGATTTATCACAATCTCATTCGTGGCAATTATCGTTATGTGGAGAAAAACAATTTCCGTGGTGAGGCCGGCGGCTTAACGCCCATTTCACCGGTGCAACCGACAGAATTAAAACAAGCGCTAGAAACTGCAGGCTGTGAGATCATCCATCAAAGTGGTATTCGCACTTATTATGATTTTATGACCAAAGACAATAAGCAAAAAATCAGCACGGAAGACCATTTAAAGATGGAGATGCACTGCTCCACGAAACCTGAATATCTGCCCAATGCCCGTTATTTGCATTGGCTCGTTCGCCTAAAATGAGAATGAACATGTCACTTTTTTTAGCCCCAACCACGGGCGAAACACTGCGCGCCTTTCATCAACAATTGATGCAATGGTTTGATGAACATGGTCGCCATGATCTGCCTTGGAAGCCACAGGATCATTACACAAATGCTCAAAACATCTATCACATTTGGCTCTCTGAAATCATGCTACAGCAAACGCAAGTGGCAACGGTGATTCCATACTTTTTTAATTTCATCGAGCAGTTTCCCACCATCAATGCGCTGGCGGATGCAGAGATTGAACGCGTACTCAAAGCTTGGGAAGGCTTAGGCTATTACGCCCGCGCCCGAAATTTACATCAAGGCGCACAATATGTCCGGGATCAATTCAATGGTGAAATCCCCTGTGATTTTGCGGCCATTGAATCCATCAAAGGCATTGGGCGCACCACCGCCGCTGCCATTATGAGCCAAGGATTTAATCGCCCTTTTGCGATTTTAGATGGCAATGTCAAACGCGTGATGGCACGCGTCACAGGCGCAATGCATCCAGAAAAGCAGTTGGAAAAAGTCCTGTTGCCCTTTGCCTATATGATGAGCAGCCAAGCGCGCCCAAATGATTATACGCAAGCGGTGATGGACTTTGGCGCCACAGTGTGCACCAAGCAGCCTAAATGCACCACTTGCTTTTGGCAGGCACGTTGCATCACTTTGCAACAGCAACAAGTGGCGATGATTCCCGCGAAAAAGATCAAAGCTGTGAAAAAAGAGCTCGAACTCTTCCCCATGATTGTGGAAAATCAGCGTGGCGAATTATTGTTTCATCAACGCACCACAGAAACCATCTGGCACAACCTTTATGAGTTCCCGCACCTCTCTTCCCATTTGCTAGACATTGAAGAGATGATGCCGAATGTGACCGTGATCGAGAGCATCTCCTTGCCGCGCTTTAAACATGTGCTCACACACATTAATTTTCACATTGAGCCACTATGGATTAAAGTGATAACGGATGAATCATCCATCACTCTCAATGGACAATGCTATGCTTTCACACCGCGCGCCATGTATGAAACGTATGCAAAAACCAAACCCACCAATGATTTATTAGATGTGATTCATGGCTGATCACTTCTTTTATGTTCTGCTGTGTCATGATGATTCACTCTATGCCGGTTACACCACAGATCTAGCGCGGCGTACAGCAACACATAATCGCGGCAAAGGGGCAAAATATACGCGGGCGCGTTTACCCGTACAATTGATTCATGCCGAGCGCTTTGCCACACAAACCTTAGCGATGCAGCAAGAATATGCCTTTAAGCAATTGACGCGCACAAAAAAAGCGGCTTATTTAGCCGCTTTTGGCGTTGATCTCACGCGCTTACTTAATGAAGCTTAAAAACTCTGCACGCGTGGCCGGATTGTTTCTAAAGGCGCCAAGCATGGCAGATGTCACCATGTGAGAATTTTGCTTCTCAACGCCGCGCATCATCATGCACATGTGTTTTGCTTCAATCACAACCGCAACGCCTTTAGCATCCGTCACTTCTTGAATGGCATTGGCGATTTCAGAGGTGAGCGCCTCTTGAATCTGTAAACGGCGCGCAAACATGTCCACAATGCGGGCAATTTTCGATAAACCAAGCACTTTGCCATTGGGCAAATACGCCACATGCGCTTTACCGATGAAGGGCAAAATGTGGTGCTCACACAAAGAATACAACTCAATGTCTTTGACCAATACCATTTCATTGCTGTCTGATGAGAAAATGGCGCCGCCCACGACTTCTTCTAAGGTTTGCTCATAACCACGACACAGATATTGCATCGCCTTTGCAGCGCGTTTCGGTGTATCAACGAGGCCTTCGCGCTCAGGATCTTCACCAATTTCAGTTAAAATGGCACGGTAATTTTTTTCTAAATCAGACATGATCGCAACTCAATAATGTGAATAAAGCTCCGAAGTTTACTAGGAATTGCAACATTGATCAATGATATTCACCAAATCCCGCAAAGAGCGTTATAATTGCATTTTGTTTATCGTAATTTTAAGGAACAGTATGATCTCCTCCATGACAGGTTTTGCTAGAGAAACCGTAGCCACAGATTTTGGTACATTATCCATTGAGCTACGCAGCATCAATCACCGCTATTTAGAAACCTATTTTAAATTGCCAGACCTATTGCGTGCCTTTGAACCTGCCTTGCGTGATCAAGCGCAATCCGTATTAAAGCGCGGTAAACTTGAGATCATGATGCGCCTAGAAGCAGCCGGTGCCACCAATGAACATTTAACCCTCAATGAAACGCTTGCTAAAAATGTGATCGCCCTGCATCAAGAGGCCAATGCCATTCTTGGGACAACACATGCCTTGAGCCCTTCTGAGTTGATGCGCTTTCCAAATATGCTCATCACGCGTACGCCAGATCCTAATGCGTTAGAAGCCATCACCACACAAACTTTTGCAACGGCACTTCAATCATTGGCGAAAAATCGTCAAGCAGAAGGCGCACGCATTCAAGCTGTGATTGAAGATCGTTTAAATAAAATCGCGGCATTGACTGAACAAGCCCAAGCCCTGCGCCCTGAAGCGATTGTACGCCTGCGTGATAAATTAACCGCGCGCTTAGCTGAATTTGCCATTGAGGTGGATCAACAGCGCTTAGAGCAAGAATTAGTCTTTGCCATTCAAAAATTGGACATCGATGAAGAGATCGACCGCCTCCATTCTCATGTTGTCGCCATGACCGATGCCATTGCCCGCAATGAACCGATTGGCCGCCGCTTAGACTTTTTAACTCAAGAGTTGAACCGCGAAGCGAATACACTTGGCTCAAAGTCCCAAGATGCAGAGCTCACCGCCATTGCCGTTGAGTTAAAAGTGTTGATCGAACAGATCCGCGAACAAATTCAAAACATCGAGTAAGCCATACATTGAAGCCCCGCAAAGCGGGGTTTTGTTTTATGGATGAATTAAATATTGATACAAACTCTCTTTCACCGCTTGCTTGAGCTCTAAATTGAGCGTCACCACATTGATGGTTTTATCTTCAGAGATCGGCATTTTCTCTTCCATAAAACTGTGTTGATCCGCCGTGACGCGCCCTAAGCAATAAAACTCACGCCCTTCATCATTGTCTTTTTTCACAAAAAGATACAAAGCGATATTGCGCGATTGACTGTGATAAAACGCCTGCACATCTTTACTTTTAAGTGTGCGCTGCCCTTTTGAAAACCAACGCAGGAGCGATGGATTTAAGAAAGCATCCTCATATTTGGTGCGATCGCTGATGTTTTCATCTTTATGATAATTGACAAAAATGGGGCACACTGTTTCATCCCGATCAAACAGATAACCGCCCACACTTTGCGCATTTGGATTTTCTTGGTAATTGAGAATGCGAAAGACATCTTTGCGGCTATATTTTTCATACAAAATAAAGCGCCCATCGATCAAACATGAATCTACCAACTTTTGTCGATAAACGGCACGGGCTAAATCCACCGATTGCATCAAATGGGTTTTAAAACTTGATTGCGCCAACAATGTTTTAAATTGTGACGTCAAAACAAAGGATTGCCCATCAAATGCCACCACATCATACAATGCTGCATCTTTTAAATATGCACTGTGGCGATAAACCACTTTGCGTTTATTGACCTCAGTCACCACAAAGCTAAAGTTAAGATTATCCACCACTGAAATGATGTCTGCATCCGTTGGCGTAAAGTGAAAATGTGCATTGCAATGGGATTTAAATGCATCTAACGTGATGACATGATGCTGTAATAATTCAAAGAGCAGACAACTTTCTGTAATGCGCTTGGCATTATTGATCTCACCATCAAAGTAACGCAGCATGGCGGCAGCATCCTCTGAAAGTGGCGGCACATGCGCTTTAAAAACATATTTCAGCGCTTGATAATAACTGCCAAACACCCGAATGTATTGATAAGGATCACGCGACCCATGGCGAATAAAGTCAATGGGCGTCGGCATATGCCCAAGCTTATCAAAGAGCGCCTTCATGTCCTCGGCCAAATCTTTTTTATGATCAAAAGATGCTTGATTAATCGCAGCATAAATGCGCTGCTCTGTAATGGCATCAAAGCTAATGCTCGATGCGCCCGGCAACGCGCTGCTGCCTTCACTCATTTTTCGGCGAAGCGCATCTTTGTTATATGATGTATCGCCAAAAAGTGCCATCGGAATCATATAGTTATTGGCATAATTACCAATGAAATCCAACACCGTAACATAAGACTTATCTTGTGCTTTACGCAATCCGCGCCCAAGCTGCTGCACAAACACAATCACCGATTGCGTTGCGCGCAACATCACAATGAGATTCACGCGCGGAATGTCGATCCCTTCATTGAAAATATCCACCGTGAAAATGAATTGTAGATGATCCACATCATCAGATTCGAGCGATTCAATCGCCGCCTCACGTTCATGTTCACTGTGGCGCCCAGACAAAGCACATGCACGAAAACCAAACCCACAAAATTGTGCGGATAATGCATCGGCTTCTTCTACACTTGAGCAAAAAACCAGCCCGCGATAATCTCCAGTATCCGTAGAATAATGGGTGATTTTCTCCAAAATGTGCGCCACACGTTCTTCACGAATCAATTGATTAAAGCTTGGCGGCTTTTTCACATCGTCCGTCAATACAATGTCCGCAATGCCGTAATAATGAAATGTGGTGAGTAAATCTGCTTCAAGTGCATCTTTTAAGCGAATTTCATAGGCAATGTTGTGATCAAAATATTGAAAAATATCTTCACCACTCATGCGCTCTGGCGTTGCCGTCATGCCCAATAAAAATTTGGGCGTAAAATGGTTAAGAATGGTTTGATACGTTTGCGCCGCTGCGCGGTGGGTTTCATCAATCACAATGTAATCAAAATGATCTTGAGCAAAATGCGCTAAATGATGGGGCAAACTCATCGTTTGCACTGTGGCAAAGAGATAATCGGCAGCGTAATCTTTATGATTGCCGTCAAATAAGCCAAAGGTCATGTGCGGATCATGGCCTGCAACGCTTGACAATATCTTTTGATACGACTGCATGGATTTGGCTGCAATCGTGCTTCTGTGCACTAAAAAGAGGAATGTTTTGGGTTGAACGCGCGCCACATCAAACGCCGATAGATAAGTTTTGCCCGTGCCGGTTGCAGAAATGAGCAATGCCTTTGTTGCCCCTTTTTCATCGCGAAGATGTTGTAAATTATCCAAAGCTTTTAATTGCATGGCATTCGGTGCAATGTGTTGCCCGCTTGTGATTTTCGTATGCTGCAATTGGTTTCTGCCAAAGCGCAATTGCTCATACTGAACACGATATTGATCAATGATGGCTTTGCTCACAAGGATTGATCGCTCATACATCACTTGTTGTTCAGCTTTGATCTGCTCGATGATCTCGCCATTAATGGAGGCATCTAATTTAATGTTAAATTCATAATTTTTGCATAAGGCACTGTCCGTCAAATTGCTACTGCCAATGACCACAATGCTCTGCTCGCCCTTTTCAAAATAAAAACATTTGGCATGAAAGCTGTTGTGCACATCAATGCGCAGTTCAATGTTTCGATAGGCCAATAAACGCTCAAGTGCCGCAGGATCGGTAAAATTAAGGTATTGTGACACAATGATCACGCCTTTAATCGCTTTACGATTCAACTCATCGAGCGCCTCACGAATCACCGCAACACCGCCTGTCGTCACAAAGGCCACCGAGATAAAGAATTCATCACAGGTTTTCAGCTGCTCTAAAATCGTGGTGAGCACCTTTTTTTCGCGTTTAAAATCATTGACTAAAATGGCAGGCAGATATTGCCCTTTTGAAATGTGATCCACATCATAAAAACTTGTGGTCAGATCATTGAGAAGATCATTCATAGCGCTTACTCAAGATAACTGAGCTGATCAATGATCGGCAAATCCGCCGCAGCCCAATCTAATGCGTAAAGCTCACTGATGGGCAACCACACATAATCCATGTGTTCATTTAAACGAAAGTTCAGATCAAGGGGCGTGCATAAAAATGCGTGCATGATGATTTTAAAATCAGGATACGTGTGATGGACTGTGATCAAAGGCTCATCCACTTGAATGACCCAATTGAGCTCTTCATCAATTTCACGAATCAAGGCCGCTTCATGGGTTTCACCGGCCTCTGTTTTGCCACCTGGAAATTCGTATTTATATGCCAAATACTCTTTTGCATTGGCCCCACGCTGGGCACAAAATATTTTGCCTTCATGTTGAATGACTGCCGCAACCACTTCTATTTCTTTCATCATTGTAACCATTATTATTTGTCAATATTGACGCTATCATTTGCAAAATTTATCGGCCAGTATACAACATTTTGGCAACAAGATGATCGCGAATATCCACACAATGGAAAGAAAATGGCGCGCACGAGAGGAAACCTAAAAACAACTAAAGCCCTTGATTTAAAGGGCTTTATATTTGGAGTGTTTATTTTTTACTTCCAAATTTACTTCTAATAATCCCTACCGAGTGTTTTCCACAATGTTTCTTCTGAAATTTTTAAATGCTCACACAATTGATCAACCGACCATTTTTTGGTTCTGCCGCTCACAATTGGTTCTGGCAGCATGCCATCTCTTACATAATTATTAATCGTGTAATTATGGATGGGTTTGCCATTTTCTGACATGAGTATAGCAACGTCTTTTTGTAAAATAAATGCTGGTTTGAAATTATGACTCACATTTAACCTCTGAAGCAACACACCTTTTTTATATGCCTCAATCAAACCATTACGGGTCAATTGCTCAATATGTTGTACACCAGTCAAATTAATTTTAGAGATATTATAAAGCCACTGGCCATCAAATTTTTTCACATCATGACGACTCAACATATAGCCATGATCATTTAAGAATTTCTTAATTTCATTGTTGATGATGTATGACGTTTTGTCGCGTTTATCTGTCATGCTCATTGTAATTCTCTCCCTAATTCTAAATGTTGTTTAACTGCTTCCAAATGTGCCAATTCAAAAGATTGTGCAGCTATGACATATTCATAGCCGCCCAATTTAATCGTGAAGTTCTGCATTAATCGCCCTTCATTGCTTTAAGTTTATGAATCCGTCTTTTTGCATCATTGATTTCATCAATGATCAATTTGTATTCCCGACGCTGAATCTTGCGCCGATCAAACAGTTGCATTCTTTGTTTTTGTAGATATGCCAAAATGCGTTCAATACCAGCAATGCGCTCATTCATTTCCAAATTATTCATACTTAAATCCTTTTTCTAATCAATCAATTATAAAATTTCACTGTTTTTCCAAAGAAAATAACGATTGGCCATTTTGATTACCCCTTACCTTTATGAAAAATATAACAACGCAATGAGCCAAAACCCTTCCCTGCTCTGTTTGTGTACTCATCATCGTTGTACTTAGAATTCACAACTTTATTATGCTCAATATATTTGTGCCTGCTGGTGTGTGGCAGCATCTTCTTGACTGTTTTAATGTCATCTAGCTGCTGGCGCATCTCTGCGGCCAATCCATAAAACTGATTTAAGTTGATGGCGATATACTCATCATTTCTGGAATGATTAACCGCAAAACCTTCATTATTGAGATACTCATAAACCTCCCAAAACTGCTCTAAAATTGGATGATCTTGTTTAAGTTCAATATCGCGTTCAATTGCAATGCGGCAAATGTACTCTTCAGTTGCACGCATCGTGTGCTCAGGAATGGGCATTAAAAACTTCAAAGCCTGCAACAATGAGAGCATCAAGCCATGCGTCAAGCCAATGCGCGTTGTCTGCACCTCTTCCAATGCCATAATGCGTGCTCTGTTTTGTTCAAAAACTGAATGAACACACTTTAAAATGGCATCTTCATTTTTCAGTGCTTCCACCAAAAAGCCTGACAACTCATCCATTGACATTTGTTCTAATCGACGGGCTTTAATGCGTGACTCAGATGTGTGATTGCTCGTATCAAAATGCACATAAACAAGGCGGGACAACAACGCAATTAAGTTATCGCGTGAACCTGCGGTAATGGCTCGCTCATTTTGGGATAAAATCAATGAACCTCTGAATTTAGGGCTGTTGGTGTTATTGCCATTATTCTTTTGGCCCGTTGTTCTCAAGTAACCGCCATTGTATAAGGACTTGAGATCCTCTAAGTTAAAGCCTTCACACTCAATCATTACCGTTGGCAAGTTGGCCACTTGTGATAATGTTCTGAAATAACCCACTTTAGAGCCGTTATTGGGATTGACCCCTTCATAGTCTCCCCCACGCCCAGAGAGTTTCCACATGAATTGTAAAATGGTGGACTTACCTGCACCCGCTTCACCTGTGAGCTCCAAAAATGGAAAGCCTTTATAAACATCACGCAATTGTTCTACAAATAATGAGCCAAGCCAAAACGCTAAAACCGTCAATCCTTTTTGGCCAAAGACATCAATGAAATCTTGGTGCCATGTATTTTGATAGTCCATGCTTGGATCAAACTCAGGCATTGAAAAAGTTGTCTTAATGTTTTGGTTCCCTGGCAACTCAAAATACTCTTCCTTATTGAGCTTATAGACACGACCATTTTTAACAGCAAACTCAGGGAAAATATACGCGCCCAACTCTTTGGCATACCCTAAAAATGGCACCGTGTTAATGTCTTTGATGTCGCTCGTTTTCACACGATAGATTTGATCTAAATGCTTTGTTTCACCTGTAAATGTCGCACCTGACACCGTATTCATCACACGCGCTTTGAACTCGCCCGCGCTGGACAATTGCTTCGGTGAAAAGGCATCTTTATTGCGTTTATTTTTCATGACCACTTCAAGAAAGTAGAATAACTCATTGGTATCTAACTCTTTTTGTGCGTACAAAATATTCGTAACGCAATTGGCAATCTCAGTGATGGTACAAGACGACTTAAAGGCTGTTTCCTCGTCCTCATCGTTTTTATTGATGGCTTCAAGCATCGCCTTCACATCCACTTTGACCCAATATGTATTGAAATTGAACTCAAGGAAAAACTGCTGCTTTTCATAGCGCTGATACATCAAATATGCTTTGCGCATCGGTGATCTTGCGGACAACACTGCGCCGTGGTGAAGATAGGTTTCAATATCTTCATCATCTAATTGCTCTTTGATGTGCTTATCGTTCCAATCATCGCCATCATTGGTAATGGCCAAACGGATGTCAGAAAAGAATCCTATTTTTTCACATAGCTTTAACCATTTAATGGCAGACTGTTTGCCTTTCTCATCTGAATCTAAGGCAATCACAATGTTTAAGCGCGGATTCTTTTGGTAGATCTGCGTTAAAGTGTGTTCAGGAAAGTTATTAGCACTCATGGCACTGATGGCATGAATGTTATGATGTCTTAACGCAATCGCATCAAAGATCCCTTCGACCACCCATAATTCATTAATTTTGGTCACATCAAGATCATTAAAATGCCAAGCCAATCCTTTGTATGAATAGCCTTTTTTGAAGTGGGCTTTTTGCTCAAACTTTTCCAAGTTTTCAATCAGGCGTTCCCAATAACCATCCCCTGGCATTGGAAAACGCACCGTTGGTGTGGAAACTTTTGTGCTATAATCAAAAAACGTTTCTTGCGTGAATTGGTCACACAATGTGGTGTTAAAGCCCCTTGCTTCCCTCAAGTATGCTTTAGCAATTGCGCGGCCATCTTCTGCCATTTCATGGGCATAGCGTTTAGAAAAGTTTTCAAAGATGTCTGGATAACGATCACGTGCGGAGATCTCATAACCGCACGTGGTACTATCACATTGGATCTTCCACGGATCATCACCAAATATCCATAATTTCTTTTTCTGACAGCTTGGACAAATACCATTTTTATAGCGTTTGCCATTGCCTTGAGGCTTTGCCCCTGTTTCTGCGATGAAGCGGCGCACCACTTCATCTCTCTGACTGCGTTCCATTTTCATTACATTTCACTCGTCATATAATTCACAAACTGTGTGTAACCACATCCGCGGTTCACCTCTTTGCCTTGTTTGAACACAACAAAAGAAGGTGCAACCTTGATATTGAAGCGGTGCATCAGGTTCTTCCCAACGCTGTTTGGGCTGATGTCTACATTGACGCATGCAATGTGCAAATGACGTTTACTGAACTCATCGAGCATGTGCAGCATTTTCTTAGAAGATGTGCAGTGGCTACGCGTGAATAAAATAATGGTGGGCTCGTTATCTGTGATGTTTTTGAGCGTTAAACCATTGGTAATATTGATCACATAACTAGTCATGATTCACCCCCTGAGATGCGCCCTTCTTAATGGATTTCATCAATTCATGGATTGAGATGGCAGACTTCAACAAATGAATGGTAAATGCTTGATCTGCCACTTCATCCGCTGCTAAGTAATATTGATGACGCACAGACTCAAGCACACTTAACAATGCAGAACTTGTCATTTGTGATGCTTGTTGAGCCAACTTCTGTACATCATTTGAATGGTCGATAAACATTGATGTTAAAGCTATACCGCGCACTGCTTTCGCTACGCGTTTAAAATCCAAGTGTGCTGCCTCTAAACATTGAGATACATTTTTAATGGGTAAAAAAGTGCCCTGACTAACTAAAGCCATAATTTTTTCTCCTTAAATTTTAATTAATTAGATTTCGTTTTAATGATCCAGCGATCAACTGTTTCATAGGTCACAAACGTGGATGAGCAATGCAGATTTGTACACTGGTAATACTTCTCCCTCGTTTGTGTCGTGATCACTTTAGTGGTGACAATCTTGGCTCTGCTACCACACTGTGGACATTTATACGAATTAGCGGTTCCTGATCTATTCACATACTCTCCAAATGTGTTATTTGCAGCTGTACTCTTCAATTGCTTTTTTTAATAAAGCATGAGCCACAGTCGCAACTGGACGCTTCTCTCTATTTGCAATGTTTCTGAGCTGATTTAACTCAGATTTCGTGATGGATACACGAACTTGCTCACTCCTTTGCTCGCTTGTAAAAAGCTTATTTTTCATTGATAATATCCTTAATGACTTAACAAATGACTTAATTATAGTTACTTCAAATGACCGTATTTGGCATATTACCCATCAATTGGGTGAATGTCAATAAATCAATCTATCGTTTGAATTAATCTATAGAGGAAACACTCATATGATAGAAATCGGACGTAGACTTAAAGAAGTTAGGGACAACTTAAAAATGACCCAAAAAGAATTTGGAGAAATTGCAGGTGTCGGTGGCAATGCCCAAATGAATTATGAAAAAGGGACGCGTAAACCTGATGCCGAATATTTTGCAAATATCACAAAAATTGGCTGTGATATCCAATACATTATTACGGGCATACCATCTAATAGCTCACAGCCCAAAATTTATGACAACGCTGGTCATTTAGTTGATTTGGAAGAATTCTGTTTTGTGCCTCGTTATAAAGTGTTTGCGGCGGCAGGTCATGGATCAGCCATTAATGAAGAAACCTATGAGTTCTCATTGGCATATCGTAAGTATTGGGTTAAAAAATATTTAGAGGTCAATCCCAAAGATTTAATTGCCATCACTGCCCGTGGTGACTCTATGATTGGCGTCATCAATGATAAGGATGTCATGCTCATTGATACCGCCAATAAACTCTTTAATGATGGGATTTATGTGCTCAGAATCGATGGTGACTTGATCGTTAAAAGCGTGCAAAAGCTACCCAATAAAATCATTGAAATTTCTAGCACTAACCCACTTTATAAACCGTTCACGATTGATATGAAGAACCCACCGAATGACTTTGACATCATCGGGTGCGTTGTGCATGTTGAGCCTGTGACATTGTTTAGAAATCGGCGTGTAAGGGATTAATATGGAAATCTTTTTGGCATTTGTGATTGTGGGGATTTTTCTTCTTATTTTAATGCGAAATAAAAAACTTAAACGCAACCAAAAACAAAAAATCTCGCCAAAAAAAGGGAAAAAAGTATCTTTCTATTATCTAAATTTTCCCGATCATGATGAGGATTTAACAGAAGAGGAAGAAGATTTAGAAGAGGCCAAACGATATAAAACTATTACCCTGCATAAAGTAGATGAAAATTATATTTATGGATATTGTCATACCGCAAAGGCTGAAAGAACTTATGTGCGTGAGAAAATTGAGTATTTTACAAATGGTCAAGAAATAGTTGATACGATGTATGAGGCATATTTAGATGAATATGCCACTCATAATGATAATTTTATTTCTATTCGCTACAACAATAAGAAAGGGGAACAAAAAAATCTAAACCTTATTATTACAAGTGAATATCCAATGTTTTTTAATGGCTATGTATTAGAAGATAGTTATGATAAATACATTTTTACCTTTTCTTATGAAAATGTTTTGAATGTTTTACGTGGTGAAAGGTTTAAAGAAAAATTGCAGCATTGGCAACCAATCATTAAACAGATAAAGTCATTGACTCATGATATAAAACGAACAGGCATTAATATTATCGGCTTTTCAGAATCTGAATCACTTGAGTTGGAAGAGCTTGCTAAAGCATATCGATTAAAAGTACTAAAAACACAAACCAAAACATTATTTGCTATTGTTACTAATGCTGCATTACCTGAAACACAAAGAGAACGAGCCACAGAGAATGGCACATTGATTATGAATAAAGAACAATTTTTACATTTTTTAAAAACGAGTGAGGTTTAAATAATAATTATGAATACAGATGTAGGCGCTAGAATTAATGCATTAGATAACAAATTAGTGGCTGCAGAATCAGACACGACAGAACGAGTTAAAGCGATAGAGGACAAAATATCTACATCAGAAACAGATGTAGATGCTAGAATTAATACATTAGATAACAAATTAGTGGCTGCAGAATCAGACACGACAGAACGAGTTAAAGCAATAGAGGATAAAATATCTACATCAGAAACAGATGTAGATGCTAGAATTAATACATTAGATAACAAATTAGTGGCGGCAGAATCAGACACGACAGAACGAGTTAAAGCAATAGAGGACAAAATATCTACATCAGAAACAGATGTAGATGCTAGAATTAATACATTAGATAACAAATTAGTGGCTGCAGAATCAGACACGACAGAACGAGTTAAAGCAATAGAGGACAAAATATCTACATCAGAAACAGATGTAGGCGCTAGAATTAATGCATTAGATAACAAATTAGTGGCGGCAGAATCAAACACGACAGAACGAGTTAAAGCGATAGAGGACAAAATATCTACATCTGAAACAGATGTAGATACTAGAATTAATGCATTAGATAACAAGCTATCAGCAACAGAAACAGGTATAGTCGAACGAATAAATACTTTAGAGCATCACTTATTTGGTGAAAATGGCACAGAAGCTAAAATTGATGATTTAGAGGAAAAGTTATTTGCTGAAGATGGTGCTGAAAGTAGAATTAACGCTTTAGATGAAAAATTAGATGAAACTAACAATTCTCTTGATGCAATACAAGCTAAAACAAAGGAACAAGCTAAAGAGCTAGAAAATTTTTTTGCAAAGCAAAAAGATGCAGTTGATAAGAAGATCATAGAATATGAAAATACTTATAAAGGATTCACTACAAAAATTGAAGATTTATTGCCAGCAGCTATGAGTGCAGGATTGGCAAGTTCCTATAAAGCAGCTAAAGAGACTTTCGATAAAAAAATCACTTTTTATAATCGAGCGCTCATAGGATTATTTTGTGTATTAGCTGTTTTTGGTGGCTATAATGTAATTAAATATGCAAACTTAGAAAACATAACCTTACTTTATGTTTTTTCTAAAATATTATTACAGCTTCCTATACTTGGCCTATTGGTCTGGATAACAATTTTTGTTTCCTCAAAATTAAATGAATGTGTAAGATTGCAACAAGAGTATGCACATAAAGAATCTATAGCAAGTTCCTACAGTAGTTTTAAACAACAAATTGAAAGCATTGAGAGCGATCAAGAAAAAAAAATGCTTGAGAATTTAATGGGTGATTTAATCCAAAATGTATCTTTTAATCCATCTACAACTTTAGATAAGCAGCAACCTCTCAAACATCCAGTTAAGGAAATAATAGATACAGCTGCTAATATTGCACAGCAGCGAGAATAATTATACAATTTGAATACCGATTATTTAACCTCCGCCTCAACCTGAGTCGTCAAACCACTCTGATCAAGGTTATGAGTCACACGAGTAGCGATCCAATTTTGTGAATCAATCTCCGCCTTAAAGCCCAGTACTTTCACTGGGCTTTCTGCTATGAGTTCAGGGCGACCCATCGCCAGCGTAAACGAAAATGATGCAACTGCACGTTGTACCCGCTTCAATTCATTTTCTGCCGCTGCCCTTGCCTCATCTTCCGTTTTGTAAATGCGGCGCAGCATCTTTGTGCGCTCATCATCGCCCACCAAAACCTCTTTACGCACGCCATTCTTAGTGGTTGTGTATTTCGCTTTAATGCCCGTATAAGCATCACGATCACTCACAGAATAACTGTGATTATCCCCTTGATTACGGGTAATGATGATTGTGGGCAACTCTTGGCCGCTAGCTGTCTTGCTTTCCCCGCGTTTCAAAAATAGGATGGTACCCTTTTTCACCGTGGCTACTGCATCAAACTCTTCAGCCAAACGCGTTAAAAAGTTGGCATCACTCTCATTGCGCTGCTGACGATCCTGCACTTTAATGTTGGCCAATTCATCAGCCACTCGGAATTCTAATTTGTGCTCTCCTGCAATCGCTTCCACAATCTCTTTGATGGTCTTTTGATGATATGCCTTGTTCTTCTGCTCCAAAAGCTTCTTTCTAAAGTCCGCAGAATTGGCGGAAATGGTGATCACATCAGGTGCGCCTGTATGTGAAACAGCATCCACCACAAAGTCCCCGCGATCAATCAATGCACCAAAGCCAATCTTCACATTGATCTTAACGCCACGCTTTGGCAACGCCATGAAACCATCACTATCATCAATCACAAGCGTTAATGTATCAGCATCAAAACCACGATTATCAACCAAATTGAGGGACAATAAGCGTGAATTAATGCGGCTGGTAATGTTCTTGCCATCAACAGTGATGGCATATTGTGGTGTTTTGGTATCAAAAAGCATAGTGGCTCCTTATAATACAAAGTTTCAATATTAAAAAAGTTCTGTTATTAAAATAATGAACTTCTAGTTTATTTAAGGACATAAATCATGGATAAATATAATAAAAGACTATCTGAGTCTTGGTTATTAGGATTTATACTAGGTGTATCCTCAATTCTCATAGTTTTAGCGGTGACATTAGCTATATTTAAGAATACAGAACTAGGCAATTATTCTGTGCTACTAACCATAATGTATGTTTCATTTCCTCTTGTTTTAGCTTGGTATAACAGTGTCATATCTGAAAGAAAAAAAAGAGAAATAGAAGTACTATCAAAAAACAGACAAGAATGGATCAATGATTTACGTAAAAATATGGCAGAATATTTGCAACTTGTATATAACATGAAATCATATAATTATGACCACCAAAACAATATAGTATTTACACCTCAGTTAGTTACAGAAGAAAATCACAATAGATTATTGTACATAACATCCTATGTAACACTGCTGTTGTCACCACAAGCAAAAACTATAAAAAATGATAAATCACTAGAATTAGTTAGATTATTAGGGGAAGTAAATTGCTTTATTTTTAATCCTTTAAGTATCGAGGATATCAATCAATTTTGTCAAAAAATATCTGAATATTGGGGTGCACCATTCGCAGCACCATTTCCTCTATATTGCGATAGTTTTGCACAATTATCCTCAACTGACCAAATGCAATTTTATATACATACAAAAACAATCACTCTGAAAATGATTAGTATCATGACTCAAGAAATACTCAAAACAGAATGGGAACAAGTTAAACTAGGGAATTAAATCAACCCACTAATCTGGCTTGTCAGCACACCCAATGCACCTAATAGATCATCCCCTTCCCGTTTGAACTCAAGGGTAAAATCCACAATATGTGGTGCGCCTGTGTGCTCAAACTGACGGGCAATTTCATCGGCATTCATACAAATATAATTGCCATGAATTCTGCCCGTTCTTTCAATCAAAGGAAATGCCTGCCCGCTGCTTGCCTGTAACCGCAAAATTTCCAACACATTGCGCCCGCCTGTCAGCATGGGTAAAAGTTTGCCCGACAACACCACCATTTCATCACCAGGACCCAAAAATTGATGGGCATCACGCGTGCCCACCCGTGAATTACTCGCATATTTATAGCCCGTTTTCTTTGTAAACTGCTCATATGGCAATGACTCCAAAGCAAAGGGGAAAAATCCCCAAACCATTTGAACTTTCATTACGTCACATCTCCTAAAAATGCACTGTTTTTATTGGTAACGCTGGCAATGCCACGCTTAACTGATTCAGCAATGGCGGATGCATCACTGCTTTGCACTGTAATGTTAATCTTGAATGTGTTGGTTTGTGTACGATTGCCAGTCCCATTGATGCGGTTTTGCAATATGCGTTGATAATCTTCTTGGCGAGCCGCATCATTTAAATGCGCATTGCCGCCAATTGCTTTTAATTGTACTTCTGGACTTAAAGTCCCAAACTCGCCATAGGTCAAACCTGTTTTATTTTCAATGTCTAATTTGTCATACATAGCCGTGTCTTTTTTCCCGACAATGGCATAATAAGCATCAAAAAACGGCTGCAATATTTTCATGACTCTATCAATGGCTGGTTGTGCCCACTTGACCATATCGTTCCAAAATTCCGCCACAGAGGACTTTAATACCGCAAACGAGGAGTCCCAATCCCTAAAGGCATTCACGACAAAAGCGACCCCTGCACCCATGAACTCCCCAAACTTTCTAAATGCAGTGCCAATCCCCAAAATAGTATTAGCGCCAATATCAAAGACAAATTGTAACTTAGAGCCAATGATGGGGATTCTGCCAATCCAGCTCCCTAACCAGTCATAGACATTCCGCAGATCTTTCCCTATTTGAAAAACACCATCTGTGAAAAACCAAACTAAGCTGTCCCAATTTTTATACACGCCATACATGACCAAGCCAATGCCAGCAATGGCTGCCACAATGGGATTACCAAGCACAGCAAACTGAAATGCTCCCCATGCCAATTTAGCCAAACCTAATGAGGCTGTAATGCCCATCACACCTGCTGCGATGTAGCTCAAATTACTAATGATATCTGGACTACTTTTGGCAAAATCCCCAATATTAACCATGATTTTAGTGAGCCATTTAAACGTATTACGTAGCCCTTTATTGTTCACCTCAAAGATAGAGATCTTAAAATCCGTCCATGCTGAATTTAATTGCTGCATATCGCCTGATAAGTTATCCGCCATGACTTTGGCCAATTGCTTACTTTCACCATGGTTGTTCTTCAGCTCATCAATGATGCGATTTAAATCTTCTAAGTTGCCTTTCTCAATCAATGCAGAAAAAGCCGCAGCCGCTTCCTCACCTGCAATACTTTTCAAAATCCCCATGCGTTGAGCATTACCCATTTTGGCTGTTTTCTGTAACACTTCTCTCAATAAATCAACAGGCGTTCTAAGGTTGCCCTTTTTATCATTCGTTTTAATGCCAAGTTTAGCCAGCTCTTTCTTTGCCATGCTCGGTCCTGCTGCTAAACGACTGAAGATCGCACGCATGGCTGTACCTGATTGACTGCCTTGAATACCAATGTTCCCCAACACACCAGCAATGGCAGAGGTTTCCTCTAAACTGACACCCAATCCCTTGGCAATTGGCCCTACATATTTCATGGTTTCACCAAGCATCTCAAGATCTGTATTCGTACGCGTAAATGTCCCCACTAAAATATCACCCACACGGTCCATTTCATCGGCTGATAAGCCAAAAGCTGAGAGAATATTTGACCCAATGTCCGCCGCCCTTGAAATATCCACATCACCTGCTTTAGCCAAATCCAATGTACCCGCCATTGACTTGATGATCTCTTCAGGTTTAAAGCCTGCCATCGCATAAAATGCTTGGCCTTGAGCAACTTGTGTAGGATCCGCCCAAGTTGAAGCACCCAATTCTTTAGCATTTGCCCGCAATGCTGCCAGCATGGGATCATCTTTTTGCAAACGTGTTAAAGCCTGAACTCTGCCCATCGTCGTATCAAAGTTCATACCATCATCCATAAAACGCGATACGCCATAACCCATTGCCGTGGCCGCTGCAATGTGCATACCACCTGCACCCATCATTTGTTTTCCTGAATTTCGATGAGCCTGCGTTTTATAAAGTCGCGTCAATCGCGCTTGTTGCCTTTCAATTAAACGAGAGGTTTTCTCAAGTTCTTGTTGATCACGTTGCTGCGCCCTGCTCAATGGTCCAACTTGTGGAATGCGATCATTGAGCTCTCGAACGCGTTTTTTATAATCTTTGATGTTCTGCTTGGTTTTACCAATTGAGCCATCAATACCACGCATCACAGAGGTCACGTGGTCAAATGCCTGTAAAATCACTTCCATTTTCAACTCAGCCACCACGTGCCTCCTTTAGCTCTTCTTGGTATGTTTTGGCATCCTCATACCACCCATTTAATTCAGATATTTCCATGTTGCACATATCGCCATAAGTGATGAACGGGAACGACAACCCGATCACCACCATTTTTGACTTTATGCCTCCATCTGTTCCTCTTCCTCCGCCCAATCGAGCGGATCCACCAAAAAAGCTGTGACCACTAATGCAAACTTACTGATGTCTTTAACGCTCATCTTTTTGATGACCGTCTGCGATAAACGTGGCTCCGTGATTTTTGGCAGCAACTCAATCAATGGATCGGTATGGCCAAACTGCAATGCGTGCAATGACAATCCTTTAAGGGCAATCACATTCGGTTCACGCACCACAATTTCTGTATATTCAGTTTCGCCCACCATTACAGGCTTGCTTAATCTCACTGTTTTTTGTTCGCTCATGTTTATTGTCTCCCTAAGTGACGACGGCGGTCTGCCAATTGATCTTTACCATTGATGCGGCGAATCATGTTCATGGGATCTTCAAAGTAAATCTCTTTGCCATCCACGAAATACTGAACACGTGCAACCGCCAATGTCACATCATTTGTACTCAATTCATTGAGTGATAAATCACCTGCATCTGCTTCCTGAATTTGCCCCCAAAAATAGGCTTTAAATGCTCGTTCTGTACAACTGTCCCCTTCCCCTAATGAGCCCAAAATCATGATGGGCACACCATCCACGGAACAATTGCTATTGACCAGCAAATCAAAATCCAACCCTTTGGTTGAAAAGCTCATTTCCCAATCAGCGTCATAACCCACAGCCACTTTAAGTGGACGTGATAAACCACCTGCATTCAACTCTTCTAATTTTGGTGAGTTCTTCGGCAACTTAATTTTTTCACAGGTGCCAGCATAGTTGTTGTCACCCACATACAAATCAAACGCACGTAAAATGCGTGGCAATACAATGCTCATGATTAACCTCCTACAGCATTTTTAATGAATTTATCGGATAAGCGCACCGTTAATCCTGGAGACTCAATCGGTGGCACTGCTGTCAATTCAAGTAACCAATCAGGGCGGCCACTCATCAATGCATCATCACCATTTAATTCAGGATGTAGAATAATCTCACCACCTAAAATACGGCCTGCACGCTGCCAATCATATAAAATGGCATCACCGCGTTGTTTGAACTGATCCAAACGCGCAGGATTCATCGGTTGATCTTGTGTCATGTTTTTGAGTAAATTTGCCAAAGTAATGGCTGCCACTTGGCTTGAACGTGCAAAGACTTCAAAGTACATGGATGAATCAGGTCCCGCGGTGGTGCGGTTGCCCCAAGTGCGGTAGCCATCATCTAACACAAAGCAAGAAATACCCGCTTCATTCAACGTGTTTGCACCTGTGCCATAGCCATTGATGCCGCTATATGTCACCTCTTTGGTTAAACCTGTCACACCTTTGAGCACCTTATTTGAAATGGAATAATGCCAGCCTTTCTCCTGATCTAAGCGGGCGCGTAAACCTGCCAATGCTGGTCCCGCATAGTGCTCAACTTCTGCGGCCAATTGTGGATTAAACTTGATGATGTCACCATAAAAGAACATGCCATAGTTATTGGCAAACTTCTTACGGTATACCAAAGCATCTGCGATATTTTCACAATGGCTCATGCTCATATAAGCAAAACCATATTGACGTTCTGCATGCTCCACCAATGCTTTGGCCACAGCTTCAGATTTATCATAAAGTGGAATGGTAAAAATGCGCGGTGTCACACCCACTTGAGTGGGCGCTAATGCCAGTGCTTTGAGCCCTGTCACGCTATCATTGTCATTCACCTTGCCAATAATATTGGCAATCGTCTCTTCACTTTCACCTTCTGCCACACGCACAACCACAACAGGCGCACGCACTTCTGCATCAATCGATTGCAATGTTTCTGACAACGTGCCTTTATTTCCTGCTTTGGCAATTGCTTTTTTAATATCTAAGACCAAAACACAACGATCTAACGGAAACACTTCAGGATCCGCATCTTCCGCAGTACACACAACGCCAATGGTATCTGTGGCCATAATGCGTGTTTCAATATATGCCTGATCATCAATCGTCAGGCGCACACCATGTAAATATGCAGTGCTCATTATTTCTCTCCTTTTTTATTCTTACCATCCGTCAAATAGCCTGCGTGAACCATCTTTTCAATTTGCTCTTTGGTGAGTTTCTTCACGTCAATCACATCACCTTTTTGATAGCGCACAGCGCCGATTTGGATTTGTCGTAAGACTTCCATGATTACTCCTTGAGTTTTTCAATTTCTGAATTAATATCTTTGATTTTTTGAGCAACTGCTCTTGCTTCTTCTTTTTCATCTAATAAAAGATGCATGTTCATATCTGACTGAAGTGATGACTTCTCATCTAAAAGCTTTTGCAACATCAGTTTTGCTTCTTGGGCTTGTTCTTTATTCAGTAAAGCATCATCGATCACCCAACCTTGATAAGTCCATTTTCCGCCTTTTGACTTATGGTCTCTAAACTGAATGAATTGTTCATCAGTCATCTCAACGAGATTCTCGAAATCATCGTTGAATTTTTGAGCGTCTTCGATTGATTCGTAACCAAAAACTTCATTTGTTTTTTTGTTTGTGTAGTGTTTCATCGTAGTTCGCTCCAAATAATTAAATTTTTCCAACCGACTTTCTCTGCTCTATATGTTGAGCCTGCGGGTACGATAAAAGATGTATGGCCGTACCAATTTTTGCCGTTACCCTGGTCTGTTTCTAGAATTAATGTATTATCGATAAAAATCTTGAGGGGATCGTAGTAGTTATCAAACTCATTATTTATTTGTACGCAAATCGGCTTATTAGTATTATTTTTGTATAACGTATCAAACGTTCTCTGACTCGTAACATTAACCCATTTCTGCCCATATCCTAACCCGTGACTGTTTTCAATGCTCTTCAACTGATCACTAACAGCTTTCTGACTCATCACGTTTGTTGTTGATGTGCCTATGGATTGCACAACAGAGCCACCTGTAATCTTTTTCTCAGCTAGATTATAAGCACTATCTGCTTTATTCTGTGCCGCAGCTGCTTTTTTATCCGCTGTTGCTGCCGCTGTATTTGCCGTGTTCGCTTTGTCATTGGCTTGATTCGCGGCTGTTTGTGCAGCTTTTGCAAGTTTATTGACTTCATTCACAATGCGCTGACTGGCACCCGCTGTGCGTGAATCACCCAAGGCATCCAAAATTTGTGGGATGGCTTTTTGATCAACTTTGGCAACTTCGGCCAATGCATGCATCACTGAACAAGCCAAGTCAAAAATGGCATTGTTATCATTTTCCTTCATACCATCAGCCTCAGGCTGACCACCCATCACATCATCATTTTCACTGACAATGCGAATCTTTTTGAGCCGATCTTCAGCTTTAATATTCTTTAAAATTTCAGGCATTTATCTCACTCCATATCTATAAGTACCGTTGTGCTTAAATGTTTTGTCATGCTTCATGGGGCGTGCATATTGCACATCTAACAATTCACACCGTGCAGGGGCGGTCGCATTTAAAATGCTTTTGGCCATTTCCATTTGGTCAGTTGTCAATGGCGATTGAAAAGCCACAATGTATTGCGCCCATGTCATTGTGGTTTGCTTGGCATATCGAATGCGGCCATTGTGTTTAAACAAACCATCATGTTGTTGGCGCTTCCCTCTACGAATGAATTCAATTTCACCAAAACCCACAGAGCGCATTGCTCTACGCATGGATGCCACAGTGCCTGCTTGCAAACTGATGGCAGGCGCTTCTCTAATCATTTTGCGTTTGCGATCTTCTGGCCATGATTCATCCCAATCTTCAATGCTTCTTGACCATGCCAACCACCCTAATAATTCAGTTGGACAATCCTCTGCACTATTGAGCGCGGCATAACTAAAATCATGCATTGATAATGCACAGACATCCGCTAAATCACGTTCTAATTGCGTGCTAGATGTGGGCAATAATTCATGTGGACGCATAGAAACCACCATCATTCATTTTGATCCCTGTTAATCGGATCACCTGATTCGCTTTAGCGATCACATCTGCTTTCGGTGCAATGATCTTAATGTTCTGCACACCTGGTGCGCGTGCCATATCATGAATGGCATTGAGTGTTAGAGCTTCCCCAAGCTTTGACACATCCTTTTTCAAGGCTTCAAAGCGTTGTTGTACAGAGTGATCCACAAGTGATTTCACCTGACCTTTGTAATACGTCACCGTAATTTCAATGGCTTGATCAATAAACTCTGCTTTCTTGACATACACAGAATCACACAGTGGCACCACCTCTTCAGATTCAAGATAGTTTTCAATCTTCTTTAGCAATACCTCATCAGCCACACCCTTTTGATCATGGGTCACAATGGTTAATGTCACATCGCCCGCTTTTGGTGTATGCGCATGTACGCCCACTTCTTTCACTCTGCCATCCACAGAACGTGCCAATAATTCATAAGCGCGTGCGGGTCCTGCCACAGACCATTTTTTAGGGGCATTTTGTGCGCGGTAACGTAAATCCTCATCTGCCTCCCAAATGGTGGGAATGGGCGGATTGGCATTTGGGTCACCTGCCTGAATGATTAAACGCTCCGTCACTGTATTGGCTGCAATGTTGTCCAAATTATTTTGTGTGGCATATGCCAACATGGTTTGCTTGAGCTTCTCATTGATTTCGTTTTTCAATAAAACGGTTTGATAGGCTGAAAGTTCCAACAATTTTTTAATGGGATCACTCTCAAGCACCAATGTTGCATAATCAGGACTCAATACACGAAATTGAGCCTCTAAATTTGATAACTCTTTTTCATAATCAATCTCATAAAAGACCTCTGGCGTTGGCAATGTTTCTAAATTAATCATGCGGATGCTCCTTTGACAAAATCATTGAGCGCATCAGGATTACGCAATAAGCGCTGGTTCATATAGAACTGTTCACCGCTTTCCTTAATGGTTGCTGCGATCTCTAAATCGACAAGTCCTGCATTAGATACAGGTGTAAAATTCACAAAGGTTGCAGTAATGCGTGGCTCCCAAATGGATAAAGCGATCACCGTTGCACTCATCAGTTGCATCATGTTTTCATCATTTGCAGGTCGGTCGATTAACTCAGGCAATAGAGATCCATACTCTCTACGCATCACACGTGAGCCAATGCGCGTTGTGATGATGTCAATGATGGATTGCTGAATGTGTTGGTTCATAGGGATTTCATGCCCCGTAATTCGATTCATCACACAACACCCCCTGTTTGATCACCACCAGCTTGCACACCACTGTGATGATGCTGGCTATATTTTTTGCCATTAATGGTTGGATCCACTTTAAAATCAATCGGAATATTTACGGTGCCCGCTTTGCCTGAACCACTCATCGCAAAGCCACCTTCTAAATTCGTAAAACCTTTAACCGTGAGGGATTTTTCAATGGTGGTGTCACCATCTAACGTGATCGTGGGGGCATGTACCTCTGCGGTTTGAGTATTGACAATCACATTGGCAGAGCTGTTTAAAGTTAAAGTGCCACTTTCTGTGTTGTGGTGGATCTCATCGCCATTATCAAAATGGATTTTAAAGTCAGCTTCAGACAAATAGGGATAGTTACTTTCATCAAAATAATTGGGGGCAAAACGGCACACATCATCCTCACCACCTTCCATCATCACAGTGCCAGAGACACCGATTTTTGGCGCACACCAAATCCATGTACCACCAATGAATGGCATGGCGCATGGCATCCAATCGCTATAAACACCCTGATCGATTTCAACACGCACTAAGCCTGGCGCTGTCGTTAAATCAACCGCGACAATCTTGCCCACAGGGTTCATGTTTTGAAGTTTTCTATGAATGTCTGACGGTAACATCTCAAAATCCTAAATGTTGTTTAACAGCATCTTCTAATGCTTTTTGATCATCGTTTGTGATGCCAAACAGCTCACGCACGGGATATTTATGCTTCAATCGTTTTTTACGGTTCACGATGGAGGATTTCCCAAATTGGTGAACGCCTGCAATATAGCCATCTAAGCCACTTTTATATTGCACATTGACGCCTTGGTCAGTGGCAATGATGCTTAATCTGCGTAATTGCGAAAGGCGCTTAAACATTTTGCCTTTCTTCATTGAGTATTTTTGTGGCTTACGTGGGACAAATGCTGATCCTTCCGGATCCACGTTTTTCTTGATTCTCTGCCCTGCACTTCGACGTACCACCATCCCCAAACTTTTGGCCAATTTCTTCCGTTCAACGGGCGATAATGCTTTGATCAAATCTTTTAAAGCCCCTAAATCAGCATGCATGAGTCACCAACTTCCCATCCAATCTTTTGACGGATACGTTCTCAACCAACTGCAACTCAATGGCAATGAATGCATCGGTTTCACGTTCTAATGCCGTTTCAAATCGCATAAATTCATCACCGCCTGTTTTACTGGCATGCTCACTCATCCATTCCCCAACCGCGGCAAATAACAACAATGCATCGCCTGCAAAATCATTAATGTAAATATTGGCTCGATAACTCAAACGATAATCCAACGCTTTGGCATTGCTTTTGGTCATCTTGCCTTCATCTGTGAACACATCAAATTTTGATTGATCCACATATTGCTCAAGCATTTGGGTCAGTGATGTGAGCTTTCTCATCGTTTTTCGAGCTCCTTAATCTGGTTCTCATGTTTCTTTAAAAGCTGGTCATGGTTGTTCAAAATCATTTTTGATTCAGAGAGTTCCTTATCAAAGGCACTCATCTTGGTCATAAATGCATCGGCACGATTTTCCAACTTTGTGACCTTCAGATCAGTCAATTCAGTGGTAATGCTGAATTTCTCAATCTTTAAATTCATTTCATTTTGCACATTGGCAAACTTGTCCAATCGGTTGTTATTCGCCGAAAAATACCAAGTGGCAATGGCAATACCGATGCCAAAAAAAGTGCTTAGGATTGCCAGCAGTGATTTATTCACTTCCCGAATTGTTACTGTTTGATGACTCTCAACTGCCATTGCTTCCGCCTTCTTTGCAAAAATATGTGTATAAATCCATGTACTTTTCTAATTGTTCTTGTGTGCCACTGGTGTCCAATTCATGCCCATAAATGGGATCAAAGATGAGACACCAACTGTCATTTCTCACTTCGTAAATAACCTTTGGTGCGCATGCGCTCAATGCGATCAGCATCAGACAACTGAGCATGACGCGCTTTAATGTGGTTCGCTTTTTTGACGTTATGAATGATTTCATGCGCAATGTTTCCCTCTTTAATTGCCTCATCTCGCTGCTTTTTTAACTGCGTCATGCGCCACATCACAATTTTGATCAGTAATGCAGCCACACCGAGCACACCTAATCCCCACACAAAACTATTCATGGTCATCCTTTTTTAAGGCATCGCGTTTTTGAAATGTGGTCACAATGCCTTTAGACACTTTCAAGCCTGCAAATGCCAAACAATAGATCCAATAGATTTCACCCAATGCACTTGGATCACGTACCGCAATCACCAATAAAACAATGGTGGCAACCACAAAAGCGCCTAAGCTCATGACTTTTGTATCATCAATCTTTTCCATGTCTGCCCTCTAAAACTGTGGATATTGTGGAGAGAGAGGCAATTCAAAATGTGGACCATCTGCAAAAGCACGCTGGCCACTGCGAATGCGTTGATCAACATATTTCTGTTGCGCTTGTTCTGTGGTCATGCCGCGGGTCTCAGATAGCAATGCATTCCATACACCACCCCAACGAATCGGGATATTGAGCTCAATGGATGCTTGTCGAACCGCTTCAGCAATTGCATAGCAACCATTCCAATCCCATGCCAACTTGCCATTGATCAATGGCACCAAATCAACCGCATGGGCATAACCATCTTTGCCAATCAAATGGCGTGAACCATGTAATGTTTGGGACGTGCCCTTTTGGTAATTAATCTTTTGTTGGGCGGCTGTGCGCACACCCTCAAAAACTTGAAAATCTTGTTGAGTCAATTGAATGGCTCGTTCAACAATGGCCACTAAATGTGGATGCACACCCACTAAATTTGCACGTGATTTTTGTCCTAACTTAAACATTATCAATCCCATAAACTTATTGTTTGTTTAACTGGCGCTTTGTACTCAGGCAAATAGATCACCGTGCGCGCAGGTAAAATGGCTGGCAACATTGCCAAATGTCTGTTCTCTTTCATCATGATCACTTGATCAAATTGAGACGTTGGCACACTGGCCGCATATAAAGCTGCATCTATGGTTTGTTGGCCATTGGCAATGATCTTTCTCATACCAACACCGCAAACACATCAGGTTCATCATAAAAAGTTCGTACAGCATTCCATCGGTCACGGCGCAATTCATCGACTTCTGGCGTAATGAGGCTTGCGCGGTCTTCACCTGATTTACGCGTCAAATCCATGTCCCGAAAATCTTCTAAAAGCTTTGCTTTACCTTCGCTAAATACTGCACGTTCAAAGTTAAATACATAACGGCTTTTACCCGCCAATTCATCACAGGGGACTTCTTCAAGTGTCAAATACTCAGCATGCTTTGCTCTGAAGATGCGTAATTCAGAAATGACCAAATCAAGGGCGGACAACAATGCCATTTCCACTTGTTCATTTTTAACAGAGTCTAAAATACGCATCGCATCACGAAAACTTTGACCATTAATCCCTGGCCAAAAGCCAGAGCGTGGGATCATTAATTCACTGTTTTTGCTATTTTGACCAATGAAGCTCATCCTAATCCTCCAATGACGGGGCTGTATGCTGGTACTTCGCGTGTCATATCAATGATCAGCTTCCCAACATAAGCCCCCGCGTGGTGACGCTCGTTATTCAACCTTGTCGGTTGATGTCTCTTCTTGCTTGTTTAAAGCAGCTTCAAGCTTATTTGCGCGTGTTTTAACTCCAACATCGGGATCTAATTCAAGCGCACGCTTCCAAACTGCCAAAGCAAACTGTGGATTACTTTCTTCTGATAACTCACCAATGGCACGATTTAACTTCGCACGAATGGCATCCAACATATCTTCATCCATCATCAGATCATTCAAAGCCAATAAATGTTCTAGCGTTGTATCTGGCTTTTGATTCAATGCCCGATTGGTGATCTGTTCCGTGATGGCACCTGCCTTATTGGTCTTAAAGATCGGTGGCAAATCATAATTGTTTGTCATCAAATACGTTGCAATGCGCAGTGCAAAATCAATGTCCCCCGCATCAACTGCCCAAATGAACATTTCAGCGGTGATCTTATCTTCAGGTGCATTTGGATTATCTAAAATGCCTTCAACCCAATGGCGATAATCCTCAAGGTGTTCCGCTTTAAAGCGCTCTTTCTCTTCATAGCTCAAAATGCTGCGTAAGCTAGATAGGTCATGCTTTAAGCGCACCAATAAATTCTGCTGCTCAGGATCCATATCATTTGGAGTGGCTGCATTGCCTTGCAACTCTGCAAGCTTGCGTTCTTTTTCTCGTTTGAAATAAAACACAGATCCCCCTTATTTATCTTCTAAGGTGATTTTTTCAACAAGCACCGCTTGTTCATAATTGTGCAATGCATAAAATTCATTTTGCGTGTTGTAATTCTCATAACGATCACGCTTTGAATTCATCTCATAAGATGAGCGCACAGAGCCTTTTTGAATGCGAATGGCTAAGTTTTTAGGACGCGTCACTAAAATGGTGCCATCGGGGAAAAAGTCGGGGGATTTGGCAATCAAGCCATTGATGACGTAATAAGCTTCCTGTGTGATTTTCTGTGCCGTTTCAGTGTTGGTCGCTTTCTCTAACAACTTCATTTGGCGACCCACCAATAAATCACTGGACACATAAACTTTAAGGTCTTTTTGATACTGCTTAGGGATTAAACTCAATGCTTGAACCACCAATTGATCCAAGTTTTCAATCAATTGACCCTTGCCCACTTTAATGGCTTCACCATTTAACTCAGTGATGGCATGTTCTGGTTTATGTGTGCGAATGCGTTGCAGCCAACCAATGTTCACATCCTGCCCTAATGGATAGGTTTTTTTATCGGTGTTCTCTGCAACTTTTTCACCATTCCAACCAATGCGCTCCATATCTTCACGTTTACTTTCTAAGCGTCGATCTTGTAAACGCTTTTGGAACATCTCTTTGGTGCGTGCAAAGGAGTTCAATTCTGCAAAAGTAAAATGCGTGTCATGATCTGTTTTGACAGCGGTATACACAATGCCTGACGGCTTACCTAAACCGCTTGTTTCACGCTCTTTATCTTCAGTATTTGTACGCCCTGACACCAACTGTGAAGGACCAAAACCAAGATCATTGACAATCATATCTGTACAAAGGTCAATGTCCACTTCACTTAAAATGCCTTCTGAAGCCACCTTTTCCACCCACACATATTCCGTTTGCGGGTTAATGGTAAACTTCTGGCCAGCTTCAATGGCTTTAACATCCACGCCATGCAATTCCGCCTGACGTGCTGTGTAATTGGTTAAACACTCTAATGTGTTTTGTAATAAAACTTCGCTCATAACTCTTCCTTAGACATCTGCTAAATATTCATTGGCACCATTGCCCGCAACAAATTCCTGTTTTGCACTGGGTTCTGGCGTGTTTTTTAATGATTCAAACTCTGTTTTAAGTTCAGTAAATGAGTCTGAAAGCGCTTTGTTTTGTTGCTTGAGCTCTGTAATCACGTCATCTTGCTTGGATGCAAATTGAGTTAAAGCACGTTCTAATGACTCAAGTGAGAAGTTTGACTCTGCTAATTTTGGGGCAGATTTTGGCGGTTCATTTTGTTCACGTTGTGCCGCAAACAGACCCGCAAATAAGCTTTTAAATAAGCCTTTTTCATTGGCATCCACATCACCATCGTCTACAAAATCAATGCCTGTAAATTCCAATGCAGTTGAAAAAATGTGCTCAGGCTTATGACGCACTTGAATGTTAAATTGCAAAGCTTCAGTGCCAAGGCTTGCAGGTGAGTCGGTCACACCTAAACCTGAAAGATATGCTTGATTGGTTTTTGCAAAGTTTGGTGCAATTTCAATGGAAAAGCCTTTCTTTTGATTTTTGGCATTCCACTCAACAAGGGCTGGCGTCACTTCCATTTCTGCATATAACGCACGCTGCGTAGTGCCATTGATTGCATAATCTTCCGCTTTTAATGCCAAAACATGACCATAATTGCCAAATGTGCTGTCAGGGTATGAGCTGCGGATGTGCTCCATCCAAATGTTTGCTTGATAAACCGCAGGATTATATGACGCGGCCATTTCATTGATTTGTTGTGGGGTGATTTCTCGCCCATCAATGGTGGGACCACTGACCGCAACCCGTGTCCATTTCGTTTTTTTATTCATGAATAGAATCCTAATCGTACAAAAGAGGATTCAATTTTTACGTTAATGGCAACAGAACGCACGTCATTACAGTTTGCCCTCAAGGGTTGCAAACTCAAACGAGATTATTTTTTACGCGTAACCATAGAGAATGAGCACATGAATAATGAATTGCTCATCACACCAGAAAACACCCAACCACGCGAACTTTCAAGGCTCTTTTATTTCGCGGGCTTTCGCGTATCTGAAATTTCCAAAATGATTGGCACGCCAGAGAGCACCATTTACGATTGGCGCAAAAATGATAAATGGGATGAGGCGGATTTTTTCACACGTTGCCAAGATGCTTTTCAGCTCAAATACATTCGTTTACTGATGAAGAACACCAAAACAGAAAATGAATTGCGTGAGTTTAAAGAGCTTGGTGTACAAATGAAAAACATCTACTCACCCAAGCCACAACGCAAAAAACGCAGTGCGCAAATCAATAGCGATCAATTCGATTGGGAAAAATTCCAATCCCAAATCAATGAGGGATTAAAAGATCTATTCCCATTCCAAACGCAGATCATTCAAGACATTGAAAAATATAAAAACAGTAAAAAGAGTTCGGCTGAATTCATTTTTGGTAAAACTCGACAGGCTGGCTTTACCTATTTTCTATCTTATTATGCCCTACGCCGTTTGGTGAATCTCAAACACAATCAAATTTACATTTCAGCCAGTAAAAATCAGGCGTTCCAAGCCAAACGCTACATGTTGGCCTTTGTTAAAAATCTGACGGGGGTTGAATTATCAGGCGGGGATGCCATTAAATTTAAAGATGATCTGAACTTTTATTTTTTAGGTGCCAATCCATACACTGCCCAAGGCTATACAGGCGATGTGACCTGTGATGAATTCTTTTGGATGCCTCGCTTTGAAGAGTTACAAACCGTTGTGACCGCATGTGCGACACATAAAAACTTTATTATTAATTATTTATCCACGCCTTCTAGTAAAAAGCATCCTGCCTATAAATTTTGGACGGCTGCTGAATACCACTCAAACAAAAAGAATAAACCCTTTAAGGTCGATCATGCCTCACTTAAAAATGGGCGGCTGTGTGAAGATGGTAAATTCCGTAAGATCATCACCATTCATGATGCGATTGCAGGCGGTTTTGATTTAGTGGATTTAGATAGTTTACGTCTACGTTATACGCCAGATCAATTCTCAAAGCTGTTTGAGTTCGAATTCTTTGATGACATGGAAAGCGCATTTAATTTTAATGATTTAAGCGCATGTATGGTGGATTCATGGGAGAAGTGGACAGACTTTGAACCTTTAACCAAACCCCATAAACCATTTGGCCGTAAAAAGGTGGCTGTGGGCTATGACCCTGCCCGCACCAATGATGGTGCTGCGTGTGTTGTGGTTGCCATTCCATCCAATAAAAATGAGCCGTATCGCATTTTAGAAAAGCACTTTTGGCAGGATGTCTCCTTTGACAATCAAGAGCGCTATCTCAAAGAAATCACAGATCGCTACAACGTCGTACATCTTGGCATTGATACCAGAAACATGGGATTGGTGATCGCTGAACGCGTGGAAAACTTCTATCCAAACTTAACGCGTTACCAAAGCGATCTATCCTTAAAAACCTTATTTGTCCTACAAGCCAAAACCCTATTTCGTGAGCGCAAAATAGAATTTGATGCAGGTTGGCAGGATCTTTTATCCAGTTTTTTAAACATCAAAAATGCCATGACCAAATCACAGCAATATGCCACGTTCCAATCTGTGAGAGATGAAGAACATGGGCATGCAGATTTAAGTTGGGCAACGATGTACGCGCTGGGCTATGAACGATTCGATGGCACAACGGTCGATACTGAACATGAACATATTGTAGTTTTATAGAGAGAATGATTATGAATAATGATGTAGTGACATTTAACATGGGCGAGCCTGAGATCTTCAGCCCACACGATTTCATTGATATGTTA
Organism: Wohlfahrtiimonas chitiniclastica DSM 18708; assembly: GCF_000375345.1. Classification (GTDB taxonomy): domain Bacteria; phylum Pseudomonadota; class Gammaproteobacteria; order Cardiobacteriales; family Wohlfahrtiimonadaceae; genus Wohlfahrtiimonas; species Wohlfahrtiimonas chitiniclastica. The sequence goes on along the minus strand of NZ_AQXD01000001.1, from coordinate 536,506 downwards.
TCTTGCCAAACCATTGATGGCTACTATGCTCCACCCATTTCATACGACACATTAACCAAATTGCCTCGTTTGAATACCCATCATGAATCCGCTTTAGATTGTAAAAAAAACATCCTCAGTTCTATTTTTAAAGATACTCATTTTTTAGATTATGAATCGTGTGAAGCCTTCATTGCTGATTATCTAATTTTTGGCAATGCTTATCTTGAGCCTGTTAAATCATTGGTGGGCAATACAATTCGCTATCGCCATGTGATGGCCAAATATACCCGCGTTGGCACAGATGGCAATTATTACTTTCTCAAAAACTTTGGTGAGAAGATCAAAAAGAACAACCTGATTCATGTCAAAGCTTATGATGTGAATCAAAATGTGTATGGAATCCCACCATATTTAAGCGCCATGCTCAGTATTGCATTAAATCATGCAGGCACCCTATTCCGTTATAAATATTACAAAAATGGATCGCATGCGGGCTTTATACTTGCCATCAATGGACATGTTTCAGATAAGGGCATGAAAACCATTGAAGAGACGCTCAAAAAGACAAAGCAGTCAGGTAATTTTAATAACCTGCTCGTTCATTTGCCCAAAGGGGATAAAGATTCTGTGCAGCTGATTCCCATTAGCCAGATTGCAGCCAAAGATGAATTCGTCAATATCAAAGATGTGTCACGTGATGACATTGCCACCGTTCATCGTGTGCCATTGGTGCTCATGAGTATTCAAGCAACAAATGCTGGTGGCTTTGGTAATCCTGCACCATTTGCGAAAGTCTTTTACAAAAATGAGCTGTATCCAATGATCCGAAAATTCTACTCAGTGAATCATCGACTTGGCCAAAAGATATTTGATTTTGACAAATACGACTTAGAAGAAAGCTAGGGGGTGTTTCTCAAAAGAGTAACATCAGTAACCTGATTTTGTAATATTTACCAAAAGCATTGGTATTGCTACATTTCAAGAGATTTTAAAAATGTAACATTTTAGTATTTTTTAGTAACCTCAGATTACAAAAATCTATATCTATTTGAATTTAAATGATTATTTTTATAAAAAATGTTACATCTTATTTGTAATATTGATTACAGAAAAGTTACTTAAATGTTACATTTTGGAAACTCTCAAAAGCTAGTGATTGCAATGCATTTGGAAGAGTTATAAAAAAATGTTACTGAAATTACTACTTTTAAAACATACCCACAAGTTTTAAAAACTCTCTATTTAAGGGCGGAAAATTTAAAGAAAAAAGTAATATAAATATTCGAAATAAATCAGAATCCCAATTTGGTTGCTTATCATTGATGTGATCAAGCGCAATCCTTTGGTAATACTGCACAGCATTGCCCTCTTCTACGCACCTACGCCATAATTTTGGCCGTAAAAAAACGCCTTTTTTGCATAAAGCCCGCCGTGGTGAGGTGCGGATTTTTCGGGGGCATTTCTTAAAATAAAAATAATCCTCATCCAACAGCATCCACTTAAATAGAAATCATTGTTTAATTATATAAGCTTGAATTTTTTCAGGGCTTTCATATTATTTTTTTCTGTATCACACATATCTATAAAGTCACTCCACCAAATCAAAGCTTCTTTTCTGTGTTCTAAGTACTGTGCGCGATTATAAGCAGCGCGTACAGCATCACTATCTTTGTGCGATAAACACATTTCAATCACATCTCTATCAAATAAACATGTGCCATTTAATACTGTGGAAGCCAATGCCCTAAAACCATGTACTGTACTATCAATACCACAGCGATTAATTGCTGTATTTGGTGTGTCTTTATGAATATGTGTACTTAAATGATTATTTTGAAAAATATATTGAGATGATTTGAATTTCTTCATATCTTCGAGAATTTCCAATGATTGTTCAGTTAAATGAACAATATGAGCCCTTCTGCTTTTCATTCTCTCAGCGGGTATTGTCCAAACATCACCGTCAATTTCATCCCATGTAGCATATACAGCTTCGCTAATTCTGCACATGGTTCTTAATGTAAACTCGGTGCATTTTCGAACAATTAATGAACTTCTATCAGATGCAAAAAAATCATTTAACATATATATTTTTGATGGATCTAGCGCCCTATGATTCTGTTTTTCACGTATGGTAAAAGCCGATGCAGTGACTGACGTAACAGGATTCATATCACATAATCCTCGTGCAATGGCATAATCAAAGGTTAATTTAAGTGCTGATTTTGTTTTCTCTAATGTTTCTCCAGCACCACGCTTATCGATTGGCGCTAATGCTGCAACAATATCTTTAGGCCTAATTTTTGTGATGTCTAAATTTTCAATTGTAGGAAAACAATCTTTTTGGACAGATGATAAGGCCCGATTTGCAGTTGATTCAACAACAAGCAATTTCCATTTATCAAACCATTCATAAAAAACCTGACCAAATGTCATGATATCTTTTTTAGAGATACTTTGATGATTCTCCAGATTCCCTTTGAGTTCATCGCGTTTTTTTCTCGCAGCGGCTAAAGGGATGTGCTGCGCATCACCAATTGTGTAAGTTTTACGTTTTTTATTGAGATCATAATAATCTAACCGCCAAACTTTCTTACCTGTTGGATAAATTGTCAGTATTAACCCGCCACCATCATAAAGCTTGTAAGCTCTAGGCTTAGGCTGGGCTTCTTTAACTTGTTTGGAAGTAAGTGGAAGTATAATTTTCGCCATTTTGGAAGTAAAACCTTACAAATTTGGAAGTAGATACTCCAATCTTACTTCCATTTACTTCTATTTTAAACTAAATTTTTATATTCTTGGCTATTCTAGAAACGAAAAAAGCATAGTAGAACCCTGATTCTATCTATGCTTTACTATTATTGATTATTCTCTTCTATTATGAAAATGGCGCGCCCGAGAGGGATCGAACCTCTGACCTTCAGTTTCGGAAACTGACACTCTATCCAACTGAGCTACGAGCGCAAAGCGTGGCTATTGTAGCGAAGTTTCTGCCATTTTCATAGATGTATTAATGGGCAGCAGAAAATTAGCGCTTCTTGCGCACCTCAATTTGTGCGCCATCATCAATGTGAATGTTCGGAATCTGTTTATACAATTGTAGTTGACCTGTGATGCACACATTTTTACCATGGAGCGCCCGCAAAGCATATACGCCGCCTGCCGCATCGACATTGCGTTGCCACACGACGCCATAAAAACTTTGGTTCGGATAAGCAGCATCAAAGTTGATGAACACTGCCTTATTCGTCACCGTCACTTGCTTGACGTCACCGCACACCGTTTGCGTTGCATGCATGTATTGATGCGCCTCGCGTGCCGTAATGTCCGCATAGGCAGCACTTAAAATCACCACCAATGCTGCGCCATACCCTAAAATCTTCATGCCATCCTCCTCAATGTTGGCTCATTCATCATTTTTGCCTAGCATATCACAAGAAAAAAGCAGCTGCGCAGTCGATATTATCTTGATATATAGCGTATAGATCACCATTAAAATCGATTATTTAATCATTTATATCAATTGATTAATTAAAAATGAAATGATACGTTGAGCATCATCATTATTGAAGGCAAAGGCATGATTATGACAACGAATCAACACCCCTTTCCTGTTATGGAAAATCCTGGCATCGCCTGCTTTTTAGCGATCATCGCGGGGATGATGAATGGTTTTACCTATGATCAAGCGGGCGTCTTTGGTACGGTGCAATCAGGCAATGTGATCATGATTGGCCACTCATTGGCTACAGGCAATTGGGCACATTTAAAAATTGCGGCGCTCACCGTCTTAGCATTTGGCTTAGGATCAATGACTACGGTATTCATCCAATATTTAGATTCTGTGCGCAAAAAACTCAATTGGACCTTTGTTATTCTCCTGTTAGAATCCGCCATCCTTTGCCTATTGGCCACAGGCATCCTAACGCCCTATTTGAGCTTGATTGGCATCTGTATCATCATTTCCTTCATTGCGGGCATGCAAGGCAATGGCTTTCATAAAATGAAGGGCATGCTGTATGGCAACATTGCTGTCACCATGGTGGCACAACTAGCCTTTAATCACTTGATGCGATTTTTGTGTGGTGATCACAGCGCATTTAAAACGGCGATTCTTTATTTCTCTGTGCTCTGTAGCTTTGCCCTTGGCGGATTCTGTGGCACATTATTAACACACCATTTACATGATCATTCACTCTTTGTACCGGCAGCGCTCCTTGTTTTACTGGCTCTTTATCTCTATTTTAGCCCACGTAAAAAAGGCATCGCGATTGATCCCACATAAAAAAGCTCCGCAGTGCGGAGCTTGTCATTCACAGATGATTATACAGATTCTGGCGGAATAATGGCATCTTCAGAGCTTGCCACCAAGGTTGCAGCAGTCATAGAACTACTGACATTTGCACAAGTGCGCGCCATGTCCACAAATGCATCAATCCCCGCAAAAATCCCCACCACTTCCACAGGTAAACCCATCGTTAAAAAGAGGGCTGTGGCGATCAAAATACCGCCGCCCGGCACGCCTGCTGTCCCTAGTGACACAAGCGGCGTCAACGCAATGATGATGATCACTTGCGTCATCGTCACATCGCCCGTTGTGGCATTTAAGGCGAAGATTGCGAGCAATACCGGCCAAACGCCTGCGCAGCCTGCCATGCCAACACTTGTACCGAGCGACCCCACGAATCCTGCAATGTTGTCAGAAACACCCACGCGCTTAGTTAAGCAATCAATGTACAATGGCAATGTGCCCGCACTGCTTCTTGAGCTGAATGCCATGATTTGTGCGGGTAAAATCGCTTTAAAATATTTGATGGGATTTAATTTTGCAACAAGGGCGATCAAAATACCGCCCGTGATGAAAATATGGAAAAAGCAAGCAATGAATGTCAGAGCAATCACCGTTAATAAGGGTTTTAAGACTGAGGCATCGCTTGTGGCCAATGTATTGGCCATCAATGGCACAATCGCATACGGCAACAATTTAATGAGCACTTTAACGATTTGATAAATCACGATGTACGCCGCGTCAATGAACTCAATGAATGCCGTCACATTGCGCCCACGCGTGCGCACAGCCACCAATGCAATGCCCACCATAATGGCAAACAATACCACCGGAATCACTTGCCCTGCGGCCATGGATTTAAACAAGTTATTCGAAAATAGATCAGTGATCACTTGTGTGATCGGTGGCACCGCTTTTTGCACATAATCTTCAGCGCCTGTTAATGTGCTGCCCTTGCCTAAATCAATCGACAATGCCAATACTGCGGCCACAATCGCCGCTAAAATCACCTGAAACAACAACCAAAAGAAGCTTTTTGAGCCAATCGATTGCAATGCCTGCACGGACTCCATTTTATTAATCGAGCGAATCAAAGAGACAAGCAATAACGGGATCACCATCATGGAGATGGTTTTCACATAAATGGTGCCAAAAACGGCAAAGTAAGCTGTATCGCCGGGGAAAATTACGCCAAGCACGCCACCGATGATGAGTGCCACCATCGAAACCACGCCAAAATTTGTGCGCTTAGATAATACATAAATGGCAGCAAAGCTCAATAAGCCGACAGCGAGCATCACAAAGCTCATGAGCTGCATATGGTGAGTCATTTTTACATCCTTTTCTAAAATTTAAACAACAAGAAATGGAGTGCAAAAGACCCACGCGCAATCAGCCCGTACCACCTTTGGCACTCCGACATATCCCTAAACTAGGGATTAAATGAGTGCGTCAAATGGAGAGGGGTCGAGTCAATCGCATGATGAATTCTGAAAAAATTAAGGCGCGTATCCTAACACCGAATGCCATGGGAAATCAAAATTTGTTATGCTCATTCTTTACCCGCAAAAGGAGATGAATGATGAATCAAGATGATTTAAAAAAACGTTTAACGGATCTGCAATATTATGTGACGCAAGAAAATGGCACAGAGCGCCCATTCACCAGTCATTATAATGATTTTGATCAGGCAGGCATTTATGTAGACATCATCAGCGGTGAGCCGCTCTTTTGCTCTTTAGATAAATTTGATGCCGGCTGCGGTTGGCCGTCCTTCAGCCGCCCGATTGAAACCCTCAAAGAGGTGCGTGACTTAAGCCATGGCATGATCCGTACAGAAGTGCGAAGTGCACAATCAGATGCCCACCTTGGGCATGTTTTTACGGATGGTCCGGTTGAAATGGGCGGCTTACGTTACTGCATCAATGGTGCAGCGCTGCGCTTTGTGCCTTTCGAAACCATGGCAGAAGAAGGCTATGGCGATTATTTGGCACTGTTTAAAGCTTAAGCTGCTTTTTCACCTCTTCCACCAACACTGATTGATCCTGCTTACTGAAAAAGCTCAGCAATTTACCCTGACCATTCATCAAGAAAAAGGGCTTGCTGCCAAAGCTGAACATGCTGAGGTTGCGAGGTTTAAAGCGAAAACGCTCCACAAAATGCGGATGCGTGACGCGGGTCGGATCAATCAGCATTAAATTCTCATATTGTGTCATGGCAGGATAGGTGTGTATCTCTCCCATCAACACAATCTGTAATTGATCATCCCAAGCCGATTGCAGATGATTGATGCTTTTACTGAGCTGCTCTGAATCTGCGCTCAAATCATGCAGATCCATAAAAAGTGTAGGTTTACCCAGTAAATCAGTGATGGCACAGAACTTTTGCCCCATGCGCCACTCAATGTACGGCACAGAATCATGCACCACAAGCCCTTGCTGCCCTTCAAAAACGGAGGTGGCTTCGGTGGTTAAATAATCAATGAGTTGATCAAGGCGATCACTCAACGCCTCTTTAGAGAGATTACGATACATCTGATAGGCACTTTGCATGAGCCAACTGTCCGGATCAGAGATCCGCACAAACAGCGGCACATGGTTCACAATCTTCTCAAGGGCTGCTCGCTCAAAATAGAGCTTGGTCAAAGGTGGCAGATAAAATTGATTCAATTGTCGCAAGCGCTCTTTCATCTCATCTCTCCTCAAGTGCCCCCTTTAGGGCGTCGATCACATAGGGCAAAGCATGCTGATTTTGTTGCACACAAGCTTCGGCGGCGTTTTTCATGCGCCGACGCACCGCGCGCTCTTCAATGAGTTTGGCCATCTGATCATCTAACGTTTCATGGGTGAGGATCTCAATGGCATCGTGCGCTTGAAAAAGGGTCACCATCTCCATAATGTTATCCACATAAGGCCCCGTGGTGATCACCTTTTTAAGGCATGCGGGCTCTAAAATATTGTGTCCGCCAATGGGGACAAAACTGCCGCCCACCGTCACAATGTCAGAAACGCCATAGAGATACAACAGCTCACCTATCGTATCAAATAACCACACATCATGATGGTTGAACTCAAAATCCTCAAGCGCCGTTTCACTGCGCGCTTGGCATAAAAAGCCATAATCTTTAATCAGATTACGCACAGCCTTAAAGCGCTCAGGATGCCTTGGCGCTATGGCCAATTTAAGGTGTGGATGCTGCTCTTTTAATGTTTTAAAATGCTCTAAAATGAGCTTTTCTTCCCCATCATGGCTGCTCGCTAAACACCATAACAGATAATTGTGCTTGCCTTTAGTCAGCTGCGTCACTTGATAAGTGAAATCTTCTGGCAAAATGGTGAAGTATTTTAAATTGCCCATCACCGTCACTTTCTCAGCGCCAATGGCTAAAAAGCGGGCTTGATCCTCTTTTGTTTGCGCCATCACATGAATGGGCGCTAAAAGTTTGGCAATGGTTTTGGGCATCTTTTGATAGCCCTTTTGCGAACGATCCGACAAACATGCGCTGATGATGAACGTTTCAATCCCCAATTTGGCGCATTGACTGAGAAGGTTGGGCCAAATCTCCGTCTCCATGATCATCAAAGCCTTAGGGCGCACTTTTTTTAAAAAGCGGCGCACAAAAAAGCCAATGTCATGAGGCAAAAAGGTGACAGAGACTTGATCCCCGAAGCTCTTTTCAATCTGCGCACGTCCCGTTAATGTGGTTGTGGTGATCAAAATAGAACATGATGGCGAGGTTTTCAATAACTCGCACACCAATGGCGTCATTGCGCGCACTTCCCCTAAGGAAACCGCATGCAAAATCACATCGTGAGGTTGAACAGCGTTTGAAAAACCGAGGCGCTCAATGCAATAACGCCCCGCTTTGCCTGATTTTTTATCTTTCAAATACCGAAATAATAAAACCCATGGCAGGATCACCCACCATAGGATTCTATACACTAAAAATAACATGTCCGATCAATGGCGCTTATAGAGATTTTAAACCTGCGTAATTTGGGTAGTTCTTTTGCAAAATGCGCAAGCGATCATTGGCCATATTCTCTAAACCAAGGGCTCGATACGCTTTGACTTGAATGAGCAATGCTTCTTGTACAGCCGGTGAGCCATCGTAATTATCAATCACATATTGCGCACGGTTCGCCGCGCCCACATACGCTTTACGCTGCATGTAGAAATTGGCAATGTGGATTTCTGATTGCGCTAAAGTATTGCGAAGATAAATGACACGTTTTGCGGCATCTTCTGCATACACACTGTTTGGATACTTATCTAAAATCACCAAAAATGCTTCCATCGAATCTGTGAGCTGCTTTTGATCCACTTTTGTATGATCAGGCGGTAAGAATTTATCGATGATGGAACGGGCTTTATCAAAGTTCACTAAACCTTTCATGTACCATGCATAATCCACATGTGGATGATTTGGGTAGAGTTTAATGAAGTTATCGGCCTCTTGTAGCGCCTCTTTATGATCACGATTGAGATAGTATGCGTAAATTTTATTCAACTTCGCCTGTTCTGCATAATTCCCTTGGGGGAAGCGCGCTTCGATCACATCAAAACGTTCAATCGACTCTTTATAACTACCACCATCTAAACTTGATCGACCTTCCTGTAAAAGATCACTGCCTGACATCATACGATAACGATCTTCTTTTTTGGTACTTGAGCATCCAACAATCAACAACATTGTTGATAAAAGTACGCTACAATGCAAAACAGTTTTATTCATATTCAAATCCATGTGATTTAGTGTTTTAACAGAAATTTTAACCAGCTATTATACTCAAATTTATGCAATCGACAGAAACTTTTTCATTGACTATCCCTATGTCTGCCGCTGGCAACCGTTTAGATGTTGTTCTAAGTGAATTGTTACCGAATTATTCCCGCAGTAAAATCCAAGACGCCATCAAAAATGGTCAAACTTTGTTAGATGGTAAACCACCTAAAATCAAAGATAAAGTCTATGGCGGTGAAGCGGTCTCCATCACATTGATTTTAGAGCAAGATTATTTAAACGATGCGAAAGCCGAAGACATCCCTTTAAACATTGTCTATGAAGATGACCACATCATGGTGATCAATAAGCCTGCGGGCTTAGTGGTACACCCTGCGGCGGGCAACCCTGATGGCACTTTATTAAATGCCCTGCTCTTTCACAACGAAAACGCGCATTTATTGCCGCGTGCAGGCATTGTGCACCGTTTAGATAAAGACACCACCGGCTTAATGGTGGTCTCTAAAAATCTAGATGCTTATTACCATTTAGTCGAGCAATTGAGTGATCACTCAATGGGCAGAACTTACCACGCGATTGCCACGGGTGAACTCATTTCTGGGCAAACCATTGATGTGCCCATTGGCCGCCACAAGGTGGATCGCAAAAAGATGAGCGCGCAAGCCATTGGCAAGCCCGCCATCACCCATTATCGCATCTTAGATCATTACCGTGGTCACACATTGGTGGAGTGTAAACTTGAAACTGGGCGCACCCATCAAATCCGTGTGCACATGAACTTCATTCATCATCCGCTCTTTGGGGATTCTACTTATGGCTGGCGTTTAAAATTGCCACCTAAAATGGTGCCCGAACTGGCAGAAGAGTTGCGTCAATTCAAGCGCCAAGCCTTACATGCGAAAAAGCTCGAATTAACACATCCCCATACGGGTAAACGCATGTTATTTGAATGCGATTATCCTGCTGACTTGGCAAAAATCATGCACGTTTTTGAAGAAGATTATCAACGTAACGAGGATTATTAGAGTCATGACCATCAAAACCATCAATGGATTACCTGTGATCAAACCGAACTGGTCTGTGCCAGCTCATATTAAAGCTTACTCAACCACACGTTTGGGCGGTTTTAGCAGTGCGCCCATTGATGGTTTAAACTTAGCGCTCAGCGTTGAGGATGATCGTGATGATGTGATCAAAAACAGAGCGCGCCTGATGGAGGCGCTCAATCTGCCTGAGCCACCGCGATGGATTTCTCAAACCCACAGCACCATTGTTCATGATGCCAGTGCGTTAGAGGCCATTTGTGAGGGCGATGCCCTTTTTACCACCAAACCGAATCAAGTATGTGCCATTTTAACGGCAGACTGCTTGCCCATCATTTTAACCAATGAAGCGGGTACCTTTGTCTCGGCCATTCATGCAGGCTGGCGCGGTTTACTCAATGGCATCATTGAAAACACCTTATCGGCTTGCCATCACATGGATGACACAATGATTGCCTGGTTAGCGCCCGCCATTTCCCAAAAAGCCTTTGAAGTGGGTCCTGAAGTGCGCGAAGCCTTTATGGCACACAATCCTCATTATGGTGATTTTTTCATCGACAGCGAGCGTGCAAATCACTTTTATGCTGACCTTTACAGCATTGCCCGGGAAAAGCTGAAAGCCTTTGGCGTCAAAGCCCACAACATTTTTGGCGGCGATTACTGTACCCACAGCTCACCGGATCTATTTTTCTCATATCGTCGAGATGGCAAGGCCTCAGGTCGCCAAGCCACCTTGATCTGGATGGCATCCTAGCCGCACGCCCAATCATAGAGCACGTGATTAAAATCACGTTGCTCCAAGGCTTCCATCGTCATAAAAAACTGAATGGAGCCACAGTCGCCAATCAATACATCCCCAATGCTGTCAATTTGCAGCAATAAAAATTGTTGATTCTGTGCGCGCTCACGCGGATCAAACTGCGTAAAATTCGGATATCCACCCACAGCATGACCGTAATTGGCTGCATCAACAGCATCATAAATGGCCATCATGACGGACTCCTCCTCATCTTCATCCTCTAATGATTCAGTGTATGCCTCAAGCGCTGTTTTAAAGGCCTCAATCTCAGGGTTACCAAATGATTCAGATTCTAACTCATACAGGGTCTCTTTGATGCTGGCCGTCAAGCCCACCGCTTGATCAATGCTAAGCGCACCATAATCATCTGCATTGTCATCTTGAATGTGTGAGCGCAAAGCTTCAAACGGTACTTGTGTCAAGGCAGATTCTGGCAAAATCTCTGTAAAATAGTGCACTGCGCTGCCATTGCCCTGACCGGTTTTTTCTAAGTCTAACCCCATTAAATCATCGGTGATGTCATAAAAAAAGCTGAGCATGCCAGACTTTGGTAAATGTTTTAAAACGGCATCTTGCTCGCATGTACTTAAAAGCTCAGCATCTTTAAAGATGTCAGATAAGTTCAGTTGTGCGAGTAAAGCTAAGGGGACGCCATCATCATTCGTTGGATACAGTGCATCCTTAGGAAAATACGGCACGCCACCAATTTTGGAAGCATATAAATCATGATGCACCTGTGCCGCTGTGGGTGTCAGTGCAATGGCACGGCGCGCCGTGTGTGACAATAATGTGGCCAATTCCTTAGGGATCATGGATAAACCTCCAATGAAGAAAAGCTTAGTATGGCATTTTTTGCACAAAAATAAACCGTGCCATCTGTGCCCGCCATTTCTTTCAGAATTTTTTCTGAAAACCGTGTAAAATCGCCTCTGTTTTTAACTATCCTTAGTTTATCTATCTAATTTTATGACAACTGAATTACCATCTACTTCTAAAACTTTTTACATCCAAACGCAAGGCTGCCAAATGAATGAGTATGACTCAGACAAAATGGCGGACAGCTTAAAGGCGTTTTGTCAGCTTGAAAAAACCACTGATGTGGAAAAAGCGGACGTGATCATTTTAAACACCTGCTCCATTCGTGAAAAAGCGCAAGAGAAAGTATTCTCTGAATTAGGTCGCTGGCGCGAGCTGAAAGCTGCGAACCCAAACATTGTGATTTGTGTGGGCGGCTGCGTGGCGAGCCAAGAAGGTGAATTGATCCGTAAACGTGCGCCTTATGTTGACATTGTGTTTGGCCCTCAAACATTGCACCGCTTGCCAAAAATGCTCCTCGATGTCTGGAAAGGCAATGGCGCCCAAGTGGATGTTTCTTTCCCTGAGATTGAGAAGTTTGATCACTTGCCAGAACCACGCGCCGAAGGTCCTTCAGCGTTTGTGTCCATCATGGAAGGCTGTAACAAATATTGCTCATTCTGCATCGTGCCTTATACACGCGGCGAAGAGATTTCTCGCCCAATGATGGATGTGATCGGCGAAATCGCCATTTTAGCGGAACAAGGCGTCAAAGAGATCAACCTACTTGGGCAAAATGTGAACGACTATCAAGGCGAAATGCCCGATGGCTCCATCTGTGACTTAGCGTTATTGATTGAATACGTGGCAAAAGTCGATGGCATTGACCGCATTCGCTTTACCACATCGCACCCGATTGCCTTCTCTGATCGCTTGATTGAAGTGTATGGCCGCGTGCCTGAATTGGTGTCTCACTTACATTTACCGATTCAATCGGGCTCTGATAAGATTTTGATGGCCATGAAACGTAACCATACGGCGCTTGAATATAAGTCTAAAATCCGTAAGTTACAAAAAGTGCGCCCAGACATCTCTTTATCCACTGACATCATTGTGGGCTTCCCGGGTGAAACGGCTGAAGATTTTGAAAAAACCATGGATTTGGTCAAAGAGTTGAACTATGACATGTCCTTTAGCTTCATCTATTCCCCGCGCCCAGGCACACCTGCCGCCTCTTTACCGGACAATGTGTCTATGGAAGAGAAAAAAGAGCGCTTAGCCCGTCTTCAAGCCCAAATCACTTCACAAGTGAATGCCATTTCAGAAAGCATGGTGGGCACAAAGCAACGCATTTTAGTGAGCCGCCCTTCTCGACACGATCCTGAAGTTTTAGCTGGCCGCACTGAAAACAACCGCGTTGTGAACTTCATTGGACCAAAAGAGTTGATTGGCCAGTTCTGTGATGTCATCATTACAGAAGCATTGCCAAACTCATTGCGTGGCCGTTTAGTTCTAGAATAATCAAAAAAGGAAAGAATTTATGAAAACTCAACCCGTCTCTTACCAATTGATCAGCGAAGACATCGCTGCGTTAGAAACCGATGTATTGGTGGTGAACTGCTATGAAGATGAGCTCTCACCCGATGCTAAAGCACTCGATGCAGCCATGGATGGCTTATTGCAGTCTTTATTAGATTCAGGCGAAATCACTGGGAAAGCGGGTTCAGTTTTCCCAATCTTTCAACCGAAAAACATCAAAGCCCGTTATTTATTGGTGGTGGGCTTTGGTGCGCGTGAAAAAGCCTCTGTGGTGACGTTGAGTAAAGCTGTAGATGCTGCCACTCAATGGGTGAAAAAAATGCCCGCCGAAACCATCACATTCTCCATCTTGAGCAACTGTGGTAAAAAAGCGTACACCATTCCAAAAATCATCGAAACGGTTGCGCATGCCACCTATACTTTTAATCAATACAAAAGCAAAAAAGATGAGCAAAATGCACAAGTATACGCCATCAATGTTGCTGCGTTAACCGAAGAGATCAAAGCAGCCTTTGATTATGGTTTAGCCCTCAAAAAAGGCGTATTGCTCACAAAAGATCTTGGCAATACACCAGCAAATCACTTAACGCCCACTGATTTATCTGACATTGCGGACAATCTTGCGCGCGAATATGATGATTTACATTGCAAAATCCTCAATGACAGCGACATCAAACGTTTAGGCATGGGCGCAATTGTGGCGGTGTCTCAAGGCAGCGCAGAAGCGCCTAACTTCATCGTTTTAGAATATCATGGTGCACAAAGCCGTGAAGAAGCCCCAATTGTGTTAGTGGGCAAAGGCGTGACTTTTGACTCAGGCGGCATTTCCTTAAAACCAGGCGCTGGCATGGATGAAATGAAGTATGACATGTGTGGTGCGGCAAGTGTGCTTGGCACCATGAAAGCGGTGGCAGAATTGGCCTTACCTTTAAACATTGTGGCGTTGATTCCAGCAGTTGAAAACATGCCTTCAGGCACTGCGATTAAACCTGGCGATGTGGTGACATCCATGTCTGGCCAAACCATCGAAATTTTAAACACCGATGCTGAAGGCCGCCTCATTTTATGTGATGCATTAACGTATGCAGAGCAATATGAACCCAAAGCAGTGATCGATGTGGCCACGTTAACAGGTGCCATCATCATTGCCCTTGGTCATGAACCGACGGGTTTATTTGCCAACAATCAAGACTTAGCCGATGCATTGATGGCATCGGGTGAAGCAACGCGTGACCGTGTATGGCAATTGCCAATGTGGGATGAGTATCAAAGTCAATTAGACAGCCCATTTGCAGACATTGCCAACATTGGCGGCGGCCGCGCAGGTGGCTCAATCACTGCGGCATGTTTCTTATCACGCTTTACCGAAAAATATGCGTGGGCCCATTTAGACATTGCGGGCACTGCGTGGACATCAGGTGCGAATAAAGGTGCAACGGGTCGCCCTGTTGGCTTATTACTCGATTATCTGAAAAAGCAATCTTTGGCATAAGATAGACGTAGATCAAGCGAAAAGATATACATTAAATTAAAATTATGTAACTATAGATGACTATAGTTACTCCGTTTGTTTTTATTACCCATTAGATAATCAAGGAGAAAATAATGGCTATTCGTGTTGGCATTAATGGTTTTGGACGTATTGGTCGCTTTGTGATGCGCTTAGCACTCGAGCGTAATGACATCGAAATTATTGGTATCAATGACTTAATTGACGTTGATTACATGGCTTACATGTTGAAATATGACTCAACACACGGTCGTTTCAAAGGCACAGTGGATGTTAAAGATGGTCAATTGATCGTTAATGGTAAAGCCATTCGTGTGACTTCTGAGAAAGATCCTGCAAACCTCAAATGGGGTGACATCAACGTTGACGTTGTTGTGGAAGGTACAGGCATCTTCTTAACCGATGAAAAAGCACGTAAGCACATCGAAGCTGGCGCGAAAAAAGTTGTTTTAACCGGTCCTTCTAAAGATGATACGCCAATGTTTGTGATGGGTGTGAACCACGAAACTTATGCCGGTCAAGACATCGTTTCTAACGCATCTTGCACCACAAACTGCTTAGCACCTGTGGCGAAAGTATTGAATGACAACTGGGGCATCACTGAAGGCTTAATGACCACAGTGCACGCAACAACTGCCACACAAAAAACAGTGGATGCTCCTTCTTCTAAAGATTGGCGCGGTGGCCGCGGTGCTGCACAAAACATCATTCCTTCTTCAACGGGTGCAGCTAAAGCTGTGGGTAAAGTCATTCCCGAATTGAATGGTAAATTAACTGGCATGTCTTTCCGCGTACCAACGCCAGACGTTTCTGTGGTTGACTTAACGGTGAACTTAGCAAAACCTGCCACATATGCTGAAATCTGTGAAAAAATGAAAGCAGAATCAGAAGGTGCATTAAAAGGCATTTTAGGCTACACAGAAGATGCAGTGGTTTCTACCGACTTCTTAGGTGAAACTTGCACATCTGTCTTTGATGCAAAAGCAGGGATTGCATTGACTGACAAATTCGTTAAAATCGTTGCTTGGTACGATAACGAAATCGGTTACTCTGCAAAAGTATTAGATCTTGTTGCTCACATCTCTAAATAAGTTTAAGAGACGACACTGATCAAAAAAAGCCTTGATATAATTGTTTATCAAGGCTTTTTCTACAATAATGGGTTATACTCAATCAACAATAATCATTCGTACCGACATAAGGAGTCACAATATGTATAAAAAAATCTTATTGGCCATTGATGGTTCTGAAAACTCTCTTCGTGCCGCGGCGGAAGCTGCAAAACTTGCAAAAGCAGACGCGGATGCAGTTGTGGAAATTGTCTATGTGACAGTTCCCCCAAAAACAGCGCGCGAAATCTTATTAGAACCTTCTAAAGAAGAGCAAGAAAAAGTACGCAATGCAAAAATTCAACCCGTTGAAAAAATCCTAGACGATGCCGCTGTACAGCACAAAACGAGCATCATCACAGGTGAAGCGGCGCCAGCGATTGTGCAACACTCTAAAACAGCCGGTGCAGACATCATTGTCATCGGTAGCCGTGGTTTAAATGCTGTGCAAAAATTTGTGCTTGGCGGCGTCAGTAATGATGTGGTACAAAAAGCCACTGTGCCCGTTTTATTGGTTAAATAATTAAAATCATCAGACTCAAAAAAGCCCATCCATGATGGGCTTTTTTAATGAATCAATCCACTAAATATTCGCGGATCTCTTTAAGTGCTTTCATCTGAATACGGCGCACTTTTTCACTCGTTGTGCCTAAAAGATCGCCCACTTCGGCATAGGTTTTTGGCACATCATCATCTAAGCCAAAGCGCTCAATGATCACGCGGCGGGAAACATCATCTAAATGGGTCAAACCCTCTTCTAATGCGGACATCAAACAATCTTCCTCCATCATTCCTAGGGCATCGTCTGAGCGATGGTCACTTGAGAGCATGTCTAACAATGAGCCCTGTTCATCATTCACTTCCATATCTAACGAAAGAATCATCTCATTTTCAATCAGAAGATCTTCCACCTCTTTGACACTTTTCTTCGCCACTTCCGCAATTTCTGTGTACGTTGGTTCGCGGTTCAGTTTTTTACCTAAATCACGCTGAATCTTTAAAATACGGTTAATCGCTTTGTGTAAATGAATCGGCAAACGCACCGCACGCCCCGTATTCATAATGTCACGCTCAATGGCATGACGAATCCACCACACCGCATAGGTAGAAAAGCGGTAATTCATCTCTGGGTCAAACTTTTCCACCGCCTGCATCAATCCCATGTTGCCCTCCGCGATGAGATCGCTCAATGGAATGTCACGATTGGCATAGCGCTTAGCAATTGCGATCACAAGGCGCAGATTGCTTTCGATCATCTCTTGACGCGCCGCTTGATCCCCAGCTTGAACACGATACGCCAATGCCTTCTCTTCTTCTGCCGTTAATAATGTGCGACTTGAGAGGTCACTGAAATACATGCTTAAGGAATCAGAAATATCAATATTACTGTGTTTATCATGATTTGTGACAATATTTGTAAACTCATCTTTATCGCGGATGAGGTCAGAACCTTCTACGGATTCTTGATCCCACTCACCGAGTAAACCTTCCTTATTCATTGACAACCCTTATTGATTGATATTTCTTTAATAAAACAGTTTGTGTAACTCATTAATTTGTCTGTATGATTTGACGCCGACAATCATATAGACAATGGCATGATTGATAAAATAAAAAACCCTTATCATCATCTTTTAAAAAGATTATAATGAAACGTTCCATCTTTATGTCTTCATTACCAATGGCATCAATTATATATTTTTGTTAGGAAATATCAACAAAATAAATGATTTTAGCTGTTTTACTGACAGATCCAATGGGTAAAATTCACTATTTATCAATGAGATTGATAAAAATTATCACCACCATTGTTAAAATAAGTAAATTTAGTCCTATATGAGAAATGTAAAGATTGCGAATGATTCACATCTAAAATTGAGGTTTTTTGCGCAATATTTGGGCAAATGTAAATGGCAAAGCCATCTTCATCCAATCTTTGACAGCGCTGCCAAGTGGGCATGTATGTTTGAATGTATTGCGCTGCTTTTTCATCGGGCGCCGTTTCATAGCGCACCTTTGCACGACATGCCAGTTGCCAATTGAAAGTGGGCACCACACGAATGTGGCCTTCATTGGCCACTTGATGCATCAAATATTCTGCAATGATTGTGGGTAATTCATCGGTGGATAACGTCACCACCGCATGTTCCCCACTGCCGGGGAATTTTCCTGCATATGCACGATATTGATTGGTGATGAGAAAAAACTCATCCTCATCGCGAACCCATTTCCCCTCATGGGTTAAATCTACAATGCGCCGTGCTGCCTCATTAACCAAACGACACTCCCCATTATATCGGCGCGGCTGCTGCACATCGACAGTGTATTCAACACCTTTGATCACATCGCGATTGTATCCACGATGTTTCGCCCAATTGATCAGTGGTTGGGCGGCACTTTGTCCTTCATCAATGGTAAAATAGATGCTGTTTGCGCATTCAAGCCATTCGCGTAGATCACGCCCATTGATGCGAAGGATGGCCAATTGATTGTTAAAGGGATACAAATCCGCCACATTCTTAAAGCTCAAAATGCCAGGCTCAATCCAGGTAAAATCATGCGGGGCATTTTTACGTCCGCCCACTTTAAATGCAGGCACGGCACTGAGAATTGGACGCTTTTCTACGCCCAATGACGCTAATAATTGCGCCCCATACCACAACTGCGCTTGGGCAATGAGCTCAATGCAGGCATCATCTTCCACCAGACTCATTGCACTTGAAAAATCGGTGACATTGCGTCCAATTGGGGCATTCATACGCGCTAAGGTCAATGCATGTTCACGCGCCACACAGGGAAATAATGGGTGCGTTGCATCCCCTTGCCCACCATTTTCAATCAATTCAGGCCATGCACGCTCAATGTGCCAACCTGTCGCATCATGGGTCAGTGTAAAATTCACACAGCCTAAGTATTGCCCAAAGGCACCAGACATGACCACAGGCACCGCACGACTGCCCATCTTTTCTGCCATGACGCCATGGGCATGCCCTGCCACAATGGCATCAACGCCTTCAATCTCTGCAAGATAAGTGACGCTGTTCTCTGCCCCCATTTGATAAGGGCGATCACTGACGCCAGAATGGGACAACACAACAATCAGATCCGCACCTTTGGTTTTCATCTCTTTGACATAATGAGCAATCGATGCGGTGATGTCCTTCACCACTAAGCGCTCGTGAGGATCTTCTGATAAAACTTTATGATTCCAGAGCATCACTTGAGGGGGTACTGCCCCGATGACACCAATGGTGATTGGTTTCGGTGCACCCTTTTCCATGGTGATCGATCGCTGTAATAATAAATAAGGTGGCAACCATGGTTTGCCTGCCGCCGTTTCAATGTTTGCACTCGTCACCGGATGGCGCCAATCTTGTATCGCCTTATGAAGATACGGCAATCCAAAATCAAACTCATGATTGCCAAGGGTTGCGCCATCATATTTCAGCGCATTCATGAGTGTAATCATCGAATGCTGATGCACCATGGCATCATCGCGCAGATAGTTGCCAATGGGATTGCCCTGCAGGCAATCACCATTGTCTAATAACAGTGTATTTGGCTCTGTGCGGCGAATCTGCTCGATCACATCTGCCAGTCCCATTAATCCGACATCAAGGAGCGATTGATCACGATAATAATCATAATTCGTGACATGTGCATGTAAATCCGTGGTGGCTAAAATGCAAAGTTTCGCTCGTTGAAGGGTCATGTCACTGTCATTATCCTTGATCGCTTAATGAAGAGAGCATGTCCGCTTGATGCTCTTGAATGAGGGGATTGATGACTTGATTTAAATCGCCGCCCATGATGTCTTCTAGTTTATAGAGAGTTAAGTTAATGCGGTGATCCGTAATGCGACCTTGCGGATAGTTGTACGTGCGAATGCGCTCAGAGCGATCCCCTGAACCCACAAGGCTTCTACGATTTTCACTCATGGCTTTTTGCTCTTTTTCACGCTCGGCTTCTAATAAACGTGATGCCAATAAGCTCATGGCACGCGCACGGTTTTTGTGCTGAGAACGTTCATCTTGACACTCAACCACTGTGCCTGTCGGTAAATGCGTAATACGGATGGCAGAATCCGTTTTATTCACGTGCTGACCACCGGCGCCCGATGCACGGAACGTATCCACTTTTAAATCCGCAGGATTGATGTTCACCACTTCTGTTTCTGGCACTTCTGGCAAAATTGCAACCGTTGCTGCTGATGTATGCACGCGACCTTGTGATTCTGTCTCTGGCACACGTTGTACACGGTGCGCACCGGATTCAAACTTCAAGCGAGAATACGCACCATGACCAATCACACGCGCAATGATCTCTTTAAAGCCGCCATGTTCGCCGCGGTTTTCAGAGACAATTTCCACCTGCCAGCGCAATGTTTCTGCATAACGTGCATACATATTGAATAAATCACCAGCAAAAATCGCCGCTTCATCGCCGCCCGTTCCGGCACGAATCTCTAAGAAGATGTTGCTGTCATCATTCGGATCTTTCGGCAAAAGGAGAATTTGTAATGTCTTTTCTAATTCTGCTTGTTTCTCTTGCAGCAATGGCAATTCTTCTTTTGCCATCTCTTTGAGCTCAGCATCACTGCTTTCTAACATCTCTTTAGCTTCAGTGAGGTTAAACTCATTGGTTTTCCATGCAGTGAATTCTTCCACCACAGGCGTCAATTGAGCATACTCTTGCGAGAGCTCACGGAATTTATTTTGATCGGTGATGATTTCAGGCTCAGAGAGTAAAACGCCCACTTCTTGATGACGCTCAATCAACTGATCTAACTTACGGATAATCGATGGATTCATAAAATTTTACTATATTCTTCTAGAAGAGATAAAATAGCCATTATCGCAGAATATTTACAATTCGTGTACCCGATAGGACAAAATTTATGAAATGGCTTCACGCGCTTATTGCCTTTTTAGCAGGCTTGGTTTTTTATTTAAGTTACAATTTGTGGTTTCAAGAGGATCAAGGTTATGCCTCCCTTGAAAAACTCACTGCAAAAATCGAAGCCGTCAATCAACAAAACAAACTGCTTGAAGCGCGCAACACCGCCCTTGAAGTGAAAATCAAAAGCCTCAAAACCGATGCCGGTGCCCAAGAAGAGCTCGCACGCCATAAACTTGGCCTCATTCAAGAGGATGAAACGTTTTATCAAATCCTCCCAAGTGAAGAGGAGCATCGTCATTATGACTAAACTCAATCGATCGATCCTCATTGGCATTCTCTGCTGCTTTGTGATTGCCATAGGGGCGCACTTTTTAGGCAAACAATTTCCCCTCATTGGTGGCGCGGTATTTGGGATCACCCTTGGCATCATTTTAAATGCATTATTTGCCAAAACCTCTGAAAAAATCAGCAAAGGCACCAGCTTTGCCGGCAAAAAAATGCTCCATTATGCCATCATCTTATTAGGCTTTGAGATGAGCATTCAAGAGGTCTTTCATGTGGGCTTAAATTCGCTATGGATCATGCTCTTTACACTTGCGGCCACCTTCATCACTGCCATTGTGGTGGCAAAAATGCTGAAAATTGATTTTGTCACCGGCACATTGATTGGTGTGGGCACAAGCATTTGTGGTGGCTCAGCCATTGCAGCAACAGCGCCTGTTGTGCGTGCAGACAGCCAACAGATTGCCTATGCCATTGCCACCATTTTTTTATTCAACATTGCCGCTGTTTTTATTTTCCCCGCCCTTGGCCATCTGTTTCATATGAACGATGAAGCCTTTGGCTTATGGGCAGGCACAGCCATTAATGACACGTCATCTGTTTTAGCTGCAGCTTATTCTTACAGTGATGAGTCCGGCAGCCTTGCCACCATTGTTAAATTAACACGCACCTTGATGATCGTCCCCATCACCTTTTTCCTCTCCCTTTATATGGCCAAATCAAAAAGCGCAGGCGATGATTATGAGTTTAAACTCACCAAAGCGGTGCCCTATTTCATCATTGGATTCATCATCACCACTTTAATCAATTCATTGAACATCATTCCCCATGAGATCACCCATGGTTTGGCACAACTTGGTAAATTTTTGATCATTGTGGCGCTTGTGGGCATTGGACTCAACACAGATTTAATGAAATTGCTGAAAAATGGTCTTCGTCCCATTATAATGGGCGCCATTTGTTGGGCGGTGCTCTCTGTCACTGCACTCATCGTACTCTACAGCATGGGGCATTTAGCCTAACCCGACGCAGCAATAAAGGACACAATTAACATTATGGCGACTCAGCTCAAGCGCGGATTGACACCGCGCCACGTTTTATTCATTGGCTTAGGTTCTGCCGTGGGCACCGGTCTATTTTATGGTTCAGCCAATGCCATTGAATTGGCAGGACCTGCCGTTCTCATCGCCTATTTTTTATCTGGCATCGCCGTTTTTATGGTGATGCGCGCCCTAGGTGAGATGATCATGCACCACCCGATGCCGGGTGCTTTTGGCGCCTATGCCACCAAATATTTAGGCCCTTTGGCAGGTTTTATCACCGGTTGGACGTATGTATTTGAAATGGCGCTCGTCTGCATTGCAGATGTCACCGCTTTTGCCATCTATATGGGTTTATGGTACCCCGATGTGGCCCCATGGATTTGGGCGTTGGCCATCACATTAATTTTATGCGGCATCAATCTGTGCGCCGTCAAAATGTTTGGCGAGCTTGGCTTTTGGCTTTCCCTATTAAAAGTGGTGTCCATCATTGCCATGATCATAGCAGGCGGCTACATTCTCATGAGCCACATGCATTTAAATGTGCCCCTTGAATTCACCCCAAGCCTTAGCAATCTGTGGAGCCACGATGGCTTTGCCCCCTTTGGCATCACAGGCATCATCATATCATTAACCGTTGTGGTGTTCTCATTTGGTGGTGTGGAAACTTTAGGGCTCACTGCATTAGAGGCTGAAAACCCAGAAAAAACGATCCCGATGTCCATCAATGTGGTGCCGGTGCAAATTCTGCTCTTTTACTTTTTAGCACTCCTTGTGCTGATGGCGCTTTTTCCGTGGAATCACATTGGCTTAGGCGCGAGCCCATTTGTCACGATTTTTAAAAGTCTGGGCATTGATTACGCTGCAAACCTCCTGAACATTGTGGTGATCACAGCAGCCATCTCCGCCATCAACAGTGACATCTTTGGTGCAGGCCGCATGATGCATGGGCTCAGTGAACAAGGTCAAGCCTCCAAGGCATTGAGTAAACTCTCTAAAAGTGGCGTACCGATTGTGGCAATCGCCATCATGTTTGTGGTGATGATCATTGGTGTTGTGCTCAACTACTTTTTCCACGATGGTTTATTTTTAGTGATCGCAGCGATGGCAACCTTTGCCACTGTTTGGGTGTGGCTCACGGTGCTCATCTCTCAAGTGGGCATGCGTCAACAATTGACCAAAGATGAAATCGCAAAGCTTAAATTCCCAGTGCCCTTTTGGCCAATTGGGCCTGCCCTTGCCATTGCCTTTATGCTCTTTGTGGTGGGCGTGCTTGGCTATTATGCACCTGTGCGCAATGCCTTATATGCTGGCATCATTTGGCTGGTAATTTTAACCGTGTGTTACTATTTATGGATCAAGCCTCATGCAAAAAATCGCCTTTAACACCCTAACGGTCAAACCTTGGAAAAATGGCCTTGGCACCACGCGCGAGGTGATGATCCATCCCCAAAATGCCACGATGGATGACTTCATTTGGCGTGTGAGCATGGCATCTGTTGAACACACAGGGCCCTTTTCTCATTTCCCGCATTGCCAAAGAAGCTTAGCACTGTTAACGGGGCAATCGATTGAACTATTGATTGATGGTGCGCTCCATACCCTGACAAAATCAGGGCAACCCATTACTTTTAGTGGTGAAAGCACTACGGAAATGATCCATTGTGTTGAGCCTGCGTTAGATTGCGGCATCATTACCGATACGCGCCACGCCAGTCATTCAATGGTGCGTATTGATTTTACAGACAATGATTATCAGCGATCTTCTTTGACCACATGCATCATTGCATTGACGGCATGTTCCCTAAATGGACAAGCGCTTGAGCCCTTAGATGCGCTCTTTTTCTCAGAGCATGATGAGAGGCATATAAAATTTAATGCGCCGTTTTCAATGGCTTCGTGCCTAATAATGGAAATTGACCTCAAATAGCCCTTGACACTTTTTATCCGAAATGGTTTGATACTTTTCAGTCCAACAATGTTACTAAAGTAAACTTAAACATGACCCACCCATCCGCGTTAATGATGATGCTTTAGAGAGTTACTCAATTGAGTGGCTCTCGAACCTTACTGTAGAGTCACTCTAACGCTCATCTTTACCCAAAAATTGATCCACCAGAGTGACAACACTCTGGTTTTTTTATGGATGAAATAAAAGGAGAACAACCATGCCCGTGATTATTCCGGAAAACTTACCCGCTTCACAAATTCTCAAAGATCATGGCATCTTTGTGATGAATCCAGAGCGTGCAAATACACAGGACATTCGTCCGGTGCGCATCTGTATTTTGAACTTAATGCCTGACAAAATCACCGCAGAAACCCAATTGCTCAGTAAACTCAGTAATGGCATTTTGCAAGTGGACATCACGCTACTGGCCATTGAAAACCACACCTCTAAAAACACCAAGCAAGTGCATTTAGATGAATTTTACCGTTTTTTCAGCGACATTGAAGATGAGTATTTCGATGGCATGATCATCACAGGTGCACCTATTGAGCTCTTAGACTTTGAGGAAGTGACCTATTGGGATGAATTGACCAAAATCTTTGAATGGAGCAAAACCCATGTGTTTGCCTCCCTCTTTATCTGTTGGGGCAGCCAAGCGGCCTTGAAGTATTTTTATGGCATCGAGAAGAACATTTTCAAAGAGAAATTAACAGGTGTATTTGAACACATCAAAGAAAAACCCGATTCTAAACTGCTCATTGGCATGGATGATCTTTTTTATGTGCCACAATCACGCAACACAGAGAGTGATCCGATTGCCACGCGCAATCACCCTGAATTAGAGGTGATCGCAAGCTCTGAAGTCTCTGGCATTCACTTAGTGGCATCAAAAACGGGTCGCCAAGTCTTTATGAGTGGTCATCCTGAATATGGTAAAGAGACTCTCTTAAAAGAGTATCAGCGTGACTCTGCCCTAGGCATGATGACCATTCCGAGCAACTACTTTAAAAATGATGATCCCACTCAAGCCATTCAAACACGATGGATGAGTGCATCGAGCATTTTCTTCCAAAATTGGCTCAATTATTTTGTCTATCAAGAGACAGATTATGACTTTACGTCAAAAAAATCGTAAATCATCCTGATTAAATGTATAAATTATGGATCAGAAATCATTTTCTGATCTATAATCATTCATCCCTTTTGAGACAATGCAGAATGAATGATTATGAATAAGATTTTTTCGGTTGCCCTGGTATCCCTTTTAACGGTGGGTTGCGCAAGTACACAGACACAAAAAAGCGCCCCGATTGTTGCTCAAGCAAGCGTTGCCACAAGCGCTCAACCTAAAGCAAAACCTGTCGCAAAAACAAATGTGACGGTCAGCGCCGCACCCGCAGCCTTAAGAGACAGCCACGTTGTCACCACGGCACTGCAAAATCAATTAAAACAATGGAAAGGCACGCCCTATAAATTAGGCGGCAACTCTTTAAATGGCATCGATTGCTCTGCCTTTGTGCAGCGCACCTTTACAGATAAATTTGCCATTGCCATACCACGCACAACGATCGCACAAAAATCTGTGGGCATTCAGATCGCAAAAGAGGATTTAAAACCCGGCGATCTCATCTTCTTTAAAACCAATTGGGGACAAAATCGCACTGGTCTTCATGTGGGCATTTACAATGGGAACAATCAATTCATCCACGCCTCAACCTCTAAAGGCGTGATGACCTCTTCATTGAATGACAAATATTGGAAACAACGTTTTTATCAAGCACGCCGCGTGCAACAAAGCAAAAGCACGCAAGTGGCACTCAATACCTAGTCACAATAAAAAAGCAGCAAACGCTGCTTTTTTTACTGCTTAAAAACTGATGTGCTCCTCAATGTGCACATTAATGAGCTGATAATCATAATCAAAACTCAAAATGGCACGGTTGCGCCATAAAAGCTCTAAATCATCAGTATATAACTCAATTTTATCTGAATGCATCACAATCGCATCGAGGGAGACAAAGTCAAAAAACTCCTCTAATGTGTATTCTGCTTCCCCTTCGCTGAGCCAATCGCGGTTTTTAAGGGTCAATAATGCCTCTAATCCTGCAATGAAAGCATCTTCAAAGGCTTCACTTTCTAGGAATGCCAATAAGCGATCACCTAAAGCTTCTGCTTCTAATGCATCGCCCACCAGGTTAATTTTAAGGGGCATGTCTGACAACTCAATGCTGCCTGCATAGCCTTGTAAAGCGGCTTCATAGGTCAATTCACCCAACACAGGGTGCACAAATGTGGAATGGTCCATAATTATCGTTCTCTCTCAGGGTGATGACCCCAGTTTAATTTTGCACGTAAAATTTCAAAGTAGTTGTAGTTTTCAGGATGCACCAGTGTGATTTTTGAGGCATTACTAATAAGTTCAAGCTCATCACCCTTATCAAAATCAAACACCACTTGCCCATCGCAACTGACGCTCACTTCATGGCGCACGCTCTCTTTCAATGCCACTTTGATTTTTAAATTCGTGGGCAACACAATCGGGCGATGGCTGAAGGTATGCGGTGAAATGGGCACCACAAGCACAGCAGACAATGATGGATAAACCAAAGGCCCGCCCGATGACAATGCATAAGCCGTTGAGCCTGTGGGCGTTGCAAAAATCACGCCATCGGCCCAATAGCTGGTTAAATATTTATCATCCACAAACACATCAAGCTCGATCATGCGAGAGATGCTGCGCTGATGAATCACCACATCATTTAAGGCAAAAGAGTCGAATTTACCGGGGATTTTCACACGAATGAGCTCACGATCCTCCGTTTTATATTCACCTTTTAAGATGTGAATTAAACTCTCTTCAAGCTCTGTTTCGCGGATGTCCGTCAAAAAGCCTAAGCGTCCTAAATTGATGCCTAAAAATGGAATGTCTAAATGGCACGCCTTACGGGCAATGCCTAAAAATGTCCCATCGCCGCCAAAGATGATGATCAAATCACAATCTTTCACGCGATCTTCTAGCAATTGCTTAGATTCAGCGCTATCATTCGGGGGCAAGGCCAAGGTGACCGTTGCACAACCATTGCGCTCAAAGATGGCCTCAGCCGTTTTCATCACTTTAGCAAACGATGGATTGCTTACGTTGTTTCGGCTCACCAAAGCAATTTTGTTAAAATTGTTCATATCGGCTTCGTATATCAGTGGTTAAAGTGCTAAACTTTAACCTATTCTTATGGGATTGAAAAGGTAATGTCTGAGATAAAATTAACGCAATATAGCCACGGCGCCGGATGAGGCTGTAAATTAGATCCCAAGGTTCTTGGGGAGATATTGACAGGCAGTGGCATACAAACCTCTGATCCGAATTTATGGGTGGGCAACCAGTCACGCGATGATGCTGCGGTTTATGGCATCGATGCAACGACGGGGATTATCTCAACCACGGACTTTTTCATGCCAATTGTGGACGATCCCTTTGATTTTGGGCGCATCGCAGCCACAAATGCCATCAGCGATGTCTATGCGATGGGCGGTAAACCCATCATGGCGATTGCGATTTTAGGCTGGCCTTCTCAAAAACTCCCCCCAGAAGTTGCACGCACCGTGATTGCAGGCGGACGCGCCACCTGTGAAGCCGCTGGCATCATTTTAGCAGGCGGCCATTCCATCGATGCACCTGAACCAATTTTTGGTTTAGCGGTGACAGGCATTGTGGACAAAGCGCATTTACAACGCAATGACACCGCACAAGTGGGCGATGCCATCTTTTTAACCAAACCCATTGGCATTGGCATCTTAACCACCGCAGAAAAACGTGGTTTACTGCGCAGTGAAGATCAATTCACTGCCCGTGACATTATGGTAGAGCTCAATCAAGCCGGTGCACGATTTGCCCTTGAGCCTTATGTGCATGCCATGACAGATGTCACAGGTTTTGGATTGATTGGCCATCTCTCTGAGATGACCGAAGGCAGCAATGTCAGCATTGAGCTCGATTGCGCAAACATTCCGCTCATTGATTCTGTGCGCCATTATGAGGCTTTAGGATCAATGCCAGGCGGTACCTTTAAAAACTTGGCAAGTTACGAGCATTTAGTGACGCATAATGATCAATTTGACGCTTATCAACATCTTCTGGGTGATCCGCAAACAAGTGGCGGTTTATTAGTGTCTGTAAGCGGCGATCATATTGATGACTTCCAGGCGTTGTGCAAAGAGGAAGGGCTTGGCCATTTAGAGCCCATTGGCCACATCATTGCCCCACAAGCCCATAAAATCATCCTAAAATAATGGTGGTGCCATAGTCTCTGATGAAGCTATGGCTTATACTACATGCCTAAACAAAAAAGATAACAAGGCACACCATGACAAAGGGGACACATTTAGTATTGCATCGCATCATCATTTATCTCACGCTCATTTGGCTCTTTGGTTCGTTTGCAGGGATCGACCTCAATCCTTGGATTGATGATTATTACAATGAATGGCGCATGGGGGAGATCATTTTATTGCTGTTCAGTGCCGTCGGGCTCATCCTGTTGCCGAGTACTGAACTGCGTCACCACCGCCATGCCCTAAAAATCGCCGCGCTGATCAATGGTTGTTATGTGCTGTTGCTGATCTTTGGCATTCATAATGTGACGGCATATTTAACCTTAAGCCTCAATATTCTATTGGTGATGGCGTTTCTCTACTTTGCAATGGCATTCAAAAAAGATCAAGCTTGGTTCAATCATGCCCTTGCGGTCATTGCATTAACGCCCATTCCCAGCATTATTTATCTTTTCACCAGTGTTATGATTCAAATCACTGACCCAACTTACACAAGCGTTGGGCACAATACCTTTGGCAACATTCGTTATTTTAATGATGCACTGTTGCCGTTACTCATGATTTTATGGTTGCGCCCGGGCTTTCTCGCCAATCAACGCTTCACACCATGGATTTTTATTTTAAGCACCTTATACCTCTTCGTTTTTTTCTATGATGGTGCTCGCGCCGTTTTACTGTCCCTCACCATCGGAATACTCCTCATTATGGTCTTAGGACAACATAAACGCGCTGCGTTAACATTGCCCTTAATGACAGTCATTTGCGCATTCACTTTATATGTGGTCTTTAATGTTTTGATGCTGCAAGATGCACAAATGCATGGTTTAGCTCGCACAAGCTCATCGGGTCGGATAGATTTGTATCTTTTCTCCTTACAATCCTTCATGGACAATGTGTACGTTGGCATGGGTGCAGGTCATTTTATCTTCGAAGATGGCAATCAATTGGCTCACCCCCATAGTTTCATGCTCTATTGGCTGGCTGAGATGGGCTTAATGGGGCTGATGCTCAATTTATTGTGCCTCTATTTATTGGTGCGCTTGCTGTCATATGCGGATCAACTGCCGGCTTGGCTTTGGGTCAGTGTTTTTGTATTGATGAGTAATGGTGCGTTGTCTGGCTCCTTAATTTACCCCATCAGTCAATGGCTGACTTTAATGTTGATGGCCTATGCTTATGCGGCACTGCCGAGCACATCAACCGCTCAGCCTCTTGCCCCTGTAATTTATGTTGATGGCCATAAAGGTTTGGCCGTCATTGCCAGTATTCTCATCATGCTCAGTACATATTATGCATGGCCATACATTCGCCATGAAATGCTCTCACGAGAAACGGATGCCACAGATGATCCGATGCTCATCAATAGAGCCTTTGGCCCCGCAACTTGGCAGTACAATCCCATCATCGCTTGGCCAAGTGAATCAAAATAGCGCATCAAAAAGCCGATACGATTGTATCGGCTTGATCGCATATTAACATTAGCCCTTAAAACGATGACCAATGTCTGTACGGTAGAATGTGCCCTCAGTTTCGATCTCTTTCATCAAGGCATACGCATGAGCTTTGGCTTCATCAAAGGTTTCGCCTAAACCTGTCGCCACCAAAATGCGCCCACCATTTGACACCAATTGCCCTGCTTTTTCTGCAACGCCTGCATTGAAAATCATATTAATGGATTCATCCACTGCCAAAGTTTTCAATGGATAACCTGTTTCAGGCTGCTCAGGATAACCTTTTGATGCGAGCACAACACCCACGCAATAGCCTGATTTCCACGCAACGCTTGGCACGTGATTGTCACTTAACATCGACAAAATCACATCAACCAAATCGCTTTCTAAGAGCGGTAAAATCACTTCAGCTTCAGGATCGCCAAAGCGCGCATTAAACTCAATGGTTTTAAAGCCCTCTTTCGTTAAAATCAAGCCGCCATACAAAAAGCCTGTAAAGGGCATGCCTTCCTTCACTAAGCCATCGGCCACCGGCTGCATGATGGTTTTGACAGCAATCGCAGTCTCTTCACTCTCTGCTGTAAAGCATGGCGCATAAGCCCCCATTCCACCTGTGTTCGGGCCTTCATCATTGTCATATGCACGTTTGTGATCTTGCGCCATCATCATCGGCACCACTTTGTTGCCATGCACAAAGCACATGAGGGAATATTCATTGCCCTCTAAAAACTCTTCAATCACGATGCGCGCGCCAGCGTCCCCAAAGCGATTGTCTTCTAACATATCCACCACACACGCTTTGGCTTCATCCATCGTTTGTGGCAACACAACACCTTTACCCGCGGCTAAACCATCGGCTTTGATCACAATCGGCACACCCACTTTTTCAAGGTACGAAAGCGCCTCATCCACTTGTGTAAAGGTTTGGTGCGCAGCGGTTGGCACACCATAGCAATTCATGATCACTTTGGCAAAATCTTTACTGCCCTCAATTTGTGCGGCTGCCTGTGTTGGCCCCCACACTTTAATGCCGCGCGCTTGCATTTGATCGGCCACACCTGCCACTAAACTCGATTCAGGGCCAATGATCACCAAATCAATCGCATTCGCTTCTGCCCAGTTTGCCAGCTCATCGCTCGCCGTTTCATTGATGTTCACAAGGTGCGCCACATCTTTCATGCCCACATTGCCAGGCGCCACATACACTTCTGATACTTGAGCGCTTTGTTTCACTTTCCATGCCAATGCGTGCTCACGCCCGCCTTTACCCACGATTAAAATTTTCATCATTCACTACTCACTGTCAAAAAAGTCAATATCAATTGTTTTTACTACGTATGCTTGCTGATCGCTGACACCTATGTTGTACTCAATCATCAATTTCGTTAAAAGTTCCCCATCCACGAGCACCACTTTTGCACCATTTTTTGGGAAGAACTTTTGAGCATTTTTAGAAAACTTACCGGTGGTGATGAACACCCCTTTATTTGCGCCATGATAACCTGTCAATGCCCCCACAAAGTCACGAATGGCAGGCTCACCCACAGTGCCTTGCCAACGTTTGGCTTGCACATAGATATTATCTAACCCCAAGCGGTCGGCTTTAATGATGCCATCAATGCCGCCATCACCCGTTTGTCCGATCACAGCCCCTGCATCCTCCATTGAGCCACCGTAACCCATGGCCAAAAGCAGTTCAATCACCAGTTTTTCAAAAAATGCAGGCGATGCGGAAAGAATCTTCTCTTTTAAGCTCAACGCCAATTGTGTGTTGATTTCATGATGCGCAGCCTCTAAGCGCTCTAAACTTGTACGATCCACCTCTTTTTCTTTTGGGATTTGTGGCGCACGCGAGGCTTGCATAAAAGCTGCAAAGGATGGGAATTGCATCAAAAACTGGTTATTGATGGCGTCAATGTCTGCATCTTTAGCGATGCGTCGACCCGCTTTGGTGATGCTCAGCATGCCGCGAGCTTTCGATTCTAATAAGCCACTTTTTCTTAAATAAATCGACGCCCAACTGATGCGGTTGGTGAGGACAAGTTGCCCACTTTTTAATTTTTGTTGACGGGCTTTTTCAGGAATATTAAGTTGTTCGACAAGTACATCGCTGAGCGCGCGCGTACTGATGGATGTGTGCTGAGCGACGCATTGCAAGATTGGTAACATTAAATCTTGATAACTCGGCAGCATGCCTTAAATGCCCCCATTCATCACAGGGTCATCGAATACAAGAGAATTCGGCGGTTGCGGCATATTCATCCTATTGACAACAATCAGGTTCATCAAAGGTGAACATCATACCATTTATTTGATGAATAATTGAGAGATGATGTAAAAAAAGGCAACCTCATCAGAGGTTGCCTTAGGATCATCGTTTGACCGAACTGTTAGTTCAAGTCGTTATATTGATAATCTTTCACACGCATTGGTGTCACATCTTTCGCTGTGATGCCTTTATCGATGCCGTTAAAGTTTGAACGCACATAGTTCACAACGTTTGCGATTTGTTCATCATCTAAAATGCCACCTAATGCTGGCATGCCATGCAAGCCATACAATACAACAATGCTTGGGTAAGCAGGTTGTTGTAATTTAGGGTTGTTCACAAGGCTTGGGTAGAAACCTGCGCCGACTGCACCTTTACCATCTGGCATGTGGCAACCTGCACAAGAAACTGCATAGATTTCTGCGCCATCGCGTTTTGTGATCACAGTTTTATCGTTCACACCGCCTGCACCATCAGCAAATACAAGACTGCTCATTAAGCTGAATAAAGCCGTGCCTAAAAGAAGTTTTTTCATTTCATCGTCCTCAGATTATTTTGATGCTCTTGCGTGTAATTGGCCAATGGCTTCGAGTGCAGATAAAATCGCACCTTCTTGCCATGCAGGGATGTAAGAAACATGCTCACCTGCCAATACTACGCGGTTGTCCATCGTGGAGACATTTTTGAAATGCTTAGCACGTGTATCTTCTGTCCATAAACCATAACAACCTAAGGTTGATGGCTGACGATGCCATGCCACAGAAATACCATTGTCAAACTCTTTAACCGCTTGAGGATGGATTTTTTGGAAGTTTTCCATCACTTTTTTCATGCGCTCTTCAGGTGTTTTTGCAGAGAATTCAAAAGAGTTGATGCCGAACAAGTAAGAACCTAACACCACACCTTTACCTTTTGAGAGGTAATCTGTGCTTGGGTAAGAGATCTGACCAATCGGTAAATCAGTGAATGTTACGCCACCATAGATTTGTTCATCTTCTTCCCAGAAGCGACGCTTGAATTGGATACCCGCTTTAAAGCTTGTGGCATAATGCACCGCTGCGATACCGCTTTTCACTGGCGCGCTTAAGTTGTTTGGAATCTGCGCTAAAATTGAGAATGGAATGGTACATACGCAGTAATCTGCTGTTTCCACCATCTCTTTATCACCATTGGCACGATCTAAGTACGTAACAGTTACGCCTTTATCGTCTTGGATCAATTTAGTCACTTTAGAGTTCAAACGAATGTTGGACATCAAACCTTTAGCAATCGCTTTAGGTAATTGATCCATACCGCCTTTGGGTTGGAAGATTGTGGATGCATATTCATAATCGAAATGCATGTTCAATGCTGACCATAAGCGTGAAGACAATACGTCATTGAAATCTAAAGGTGTCGATGGAATGTTGTCATGTGTTGCATTCGCATCTTGTGCCCAACCACGGAATGGTGAACCGCTAGGTCCTGTGTAGCGATAGTTTTTATCTAAACCGCCCCACTCTTTGATGGACTCTAACAACATTTCTTTGTTTTCTTTAGTGACCGCTTCATCCAATTGATTTTGGTTGATGGATTTGGCCAATAATTCATTGGTGTAACCACGGAAATCAGAGAAGATCTCACGGTATCTTTGTGGTTTGCCACCAAATGCTTGAGAGTTGTGTAAGTATGCATTTTGGTTCACTTGTTGGAACGGTTGCATTTCTACGCCAAACTCACGTGCATAATGTAAATAACCTTGGTGATGGTAAGGAATGCGCCAAGGACCAGGATTTAAATATAAACCTTCGTCAAATTCACATTTTTGTGTATGACCACCTAACTCAGTGTAAACGTCGCCACCACGTAAAGACCATGCACGACCACCGACTCGGTCATTAAAGTCTAAGATCTTAACATTGTAACCCGCTTTTTTAAGCTCATAAGCAGACACTAAACCTGCAAGACCTGCCCCTAATACGAGGACAGTTGCGCCTTTAGGTGCATTGCTTAAATCTGGTGTGCCTTTGAAATCACTGTTGTTCATGAATCCAAACGCCATCATGGAATTGTAAAGTGCAAATCCACCGGCCGTCGCACCGATCATTTTTAAAAGGTCGCGACGCTTCATTTCTGTAGCCTGTTCAGCCATAATTTTCCTCACTACTCTGACATTTGCTTGACATTTATCACTAAAAACAGTTCATTTTCATGACAAGCATCAAAACAATAAATTCTAACTGTGCCACCAAGAGCACAGGCAGCGGATCATAGCACAGTGATTTTGAAAGACATGCTAAATTTTTATACGCATTTTATTATTATTTTTCAAATACTTAAAAACTTGACTTTAAAATAGTTGATAAAAAACAGTAGTTTTTTGATTTATATCATTGACTAAATATAAATTTTTAAGATCAAAAAAATCGTTAATTAAACAAAGGATAATTGTCATATTTCTGGCATTTTTTTATCAAACAGCAATCATTATTGTTTGATAATTAGTCAGTAAAATCGGATACAAAGTGCACAAAATTACTATATATTTCTTATTTTTCAATCGACTAGTTTGTAACAACAATGTAATAAAGACCTTTTACCCATGGCTTTTAATGTTTCAATAATTGATTGATTCCATAAAATACTGAATGCATCAATAAATTGGCCATTGCCCCATAAAAATGGCAGTTTGTATAGATTTTAACCACATTTTCGCTATATATATCTTTATATGACAAGGATTTGGCGCGAATAACAAGCGCAATAAAGCTTGTCTATGAGCCTCATAAAGAG
Source organism: Wohlfahrtiimonas chitiniclastica DSM 18708 (assembly GCF_000375345.1). GTDB lineage: Bacteria > Pseudomonadota > Gammaproteobacteria > Cardiobacteriales > Wohlfahrtiimonadaceae > Wohlfahrtiimonas > Wohlfahrtiimonas chitiniclastica. Next base: position 501,704 of record NZ_AQXD01000001.1, on the reverse strand, counting down.
AAATGATCATATAAAAATGGGGGAAGATGATGCTAAAGATGGATGATACAATCGGCATTAGGCAGCATTGCACTGCCAACCGAGGATGATGGCGCCTTTGCTTGAGGGAATTGCCATCATCCTCGGTGACCGTTTTAACTCATATTAGTGTTTAAAGTGACGCTTTTTCGTAAAGACCATGGCAATGCCGTATTGATTGGCCACATCAATCGAATCTTGATCCTTGATGGAACCGCCCGGTTGAATGATGGCTTTAATGCCTGCTTTGGCCGCGATCTCTAATGTGTCTGCCATTGGGAAAAATGCATCCGATGCCAATACATTGCCTTCAGCTTCACTGCCCGCTTGCTCTAAAGCGATTTTAGCTGCGCCCACACGATTCATTTGACCGGCGCCAATGCCCAATGTTTGCCCCGCTTTAGCAACGACAATGGCATTTGATTTCACATGTTTCACCACTTTCCAAGCAAAGAGCAAGGCTTCTTTCTCTTCATTCGTTGGCGCGCGTTCTGTGACAATCTCAAAGTCATCGAAGTTAATGGCACCACGATCTTTCGTTTGCACCAATAAACCGCCATTGACCGCTGTTGTGGTGTATTCACCATCAAGCTCAGAAACCATCGCAGGATTTTCCAATAAACGAATATTTTTCTTCGCTTCTAAAATCTCACGCGCTTCGGATGTGAATGCAGGCGCAATGATGATCTCTAAGAAAATCTTGCTCATTTCTGTCGCTGTTTGTGCATCAATCACCTGATTCGTGGCAATGATGCCACCGAAAATGGAGGTGGAATCGGCTTCAAAAGCCTTTGTCCATGCTTCAAACAAAGTTGAACCGGTGCCAACGCCACATGGATTCATGTGCTTGACAGCAACCACCACAGGCTCTTTATATTCAAGCATGATGTTCACAGCCGCATTACCATCTTGAATGTTGTTGTAAGAGAGCTCTTTACCATGCAATTGCTTGGCATATGCAAGGGCATTGCTTTCTGCTAAGGGCGTGCGATAAAACGCCGCGGCTTGATGTGGGTTTTCCCCATAACGAAGCGCTTGCTGTTTTTCAAACGTTAATGTCAATTTTTCAGGGAATGCATCGCCTAATGTGCGCGCGAAGTAATCGGCAATCAATGCATCATATGCCGCGGTGGTTTGAAACACTTTAAGGGCTAAACGCTGACGGGTTTCAAAGGTGGTGTCACCATTTGCTTTGATCTCTTCGATCACCACTGCATAATCGGCAGGATCTGTCACCACGGTCACAAATGCATGGTTTTTAGCCGCAGAGCGCAACATAGAAGGGCCGCCAATGTCGATGTTCTCAATCGCGTCTTGATACGTCACGCCTGGTTTAGAAATCGTCTCTTTAAAAGGATACAAATTCACACACACCAAATCGATGTACTCAATGCCATTGTCCGCCATCGCTTTTGTATGGTCTGCATTGCCGCGAATGGACAATAAGCCGCCGTGCACTTTTGGATGCAACGTTTTCACACGGCCATCCATCATTTCAGGGAATTCTGTGATCTCTGAAATGTCTTTGACGGCAATGCCTGCATCAAAAATGGCTTTTTTTGTCCCACCTGTTGAGATGAGCTCATAGCCCAAGTTCGCCAACGATTGAGCAAATTCAACAATACCAGCTTTATCGCTGACGCTTAATAATGCACGCTTTGTAGACACAACTACTTCTCCTTTGTAAACAACATTTCTAAAGTGGCAGGATACAATCCATGCTCGACGGCATGGATCATGTACGCCACTTCCTCAAGTGACTCATTGCCTGTTAATTCAATGGCTTTTTGGGCGATGATTTCGCCAGTGTCCATACCTTCATCCACATAATGAATGGTGACACCGATTTTTGTTGCCTTTGCGCGATACGCTTGGCCAATGGCATCTTTGCCTTTATAGTCTGGCAATAATGAAGGATGGATATTGATGATATGGCGTGGATAAGCATTTAATAAAGTCTCCCCAACTAAACGCATAAAACCTGCAAGCACCACCCATTGAACGCCAAGCTGGCGCATTTTTTCAACCAATACAGCTTCATATTCTGCTTTAGAGGCATAATCTTTGGCACTAAAAACAAAAGTTTCTAACCCTTCACGTTCAGCTTTTTCAATGATGCCCGCACCTTTTTGATCACACACCACTAAAACAACTTCAGCTTGTAATTTGCCATTGTTGATCCATTTCATAATGGCATCAAAGTTGGTTCCGCTGCCTGAACCAAACACTGCAATTTTCGTCATGATTCATCCATTTAAATGAAAACCCCAAATACAGAGGATTTGGGGTGATTGAATTATTGGAAGGTGATTTGCCCGGAATCTGTCACTTTACCGATGATTTTCGCATCTGCATTGTGGGCAAGAATGCGTTCAGCATCCTCTTTAGCCACCATCAACATAAAGCCGATCCCCATGTTAAAGACGCTGTACATCTCTTCTTCAGGGATGTTGGCTGTTTCTTGTAAAAATGGGAAAATGGCCGGCATGTCCCATGAGCCTTTAACAAACTCAGCGCCCATGCCTTCAGGCAATGCACGCGGTACGTTTTCATAAAAACCACCACCGGTGATGTGCACCATTGCGTGGACTTTAGCTGCTTTCAATAACTCTAAAACAGGACGCACATACAGCATCGTTGGGGTCAATAACACTTCCCCAAGTGAGCGATCAAAGCCCGGATACGTTTCATGCAAAGATAAACCATGATTTTTAATGATGTGGCGCACCAATGAGAAGCCATTGCTGTGAACACCGCTTGATGGCAAGCCAATGATCACATCGCCCACTTTTACGTTCTCTTTTGTGATGCGCTCATCTTTTTCAACCGCGCCCACTGCAAAGCCTGCAATGTCATATTCGCCATCTTGGTAAAAACCTGGCATCTCTGCGGTTTCACCGCCAAGCAATGTGGCATTTGATTGTCGGCAACCTTCTGCCACACCAGCAACAATCGCTTCAATTTGTGCCGGATTGTTCGCGCCGCATGCAATGTAATCTAAAAAGAATAGAGGCTCAGCGCCTTGCGTTAAGATGTCATTCACACACATTGCAACAGCATCAATACCGATGGTGTCATGAATGTTCATCTCAAAGGCCAATTTTAATTTGGTGCCAACGCCATCGGTGCCTGACACTAATACTGGCTTTTGATATCCCAATTCAGATAAGTCAAACGCCCCACCAAAATCCCCAAAGAGATTCATCGCGCCAAAACGCATGGTGCTCATCACATGTTTTTTGATGCGCTCAACAGACTCATAGCCTGCTTCTAAGTTTACGCCTGCTTCTTTATATGCTTGACTCATTTATGCCTCATTAAACTGAATATTCGTGGGATAATGGTTGGTGAAACAACCCATGCACAAACCGCAATTTTCACCGCGATCCGCAGAGTGCCCTGTCGCTTTGATTAAACCTTCGGGACTTAAAAATGCTAAGGAATCCACATCAATGTAACGGCGCATATCTTCCACCGTTTTTTGATGCTGCGCCAATAACTCACGCGGATTTGTGGCATCGACGCCGTAATAACATGGATATTTAAAAATCGGGGAAGACACACGCATGTGAATCTCTTTTGCGCCTGCGGTGCGAAGTAAAGATGCAATGCGTTTACTTGTCGTACCACGCACAATCGAGTCATCGATCAAAATGACGCGCTTATCTTTCACAATGCTGCTGATGGCAGAGATCTTCATGCGCACACCGCGCTCACGCAGTTCTTGGGTGGGCTGAATGAATGTGCGCCCGATGTAACGATTCTTAATGAGCCCCATTTCATTCGGCAAACCTGACGCTTCTGCATAACCAATGGCGGCAGAGATGCTTGAATCTGGCACGCCAATGACGATGTCTGCATCAATGTGCGCCTCTTTGAAGAGCTCAATGCCGCTGCGTTTACGAACAGCATGCACATTTTTACCCTCTAAATCACTGTCAGGGCGCGAGAAATAGACATATTCCATCATGCAAAGGGCATGGGTGCGCTCTGTCTCTAAAAAGCTTGAGATCACTTCGCCATTGTCAATGGTGATCACTTCACCCGGTTCTACATCACGCACAAACGCTGCACCGACAATGTCAAATGCACAGGTTTCTGAAGCAAACACATAACCGCCGCTTGGCATTTTCCCCATCGATAATGGACGGATGCCGTGCGGATCACGCGCCACATATAAACCGCTGTCATGCAGCACTGTATAGCTATACGCGCCTTCAATCTGCAATAAACTCTGCTTTAAGCGCTCTAAAAATGTGCCTGTACAACGACGCAACAAATGTCCTAAAAGCTCTGTTTCCCCGGAGGAATGAAACACGCTGCCCTCTTTTTCTAAGCGCACTTTTAACTCATCAGAATTCGTCAATGCGCCATTAAAGGCAATGGCAATGGTTTCATCTGTGGTGCTCAAAACGATTGGATGCGCATTGATCACACCGCGTGAGCTGTTTGTGGGATAGCGCACATGGCCAATGGCTGTTGCACCCACTAAACTTTGTAATTTTTTTGGATCTGCAAAGACTTCAGTTAATAAGCCTTCCCCTTTCACGCAGATGATTTTGCCATCCTCTGTCAATGTTGCGATCCCTGCACTCTCTTGCCCGCGATGTTGCAATGCATGCAAGCCATAATAAGTCAGCGTTGCCGCTTCAGGATTCCCTGAAACAGCAAAAACGCCGCATTCTTCATTCAGTTGTTTCATGCTCATTCGGAGCGTTCCTCTAAACGACGATGAATTTCTTGATACGCTTCGATCACGCCACCCATGTCTTGACGGAAGCGATCTTTATCCAATTTTTCATGGGTTTTGCTGTCCCATAAGCGGCAAGTGTCTGGGCTGATCTCATCGGCTAAGACGATGGTGCCATCTTTCATGCGGCCAAATTCGATTTTAAAGTCCACCAAATCAATGCCCACTTCTAACCACAAGGCTTTTAAAAACTCATTGATTTTGAGCATTTCGCTGCGCATGTGATTCAACTCTTCTTGCGTGGCTAAACCAAGGGCAATGGCGTGATCATCATTGATTAATGGATCATTGAATGCATCATTTTTATAGCAGAACTCTAAAATCGGTGGATTGAGTGTCTCGCCTTCGGTTAAACCAATGCGTTTAACCAGCGAGCCCGCCGCAATGTTACGCACAATCGCTTCCAATAAAATGATGTCCACTTTATGACACAACTGTTCACGCTCATTGACAGCTTTGATGAGGTGAGTTTTGATGCCATCTTTCATCAATTGAGCAAAAATCATGCGAGAAATCTCAGAATTCAAGCGACCTTTATCTTCAAACTGCGCCTTTTTCGCGCCATTACCTGCAGTGGCATCATCTTTATAATAGATGATCACTTCATCTGGGTTATTCGTTGAATAGATTTGTTTTGCTTTTCCTTCGTACAACAATGCGTTTTTCATTACTCCTCCTGATGAGTAAAAACAGCGTGAGAAAATTCCTGCGTCTGTTGATCGCACGTAAAGGTCACATGACCGACTTTGCGATTAAATTTGTTCTCTTTTTTACCGTACAAATGGACATGGCCATTGCGCGATAAATGGGGTAAATAGGTCATCAAGGGTTCGATGTGTTGGCCAAGCAAGTTATACATGATCGTGGTTTGGCGAAGCGTGGTGCAGCCTAAAGGCAAGCCACACACAGCACGGATTGCTTGCTCAAATTGGCTCGTCGTACAGCCTTCAATGGTGTAATGCCCTGAGTTATGTGGGCGCGGTGCCAATTCATTAACATAAATCTCATCGCCCTTCACAAACACTTCCATCGCTAAAATGCCCACCACATCATATTTTTCCATGAGGTTTTTGAGCATTGTGTGTAAGCGTTCTGTTAAATCTTCCGATTCATCCATCGAGGCAATGGAGCAATGTAAAATATTATTGATGTGCTCATTGCGCGCCACAGGGAAAGTGACAAACTCGCCATCTTGCCCGCGAACGCCAATGATGGAGGCTTCAAAGTCATAATCCACAAAAGCTTCAGCAATGACGGATGAATCCATCAAGGCAAAGAGTTTATTCGGTAAATCTTCACGCGAACGCACTACGGCTTGCCCTTTACCGTCATAACCACCTTCTGAGGTTTTCACCACAAATGGGAAACCTAATTTCTCTGGCAGCCCAAGCCATTCATCGCCTAAGCTGTCCACCATGACGATTGGCGGTACAGGCAAACCTGCATTGACGATATGCTCTTTCTCACGCATACGATTTTGCGTCATCCAAAGGGGAAAATGTCCTTGGGGAATATTGTTGTATTGTTCATTAAGGCGCTTGACGAGGTCGGCATTGATGTTTTCAAATTCATAGGTCACCACATCACACTTAGCCACAAACTGATTGAGGGCTTCATAGTCGTCAAACTGACCAATGGTGTATTGATGGGCGATGGAAAACGCCGGTGCATGCAATGATGGATCATAGACAGCCGTGAGGTAACCCATGCGGTTAGCTGCTGCTGCAAGCATCTTACCTAACTGACCGCCTCCTATAATGCCGATTGTTTGATTAGGTAAAATGCATCTCATCATCTATTCTCCAATATTAATTTTTTGTTGGAGTACAGAATCACGCTGATCATTTCTGTACTTCTGTAAACGATCTCGCAATGTCGGATCAGCGATCGCTAACATTTGTGTGGCCAATAAGCCCGCATTTTTCGCGCCGGCTGTGCCGATGGCAACAGTAGCCACAGGGACGCCGCCAGGCATTTGTACGATGGATAATAAGGAGTCCATCCCTTTGAGGGCTTTGCTCTCAACAGGGACGCCAATCACAGGTAGTGTAGTCAATGCCGCCACCATGCCCGGTAAATGTGCAGCACCGCCCGCGCCCGCTATGATCACAGAAAAACCTCGATCAACCGCAGATGTGGCAAATTCAAACATTAACTCAGGGGTACGATGTGCGGATACTACTTGCACGTGGTGAGGGACATCAAACTCGACTAATATGTCGATCGCAAACTGCATGGTTGGCAAGTCGCTTTGACTGCCCATAATTACTGCAACTTTTGGATTTTTCATCTCACAAACTTTAAATAATGCAAGTCTATCGGAAGCGCTAGATTATAGGGGTTCGGCTTAAAAATGTAAATACAATTTTGTCTTTATTTGTAAAATAAAATAATTTAATTATCTTTACAGACACCAGCAAAAATGCCCATTTAACTGACCATAAAATGGGCATTTGATTATTTTATGATAATAATTTCAGTCACATAATAACTCAATGGCAAGCCTGTCGCGTGCTGAGGATAAGCACAGGCTAAGGTTTGCAGCTGCACTTTACCCATCAAACCTTTATGTGTGCGGTCAATGGCAGTCGCGCCAATGCCTTGTAAACTTTTTAAGAGCGGAAAAATGCCAGAAAATGTCAAAACTTCACAATAATGATGACATCGGACAGTGCGGCCTAAACCCTCTGCCGCCGATTCAATATTAGCTACGGGCAAAAAATCCACCACATGCTGCGCATCATCCACCGCTTGCCATGCTTTTTTAAGCTCATGCAATGTTGGATCTGCCAATGTTGCCACATACAATCGGCCGCCCGGCTTTAACACACGCACCAACTCAGAGAGCGCACGCGGTAAATCATGGCACCACTGCACCGCTAAACTGCTGATGACCGCATCAAATGCATCACTTGGCAAAGGTAGAGATTCAATGTCCCCTTGCACATAGTCGTGAGCAGATGCTTTGAGCATCGCTTGTGTGAGCATGGCATCAGACAGATCAAGCGCCGTCACATGTGCTGCGCCCCGATTTTTCAAAGCATGACTGATGTAACCGGTGCCGCAGCCAGCATCTAACACACACGCTTGATCAAGCGGCACTTGCGCAGTTAATTGTGCCATTAAGGCATCCGCCACTGTTTTTTGTACAGTTGCCGCCATGTCATAAGAGTGTGCAGCGCGCCCAAATGCAGTGGCCACTTGGGATTTATCGGCTAAGCGCATGGTGCATGGCCTCAATGAGTTGATCGACTTGTTCAAAGCTGTGCGCAGCATTTAAAGTAATGCGAATGCGGGCGCTGTTTGGCGGTACGGTGGGCGGACGAATGGCCGTTGCCCAAATGTTACGACTTTTCAAAGCATCTGACACACGCAAACTTGCCTCGTTGCTACCAATGATCACCGGCTGAATGGGGCTGTTGGACGCATTTTCAATGCCAAGCGCCGCCATCTCTTTTTTAAAGTGGGCAATCAAGGCTTGTAAATGGGCGCGTTCTGCATCCATTTTACGGATCAAATCAACCGCTTTGGATAACGCATGCGCATGTGCCGGTGAAATGGCGGTGCTATAAATCAATGGACGAGACACTTGCGTAAAGTACTCTGCCATTGCATCTGAGCACAACAATGCTGCGCCATTTAAACCAAACGCTTTCCCAAAGGTTACGATCAATAGATCAGGTTTCACGCCTTGAGCATCACACGTGCCGCGCCCTTCTCGTCCATTGACGCCAATGCCGTGGGCATCGTCCACCATCCATAAGCAATCTGGCGTCACTTCCGCGACAGTTGCCATATCTTTAAGCGGCGCCTCATCGCCATCCATGCTAAAGATACCCTCTGTGATCACAAGGCTCGCCGCTTCATGTTCATGCGCTTTGTCTAATTGCTGAATCAAGGCAGACACATCATTGTGGACAAAACGCTTTAAGGTGCCTTTTGCCAACATCGCCGCTTCTAGTAAAGAGGCATGACTCAATTTATCAGCAATGATCCAATCATCTTTATCAATCAATGCTTTGATCACTGCTTGATTGACAGAAAACCCAGAGGGATACACAATCGCGCGCTCATAACCCAACCAATCGGCTAATTTTGCTTCTAAATTCTCTAGTGGCGCTTGGTAACCTGTCACCAAACCTGATCCGCCACTGCCCACGCCATACAATGCCGCACCCTCTTGCCATGCAGCAATGAGCGGCAATGAGTGACTGAGCCCTAAATAATCATTCGCTGCAAAATTGAGATAACGACGCCCTTCCACCACCAATTGATTGTTTGGCAAACTCTGCATGCTGCGCCGTCTTCGATATGCATCTAGAGTGGTGCGCTCAGCAAGCGTTTGCGCGATTCGTGTTGCCCATTTGTTCATAAGATTACTTTTCAATGCTCAAAGAACGGCTATCATAGGTCAATTGGCATTGTGATGTAAACCCATATATAATTTTCAAGTTCACAAAAAGAGAGTTGATTATGCCTTTACCATCTATGGATTCACCCTTTTTACTGCTCCATGGCATTTTAGGTGATGAGCGCACCTTTGAGCCCATACAAAATGCCCATCTCGATGGGTCTGTATTCACCCATACATTATCTGGCGCCGGCATAGATGGCGCGAACATTGACGCTGCGCATTTCAATACCCGCATCCATAGTGATCAATTGATTGAACATTGCGCGCAGAACTTTACGCAACCTGTCACCCTTGTGGCGTGGTCATACAGTTGTCATGTCGCCCTCCTTGCCGCCCTGAAAGCACCGCATCTATTTAAAGCTCTCTATTTATATGATTGCATTGTGCCAAGTTATGGCTTAGAAGAGGATGCAGCTGCCCTTAAAGCTTTCAGCCGTGATCTACACAAAATGATGTCGCCTGTCATCAAAGCACTGCGCAGTCAACATCCGACAGATGCTGTCGATGCCTTTGTCCAATCATGCAGCGCGCATCACCTCAAGTTACAGGATCAATCGCCACGCATTCAAGCCATTAAATTAGACAATGCTCATACCGTCTCGCGTTTATTGACACAAGCCGAGCCCGAACCAATTCATCCAGAGACATTGAGCACTTTTCCTGTACCAGTGCGCATCTGTTGGGGGGAACATTCCCGAGTCATTTTTCGTTTAGCCTCAAAAGCCTTGATGGATCATCTCCCTAAAGCATGCCTCCTGACAGGCTCAGGTTCATTGCCAGAGTGCGACCATCTCATGCCCGAGGAACAGCCAGAGCGCTTTATACAATATATTTTGCAAGGGGCATAAAAAATTGCCAATAAATAGGTTAAAATATGACGGTACTAAGTTAAAGTATAATAGTCTAACAAAGGATAAAATATGGCTTATGATATCGGTAAATGTAATGAAATGATCAAAGCGAGCTTTCCAGACCGCCGCTTACACATCAGCATTGGTCGTTCAGTACGCTTTTATAGCTTGGTCTGTTTAGTGGCGTTGATGCTTGGCATCATCGGCGTGTTTATGTTCAGCGGTGCAATTGCTGTGCGCTTTGTGGCGCTCTCTGTTTTAGCGGTGGCGTTTTTAATCGTCTTTGCACTGTTTAACCTCAAAAAACTCAAATATCTTTACTCCATTAAAGATAAAAAAGTGGTGCCGGTGCTTGTGCCCATCCAAAACATCTATTCGGGTAAAAGTTTGCGTGGCAGTGTGATGACAAAAGTCAGTTATCGTTGGCCTGTGGGCACCACGCAAGTGATCAATGCAGAATTCCCTGGTGAAACGGGTCCCCTCATCGTTAAAACCGATGATCCTGCCCGTCAATACGCATTGGCATTATGTGTGGATAAAAAAGACAAAGGTCCACTCAAACCTTATTTGATGGACAAACGCTTGTCCCGCTGTTTGCTCTCTAAACCAGAGCGCCTAGCGATTTTACGCACCATTCGCGCCATCAACAAGGCGGCGCAATAACTCAAGAGGCTTGAAGATGATTGCACTATCCTTAACCACCTTGTTCAGTTTAGTCGCCATCATCTTCTTTCCTTTAAGCTTCACAACACTGATCCTCTCTCTGCTTTGCCTCACCATTCTATTGGCCATCCTTGCGGTTTTTCTTGCCAAATATCGTTTGAATTTATGCCTCATCCTCACAGGTTTACTGCTTGCAAGCCTCCTTGCCATCCCCAAACTGCTCCATTATCAATCGGCCTTTTCTAGCCTCCCTCATCAAGACACTTATCAATTTCAAGTCACGGCATATTATCCTGAAAGCCATGCGTTAGAAGCACGTATAATTGAACCGGCTGCCTTTAAAAATCTCGCGTTTCGTTTATATAATGTACCAAAGACGCAACCGATTGCACTCTCTGCCATTTACGAAGCACAATTGATGCTCAAACCTAATCGCGCCAAAGCATCCTTTCACACCCTACCGCAGCGCTTACAACATTTATCAAAAAACCGCATTGCCACAGCAAATTTAGCGAATCATGCACAACTGACAGAAGTTCAACCCAGTGATGCCATCACGACATTGCGTACACACATTGCAGATGAACTCACGGCGCACCATTATCAAAATGGGGATTTAATGGCAGCGCTCACCGTTGGAATGACGCAAAAGATCCCACAAGATACCTGGTCGCTCCTTCGGCAAACTGGCACCATTCATTTGGTCTCCATTTCAGGATTACACTTAACATTTGTGGCGCTGTGGTGTTTTGTGATGCTCAGAACACTTTTTGGCCTTGGCATGATTACGCGTCCTGCACCTTATCAAATCGCTGCGGTATTCAGCCTTCTCATCGCTTTTGGCTATGCCTTATTAGCTGGCATGAGCTTACCGACAGAGCGCGCCCTCATTATGTTTGCGATCTTTATGCTGACACTCCTCTGGCGCTACCCCATCTTTAACCTATCAGGCCTTGCGACTGCATTACTGATTGTCTTAATCCTCGCGCCATTTTCTGTATTGACAGTTGGGCTTTGGCTTTCGTTTACTGCCGTACTCATTTTAATGTTACTCAGCCGCTTTAAGTTGCCCTTTATTGTGATGTTATTGCTCACACAATTGATCATCAGTCTATTGGCCATGCCAATTGTGGCAAGCTTTTTCAATGAAATTTCCCTCATCAGTCCCCTGACCAATTTATTGGCCATCCCATGGACGACGCTCTGTATTTTGCCGCCCTTATTGATGGGCGTTGTGCTGCTGCCCATCTTCCCAAGCATTGCAGACTTTTTCTTACAGTTAAGTGATTGGGGGCTCACCCATTTACTACAATTTTTAAAAGTGATGAATGACATTCCTTATAGCCACATCACCGTGCCACACATTCCGATGATATGGGCGATTGTGCTCACTGTGTGTGCTTTAATGTTACTCACTCGTTATGGTTGGAAGGTTAAAGGAATCGCGGGGCTGATCGCTATGAGTTGCCTCTGTGGGATCAACTTCCCAAGCCCTCACAATCGGCTCTATATTTTTCCTGTGGGTGAAGGCTTATCGGTCTTATTAGAGAGCGATGAACAAACGGTTCTTTATGATACGGGCCCTTATTTTAGAGGTTTTGAAGCCGCAAAAAGCACCATATTGCCCACCCTCAATTCACTTGGCATTGAACACTTAGATGGCATCATTTTAAGCCTACGCAATCAGCAACACATTGGCGGCACAAAAACCATTCGCCGGCAATTTCCTGATGCGCCTGTCATTGCCCATCAAAGTTTAATGCCACTCATGGAGGATGCCACAGCCTGTCAGGATTATCATTATAATGGCAATCATCTCTCCATTATGCCCTTACCCGTTCACACAAGTTGCGCTTTTGAGGTGACACTCGATGATCAGCGCATTTGGTTATTGTCAAATATGATGACACCGCGCGAATGGCAAGCCTTAACAAAACTGCCTGCGCCGGATATTTTATTGATGCCCAATAAAGGACGATCCGGTCAATTGGTCATTCCGAACCATTGGGATGCAACGCTCATTGCTTCCACAAAAACAGTGCATAAGAATCATTCACCTTTAAATATCCACAATGCCTATGATGGCGCAATTATGATCAACATTAAAAAAGGCCGCCATCATGTCAAGATGGCAGCCTCACATCACTATTGGTGGATGACTAAATCACAGCCTTAGCGCGCTCAATGGCAGCCTTCACTTGATTTGGCGCAGTGCCGCCAAAGTGATTGCGTGCATTGACAGAGCCCTCAAGAGTTAAGCACTCAAACACATCCGCATCGATTAAGTCAGAAAAACTGCGCAACTCATCTAAACTCATTTCAGAGAGATCACGCGCCGTGTCCACGCCCAATTTCACAGCTTTACCCACCACTTCATGCGCATCTCTAAAGGGCATGCCTTTACGCACTAAGTAATCAGCTAAATCCGTTGCCGTTGAGAAACCCAATTTTGTGCGCAAATACATGTTCTCTTTTTTCGCGATGATGGCAGGCACCATATCCGCAAATGCACGCACAGAACCCAATACAGTATCTGCAATGTCAAAAATGGGCTCTTTATCCTCTTGATTGTCTTTGTTGTACGCCAATGGCTGACTTTTCATCAATGTGAGTAAACCCATCAAATGACCAAACACGCGCCCTGATTTACCGCGCACCAATTCAGGTACATCCGGATTTTTCTTTTGCGGCATGATCGATGAACCCGTACAGAAGCGATCGGGTAAATCAATGAAATCAAAAGCAGGCGTTGACCACAACACCAACTCTTCAGAAAAACGCGATAAATGCATCATCATGATGCTTGCGCTACTTGCAAACTCAATGGCAAAGTCACGATCAGATACGGAATCTAATGAGTTTTCTGTCGGTGCATCAAAGCCCAATAACTCAGCCGAAATGTGGCGATCAATCGGATACGTTGTGCCCGCTAATGCTGCAGCGCCAAGCGGTGAATAGTTCATGCGTGCACGGCAATCGGCAAAACGTGAACGGTCGCGCTTGATCATTTCAAACCACGCCATCAAATGATGTCCAAAAGTGATCGGTTGCGCCACTTGTAAATGGGTAAAGCCCGGCATGATGGTGTCATATTCACGCGCCGCTAAATCTAAAATGCCCAACTGTAAACGTTTTAACTCTGCATCGATTAAATCTAACGTGTTGCGAAGCCATAAGCGAATGTCCGTCGCCACCTGATCATTGCGTGAACGCCCTGTATGCAAACGCTTACCCGCAATGCCAATTTTGCCAGTCAAGGCAGATTCAATGTTCATGTGCACATCTTCAAGGGCAACTGACCATTCAAATGTACCTGCTTCAATCGCGGCTTGCACTTCATTTAAACCTTTGATGATCAAATCAAAATCTTTTTTTGATAAGATGTTTTGGCGATGCAACATCTCTGCATGGGCTTTTGAGCCGGCAATGTCTTCTTTATACATGCGTTGATCAAATTGTACCGATGCCGTAAATGCTTGCACAAATGCATCTGTGCTTTCTGAAAAACGACCGCCCCACTGTTGATTGACTTTTTGTTCAGACATCCTAAATCCTTTTTGACTATTTCACTATTTTCGGCAGCTGAATCACAACTTCAGCCCCCATCATTTTACCTTCTGAATAGATGGCGATCTTACCATGATGCTCTTCAATGATCTTTTTGACAATGGCAAGCCCCAATCCTGTTCCCTTTGATTTTGTGGTGACATATGGCTCAAAAATCTTCGCCATCTGATCCTGATCAAAACCAATGCCGGTATCTTTAATTTTCAGCACCACCCAATCATCATCACTCGTTAAGGAGACATCAATCTCCCCCGTTTGATCTGGGCAGGCTTCAATGGCATTTTTCACTAAGTTATGCAATAACTGACGCAAACGCAAGCTGTCGCCAAGAATATAAGCAGGCGCGTCCGTCAGCATCGTGCGAATCTCAAGCGCCGCCGGATAATCCTGATAAAGATACATCACCTCTTTGACGAGCTTTTTCAAATCAAGCTCCACCAACTGCTGCTGTGAGCTTTTCGCATATTGACTGAAATCATCCACCATGGTTTTAAGCGCTTTAACCTGCGCGATGATGGTTTCTGTGGATTTATCGATGATCTCTTTATCTTTATCCACCATTTTTTCAGAAAAACGCAGCTTCATGCGCTCAGCCGAGAGCTGAATTGGCGTCAATGGGTTTTTGATCTCGTGGGCTAAACGGCGCGCCACTTCACTCCAAGCCGATTCACGTTCACCGCTGATGAGTTGGGTGATGTCATCAAACACCACAATTTTACCGCCTTTTAAACCAATTTGATCATTCTCTTCTGAACCGCGCACCGATAAAATCTGCTGTGAACCATTGTGATAACGACTGATCTCCGTACGCCACTCTTTTTCAGTGGTGTTTTTTAGATGCTCAAAGAGCGGCACAATGAAGCTTCTTAATGCTTCTGGCGCATCTTTTAACGATGCTAGGGTTAAATGGTCTAAATCCTCTTCCATCACCCCTAAAATGGTCAATGCCGCATTATTAAACACGCGCACTTTACCAAGCTCATCGATCACTAAAACGCCGCTCGAGAGCTTTTCTAACAGGGAGGCTAAATGAGCACGCTCAGCTTCTAACAAACCTTGGGACTTTTGCGCCACTTCATGGGCATGCTTGAGTTTTTGCGTCATTTCATTAAAAGATGACGTTAAAAAGCCAATTTCATCACGAGATTTGACTTTAATTTTGCGCTCTAAATCACCTTCTGCCACCGCTTTTGTGGCAATGGAGAGATCACGAATCGGATTGACCAAACGGCGAGAGGCAAAAAATGAACCCCCAAGCGCCAATAAAATCGACAACAACGCCACGAGCCCTAAAATCACCAATAGGTTCATTTTTAAGGGTGCCCTTAAGGATTTAAACTGCTTATAATATTCCACAGAATTTTTTGTGGAGTTTGCCAACTCTGTGTATTTATCCGGAATTTCATAAAAGGCTTGCAAAATATAGGGCAAATTTTCTGCAATTTTAGTCACCACGCGCACGCGCAATTGCGAGTCAGAGACTTGTTCTAGCACCACATACTCCATGCCTTGCGCCACACTCATGAGAATCACATCATTCGGGCGCTCTGGCATCACTTTATCAAAGTCACTGGAGGCAAAGGCCACCACATTGCCATGACCATCAAAGACGGAAAGCTCCATCGCATTGATGTTTTCGCGCACATTTTCGATGTAAAAACTCAAATCCGTAAAGGGCAATGTCATTAAGCGCTCACCTGTGGATTGCGTCAAATTTAAAGCATCCACACGGCGAATGTCTAACGAGGAGCGCGACAACGCCAAAGCATCCTCAAAGCCTTTATCTAGCGAGGCATCAAACCAGCTGTCAATGCCCTTATACACCATCGTAATGGAGAAATAGAGCAAAATCGCCAAGGGCAACAGCGAAATCCCAGAGAAAAACAGCATCATGCGCACATTTAAGCGCGAACCGATGTAACCTTTGCGATAAATGCGCACAAGTTTCACCAAGTAATGCCCCACAAAGAAAATCAGGAGCAAAAAGCAGATGCCGCCGGCTGCCAATAACCAAATAAAGTTATCTGAGTACTTTGACACAGATTCTAACGATTGGCTCATCATCCCTAAGATGATCACCAACAACATCGATAAGATGAATAGAGGGATGATGCTCTCTTTTTTTGTTCTTCTTACCATTTAGCAAACTCCCAATACTTCCAACCTGTATCTAAATTCCAATCACTCGACAAATATGCCGGGATGCGTAGCGGCGTTGGCAACTCATCAATGTTGAGTTTTAAGCGCACGCCACCACGATAAATCTTGTCTGCCTTTCGATGGGCAATTTTAATGCGAAAATTTTTAGGCTCAGCAATGTATGCGAGCGCTAATGTTAATGTGGGGAAATTCTCATATTTTTTACTCTGCTCTGCATGCACCACATATTGCCGCGTTAATGCGTTATAGGCGATGACAAAGCTGTAATTTTTGGGCGGATTGTCCCCTTCTAACCAAACAAGCCCCACTTTTTCCTCCACCACAAAAGTGTAGGTAAACGTGAGGGGAATGCCATTTTCGAGCATCTGTATTTGGTCTTTACTCATTTCGATGGTGGCATCGATGGCGATTTTATAACTGTTCTCCTCGCGCCCGTTTTTCACGAATACCGAAGAAATCATAAACTCATTCGCAAAGCTCATGGATAACCATGAGCTTAACAATACGATCAACCATCCGATGCGTTTAGCCATCAATCTTTTCGATTAAACAGTAATAAAAGCCATCCATTTTTTCCGCTTGCTCAGAGAATACAGGCAAAATCTGATAGCCATACGCTTCACGCTCTGCAAAAGGTAAGGACAATTCACACTCTTTGGCATCACTGTGGGCGGCAAAGAAGGCTTGCATCTGCCCTTCGTTCTCTTCTTTTAAAATCGAACATGTGGAATACAACAAACGACCGCCCACTTTAAGCATTGACCAAGCATGATCTAATAAATCCGCTTGTGTTTGAGCAAGCACGGCAATGTCTGTTGGCTGACGCAAGCGTTTAATGTCCGGATGACGGTGAATGATGCCCGTTGCTGAACATGGCACATCTAATAAAATGGCATCCACCGCTTCATCGGCTGTGAAGTTTTCAAAATGGTTCGCGGATAACACCACTTTATCTGCCAATTCATCTTGAAACACGCGCGTAACGTTTTCTTGCACACGTTTTAAACGGTTGCTCACGCTGTCAATGGCGTAAATTTTCGTCAATTCAGGATTGCGTTCAAGCATTGCCACCGTTTTACCGCCCGGCGCTGCACAGGCATCGACAATCACATCATCATTTTGCGGATTGATCAATACCGCTGCAAGTTGCGCACTTGCATCTTGCACAGAGCTCATGCCTTCATCAAAATGTGGCAACACAGACACCGGTACCGCTTCAGTCAAGACAATGGCAGAATCAGAATGGGCATGCACTTGATGATCAACGCCAGCATCGTCTAACAATGCTGAATAAGCATCACGCGTCGATTGTAAAGGATTGACGCGAATGGTCATCGGTGGATGCTGCATGAATTGCTCTGCAATTGCGCATGCTTTCTCAACGCCCCAATGGCTAATTAAACTTTCAGACAACCATTTAGGTAACGAGACTTTGGCAGTATTTTTCGGCAATGGTTGCAAACCTTCACGCAACACTTTACGCAAAATGCCATTCGTTAAGCCCACTGCCCACTCTTTATTCATCGCGCGGATCAATGCCACCCAGTTGTTCACAGCTGCGTATTCAGCGGTGTTCATCTCTGTGATTTCATACATGGCTAACAATAACGCTAAGTAAACTTGGCGCTCTGTGGATTTAATGGGCTTTTGTAAATAGTGCGTCAATTGAAAACTCAACACATCAAAGTGACGCAATGCACCGTACACCAAATGCTGCACAAAACGCTGATTACTGTCATTGAGCTCACGCATTTCTGTGGCGAGCAATTCAGACAACGATTGCCCTTTTTCCACTTTGTGCAAAATATCAATGGCGCAATAACGCGGATCTTTAAGCAAATGGCTCATGGGGCTGTAATTTTTATCTGGCGCTGCAGATTGCGTGCGTGACTTATGGGTGCGCGATGGGCGAGAAGGCTTTGACTGCCCTTTGCCATAATGCACACGTTTTTGTCCATCGCGAGAAAAATCACGACTTTTTTTTGGTTCAGCTTTTTTCTCTGATTTTGGCTTGTAGCTAACTTTTACGCCATTTAGAGTGGTATCGGTTGTCATTTAAATTAGTTCCTCTAAATGAAGTGACGTGCCTTTGATAAAGTCACGTGCAAGCATTGCTTTTTTGCCCGCAAGTTGTAGTTCGATGATTTCTAGTTGTGTGCTGCCCGTGTGAACAAACAAAGCGCCCTCACGCACTTCTAATGTTCCAGGTGCACGAGTGCTTGCTTGATCTGTCAAACGCGTTTGCCAAATTTTTAATAACTGACCTTGCCACGAAGTGTGGGCAGAAGGCACAGGATTAAAGGCACGCACTTTACGATCAATGATCTCAGAAGGCTCTGACCAAATGATTTTCGCCTCTTCTTTCGTCAATTTTTCTGCATAAGTCACGCCAGCCTCAGGTTGCGCCACCGGTTGAGCATCGCCTGCTAAAATCGTTGGCAATGTTTCAATGAGAAGATTTGCACCAACACTTTTCAATGCATCATGCAATTGACCCGCGGTCATGGTTTCTGTGATGGCAACTTTTGCCTCACGCCATACGGCGCCAGTATCTAAGCCTTTATCCATCTGCATAATGGCAATGCCCGTTTCAGCATCACCCGCTTCAATGCAGCGCTGAATGGGCGCAGCACCGCGCCATCTTGGCAATAAAGAGGCATGAATATTAATGCAGCCCTTTTTCGGTGTCGATAGCACAGCTTCTGGCAAAATCAAACCATACGCCACCACAATCATCACATCGGCATTGAGGGCGGCAAGTTCTGCTTGCGCCTCTTCTTGACGAAGGCTCAATGGCTGATACACAGGAATATTGTGGCTTTCTGCCAACTCTTTAACGGGGCTTTTTGCCAATTTTTTCCCACGACCTTTCGGGCGATCAGGCTGCGTATATGCCGCAACCACATTGTAACCTGCATCGATTAAAGCTTGCAGTGTGCCAGTTGAAAATTCTGGCGTGCCCGCAAAGATCACTCTTGTTGCGTTCGGTGCTGTCATTATCGCTTTTTCTCCATATCTTTGAGATATTTTTCGAGTTTTTTCAATGCGCGTTCACGTTTCAAGCGAGATAAATAGTCAATGAATAAGATGCCATTTAAATGGTCTAATTCATGTTGCATACAGCGGGCTAATAGATCTTCAGCTTCGCGCTCAAAGAAATCGCCGTGAATGTCTTGTGCGCGGATTTTAACGGCAAATGGACGCTCAATTGGGCCACTGTAAATGCTTGGCAAGGATAAACAGCCCTCTTCTGATTCTGCCACATCCTCAGATTCCCAAATGATCTCAGGATTGATGTAGATCATAGGATCGTTCTTTTCTTCTGTACAGTCGGTGACAAAAATGCGACGCAGATCATTGACCTGATTGGCCGCTAAGCCGATGCCATTATTCTCATACATGGTCTCTAACATTCCGTTAGCTAACTCATACAAATCCTTATCAAAAGTGGTAACAACGCTTGCGGTTTGACGCAGCGTCTCATGTGGCACATAAATTACATCAAGTTTAGACATTGATTAAAAACTACCCATTCATATCAAAAAATAAAAAAACCGCTGATTTGAAGCGCTCACCGCTCGCCTTAAATTTGGTCAGGTGGCTTGCTAAACGCTCAAAAAATTCAGATAATCTTATCAAATTTTTGTTTGCATTAATATTAATAAGGATAATTTATGAATATAAAGCGCCTGCTCATTGCAACTGGCTTGTTGTGCGCATCCCTTTCCATGGCGGCAACGCTCAAACCTGATGCCCCACAACACTATGTGGTGCAGCCAGGAGATTCCTTATGGAGCATTGCGAAAAAGTACACAGATGCCCCATGGGAATGGCGTCAATTGTGGAAAAGCAATCCTCAAGTGAAGAACCCTAATCGCATCTATCCAGGTGATGAATTTAGTATCAAAAATGGCAAGATTATCTATCAGCGCAACTTCAAAGGTGGCAGCGCGAAACAGCAAGGCGGACTTAAAACCGTTAAACTCTCTCCTGAAATGCGCGAAGTGCCCATTGATTTAGGTTTACCTGTGATCTCTTATGATTACCTACGCGGTAAATTTGTGGACATGGAAATTGTCGATGCGGCAAGCCTTAAATCTTTACCGTATGTGGTGGCGTTTGAAGACAACCGTTTAACGGGGCATGTGAACCTTAAAGCTTTCATTAAAGGTGATTTGCAGCCGGGTCAAACTTACAACGTATATGAGCGTGGCATCACACATAAAGGCTTAAAGCTTGATGACATCAGCAAAGGCAAAAAGAAAAAAGATGTGGACATCGGGACTGAATTGATCAAAACCGGTGAAATCGTTGTGGAAAATGTTAAAGATGGCATTTCCACTGTTTACATCAAAAGTACAGTGAACCGCGGCATCACGCCAGGACAATATGTGGTGCCTAAGCCTCAAACAAGTAACATTGGCAACTTATACTTTGAGCCTAAATCTGCCCCACAAAAAACTGAAGCCCAGGTGGTCAATACCCCAGGCATGCTCAAAAGCGTCGCTGCAGGTGGGAATGTGGTGTTAGACAAAGGATTAGATGCAGGTTTATCTCCAGGCGATTTACTTTTGGTGCAACAACCGGACATTTATAAAAATGATCCATTAGATCCAAGCAAGCGTTTACGCATTCCTGGACAAGCCGCTGGCATGGTGATGGTGTATAAAGTGTTTGATCGCATGAGCTTAGCCATTGTGATTGAAGCGGCTAAACCGATTCAGCAAGACATGATGGCTGTCACACCTTATTCAGATTATAACAATCACTAATGTGATGATGCGTTAATGCTAAAGCCCCAATTGAAATTGGGGCTTTTTTATTATGATGCTCGTTTGATCAATAGATACTGGCAAAATGCATTAAGTGGCCGTTCAATTACCCAATAACAAATATACCCAGCTAAAATTGATAAGATGGTCAATACTAAAAATACAATCAAGCCATCTGTATTTGGCATCCATTGCGCAAAGGCCTTAATACCTAATGGCAACATTGGCACCTGCATAAGATAGATGGAATAAGATGCATTGCCTAATTGCTGCAACACTTTAGATTTTAAATCATGCACCAATAATATTGATATAAACATAATGGCTGCTGGTATGCCCCATATCATAAAGCGCCATGCATCACTAGGTTTAGGGACAATCATCACAAAACAAAAACTCAATAAAAATAATAACCAATATACATGCTTCTGATGCCAAGAAAATTTTGTACGCCCCCATTGCATACCTATAAAAATTGCTCCACCTAAGATAAATTCTAATGCAACAGAACGATATAATCCAAAAACAACGCATACAATCATGATAAATGTTAATACACACCATCGTTTATACTGTGTCATCGTCATGCATAATGTCAGTGCAAATAATGCATAAAATGTCATTTCATACTCTAATGTCCAACCAACATATAATGCTGGAAAGTCATAATGAAAATGCATACTCACAAATGATAAAGAACTGATCAATTTTCCAAAACCATATTCCATATCTGAAAAAAAAGCGGGAATTAAATGATAAATCATAAATAGTGAAAGCGTTAAAAACCAATACATCGGTACAATTCTTTCAATACGATTCAACATAAAAGCACAGGGTGATCGAGGTTTTTTATCGTTAATCATAAACATTAAATAGCCAGAAATAATGAAAAATAGATCCACGCCAAATGAACCCCATTTCCTTACGTTTAATGTTAAGATGTCCCATGCACTCCATTCAAAATCTTGGTGTTCAACAGCAAAATGCGCATGAAATAGCACCACTATAATGGCAGCAAAAGCTCTTAATGCCTGAATGTTTATGATCATAATGCCTTGTGATTCTAAAAAAGTTGCATATTAAACCATAAAATAAAAAAAGATCCCACAACGTGGGATCAATCTAGGTACGACTCAATGAAAAAAATTACAACTGACCAATTGAAAGGTATTTTGTTTCCAAATAAGGCTCGATGCCTTCAATGCCGCCTTCACGACCGAGTCCACTCTCTTTAAAACCACCAAATGGCACTTGAGCAGCACTTGGCAATCCATCATTCCAGCCTATAATCCCAAAATCGAGTTGATCTTGTAGATAAATGCCGCGCTTATAGTTATCCGTGAAGAAATAAGCCGCCAAACCAAATGGCGTACCATTGGCGATGGCAATGGCATCTTCTAAGTTTTCATAAGCAATGATGGGGGCGATTGGGCCAAATGTCTCTTCTGACATGATGTTCATATCAAGCGTGACATTGCTCAGCACAGTGGGTTCCACAAAATACGTGCCCTTATCGTGATCAGCAAAGCTATTGCCGCCCGCTAAAACTGTGGCGCCTTTAGCTTTGGCATCCTCAATTTGAAAGACCACTTTATCAAAGCCTTTTTGATTGATGAGTGGACCAATGTCTGTGGCTTCATCCATCCCATTACCCATTTTAAGGGCGCGGGCAGCTTTAGCAAACTTCTCACTGAACTCTGCAAGCACAGATTGATGCACAATGAAACGGTTCGCACAAACGCATGTTTGCCCTGCATTTCTGAATTTTGAAGCCATCGCTTGCTCAACCACATAATCGATGTCCGCATCTTCACAGATGATGAACGGCGCATGTCCGCCTAACTCCATCGACATATGTTTGACCGTTGCCGCGCTCTCACTGATGAGGCGTTTACCCACTGGCGTTGAACCGGTAAAGGTGATTTTGCGCACATATGGGCTTGCGGTAAATACAGGACCCACCTCATGACCATAACCGATCACGCATTGCAATACATCTTTTGGGATGCCTGCTTCATGCGCTAATTCCACCAATCGAATCATGGTCAATGGCGTATCTTCCGCAGGTTTGACGATAAACGTACAGCCGGCTGCCAATGCAGGCCCTGCTTTACGCGTCATCATCGCCGCCGGAAAGTTCCAAGGCGTGATCGCTGCCACTAAACCTAAACCTTGGCGTGTGACAATCAAGCGCTTATTCGTTGAGCTTGCCGGAATGGTGCGACCATAAATGCGTTTGGCCTCTTCTGCATACCACGTTAAGTAACTCACAGCGTAGTCCACTTCACCGAGGGATTCTTTCAATGGTTTACCATTCTCTTCCGTCATGATTTTGGCAATCTCAGCTTTATTGGCCACAATGAGCGCTGCCCATTTTGTCAATAATGCCGATCGCTCATAGGCCGAAGTGTTGCGCCATGCCGTTAAGGCATCATGCCCTGCTTTGAGTTTTGTTTCAATCAGCTCCGTGCTGTCCATTGCTAGTTGCGCCAATAGATCGCCCGTTGCGGGATTGTAAACCTTTAATTCATTCATTGAAATTCATCCTTCCTACTGTTTGCTCGCTTCTGCTAATGCATCTTTGAGAATCGCTAAACCCTTAGCCAATTCTTCATCAGTGATGGTCAAAGGTGACAAGAAGCGAATGACATTGCCGTGTAAGCCTGCTGATAATAACAATAATCCATTGTCGTTCGCATATTTTGTGATGATGCTCGTGCGTTTTGAGTCCGCTAAACCTGTGGCAGGATCAGTCAACTCTGCCGCAACCATCGCACCTAAACGACGGATGTCGCCAATGAATGAATAATCTTTTTGCATCTCAACCAAGAAGGCTTCAAGCTTCGCGCCCAATGCTTCTGATTTTTCATTCAATGACTCTTCTTCCACAATGTCCATCACAGCAAGGGCTGCTGCACAGGCAATCGGGTTACCGGCAAATGTGCCACCTAATTGACCTGCTGTCGGTTCATTGATGATTTCAGCGCGCCCAACCACAGCACTCAATGGCATGCCTGCCGCTAAGGATTTAGACGTGGTCATTAAATCTGGCACAATGCCAAAGTGTTCCATCGCAAAGAGTTTACCGGTACGGCAAAAACCGGCTTGAATTTCATCGGCCACAAACACAATGCCATGTTCTTGACAGAAGTTATACACGAACTCAACAAAGCGTTTCGGTGGAATGATGAAGCCGCCTTCGCCTTGTACAGGTTCCATCACCACACATGCAATCATACTTGGGCACACGGTGCCTTTAAAGAACTCTTTAAAACGTGCGATCACTTCATCGATGTACTCATCTTCCGTCATGCGGCTTGGACGTTCATAGACAAATGGGAACGGTGCTTGGAAAACATCAGAGTTAAATGGACCAAAACCTTCTTTATAAGGTTTCACTTTACTCGTCATGCCCATCGTTAAGTTTGTGCGACCGTGGAATGCGCGGTTAAAGACCACAACACCGCTTCTGCCTGTGTATTTACGAGAAATTTTCACCGCATTTTCAACCGCTTCCGCGCCTGAGTTTAATAACAATGCTTTTTTCTTGTGATCCCCTGCGGTGATTTCACACAAACGGCGGCACACTTCCACATAACCTTCATACATGATGACGTTAAAACCAGGATGCGTGAAGTGTTCCACTTGTGCTTTGATCGCTTCGATCACTTTAGGATGGCTGTGCCCCACGTTCATCACGCCAATGGCGCCTGCAAAGTCAATGAACTCTTTGCCATCTTTCGTGATGATGATTGAATTTTTAGCGCTTTTTGCCACATTTAAGTTGCCAGTGCTGACACCGCGAGCCACATATTCTTCGCGCAATTCAGGTAAAGTACTCATTTGAAACTCCTTAGATTTAAATCAATTCAATAAAATGGTTGTCGTGTCGATCGTTATTATTTTGGGATGAACACATTAAGACTCACGAGCATCTCTTCTACTGGGGTTGGCAATAGATTGATGTTATAGAGCAAATCACTGACGGCGTAGAGCGCCGCAAAAACATAAAGGGTCACGATGATCGTTTGCACAGGCACGCTTGTGATCAAACGATTGCACTGCCAATCGGGTTGAATGTCTCCGTTTTTACGAGCATTTTTCAACATAATGATGGGTAAAATGGCTAAAATCACACCGCCCACTGCACCGGCAAATTCAAGCGCACGACCAAATGAAACCATTTCACGATATGCCAAAATAAAGGGCGGCACACAGATCACAGCAAGCACAGTTAAACGACGAAGCTTATGCGTTTCTGAACCTAACTTAAATTGATCAAAAATGTTGGTAAAGTAGCTGCCAGCCAAACCCCAATAGGAGGTGAGCATCGCACACAGTGCAAAGAAGTTGGCAATCAAAGCTGCCCACGCACCTAAATATTTACCCCAAGTGATGGTGGCAATTTCATCCACGCCTTCAATGCCAGCTAATGAAATCACAGACAATGCCACAGTTGTCAATAAGATGAATGTACACGCCATGCCGATCATGATGGCTTTTGGCAACGCTTTAGGCTTATGGGCAAGGCCGCGGGCAATCTCTGGCACAATGTATTGTGCAGAATAGCTGAACACCACTAAATAGATGATGGGGATCATGTAAGACCAGCGCCCTTCCATCAAGTGTTCAATTTTTGTATTCACATTGAAAATGGTGGAAAAAGAGAGCACTAAAATGAGTGCCACCATCGTAATACTAATGTATTTTTCCCCTTTACCAATGGCTTTGAGCCCTGCATATAAAATGCCAACCGCCGGAATGGCAAACAAAATGCTGCCGAGCTGATTCGGAATGCCAAACAACACATTCATTAATCGGCCACTGCCCGCCATATAAGCAATCAATGCGCCCGTTGTATTGGCAAAAATTGAGATAAAAATGAGCCATGAACCCACTTTACCCACATATTTACGTGCAAGCCCGCTCAATTGATGGTGTGCTTTGGTGCGAAGCGAAGATTCTGCCACATAAAGCATCGTGATCGTGGTGATGATGCCAATGATGATGAGCCACAAAAAGAGTGGCAAAAAGCCTGAATTGCGCGATGCATACGGGATGGCCAATACACCTGCACCAATGTTCGTGCCCACAATCATGGCCACGCCTTCTAGCAATGTTAATTTTTTGGTGACTAATGTCTCCGTCTCCTGTCCTTCAACGCTGTCTGCGCTGATCTCTTGGTTTGAAGGCTTTGCTAATCCTTCCATACTCACAGTCCTCATATTTTCTCCTCGTTCCCCTGTTACTTTGATGAGCTTCTTGATTATTATTTGCCATTTGTAGCTATTCTGAAGTCTCACAATACATTTATGAATAAAAAATTTCACATATTTTCAAATCACTATAGCCATTCCATCCTTTCAAAACTCAGTTCTTATCACTGATTCGATAGTATTGCGTTCTTCATTTCATAACAATTAGATAAAAATAATGAAATGTATGATAAATTCATACGATCGTATGATTCATTTTAAAGGCGTAACATGCAACTCACCATTCGTGATTTAATCGATAAACCTGAGCTGAAGATAGAATTAATGGGCGGTCACAAAGGTGCCCACCGAAAAATTGTCTGGGCACACACCTCAGAATTAGAAAACCCCAGCGAATGGGTATTGCCCAACCACTTAATCATGACCACCGGTCTTGGTATTCCAAAAAATGGTTTAAAACAAAAAGACTACATCATGCGGTTGATCCACGCAGATTTAGCAGGATTGATGATCTCCACTCACATGAGTGCACCTAAAGACCTTAAAATGCTGATTGAAGTGGCGGATCAATATGATTTCCCTGTGCTATTCATTGATTATCACGTGCCCTTTATTGAGATCGCTAAAATCATCATTGAGGCCAATAAAGACAAAAAAGAAGTGATCAACAATCAGTTGGTCAAATTATTATATGAGCACTCCAAAGAGTTGATTCGTGAGCACAATGTGCAAGAGCTCACCGCGCGCGTCACTGCCCTTTTAAACATGCCCATTGATTTGGTCAATAGCATCAATCCGAAAGAGACATTGTTCAGCTTTGAACCATTGAGTGAAACGCGCTTAAAGCTTTTATCCACCCTTGATCTGCACAGCGATGTGCCGCAAAAAATTTACCAAAAAACTGCCCCCACGCTGAATATCATCCCATTAAAATCCCACGGCATCAGCCTTGTGGTCGAGGATAGCAATATCAGTAGTGAATTATTGCAAAGCTTAACCCTGCTCTTTAGCTTATACATCGAGATGCGTAAAGAGAACTCCTATCAACGCAGTTTGCTCTCGAGCGAGTTTTTAGACGACATTTTAAATGAGCGCATCAGTGATGCGTATATTGAGAAAAAGCTGCCAAATTACAATGTGAGCATTGATAATTGCATTGCCATCATCGCTAAACCGAAGCCTGACATTAATTATCAAAAAGTCTTTTTTAAATTTGCCATCCGCGGTTTGTGCCTCTTTCAAAAGCAGCGCGTGTTTTTACTGACAGAGGCACACAATGTTGAAAAGCTCACCAATCTTTTTGAGTACATGGGCATCAGTGATCCCATCAAACAGATCAAACGCATCAACGATGCCTTTGCAGAAGCAAAGCTTGCATATAAAAACACCACAGATGCTCTGCCTGTGCAGCATTATGCCAAGCAAAATTATAGTCGCTATACATTGCCAAAAAATTTACAAGATGCTGAGCGCATTTTTGAGCTCAATTTAGGGGCACTGTATCAACAAGATCAGCAGAAAAATACGCGCTATGTGCACACGTTAAAGGTCTTTTTAGAAAATGATCGCGCTTGGGAGAAAACCGCTAAACAGCTGCACATCCATAAACAAACTTTAGTCTATCGCATGCAAAAGATTCAGGAGATTACAACGCGCGCCACCAATTCAACGGCAGATATTGTCGAGCTCTGGATTGCCATTAAAGCTGGAGAAATTTTGGGTTATATTGAAGAGAATCATTAAAACCACATGCATCAATAAAAACGGCGCCCACTCAATGTCAGCGCCGCTTAATTATAGTTATTGTAAAGGATACAACGTGATCTCTACGCGGCGATTTTGCGCGCGCCCTTCAGGCGTTGCATTTGAGGCAATCGGATCGCTAGGACCTGCCCCATACGTGGTTAAACGTGCCGCACTGATGCCTTGCAATACCAATGCATTGGCCACACTTTGTGCACGCTCATTTGATAAGCGCTGATTGATGGCCATGGTGCCCGTGGAATCTGTATAACCCACAATGCGCGCGCCGGTTTTGTTGTACTCTTTTAACACAGCCGCCACGCTTTTTAAGGTTTGTACGCCAAAGGGTTTAAGGACAGAACTGCTGGTGTCAAACGTTAAACTGTTCGGCATATTCAATACAATGCGATCCGGATAACGCGTGACGCTCACGCCTGTCCCTTCTAAGCTTTGGCGCAATTTCGCTTCCTGCTGATCCAAATAATAACCAATGCCTCCGCCCACTGCAGCGCCGCCTGCGGCACCAATTAAAGCGCCGCGTCCTGGTTTACCTTTATCTGATAAAGCTCCAATGCCTGCCCCCACAATTGCACCGATGGCGGCACCTACACCACTGTCGGCGGCTTGCTCTTGTCCTGTGTAAGGATTTGTTGTACACCCTGCCAGCACCAATGCAGACATCGAAAATGCCATCACAATTTTTTTCATAGTTCTTCCATTCTAATGATGATGAATCAATTAATAAGTGCGTTGTGTTGCCACAGCACCTGTCGTCGCCCCTGCCGCTGCCCCAATGCCTGCGCCAATCGCTGCATTGCGACCACGATGTTTTTTGCTCGACAATGCACCCACGCCAGCGCCCACAGCCGTCCCAATCAATGCACCTGACACCACATTTTCACGGGTGCCACGATCACGATAAGGATCATTCGATGCACACGCAGCCACAAGGCTCACAATGCCTAAAGAAATTAACACTTTTTTGATATGGTTCATGATTCTGTCTCCTTGATCAATTTTACCGTTTTTATGGATAAGCCCTTAAACAATCTACACAATTTTTACAAAATTGTTCGAAAATACGACAAAATAAAAGTTTTTTTATAGAAAGCCTCCCCCTATTCTATAAAAATATCCTATAATGTTGGCCCTCCCCCACTGTAAATTAAAGGTTCAAAAATGGAACTAGATCCAACCGTACTGGCACGGATACAATTTGCCATTAATATTACATTTCACATCATCTTTCCAAGCATTAACATCGCATTGGCATGGATGCTTTTATTTTTTAAACTACGTTATCAGAAAACGCAAGATCAGTCTTGGTTAAATGCGTATAACTTCTGGGTTAAAATCTTTGCGTTGAGCTTCGCCATTGGTGTGGTGACAGGCGTGACCATGAGCTTCCAATTTGGTACAAACTGGCCGGGCTTTATGGAAACCGTGGGTAATATTGCAGGGCCGTTATTGGGCTATGAAGTATTGACTGCGTTCTTCTTAGAGGCCACATTCTTAGGTGTGATGCTCTTTGGTCAAAACCGCGTCTCTGATCGTACACACAACATCGCGACAGTTTTAGTGGCGGTGGGTACATCGTTCTCAGCTTTCTGGATCATTGCATTGAACTCTTGGATGCAAACCCCAGCCGGTTATGAAATGATCGATGGCGTTGCCCATGTCACAAGCTGGTGGGAAGTGATTTTCAACCCAAGCTTCTTGACTCGCTTAGCGCACATGTTATTGGCCTCTGGCTTAACAGCAGCCTTCATCGTTGCTGGTATCTCTGCATACCGTATGCTTAAAGGTGACCGCGCTGCAGGCACTCGTCACGCGATGCATTTAGGTGTGGTTGTGGCTGCCATTTTGATCCCTGTACAAATCTTTGTGGGTGACATGTCTGGTTTATTGGTGTTAAAACATCAACCGGATAAATTAGCCGCCATCGAAGCCATCTGGGAAACAGAAGCACCCGCTGCATTAAACCTCATTGCATTCCCTGATGAAGCGACCCGTTCAAATAAATTTGACCTTGCGGTGCCACATTTAGGCAGCTTGATTTTAACCCATACATGGGATGGCGAAATCCGTGGTTTAAACACATTCGCAGAACATCCACCTGTGGCAAAAGTCTTCTGGAGTTTTAGAATCATGGTGGGCATTGGCTTCTTAATGCTCTTTGCTTCATGGATTGCAGCTTTCCAATTGTGGCGCAAAAAAGAAGTGTCTAACTGGATGTTAAAAGGCTTAGTGGCCATGACATTCTCAGGCTGGATCGCTGTCATTGCCGGTTGGTATGTGACAGAAATTGGTCGTCAACCTTGGTTAGTGTATGGCGTGCTTAAAACAGCAGATGCCGCAGCACCTCACGGCATGACAGTGATGATCTCTTCATTGTTAATGTACGGCTTACTTTATGCCTTCATCTTAGTGAGCTACTTATCTGTATTGTTTTATATGACACACAAAGCCATCAAAAATAACACTGCGAAACAAGGAGCATAATCATGGTCATGGATGCAGCAACAATTCTACCCGTCATATTTGCCTTTTTAATGGCAGCGGCGGTCTTCTTTTACATCATTTTCGATGGTTATGACTTAGGCGTGGGCTTATTGTTCCCATTTGTGAAAAATCGTGCGGATCGCGATTCTATGGTGGCAACGATTGACCCATTTTGGGATGCGAACGAAACTTGGATCGTCCTTGGAATTGGCGTCATCTTCATTGCTTTCCCTAAAGCATATGGCGACATTTTAGTGACCCTTTACATTCCGACTGTGTTGATGCTTGGCGGCTTAATTTTACGCGGTGCAGCATTTGACTTCCGTAACACAGCAAAAGAGCATCACAGAGGTTTATGGGATGCATTGTTCTCCATCGGTTCATACGTTGCGACCTTGTCACAAGGCGTGATGGTGGGTTTATATGCCACAGGTTTAGACACCTCTTTAGGTGGCTGGGCATTCGCCATTTTAGTGGGCATTTCTGTTTGCTTTGGTTATGCGTTGTTAGGCTCAGCATGGTTGATCTTTAAATCTAAAGATCACATCCGCCAAATGGCAATTAAAACTGTCAGAAACAGCATTTTCTTAGCCTTCTTAGCGATCGTATTGATCTCTGCGGCAACGCCACTTGTGAGCACCACTGTGTACAATAAATGGTTCACATTCCCGAACATCATTTATTTAGCACCTGTGCCATTGGCCTGTGTGATTTTAGCCTTCATCATCTTCCGTATGTTGCCTAAAATCGCTGTGGACAATACCTTCCAATATGACTGGGTGCCTTACTTATGTGCGGTATTGATTGTATTGTGTGCCTTCATTGGTTTCTCATACAGCATCTTCCCTGACATCATCTTAGGTAAATTGACCATCTGGGAAGCAAGTGCAGCCCCTGCGTCATTAGAATTCACCTTATGGGGTGTTGCGATTGTATTGCCAATGATCCTTGCATATACATTCTATGTGCATCGCATCTTTAAAGGTAAAATTGAGCATGATCATCACGTCGGTTACTAATTAACTGATTCTGATGAATAAAATCCCGCCTCGTGCGGGATTTTTTATGCATGACGTGTGGACCACAAACAGATGATCGACCCTAAACACACCAACACAACACCCATCCAGAAGGAAAAAGACAACGGTGCGCTTAATAAAATCGCCGCCAACACAGCAGACAAAACTGGCACAAAGTACGATGCAGTGGCCAGCAATGTGACATTGCCATGTAAAATGCCCACATTCCATGCGGCATAACCAAATCCCATCGCCGCGCCTGCCATCAATAAATAACCTGCGCCCACCCAACTGAACTCAATGTTTGATTGCCCCGTCAATCCATATTGCAACCATAAGGTGATTGCCACTAATAAGAAAAAGAGCGTGATGCCATTTTGCCCCTTTGCAAGCCTTGCCGTCACAATGCAATAGGCTGCCCAAATCACTGCACCCACAAAAGCTAAACCATAACTTAAGGGATTATCACTGATGTTATCTAGCATCATCGATACACTGATGCCCGCTTCACCCCCTAAAATCCACACAATGCCTGCACATGACACAATGAATCCCGGAATGATCCAAAGATTACTTTTTTGATGATTGAATAAAATCGCCGCCACAATGGTAAAGGTTGGCCACAGATAATTGACCATGCCCACTTCAATGGCTTGCTCTGCCGTATTTGCATAACCAATGGCGAGCGAAAAACAGACTTCATACGCCACAAATAAGAGGCTGCCCCAAATGAGATACGTTTTAGTAAAGGCCTGGATGCTTGGGCGTGCAAGCGTGATGAGCAAAAAAACTGTCGCCACTGAATATGTTAACGCCGCACCGCCCACTGCCCCAAAATGCACCGCCACTTGGCGAAGCAATCCCACATTGGCACTCCACAGCACAATCGCGCTGAGCCCAACCCATGTTGCTGTTTGTCGATTCATAAATCCTCCTCTTGGCATCAATATAAGCCACAAATTCAGAAGATACAAAAAAGCCTCCCGAAGGAGGCTCTCTATCATCTCAAAAACTTAATGCTTAGAACGGTGCATCAATGTCCACGATGTCCACTAATTTTTGGTTCACGAACTCTTTTAAGCCTAAATCGATCAATTCACGACCAAAGCCTGAGCGACGTACACCGCCAAATGGTAAGTCTGCTTTCACCATGGTTGGATGATTCACAAACACCATACCTGTTGAGATTTGATGTGCCACTTTGCGGCCACGTTCATTGTCAGATGTAAAGACAGAACCGCCTAAGCCGAAAGGTGAATCGTTGGCAATGCGAATGGCATCGGCTTCATCTTTCGCTTTAAAGATCATGGACACAGGGCCAAAGAACTCTTGATAGTACGCAGGATTGTCTGGCGTCACATTTGTTAAAATGGTGGGTTGAACAAAGCAACCTTGAACTGGAACTTTTTCGCCCACTTCAATCGCTGTTGCACCGTGTTTAACGGCTTCTTCGATCTGTTTTAATAAACCATCTTTCGCACGTTGTGAAGACAATGGTGCCAATTGTGTGGCAGGATCCATCGGATCACCTGCTTTCAATGCCGCCACGCCTGCTGTGTATTTTTCTAAATATTCATCATACACTTTTGCATCCACAATCATGCGTTTAGAAGATACACACACTTGACCACCATTCCAATGACGGCCAAACACGCCCCATTTGGCAGTTTTTTCAATGTCCGCATCGTCTAATACCACAAATGCATCCGCGCCGCCTAATTCCATGATGGATTTTTTAAGGTGTTTACCCGCAACTTGTGCAACGGCAGAACCTGCAAATTCAGAACCTGTCAATGCAACGCCACACACGCGTGGATCTTGTAAAATGGTTTCCACATGATGATGCTCAGCAAATAAGTTGATGAACACGCCTTCAGGCAAGCCCACTTCTAACATCATTTTTTCAAACGCCGCAGCACATTGTGGTACGTTTGAAGCATGTTTTAAAATCAATGTATTACCCGCTGACAATTGCGGTGCCAAAATACGCGCCACTTGATAATACGGGAAGTTCCAAGGTTCGATGGCAAGCAATACGCCTAAAGGCTCGTACACCAAAGAAGCTTCACCTTCCGCAGGATCCATCACAGGAAGTTTACGTGGTTGTAATTGTTCTTCTGCGTGTTTTACGTAATATTCTAAAATTTGTGCAGACAATTCCACTTCTGCTTTAGACTCAGCAAACACTTTACCCATTTCTAAAGTGATGAGTTTGGCATGCTCATCGATGTTGTCACGCAAATGTTTAGCCGCTTTGCCTAAAATGCTCACACGTTCTGCAACGGGTAAGTTTTTCCAGCTTTGGAATGCTGCATCCGCTTTGTCGATGGCAGAAACAATCTCTGCTTCTGTCGCGCTTGGGAATTCTTTAACGAGTTCATTGGTGTAAGGATTAACTGTTGCGAATGCCATGATTGACTCCTATCAATAGAAAAGATACTTGACTATACTTCTTCAGTGGTTGATTTAAAAAGTTAATCTTTAAATCAGCCTGAGAAATAAATTAAATCTTCAAATTAAGACCCCCCTCCATTTTATGAGTCATTTCTCAATAAAATATTGTTTGGAAATCGGCTAAATTACCGACCACCTACAAGAGAGTCGAGTCATTATAGCGCCACAAGTTACCCGATGTATACCAATTATTCATTTAATTAATATAAATCAATTATTTATTATATAAATTTTGCCATGATTTTTTTAAATAATTCAAAGGACTTTTATCCATTTCAATGATTCATCCCCTTTATTTAAGGATCTGTGTTACCGTTAGGTAACCCTTTGCGTGAGTCAAAAGTATCTATGATCCGTCTATTACTGCTTGCCGCTGGCCACAGTCGCCGTTTTAAAGCTCTGCACAATGTACATAAATTGTGCCATTTACCGCCACACTTTGAGCGTACTATTTTAGCCACAACCCATCAAGCCACGTTAAAATCCTTCAACGCTGATGAGATTTTGATTGTGGTCAATCAAGAAGAAGCGGATGTCATTGCATTGGCACAAACATTGGGCAGCCCCATTCAAATCATCGAAAGCGATGGCATGGGCGAGAGCATCCGCCAAGGCATTCAAGCCTTGCCTAACAATACAACAGGCATCCTGATTTTACCGGCGGATTTACCCTACATTCAGCCCGTGACCCTCACAAAGGTTAAAAATGCCCTGACTAAATACCCGATTGCCCGCCCGATTTATCAAGGTCAAGCAGGACATCCTGTGGGGTTTGATCAGAGTTTATTTCCTGAATTAAAGCAACTGACAGGCGATCAAGGGGCAAGTGCAATTGTCAAAGCACACACTTGCCATTTGATCGACACGGATGATTTTGGCGCCATTTATGACATCGACCGCCCTAACGATCTACTTTGCTTGTAGCACGCGCTTAATCTTCTCTGCAGTGATCGGAAATTCATAAAAGCGATGCCCTGTTGCATGGGCAATTGCATTGCCAATTGCTGGCAAAATCGGAATCATGCCAAGTTCCGCCATGCCTTTTGGTGGTGATGTTTCTGACAATGGCGGTAAAAAGTCTGTGCTTTGTTGCCACACTGCCACATCTTTAGCGCGCGGTAAAATATACCGGTTAAAGTTCCAGGTACCATTGCCAGGACCATCATCATACAAGGGCAATTCTTCCATCAATGCATGCCCAATGCCCATCGCTGTCCCACCTTGAATCTGCCCAGAAACCAACTGTGGCACAATCATTTTCCCAGGACTCATGAGCATATGATGACGCAAAATTTGCACCGCCCCCGTGCCTTGATTAATGGCAAGCGCCACCAAACATGCCGCAGGGGTCACGGTTGTGGGATCAGCACCGCCACGATCTGTGGGCGGGAAAAATGCCTCTTTACGGGCAATGAAATGAAAACCACCTGTGGTCATTTGATCCCGTAAATGCTTAGGTGCACCTTCACCATATTGCACAGCCAATGCATCTAACGGTAGATGACAAGCGCCCACCGTTGGGATGTCAAAATCAGCCCGCGCCCATTGCCAACTTGAATAAGCATGCACAGCAACGCCTGTAATCAGACCCATTTCATGAGCTTTTTTCGCCAGTACTTCAAAGGGAATGGGCTTCATGCCGCCACCGCCAATGCCAAGCTCTGTGACGCGTAAATCAGATAACGATAGATTCAAGCTGTTCATCGAGCCACCGCCCACACCTTGACTCCAAATGGCTTTAGCGGCTGGCCATAAACTATTTTCCAATAAGAATTTACCCGCTTGACGCGTGCCAAAGCCAATGTAATACACACCACTTGAGGAACTCATGTCCGGAATTATGCCCGGCGTCCAATAAGGATCATGTTTAGCCAACTCATCTTGTTTCTTTTGATCTGCCCAGCTTGTGTGTAAAGGCAATTCAGGGAATTCTGTCACCCCAAACTCCACCACATCGGGTGCTTTACTGAGCGCCTGCCACACCATCACTTGTTGAGCAGTTGTGCCGCCCGTCCCGATCTCCTGCATACAATGGCGCATAGTGAGCTGACCTTCTGCATCAAAGGACAAAGATAAAATGGTGGGCACACCACTTGAGCCATACACCTGCTGCACCTGCGCAAATCCCACACCATATAAAAATCCTGGATGATTGGCTTCATAACGAATTTTATCGCGCATGCGATTTTGCCACATCGGATGCTGTTCTGCTAAATTGAGCATCTCCACATTGCGTGGATCACCCGCAATGATGCCCCCTTGCGTATTTGGATACCCTTCGAGCATCGCATTATTGCGACGCAGCATCATCGGGTCGATCTTTAAGATCTCGGACAATTCATCCACCATCATTTCTGTAATGGCCATCGATTGCAATGAGCCAAAGCCGCGCATCGATCCTGCTTCCACCGCTGGCGTTGCCATCGCTAATGCGGTGAGGTCAGATTTTGGAAAATAATAGATGGACTGCGCACCGCGCACCGCCACATGGGACACCGCCACAGATAAATTCTCACGCCCGCCGCCATTACAGTTGTAGGTACCTTTGAGAATCTCAAATTTTCCAGTGGTTTTATCTCCCACAATGGTGACGTCCATCTCCACTGAATGGCGCTTCATGCCCATTTGAAATTGATCATAGCGATTATTGGCCATGCGAACCGGTAATCCGTCGCTGTAAAAGCTCGCCGCCATCGCATAAATGGGGAACACAGA
Organism: Wohlfahrtiimonas chitiniclastica DSM 18708; assembly: GCF_000375345.1. Classification (GTDB taxonomy): domain Bacteria; phylum Pseudomonadota; class Gammaproteobacteria; order Cardiobacteriales; family Wohlfahrtiimonadaceae; genus Wohlfahrtiimonas; species Wohlfahrtiimonas chitiniclastica. The sequence continues at coordinate 464,860 of NZ_AQXD01000001.1, read as the reverse complement.
GTAATCTTTAGAGCCATAACCCACTGTTGAACCAGTGAGTAGGACAATGTTTTTCACATCCACTGTTTGATTATGCTTTACTAAATCGGCTGCCATGTTCGCAACCCCAGCTGGGGATTGCGTGGCGGTTAAAATGTGCAATGTTTTTGTTTGTTCATCAAACCAAACATTGCAGTTATCGGGCTCTAATGCGCAAGGATCAATGGATTGAGAAAAGCCATGGCGCTCTAACACAAATTTATTGGGATCATTTTTCGCAGCCTCAACCATTTGCGCAATGTCCTGTGCATGCTCCATCCCTTTATTTTGCGTCTCAGGTTTTTGATGGGCTTGTTGCAAGGCATGTAAAAAACCGCCGCCCCGATCCTTATGGAAAAAGCTTGGCACCATCGTATCATCCGGCTTTGCCTCAGGTGGCCAAATCACAGCATTGCCCTTAAACTTACCTTTAATGGCGGCATCTTGATACGGCGAAAACACTGATGGATCATACGGTGTTGCCCCACCAATGCGCACATAACGCGCCGCCCCATAGTTATTAAAAGGTCGAATGCCCGTCACTTCACCATATTGAATGACGCTGTCATCAAATTGCAATAGGCGCTCAGCAGCATTAAAGCGCGGGAAATCCTTATAAATTAAAATCGCCACAGGATGACCTAAAATGGGCGACGTCATGCCTTTTGGCAGTAAAATATTTTGCCCATAAAAGCCTTTACCCATGCTCGTATCTTGCGGAATGTTAAAGCCATCGCGCACCAAATCCTCTTGCAGGATCAAACGATCTGGCTGAAGATCCCCCAGCACAGATAAATCCACCCCTTCAAAGGTGCGATCTGCCTTGGTGACTTTGAGCATCAATGCATAACACTGCTGATCTGGCCACCCCTCTAAATCACGGGCACGATAATCACGCGCAAAGTTCTTTTGCCCCGTGACTTTACGAATGCCATCCCATCTGAATTTTGCTTGACCATTTTTGCCCATCCAATCGGTGGATGAGGGCCCTGAATTGACTTGTGTGGCATTTGCCGTTGGCAAGCGCCCAATCATCAAGGTGATGCCGGCAACGGTGCCCAATTTTATGAATCCACGCCGAGAAATGTCCACAACCATAAAGCCTCTCCTAATGAATGATGTTCACTCAGTATAGAAGAGGCTTGATTGAGTTGCTAGATAATTCCGTTAATGTTGATGTTTCTCAAAGAGCATCTCAGCAATGTTGTGGGCGTGATCACCAATGCGCTCAAGATTTGAGATTAAATCTGTATACGTTAAACCAGATTTTGGCGTACATTCCCCATGATTGAGGCGGCGAATGTGTTGCTTACGCAAATAACGCTCCATATCATCGATCTCATCTTCTAACTCATAAACGCGGCGCGCTTTTGATAAATCGGTCTTATCTAACGCCGTGATGGCCAGCTCAACCGAGCGAATGGTGAGTTCAAACATCTCAAAGACCTCATTTTTCGCATCGTCACTCAAGGTAATGTTGTGCTCACCCATATAATCGATCTGCTCGATGATGTTTTCAAAGTGATCGCCAATGCGCTCGATGTCACACACTAAGTTGAGCATTGCTTGTAGATCATTTGAATCTTGGGGCGTGATTGAATGAGGGAAAATTTTCACCAAATAGCGAGTGATCTCTTCATCCAATATATTGATATTCTTCTCTAAAATGCGTCCAAATGCCGCATCATCCATATTGTTGGTTTTTAGGTATTCAAGAGAACGTTTTAAACCATCGATGCTCAAATTCCCCATATGAATGAGCTCTTTTTTCGCTTGCCCAATGGCAATGCTTGGGGATTTTTCAATGATGGTTTCATCTAAATAGAGCGCCACTTTTTCATGAGGTTTTTCGCGCTCTGGCAAGAGTTTTGTCACCAAATAAGCCCAAAGGCCAATGAATGGCAATTGAATCAATGTATTGACTAAGTTAAATGTCCCGTGTGCAAAGGCGATCTGCATTTTAGGTTCAAGCGCCAATTGCCCGGTGACCCACATGATAAAATGCGTGTATGGCCCCAGGAAAATAAGGAAAATCACCGCACCAAGCACATTAAATAACACATGAATGGCTGCCGCACGCTTTGCAATCACAGTCGCGCCAATTGCTGCCAATACCGCTGTAATCGTTGTCCCAATGTTATCCCCAAAGAGCACAGGCAATGCGCCTTGCAGTGAAATCAAATTTTCAGCATACAAGCCTTGCAAAATCCCAATGGTGGCACTTGAAGATTGCACAATCAAGGTAAACACAGTACCCACAAAAACGCTTAAAATCGGGCTGTGACTCATCTCTAAAATGAGTTGAGTAAAGAGCGGCAATTCCCGCAATGGCGCCAATCCACTACTCATCAAATCAAGCCCGATGAACAAGCCACCAAAGCCAAAGAAGATTTGCCCTAAGTTTTGCACACTCGTTTTTTTGAAGAAAAAGAGCATCACTGAACCCATCAATAAAATCGGATAGGCGTACTCACCAATGTCGATCCCGATGATGAATGCCGTCACCGTGGTGCCAATGTTTGCTCCCATGATGACGCCAATCGCTTGACGCAAAGTCATTAATCCTGCGCTCACAAGCCCCACCGTAATCACCGTGGTGCCAGAGCTTGATTGAATGAGTACTGTGACAAAAATACCTGCCAAAATCCCCATAAATGGGTTTGTGGTAAAGCGATCTAAAATGGTGCGAAGGCGGTTACCCGCTGACTTTTGAAGCCCATCGCCCATAAATTTGATTGCAAAAAGAAACAGGCCCAGTCCACCTAGAAATTGGAAGAGTATTTGTTGCCAATCCATGCATTACCTCAAAAATGAATGCTCAAGTACAATAGAAAGTTCGCTATTCTAAGCTATTATGCAAAAATTGCGTACATATTCCGTATACTTCAATCAAATATTATGCAGATTAGGACAAAATATTGACTTTTATGTCAAGCGCTTTGGCATAGTACGGCGCTGTGGTCACCAAGCCATCCACTCCTGTTTGCGCGTAAGCTTCAATGTTGCTTAAGTTAATGCCACCTGCGCCTAATAATGTCAATTGAGGATGGTGCGCGCGCATGTGCATGACGGCTGTACTCAATTGCTCTGGCGTTAATTTATCAAACTGAATGGCATCGATGGGCATTTTTGCAAAGCGAATGGCTTCTTCTAAATGATCCGCCTCAATGACGATCTTTTTCTCGCAGGTCAAATGACGAATCTCCGACAATCGGTCACTGAGCGCTGCATCATCTTTAAAAAATTGACGGTGCTGCTTAAAGATCAAAATGGTTTCTGATAAACCCAAACGATGTGGCACAGCGCCTCCTGCCACAATGCCATTAATGGCAAGCGCTTTTGTCCCGGGAATGCTTTTACGCGTGGTCAACAGTGCCACTTTTTGAGGCGCTTGTTGGCAAATGTCCACCATTTTACGCGTGGTGCTCGCAACGCCTGAGGTGTAATCTAAAATGTTTTGCCCAACTTTCCAGAGGGTATGAATGGAATCGCCCCGCCCTTTGGCCGTCAATAACTGATCACAGGCATGAATGCGTGTACCTGAAGGTTTCATACTCAAAACTTCAATGCCTAAACGCTCACACAGTTTTGCCACAATCTCAGTGCCCGCCACAACACCGCCACTGCGTGTCATGTATTGAATTTCTGTTGGGGCTTGCTCAATCCCGAGTAGTGTTGAGGTTAAATCAATATATGGCACATCTTCACGGATGAAGCGCTCCATCTCTTCGGTGGTCATGAACATCATCACTCCTTTTTTAAGTCAATTGCTCAAATAATCGTGCCTCGCCGTCTGCTTTTAAGGCATCGGTGAGGGGATAAAAATGGATTAAACGCCCATTTTTCATCACGCCAATGTGTGTGGCCAACGCCAGCGCCTCGCTGATGTCATGGGTGACATGCACAATAATGGGCGAAGTTGTGCGATGAATGTGATGCAGCACGCGGCGCATTTCATGGCGCGTCACATAATCAAGGGCGCTGGTGGGCTCATCTAACAATAAAAGCTCGGGCTCAAAAATCAGTGCCCGCGCCAAGGCAACGCGCTGACGCTCACCGCCACTTAAATGTGTGATGGCTGAATCTAATAAATGGGCAATGCCCAATTCATTTGCAATCTTAAGGGTACGATTCTGTTGCCGTGCCATGGGCACTTTGCGCATTTTTAAGGGAAAAGCAATATTTTCTCGCACAGTTAAATGGTTAAAAAGCTCAAAATGCTGATACACAAAGCCAATGTTGCGTGCTTCCACGGGCATTTTTGATAAAGATTGTTCATTGAGCGTGATTGATCCTGTCAATTGGGAATAACGCCCTGCGATCGATTCTAACAATAATGTTTTACCTGACCCTGTGCGCCCTAAAATGACGCAATAATCGCCTGGTTTTAATGCAAGTGAAATATTGTCTAAGGTAAATGCCCCAACATTAAGGCAAAGTTCATCGAGCGTCAGCACGGCGTCCCCTAAAAGCATATTCAAAGATTAAAGAGCATGTTAAAGAGATCATCATTAAAATCACCGCAATTGCCATCGCTAAATCGAGCTCGCCGGTTGATAGATTCAGCATAATGGATGTGGGTAGAATTTCTGTTTTCATGCGCGTTGCGCCCGCCACCATAATCACTGCGCCAAATTCGCCAAGGGCACGTGACCATGTCAAAATCACTGTGGCAATCAACGTACTTTTGAGTAGTGGTAATGTGACATGATAAAAACATTGCCATTTTGAGGCACCAAGTGTGCGCGCCACAAAGAGCTGACGCCCATTTAATCGCTCAAGCCCCACCGCCAATAATTGAATGGCAAAGGGGAGATTCACAAACACTTGCGCCAACATGATGCCCTTTTCAGTGAACACAAAGGCGAGATTAAAATGGCGCTCTAAAAATCCACCAATGCCCAAATGACCAAAAAAAAGGAGCAAAGCCACACCCGAAACAATGTGTGGCAATGCCAATGGCAAATAAAGAAAAGGCATCACATAGTGCTTAAATCGACATTGATGCAAAAATTGGGCAATCGGTGCCGCTAACATGAGGCAAATGATGGTGGAGATGATCGAGGTTTTTAAACTCAATGCAATGGCAAATTGTACCTCTTTTGACTGAATCGCCGTGGGCAATTGTGCCATACCCTCTTTCATCAACATTAAAAGTGGCGCAACGATAAAAAGCGCCACCAACATGACAAATAGATAAAAGAGTGATCGAATCATTCCGTCACAGGGGCAAAACCATGACGCGCAAAAATCTCACGGCCTTCAGGAGAATCGGTTAAATCCATAAACGCTTTAGACAACTCTGGGGATTGTGTTGACGTGACAATGCCGCCCGTGACAATTTGATCAATGTTTTGTTCAACCGGAATCTCAATGATCTCAACTTTTGGGTTGTGATACACTGCATCAATGGTGGCAATCATGGCATCTGCCGTGCCTAAAGTGAGTTGCACCGCCATTTCATTGACAGTGTTTGCCGTTGATACCACGTTATCATTGATCTTTTCTAAATGATTTTTCTTTAAAATCTCTTGCGCCGTTTTACCAATCGCATTCGCTTTTGGCTCACCTAAAATCACTTTAATGCCTTCGCGACTTAAATCTTCTAAGCTTTGGATGTTTTTAGGATTGCCCTTTAGCACAACAATGGCAGGCGTATGATGGGCAATGCCATAAGCGTTCCCAACTAAACCTTTTTTCTCAGCGGCTTCATAAGAGACTTCTGAGCCCACAATGAACAAATCGCCCTTGCCTGTGGTGGCAAGCTGCGCAAGCAATTGCCCTGAACCTGCAAAGTTAAATTCCACCGTCGCATCATGATTTTTTTCAAAGACCGCTGCAATCTCTTCCATAGGCTTTTTAAGACCTGCGCCTGAATAGACAAATAATGACTCTGCAAATGCTGCACTCAATGTTGTCGCCAACAATGCTGTCAGCGCCAAAGTTTTATGAAAACGCTTCATATTGACCCCTTTGATCTCAATCATTGCGCGGAGTATATCACAATACATAACGTTTATCCGGCAATTAAATGCTATACTGCTTTCATGTTTTGATTGAGATCATAAAGACCCACGATGACCACCAATACAACGCCAAAAACGGGCTTAGAAACATTTAAAATGATTGCCCGCAAAATCCTCTATCTCTTTGCCATCTTTGCATCCATTGTGTTGATCATTGACATCACGCTTGTGGACATTCCGAACATCCAAAACAACACATTGATCCGCAATAACAATCTACAATTTTGGATCTGCATCTACTTTTTATTGGACTTATTGTCAGGCTTTTTTCTCTCTGATCATCGCTTAGAGTATTTTCGCCGCTATCTCTTTTTGATTTTGGTCTCCATTCCTTACATCAATGTGTTGAACCATTTTCATTTAGAACTCTCCACGCAAGCCTTTTATTTACTGAAATTTTTACCGATTTTTCGCGGCGTCATCGCCCTCTTTTTATTGGTTAAACTCCTCATCAGTGACCGCATTACTGGGTTATTTGTCTCCTATTTAACCCTGTTTTTCTCGATTGCCTATCTACAAACTTTGCTCTTTTATCTCTTTGAGATCTCCGTCAACCCACAAGTGAAAACCTATGGCGATGTGATTTGGTGGGCATCGATGACCGCAACCACTTTAGGATCAAACATCATTCCTGTCACCACCGCAGGCAAAATCAGCACTGCCATTTTAGCGGTGGCAGGCATCACGATCTTCCCCATTTTCACGGTTTACATCACCACCATGATCCAAAATTTGAGCAAAAAGCACACAGACGAATCGTCTAAATGATGTCCATTTTCATTGACCACCTTGAAATTGAAAAATCCATCCTCATTTTAATGAGACGTCAATGAAACATGAACAAGGAGTTCAAATGGAACAATATCGTGGTACCACGATCTGCGCAGTTAGACGTGGCAATGAAGTTGTCATCGGTGGCGATGGCCAAGTCTCGTTAGGCAATACCGTCATGAAGGGCAATGCCAGAAAAGTGCGTCGTTTATACAATGGAAAAGTGATTGCCGGATTTGCAGGTGGTACAGCCGATGCCTTTACTTTGTTTGAACGCTTTGAAGCGAAACTCGAGCAACACAACGGTCAATTGACCCGTGCAGCCGTCGAATTGGCCAAAGATTGGCGAACAGATCAGCAACTTCGTCGCCTAGAGGCGCTATTGATTGTGGCAGATGAAACGGCTATTTTAGTGATCTCAGGCAATGGCGATGTGATCGAGCCTGAACACAATATGGCCACCATTGGTTCTGGCGGTGCCTTTGCACAAAGTGCAGCCCTTGCCCTTTTAGACAATACAGATTTAGATGCAGAAAGCGTCGTGCGCAAAAGCTTAAGCATTGCCGCGGACATCTGTATCTACACCAATCACAATCAAACGATTGAAAAGCTAACATTTTAGGAAGACATCATGAGTGAAATGACACCAAGAGAGATCGTTCAAGAACTCGATCGCTACATTGTGGGACAAAACGATGCAAAACGCGCCGTTGCCATTGCTTTACGTAACCGTTGGAGACGCCAACAAGTCACCGGAGACATGCGTAAAGAGATCACACCGAAAAACATCTTAATGATTGGGCCAACGGGCGTTGGTAAAACTGAAATTGCTCGCCGTTTGGCCAATTTAGCAAACGCGCCATTCATTAAAGTGGAAGCCACAAAATTCACGGAAGTGGGTTATGTCGGTCGTGAAGTGGATTCCATCATTCGTGATTTAGTGGAAGCTGCCATCACGAAAGCCCGTGAAGATGCTGTAAAACTCGCGCATCCGAAAGCTGAAGACGCCGCCATTGAACGCATTTTAGATGTGCTCATTCCCCGCCCTAAATCCGTGGGTTTTGACAATGAGCCAAGCGCGCCAAGCACAGATAACTCTGCCACGCGTCAAAAATTCCGTGAAAAAATCATTCGCGGTGAATTAGACGACAAAGAGATTGAAATTGAATTGACGCAGCAACATGCTTCAAGCATGAACATCATGACGCCTCCTGGCATGGAAGAGATGGCAGAGCAATTGCAATCCCTCTTCAATCAAACGGGCAACACGCCAAAACATAAGCAAAAGATGAAAATCAAAGATGCTTTAAAAGCGGCGCAAGATGAAGAAGCCCGCCGTTTGGTCAATGAAGAAGATGTGAAAAAACAAGCCATTGCTGCTGCTGAAAACACTGGCATTGTTTTCATTGATGAGATCGATAAAGTGTGCCGCCGCGGCGAAAGCTCTGGCACGGATGTTTCTCGTGAAGGTGTGCAACGTGATTTATTGCCCATCATTGAAGGCAGCACCGTCTCTACTAAATATGGTCCTGTGAAAACCGATCACATTTTGTTCATCGCATCGGGCGCTTTCCATGTTGCACGCCCTTCTGATTTGATTCCTGAATTGCAAGGTCGTTTACCGATTCGCGTTGAACTCAATGCATTGACGGCAGAAGATTTTGAACGCATCTTAAAAGAGCCATCTTCGGCCCTCATCAAGCAATACACTGCCTTATTGAAAACTGAAGAAGTCGAACTTGCCTTTACAGATGGTGCGATTGCTGAGATTGCTAAAATCGCTTACAACGTCAATGAAAAAACAGAAAACATTGGTGCGCGTCGTTTACACACGATTTTAGAGCACTTGCTAGAAGAGATTTCATTCACAGCGTCTGATCGCAGTGGCGAAACCGTCACCATCGATGAAACCATGGTGAAAAATTCTCTCGGTGAATTGTCTGACAATGAAGATTTAAGCCGCTTCATTCTCTAATTACATTAGAATCAAAAAGCCCCCACAGTGTGGGGGCTTTTTTGATCTAAAATCCGCGGGTATTGCTTAAATATTTTGGTGTATAGCCCGGAATGCTCTCTTCCCAGAAAGAGTCTGTGCTCTGCCCAACATTACCTAAGCCCTTAAATTCAAACTGTAAATAGGCTTTCCAACTCTTTTTATCATCAAGTAAATTACTGCGATAATAACGAGCTGCCACACGCGTTGCCACGCAGCAATCACTGTATTCAAAGCCCACATAAGAATCATTCATGCGGCGCTCTTCTAATGAATAGTTATAGCGCCCCACCACTGCCCAGTTATTATTCACTTCCCAGAAGGATGTGATATCAATTTGGTTCGTCACCCAATCTTTTTGCGTACCTGTCAAGGTGCGATCATAGCGCTGTGCAATGTTAATGATTTTACGAGGCTCAGGCTGATAGCGTAAGTCATACGATAATCGCGTGGTGCGCTTGGCATCCGGTGACCATTGCCAAATGACTCGAGAACTGAAATCACTGGAAAAGACAATGTGATTTTCCACAAACCATTCTGAATGACGGCCACTTTGGCATTTAATTGCCCCAATGCCTGGTCGATGATTATTTTCATAATCCTTCAGGCACTCATTTTTCGGCAATAAGTCTTGGTTAATGGTGATGCGTGGTTGATCAAAATAATAAATTTGTCCTAAAGACAATCTAAAATGCTCCACACCCGTTTCATCATTAATAAAACGTGTGGTGAGCGCAGTTGTGAGCTGATTGGCATTGCTCTGACGATCGGCACCAGTAAATTGGTTGGTGGCAAACAGATTGTCATAGCTTGGTGTAATGTTGCCGGTGTCAAAAATTGGAATGTCTGATTGACGACGATATGGCACATTCAAGTAAAATAAACGGGGTTCTAATGTTTGAATGAAGTTCCCGCCACCAAATAAATGGCTAAAGCTCACATCACGCTCTAAGGCAATTCCTGTATCAATACTGAAAATGGAGGTGCCGCGGTGCAAATTATGGGGTTTATTCGGTGCAACGCCATTGATGTCTTGATAATCTAAATCATAATGAGTGTAGCGATAGGCCAATTTTGGCTCAAAAAAGCCCCAAGAATTTTCTAAACGAAAGCCCACATACGGCAATAAATCAATGCGCGTCGCAGATTTTGGGCGCGCTTTATTACGATCATTTGGCTTAATGTGGGTTCTAAATTGTACAGCCTCCACATTCCCACCATAAATGATGCCATTTTGTTCCCATTCGCCACTTAATAACCATTGTGGCATGCGCGCATAAGGCGCATCAGGAATGATCACCTTATCAAGCACTTGATAGTGCTGCACACGCAATGTGCTCTGCCAATTGCGATCTGAATAAGTGAGTTCTGCCACGCGCTCTAAGTTTGTTTCAGTCAATAAGCCGACAGCATCTTGAATGTCTTCCACATAGCGATGATCAGACACTTGTTGAAATAAGATGCGCCCACGCAATTTTGGCATCAAATTCAACTGCTGATTGAAAAACACTGACCAACGCGTTGAATGCAGTTTTTTGCTATAGGGATCTTTCGGATCATTCGCAGCAATGCGGGCACGCTCTTGATTTTTAAACCGACGATCATCCGGCAAAAAATCAAAACGGAACACTGAATTTTGCCAGGTGTTTAAATAGCGAGCTTCTGCCCCTAAAATCAAACCGCGGCGCGTATAAAATCCGGGATTTAACGTCACATCATAATTCGGCGCTAAATTTAAATAGTAAGGTGCACGGACAGATAAGCCACCATCGCGATCATAAGAGATTGTGGGGAATAAAAAGCCCGTTTGTCGACGATCATCAATGGGGAATGAAAAGTATGGCGTGTATAAAATCGGGACGCCAAAGAGTGCAAATTTGGCATGTTTGGCAATGCCGCGCCCTGTGTTTTCATCTAAATGAAGATCGGCTGCGGACAACTGCCACACCTCTTCATCCGTTGGGCACGTTGAATAGGTCACACCTTGGAAATCCGCGGTTTTTGCAATCTGACGGCTGATGGCATATTTCGCGCGCCCTTGCGCTTCCGCTTGGTGTAAATAGTAGGTGACATCATCACCTTCGTACTCTTTATCATTGAGGCGAGAGGTGAAGCTTTTAGACTCAAGCACCACAGAATCAGAGGCATAACGGATGTTTTGATCATGGCCAGATAAGACATTGGTTGTGCGATCTAGCGTGATGCGACTGGCATCAACGCGGCTGTTGCCATAATACGCCACAATATCGCCTTCGACATTGGCATAACGCTCATCACTGTCAGCAGTATTTCCTGAGAGATAAACCGTGCCATCCTCAATCACTTGATCAGTCGGCTGTAAATATTGCTTCAACGGGCTGATGCGGCAAACGCCTAAAGCACCCGTTTGCGGTGTTTGAGCCATCACAGGCGCTTGTATTAACCCAATCACAAGGGCAATGTATAGTTTGTTTCGCTGACGTATTGTTTTCAAGGGCGTAACCTAAATCTTCTTCAATCCATTGGCCAAAATCTGACTAAAATTCCATCAAAGTCAACGTATCATACTGCTTGATCTTCTCGCGACCATTGAGCTCTGTCAGTTCCACTAAGAACGCACAGCCCACTACAATGCCACCGAGCTTTTCAACCAACTCAATCACCGCAGCAATTGTACCGCCTGTGGCGAGTAAATCATCACAGATCAATACCTTTTCACCAGGTTTGATGGCATCTTTATGAAGCTCAATGAGGGCAGTGCCATATTCTAAGGCATATTCCACACACTCTGTTTCACGGGGTAATTTACCTTTTTTACGGGCAGGCACAAAGCCCACATCCATGGCATACGCCACAGGACAACCCACAATGAAACCACGTGCTTCTGGCCCAACGATCTTTTGCACACCTTTCGATTTCGCGTAATCAACGATTTGATTGGTGGCATAACGATACGCTTCACCATTGCCAAGCAGTGGCGAGATGTCTCTAAAAATGATCCCCGGTAACGGATGATCTGGAATGCTGATGATATAATCTTTTAAATTCATACGATTGCCATTAACCTGGAGGCCAGTTCAAACGACGACCTGCTAAAATGTGCATGTGAATGTGATGCACTGTTTGACCGCCATCTTCATTGCAGTTCATCACCAAACGGTAACCATTGTCCGCAAAGCCGAGCTCTTTGGCGATCTTTTTCGCCGCTAAAAACAGCTGCCCCACAAGTGCAGCATCGGCTTCGTCAATGTCATTGACTGTTGGAATCTCTTTTTTAGGGATCACCAAAATGTGTTCAGGTGCTTTTGGATCAATGTCACGAAACGCCAACACTTGATCATCTTCATAGACGATGGTGGCCGGAATCTCTTTATTAATAATTTTGGTAAAAATGGTACTCATGATTCACCTCCTTAAAATCTTTGTCTTGCTCTGAATGCATGGGACAATGTGCCGCTGTCTAAATATTCAAGTTCGCCGCCCATTGGCACGCCATGTGCAATGCGGGTGACGATCACTTGATAGGGCTTGGCCATTTCATCAATGTAAAACGCCGTCGCTTCACCTTCAACCGTTGGATTGGTGGCTAAAATCAGCTCTTTGATCACTCCTTCACGCAAGCGCGCTTCAAGCAGATCAAGCCCCACTTCTTCAGGGCCAATGCCATCTAACGGTGATAAATTGCCCATAAGCACAAAGTAACGACCTTTATAATCCACCGATTGGGAAAGTGCAAACACATCCATCGGGTTTTCCACCACACACAACAATGATTCATCGCGCTTTGGATCTTGGCAGATCGAACACACAGCCTCATCAGATAAATTGCGGCAAATGCTGCATTTTTGTATGTGATTCAATGCACCCGTAATGGCTTCGCTCAGCTGCAAAGCACCCGTTCGATTGCGCTCAAGCAAATGCAGCGCCATTCTCAGCGCTGACTTTTGCCCCACACCGGGCAAAACCCTTAAGGCATCCACCAATGCTTTAAGGGCTTTCGGATACAGTGTATGGCTCATTAAAAACCAGGCAATTTCATGCCCGCTGGCAATTCAAAGCCACCGGTCACAGATTTCATTTTTTCTTGAGAAGCCACTTCAACTTTCGCCAATGCATCGTTAAACGCTGCACCGATTAAATCTTCAAGCATCTCTTTATCATCTGATAACAATGAATCATCAATTTCAATTTTACGCACAACGTGGCGGCAAGACATTTCGATTTTCACTAAACCTGCACCAGATTCACCCGTCACAGAGATGTCCGCCAATTCTTCTTGTGCTTTCACCATATCTTCTTGCATTTTCTGGGCTTTTTTCATCATCCCAGCAATTCCGCCTTTCATCATCATAATCGTTTTCCTTGATTAAAAAATTGTATTATACACTATTCGTGTTTGAGCTTAAGGGTTGAATCTAACACTTCTGCATCACACGTATTGACCAAAAATTGCACAACAGGATCCGCATGAATGTCAGCCAACACTTGCACTTTACGCGCTTCTAACTCTTTTTCGGCCCGATGATTAAAATCATCCTCTTCAATCATCTGTTCTGTGGCCACAATGGAGCAACGAATGTCGCGACCAAGAAGCTCACTCACCGCTTTTGCAATGTTTGCTTCGGCATCCGGAATGTTAAAGGCATGATCTTCTCTTGAGCGTTTTAGCACCAACCAATCATCGGAAAATCGTTCGAGCACTAAGTTACGAACAATGCCCAGCGTCAATCCTGAAATGGATAGATTGCGCACAATTTCAAGCCAATCTTCATTGTTATTTAAAGGATAATCGGCTTGAGATCTAGCAGCGACCGATTCAGCAGGCGTTGATGCCACAGGCACTGCAATTTCTGGCTCAATGGGTTCTAGCGCAACCGCTGTGATGGATTCATATTGCTCAGCATCAATCCACGGCGGCACATCATCCATCGTAGGTGCATCATTCATAGGTATGATTTCAGGCTCAGGTTCTATCTCAGGCGTTGGCTCTGCTATTTTTATTTCTTCAACCACAGGCGGCTCTGCAACAGGCTCAACTTTAGTAACAACCTCTGGCGCAGCTTGTACCTCATCTAACAATGTCGCCAATGAAACTGTCGGTTCATTGTGCCTTTGCGGTGCATGGACAATCGGCGTTGTAGATGGCTGCGTTTTGACGGACGGCGCGGATGATTTTTGTGGCGCACCTTTTGGTGTAAAGAGCAACATGCGCAGCAATGTCATCTCAAGCCCAATCAATGGCTCAGGATGCATTTCTAAATCTTTGCGGCCATGAAGTGCAATTTGATAATACAGTTGGAGATCTTCTGCACTCATCGCCGTTGCCAGCGCTTGCCATGCATCTTGATGCGTATCATCTAAATCAATAAAGCTGGCATCAATTTGTAACAGCGTCAATTGATGGAAAGCCTCAATCAAAGCTTCTAATAATGCATAAGGATCTGCACCTGAATCCATCACTTGCTTAGATGCCGCAAGTAATGCAGATTGATCAAGGGTTGCTAAGGCACGCAGAATCAGCAGTGCATATTGATCATCAATGAGCCCAAGCATGGTTTGAATCGGTTCAAATGCCACATGACCATTGGTGTATGCAATGCCTTGATCTAATAGAGACAAGCTGTCACGCATGCTCCCTGCCCCGGCTTTGGCAATCAGTTCTAGCGCTTTATTTTGATAATCGATGCCTTCAGCATCCATGATGTGCGTTAAGTAGCTGGTAATTTCAGGGGCTGGGATTTTTTTTAAATGAAACCGTAAGCAGCGCGATAAAACCGTCACCGGTAATTTTTGTGGATCGGTGGTGGCTAAAATGAATTTAACATGCTCTGGCGGCTCTTCTAATGTTTTTAATAAGGCATTGAAGCTGCTGTTTGAGAGCATGTGCACCTCATCGATGAGGTAAACCTTATAACGACCGCACGTTGGCGCATATTGGACATTGTCTAAAATTTCGCGAGTATCTTCCACTTTTGTGCGCGATGCCGCATCGATTTCGATCAGATCCACAAAACGACCTTGATCGACTTCCTGACAAATGCTGCAAACGCCACAAGGATGAGAGCTGACCCCTTGTTCACAGTTTAAGGATTTCGCTAAAATGCGCGCAAGCGTTGTTTTACCGACACCGCGAGTACCGGTGAGTAAAAAGGCATGATGAAGACGATTATTATCGAGACCGTTTGTTAAGGCAGTGACAACGTGCTTTTGACCAACAACTTCGTGAAAGTTTTTCGGGCGCCATTTACGCGCTAAGGCTTGAGTTGCCATGGGGATGAACTCCTAATATTTCCTGCCCAAAATGGAGATGACCCACACCAGCTCACCCTCTGCACGCAAACCTAATACGTGTGCTGCTTCCTTCCGGACCTGACACGGTGCGTAATAATTCACTGCGAGGAAACCAATGTGGGTCACCATAATATTTTTTGGAGGCTGAAGCCAGAATCGAACTGGCGTACACGGTTTTGCAAACCGGTGCATTACCCCTATGCTATTCAGCCATTTTTTGGAGCGGGAAACGAGACTCGAACTCGCGACCCCAACCTTGGCAAGGTTGTGCTCTACCAACTGAGCTATTCCCGCACTGCAAATCAGAAGCGTATTATAAGCGATTAAAATGATTAATCAAGATGAATTATTATACAATTCTTGTTTTGTGCACTTTATGCGCAAAACCGCTCGACTACTGACCTTATTAATATAGCACATCAAATTAAAACTGCAATCCATCGGTTTTGGTGAAATGTTGCCCAGAATCCATCAGATGGATAAAAATAGTTGAAGTTAGTCTATACCTCAGGGCACATTACCTTTATAATGAATCGAATTTTTTAGAATGACTTTATCATATAGAGGTACTTGTTATGGGTTCATTTAGCATTTGGCACTGGATCATTGTATTAATCGTCGTATTGGCAATTTTTGGTACAAAAAAACTGCGCAACATGGGTGGTGATTTAGGCACAGCGTTAAAAGGCTTCAAAGACGCCATGAAAGAAGATGAGAAAAAAGAGGGTGACAAAGACGGTAAAGTTGAATCCGTTGAGCACAAATCTACTGAAGCTGCACCTAAAGTAGACGCTTCTGAAACGAAAAAAGACAACGTACAGTAAAGTCCATCAATGTTTGGTATTAGTTTTAGCGAATTTCTGATTGTCTTTATTGTCGCATTGATCGTCATTGGCCCACAAAAGCTGCCAGAGACCATTCGTGCGGTGGGCAGTATCGTCAATAAAATCCGTTCTTTTGCAGATCAAGTGAAAAATGAAGTCTCAAAAGAGTTCGAAACCGATGAGCTCAAGCGCTCCATAGAGGAGACAAAGCAGAGTTTTACAAAGCAGATCAATGACACCACTCAATTAGATGAAGTGAAGCAGTCATTGCGTGAAGCGCGTCACTCTACAGAGGATACCCTTCGCAACTCTCGCGCCATCATCGACCAAACATTGAAATCTGATTCATCGAGTGCTGCAACGCCAGAGATGGAACATTTTTATGATGACTACCATTATGAAGATGCCCCGCTCATTACCGCACCTCCTAAAGGTTATCAGGCTGCATTGACAGACATCACGGTTGCCGCAGAGCCTGAAGATGCCTTGATTCATCAATGTCGTGCGCGCCAACTTGAGCTGTTCTTAGCAGGCGAAACAGCACCTTATACTGCTTATCGATTAAAGTATGCCAAAACGCGTCATTTAGAATCTTTACCGAATCTTGTTGATCGTTACCATGACACTTTAGTTGAACTCAATCAATCATGATGCCTGTTGATACCATTTTCTCTGAGAAACGCAAGAAAACTGACTTTGTCTTCAATGAAGAAGTGGTCAATGTTTTCTCAGACATGATCAAACGCTCTGCACCGG
Source organism: Wohlfahrtiimonas chitiniclastica DSM 18708 (assembly GCF_000375345.1). Classification (GTDB taxonomy): domain Bacteria; phylum Pseudomonadota; class Gammaproteobacteria; order Cardiobacteriales; family Wohlfahrtiimonadaceae; genus Wohlfahrtiimonas; species Wohlfahrtiimonas chitiniclastica. Next base: position 448,202 of record NZ_AQXD01000001.1, on the reverse strand, counting down.
GTTACCCGATGATCGTTGAGCAAATTGGTCGCTTTGCTCCGCTCTTTGCAGAGGACAATGCCACCATTTATGACCTTGGCTGCTCGCTTGGCGCGGTATCTAATGCCCTTCGCCATTCGATTCGTACAGAAAATACGAAAATCATCGCTGTCGATAACTCAGCACCCATGATCGAAAAAGCCACACAGTTTTTTAAATTGCAAGATCAAGTACACGATGGCCTCATTCCCATTGAGCTCAAACAAGCAGACATTCGTCATATTGACTTTGATCCCGCGGCCATTGTTGTGTTAAATCTAACCTTGCAATTCATTGAGCCAGCCGAGCGTTTAGCACTGCTCACCAAAATTCGCCAAGCATTGCTGCCAACAGGCGCCCTATTTTTATCAGAAAAAATCTATTTTGATGATGCTGATGAGCAATCCGTGCTTGATGACATGCATTTAGCCTTCAAACGTGCGAATGGCTACTCAGAATTAGAGATTGCCCAAAAGCGCGAAGCCATTGAAAATGTGATGCGCATTGACTCCTTTGCCATCCATAAAGCGCGCCTACATGAAGCGGGCTTTACGCGTGTTTATCAGTGGTTTCAGTGCCTGAACTTCATCTCCATCGTCGCTTTACCTTAAACACATTATTCCAAGAATCCTATGATTGATTACGCAGCTATTGCCGAGTTTTATCGCCCCACGGGCTTGCGTCAATGGACGCAAAATCTTTCCACGTGGTTACCTGAATACATTCAAGAACACATTCATGGCAACTTTGATGACTGGCAAGCGGTGCTAGATCAATTGCCCGCAATTGACAATTGCACCTTAGATTTGGTCAATGGTGCCATTTTGCAAGGTGCTACAGATTCAGCGCAATTAGAAGCATCATTGCGAAAGCTCATGCCTTGGCGCAAAGGCCCTTGGCAATTTTGTGACACGCACATTGATACAGAATGGCATTCTGATTGGAAATGGGAGCGCGTGGCACCGCACATCGATCTTCATCATAAAAATGTGCTCGATGTGGGTTGTGGCAATGGTTATTACGGCATGCGTATGCTCGGTGCAGGTGCGAAATCCGTCATCGGGATTGATCCAAATTGGCTCTTTTTGGCGCAATTTAAAGCCTTTAAACATTATGCCCCAGATTTACCCATTTGGCAGCTGCCCATTGGGCTAGAAGCCATCACGGATGAATTGGCATGGTTTGATACGGTGTTTTCCATGGGTGTCCTTTATCATCGCCGCTCACCGATTGATCATTTAACTGATCTTAAACGCTTATTGAATAAAAAAGGCACCTTGGTACTCGAAACCATGGTGATTGAAGGCGATGAAAATGCTTGTCTCATTCCGCATGATCGCTATGCACAAATGCGCAATGTGTGGTTCATTCCATCGGTCAAAATGCTTGAGATTTTCTTAAAGCGCGTGGGCTTTAAACATGTCAGATGCGTGGATCTCAATCAAACAAGCATTGAAGAGCAACGCAAAACGGATTGGATGACTTATCTCTCCCTTGAAGATTTCTTAGATCCAAATGATCACAATAAAACCATTGAAGGCTATCCTGCCCCACTGCGTGCCGTGATCATTGCTGAGCAATGATTCAATACATCCAAAAAGCCTGAACACTCAGGCTTTTTTGTTGCGCTTTTTTTCAGGCAATAAAAAAACCTCATCAAAGATGAGGTTTTAAAATTTGGAGCGGGAAACGAGACTCGAACTCGCGACCCCAACCTTGGCAAGGTTGTGCTCTACCAACTGAGCTATTCCCGCAGAAAGTGAAGTAATTATAGCGCCTAAAATTTTTAGGTCAAGCATAGAATTTAGTCATTTTAGTTTTTTATGAGATAATTGCCCATTCGTGACTCATTAACTCGGAAAGGTGCTGTTTTGAAACATCTCTCGATTAGACAAATCGCCCCCTTAGTGTGGCTCTTTTTCGCCTTAATTACCTTTAGTAATCAAAGTGTTGCCCAAAGTTTTTCCCAATCTTTATTGAACAAACAAGCAGATGCGCCTTCATTGCCTGCCGCTGCCCGCCAAGATTTCTTACCGCCTGAGCAAGTCTTTAAACCTGAGATTTTTAAAGCTTCTGAGTCAGAAATCAACCTCATTTGGGAGATCAATCCTGACTATTATTTATACAAAGATAAAATTCACATCACACCGCTCAATCAAAATGTCGACATCGCCGAAATCATTTGGCCAGACGCTGTGATGCATGATGATGAATTCTTTGGCCGCCAACCCATTTATAATCACACCATGGAAATGACGCTGCGCTTTAAACAGCCTTTAGTCAATGTCCATACGCTTCATTTAGAGATTGAAGCGCAAGGCTGTGCGAAAGCTGGCTTATGTTTTCCGCCCCATCAATGGTCTCGCACATTGGTCGTGAATCCTGATGTAACAACGACAGATCAACTGAAAACAGAAACGGCAGCCCCCCTTTTAAATGAGCATGATCGTTTGGCTTCATTTTTATTAGAAAAGCAGTATCTCGCGCTCCCGCTCTTTTTCTTACTCGGAATTTTATTGACCTTTACGCCGTGTGTTTTACCGATGCTACCCATTTTATCGGGCATTTTAACGGGTGAAAAAAACCTCACAAAACGCCGCGGCTTTATGATCTCTTTTTCCTATGTCATTGCGATGGCGCTTGTGTATACCACCATTGGTATTGTCGCTGCGATGCTAGGCAGCGGTTTAGCGGCAGCGTTTCAAAATAAATATGTATTAATGGGCTTTGCTGCCCTCTTTGTGATTTTGTCATTGAGCATGTTTGGCGTTTATCAAATTCAAACGCCCGTTTTCATTCAAAATTATCTCAATCGCTTTGCGAGTCAATCAAAAAGTGGCACATACATTGGCGCGATGATTATGGGTGCGCTTTCTGCCCTCATTGTGGGTCCTTGCGTCACAGCGCCGCTCATTGGCATCATCACCTTAATCGCCCAAACGCAAGATTATGTTTTAGGTGGCTTTGCCCTCTTTGCCATGAGCTTAGGCATGGGCGTACCGTTGATGATTCTTGGCGTGTCTTCTGGTTATCTCTTGCCGAAAGCTGGCGCATGGATGAACGCCATTAAAGAGTTCTTTGGCTTTATCCTCTTAGCCGTTGCCGCCTATTTCTTAGGGCGCATTTTACCGCTCTTTTGGGAAAACATGCTCTATGCCTTCATCTCGCTCTCGCTTGCCCTTTGGTTTGTGATCAAAATATTTAAAATGCATCAATTGCCCAAGTTCTTTATGCTCCTCGCCCTTTTATCCCTCGCATTTTCAGGCTACTTTGTGTATGAAAGCTTAAAAACCCATGAAAGCTTAGCGGCCACACCCATTGTGGGCTTAAAAGGACTCAATGAAGCCTTACAGAACAATCATGGCAAAATCACTTTGCTTGAGTTCAATGCTGATTGGTGCGTCGCGTGTAAAGAGATGGAAAAATATGTCTTCAGTGATCCTGAAGTGAAAGCACGTTTGGCTGAACTCAACTTCATCACAGCAGATGTGACAGAAAACAACAAAGTGGATCAACAATTACAAAAGCACTTTAATCTCTTTGGACCACCTGCGATGCTCTTTTTTGATGCCGCCGGCAATGAGATTCCGCAATACCGCGTGATGGGTGCTGTGCCTGCGGATCAATTCATTGAACATCTTGATTATATTTTAAAAAATAATTAAGCGCCGACTATGGCCTCTCCCCTAAAGCTCATCTATAATGATGAGCTTTATCTCTTCCTAGTTAAAGTTCTTTAACTTCGCATGAATCGATCACTCACAAACATCTACCGTTTCTTCTTCAGCTATGATTTCACAATAGGTTTATACAAAGGCATCGGTGTGTTTCTCCCGGTCTTCATTGTCTATTTATTGGGTGGAGAGACGAAAAATCTCATTACGGTGGGCTATGCCAGTTTAACCATTGGCATTGCTGACCAAATTGGCTCATTCAAACATAAACGCAATGAGCTGCTCATCACGCTTGTGGGTACATTACTCATCACCATCTATTTTGCGCAATTTATGGGTACAATGCCCTTTTTGTTCATCATTTCCCTATCAATTGTGGTGTTTTTCAGTAACTTTATGAGTTGCTTTGGCCCTAAAGCTGGCACCATTGGCTTTACCTTCATCTTCATCGCGATGATCACTGGGCGAAATACCTATAATGTCACCGAATACATCATCGATTTTTCCATTGGTGCCATCTTTTATGTGATCTATGCACTGCTGTTTTCTAAAGTCTTTGCCAACTACATCATTCGCCAAACGCTCTCTTCTTGTTATGTGCATTTAGCACGCTATTTACAAGCCATTTCAGAGTGTTATCGCCAAAACAGTGATTTAGAAAAGTCTTTTGCCAATTTGATTGAAACTCAAACCACTTTGATTGCAGAGTTTCAACAAACCCGTGATTTACTTTATCGCACCACCAATCAGTCTGACCCAAAAATTCAGAAAATGGCTGGAGAATTGACACTGCTCACGGATGTGTATGATCGCATGGTGGCACCGTTTCAAGACTTCACCACCATTCGTCAATCGTATGAGAATTCAGACATTCAGATTTTCCTGCGGGATCTTTATCGTAAGGCTGCCAATAATTTAGAAGAGATGAGCCTACATACATTAGGCGGTGGCGAGATGATTCGCCGTTTAGGCTTTAAAGCAGAGCTCAGAGCCCTTGAGTTTGAACTTGAGATTCTCAAAAATACAGAGTTAGATGAAGCGGCTTCAGAAGCCTATGGTGTATTGGCTGCCCATTATCGAAAAGCGTGGGTGATGAATCGTCAATTAGATAAAGTGCGTGAATTGCTCCTTGGGCAAACTGAGATCCCCACCCTTGGTGATCACTTTAAAAAACACATCTCCCACAGCCATTGGTCTTGGAACATTGTCAAAGAGAATTTGACCCTCTCTTCTGATTTCATGCGTTTTTCCATTCGTACCGCAGTGGCTATGTTCGCCACCCTCTCCTTTATCAGCTTGGTGCTCGATCAAAAACAGATTCTCGCCCACAGCTTTTGGATTGCCTTTACGTTGGTCACCTTAATGCGCCCCGGATTTAGCATTACGCGTGAACGCAGTCAAGCGCGCATCATTGGCACGGTGCTCGGGTGCATCATCGTTGGCATCATTGTCTCCTTTGAGCCGAGCCTCTCTTACATTGTGATGTATATTATGGTGTCCATCATCCTCAGCAATGCTTTGGTGAATCTTGACTATAAACTGTGCGTGATGTTTGTGACGATCTATGTATTGCTGACCCTCAATATGACCGATGATCTCTCAGGGGCTTCGATTGCCATTGAACGGGTGATTGATACCGCTGTCGCTGCCGTCATTGCCATTTTCTTCACCATCTACTTTTTACCCTCTTGGGAAAAACGCGAGGCGCCGCGCTTAGCCGAACGCATTCGCTATCACATTTATGATGTATTAGAAACCTTAGAGGCTGTTTGGATCAAAAAGAGTGTGGAGCCTTCTGAGTTTTACATTAAGCTCAAAGATACGCAATCTTTAATCATTCAGCTGTCAAACTCTTTAACCCGCATGCAAAAAGAGCCACAAAAATTCCATGGGGACTTTCATTATTACAATGAATTCATGATTCGCCAGCAATCGGTGCTCTCACAATTGGCAATTTTAGGGTATTCTCTTGAGCAATTGCATAAAGATCCGAGCAGCATTCCTGAGTTCAGCGAGCTCATCATGCTGACAAAATTGCGTTTAGATCCCACCATTCCAAGCAGTGAAAAAACCAAACCCTTTACTGGTCAAGAGCTCAAACCGCTCATTTGGATGGTGGAAGCGAATACTTAAAGCTGATCCACATCAACAATTGTGCGATTGATGCAAAATATTTTTAACCACACACCCATAAAAAAAGAGGCCATTGGCCTCTTTTTTTGATCAATTGAGGACAAAGCCCCATTTTGTTAGTTTAATGTAGCACCCACTGAGAACAATACCGCAGCAATGCGCACAGACGATTGGATTGCTTGTGTGGTGACGCCGTGATCACGTAGGTTTTTCTCATGTGAATCTAAGCACATACCGCAACCGTTCACGGCAGAGACTGCCATAGAGGCCAATTCAAACGTCACTTTATCAATGCCAGGATTTGCCATGCTGTTCATGCGTAAACGCGCAGGAATTGTTGCATACTCTTGGTTGCTAGTTAAGTGAACAAAGCGGTAGTAAATGTTATTCATGCTCATGATACTGAACGCAATTTTTGCACCGTTTAACTCTTCTTCCGTTAAAATTGGCGCTGCAAATGCTTCGATGTTTTCAATCAAAGCTTTTGAGCGTGTGCTCAAAGAGACCGCCACTGCAATCGCTGCGATTTGCTTTTCAGTCAAGCCTTCTGCGCCCGCTTCGCTCAAAACGTTGCTTAAATTCAAACGCATATCTTTAGCGTACGCAGGTAACATATCTTTTAATGCATCAATTGACATCTCAATCTCCTTAAAAATGTTGTAAAAATTGTGTGTGTTTCCACTTGATGGAACCATTATTCATAATTTTTATCAACTTGTCATATTAATAATCTTGATCAGGTTGATAAATAACTTCAAATATCAACATTACCTCAAATAGGATTGTATTAGCCCAAGGTTCACCTATAATAAACCAAGATTATTGAGTCTTGAAAAAATTACTTTTTGACAACATATTGTGGTTGGCATCCGTAATCTTTCCAAGATAAAGATTTTAGGTTAGTCATTCATACGTACTATAAGGAGTGGAGCATGAGTCATATCGACAGTTTGAAGTCTAAAGCAACGCTAAAAGTTGGGGATAAAGAGTATCTCTATCACTCAATCGCACAAGCGGCAGAAACATTAGGGGATGTTTCTCAATTACCAAAATCCATGAAGGTTTTATTAGAAAACCTTTTACGTTACGAAGATAACAAAACTGTGAATCTTCAAGACATCGAAGCGATCCGCGATTGGTTGAAAGATCGTAAATCTGACCGCGAAATCCAATACCGCCCTGCACGTGTATTGATGCAAGACTTCACAGGTGTACCTGCGGTTGTTGACTTAGCTGCCATGCGTGATGCAATGGTAAAAGCGGGCGAAAACCCAGAAAACATCAACCCATTGTCCCCTGTTGACTTAGTGATCGACCACTCTGTAATGATCGACCATTTCGGTACAAACAATGCGTTTACTGAAAACGTAGACATGGAAATGGAACGCAACGGTGAGCGTTATGCATTCTTACGTTGGGGGCAAAAAGCCTTTGATAACTTCAGCGTTGTGCCTCCTGGCACAGGGATTTGTCACCAAGTGAACTTAGAATTCTTAGCAAAAACCGCTTGGGTTTCTAAAGTGGATGGCAAAGAATGGGTGATTCCTGACACTTGCGTGGGTACAGACTCACACACACCAATGGTGAACGGTTTATCTGTTTTAGGTTGGGGCGTCGGTGGTATTGAAGCAGAAGCTGCCATCTTAGGTCAACCCATCTCCATGTTGATCCCTGAAGTTGTGGGCTTTAAATTAACAGGTAAATTACGCAGCCACGTGACTGCAACAGACTTAGTCTTAACAATCGTACAAATGCTTCGTAAAAAAGGCGTGGTGGGTAAATTCGTTGAATACTTTGGCGATGGCTTAGCTGAATTGCCTTTAGCAGACCGTGCAACCATCTCTAACATGGCACCTGAATACGGCGCAACGGTTGGCTTCTTCCCAGTCGATGAAATCACATTAGATTACATGCGCTTAACCGGCCGCTCTGATGACACGGTTAAACGTGTTGAAGCATACGCTAAAGCACAAGGTTTATGGCGCAATGAAGGTGACGAACCTGTCTTTACAGATGTTTTAGAATTAGATTTAGGCACTGTAGAAACCAGTATTGCAGGCCCAAGCCGTCCACAAGATCGCGTTGTATTAGGTGATTTACCTGCAACAAGCAAAAAATTCATCGCAGACAGCGTTGAAAACCCTGATTTAGCGGTAGACATCAACATCGATGGTCAAGCAGAAAAATTGCACCACGGTGATGTTGTGTTTGCAGCCATCACATCTTGTACAAATACATCTAACCCAAGCGTGATGATGGCGGCAGGTTTAGTGGCGAAAAAAGCCGCAGCACTTGGTTTAACTCGTAAACCATGGGTGAAAACATCTTTAGCCCCTGGCTCTAAAGTGGCCAGCGAATACTTAGAAAAAGCTGGCCTCATGAAGTATTTAGAAGACATCGGTTTCTACTTAACCGGTTATGGTTGTACAGCTTGTATTGGTAACTCAGGCCCATTAATTCCTGCCGTTGCCAAAGCCATTGATGAAAACAACATGACAGTCTCTGGCGTATTGTCTGGTAACCGTAACTTTGAAGGCCGCATCCATCCACAAATCCGCGGCAGCTGGTTAGCGTCTCCACCATTGGTTGTGGCTTACGCAATTGCAGGTTCAACCAACATTGACTTGACCAAAGATCCAATTGCACAAGATGCCAACGGTAAAGATGTATTCTTAAAAGACATCTGGCCTTCAAACGAAGAGATCGCTAAAGAAGTCTTAATGATCACAAGCAACATGTTTGCCAAAGGTTATGAAGGCGTATTTGATGGTGATGAGCAATGGCAATCCATCGCTGTGACTGACAGCGAAACGTATGAATGGGATCCAAACTCCACATACGTTCAACATCCACCATACTTTGAACACATTGATCAGCCGATTGAAGCATTGAAAGCGATTGATAAAGCACGCGTATTGGCAGTGTTTGGCGATTCCATCACAACGGATCACATCTCACCTGCCGGTTCAATCAAGAAAGATTCCCCAGCGGGTCGTTACTTGATCGAACATGGTGTGAAACCTGAAGACTTCAACTCATACGGTTCTCGTCGTGGTAACCACGAAGTGATGATGCGCGGTACATTCGCAAACATCCGTATCCGTAACAAAATGATCCCTGGCATCGAAGGTGGTTTGACTAAATACCTACCTTCTGGCGAAGTGATGGCGATCTATGATGCAGCGATGAAGTATAAAGAAGATCAAACACCATTGATCATCTTAGCCGGTAAAGAGTACGGTTCAGGTTCAAGCCGTGACTGGGCAGCAAAAGGTCCTAACTTATTGGGCGTAAAAGCTGTGATCGCAGAGAGCTATGAGCGTATTCACCGTTCTAACTTGATCGGTATGGGCATTTTAGCGCTTCAATACAAAAATGGTGACAATGCTGAATCTTTAGGTTTAGATGGCACTGAAAGCTTCCACATCGAATTTAATGATGACATCAAACCGCATCAAGACATCGTTGTGACAGCAACTCACCCTGAAACAGGTAAAGAAACTCAGTTCACAGTGCTTTGCCGCATTGATACATTGAACGAAGTGGATTACTTCAAAGCAGGCGGTATCTTACATTACGTATTGCGTGACTTGATCGCAAAACAAAAAGCGGCTAAATAATCATATTTTCCCCGTGATCTAAAAAAGCCCGACAAATGCCGGGCTTTTTTTATGGTCATGATTAGGCTTAAAGATATTTTTTCGGGGAAATGCCCGTCATGTTCTTAAAGAACGTTGAGAAAGCGCTGTAACTGCCAAAGCCTAAGGATAACGCAATCTCCATCATTGGCTGATGCTCACTCAATAACTCAATGGCTTTAAGTAAACGCCATTGTTGGCGCCACGATTGATAATTCATGCCCGTCTCTTTTTGAAAAATGCGCGTAATCGTGCGTTCACTTGCGCCAACGTGCAAGGCTAATTCTGACAAAGGCGGCGCTTGTGCCAATAAGTCATATTTTTGCAGGCGATAATCCTCGGGATAATCCAAATACATGTGCTCACGTTTTGCGCTGACCAACTCATCCCAGAGCACCAATAACCAATGATACCCACGCGATGGCAATTGCCAATCAGTGTCCCACGGCGCAGAAGCGATGGTTTCTAACACCGCACGCATCAAACTGGTGGCCACCCAAATCATCGGATGATCAGGTAAACGCATGCTTTCACGCTCATCTAAATAGATGGAGCGATAACCCACCACTTCTGTAAAAAAGACGCGATGAGGCATATGTGCAGGTATCCACAATAAACGTTGAGGCGGCACGACATACAATTGTCGATTCATCATCACGCGCATACTGCCCTTTTGAGCAAACAGAAATTGTCCCTTTTGATGCACATGCTCACCCGAATCGTGTCTGACCAATTCTGATGCAATGCCAATGATGGCTTGATCCATCGCATCTGGGTTAAATTCTGTTTTTGCATCTATCCATGCCACTTGTTCACCTTTTCATCCTATTGCTCAACAAACATGAGCAAAAACAAACATTAATAATAATCATTTGCATTTAATAACAATATACAGCAAGATACCCCCATTCGTCAGATAGGAGGATCTTCATTGATGCAAGTTCATAGAACCGTTGTTCGTGTTGCTCGTAAAGAGTTCATCACCCCAAATTTTCTACGCGTTATTCTAAAGTGTGATGACGCTGAGCGCTACAAAGATGTGCCAATTGGCGTAAATAATAAGCTATTTATCCCGCCAATTGGGCAATCTACCGTACAAATGCCTACTTTTAATGCACAATCACAACAATGGGAAGTGATCGATGAAGCATTGCGCCCAACGGTGCGCACTTATACACATCGTGCTTTTGATTTAGATGCCAAAGAATTGTGTGTCGATTTTGCAGTCCATGAAGGCGATTCTGTGGCTTGCCAATGGGCGCTCAATGCCAAAATTGGCGATGAAGTGGGCTATGCCATGAAAATATCTCATAAACCTTTGGTGCCCAACGTTAAAGATTATCTATTTGTGACAGACATGACGGGCATTCCTGCCGTTGCGGCCATTGTTTCAACACTGCCAGAAGATGCCCATGTCACCATCATCACAGAAGTGCTCGGCGAGGTGGACATCTATCCTGAACATTATCAAAGTGCAGCAACATTGACGCTTCATTGGCACACCAATTTTTATCCACACAATGGCAGTGATCTCTTTGAACACGCAAAGCCCTTGATTGATACACTAGATGCCGCCCATTTTGTGCATGTGACGGCTGAATTCAATACCGTCAAACAGTTCCGCGATCATCTACGCAAAACATTGGGCTACACCAAAGATGAGTTTTATGGCTGTGCGTATTGGCAAATTGGCAAAAAAGAGCATGAAGAGCGCACCAAGCGTTTAGAGTAATTCCATTCCCTGAAACATTGACTGATTTTGTAATAAATCAGTCATCTTTTATAAAACATCACATTCGACTTTTCATTATCCTAGCGGTTTTCCTTGAGAACCGAAGATCATGACACAAAGTACACGCCTTTTATTGATGGCTTTACTGATGTTCCCCCAAATTGTGGAAACTCTCTACAGCCCGATTTTACCGGCTTTGAGCTCGGCATTTGCTGTCTCTGAAGCGGCAGCTGGGCAAACCTTATCCCTCTATTTTATGGCATTTGCCATTGGTATTGTCTTATGGGGCTATTTATGTGATCGCCTCGGGCGGCGCATCACCTTCATTCTTGCACTGTCTGTGTATACGGTGGGTGCAGTAACGGCGTTATGGGTGACGGACTTTTCTGCCCTTTTGATCTGCCGCATGTTGATGGCGCTAGGTGCTGCGATTGGCTCAATTGGCACACAAACCGTAATGCGTGATGCTTATTCCGGCGAAGCACTTCGCAAAACCTTTGCCATTGTGGGCATTTTAATGGCCATCAGCCCCATGTTGGGCATTTTTATGGGCACTCTCCTCGAGATGCATTTGGGTTATCGTGCCATTTTTATGGCATTGGTGCTCTTTGCCCTCATGTTACTGCTGTGGACGATTCTGAGCCTACCAGAAACACGACCACACAACATGCAGCGAGTGGCATTACTACCAATTGCCCGCGTGATGCTTAAAGATGGTGTTTTACTGCGTCACATGGTGATGATTGCGGGCTTTAATCTGATGCTCTTTAGTTATTATCAATTGGCACCCTTTTGGCTCACCGATTTAGGTTATCCGATGACACTCTTCAGCTATACAGGATTATTATTGGGGGCAGGCTCATTGCTTGGTGCCCTCATTAATCGCCGCTGTACTCAAGCACACGTGCCGGCACGCACATTAATTAGAATCGCCACCATGGTTCTGCTCATCAGCGCTTTGATGGCTTTTAGCTTACGTCATTCCCTGTGGTTACTATTGCCAATGGGTATCATGACCTTCTGCTATGGCATCGCCATCCCAAATATTCTGGCACATGTGCTCGATGATTATCACAACGCACGGGGCACTGCCGGCGCATTATTGGGTTTAGGGTACTATTTGCTCTTAGGGCTTGGGTTGATGCTGAGCGCCATCAGTGGACATCTTGCAGGCACGTTATTGGTCACCGCCCTTTTCATGCTGTGCATAAATCTTTCTGAATGATTTTGCACTAAGGATTATAATGGGGCACGATTATTTTTTATTTATAGATTAAGGTCAAATGTCTCATTCTCCATTTACACCCAAAGTTGGACACATCAATCGCTTAACCATCGAACAACAAACCTCCCGCGGCTTAATGCTTGCGGGCAATGTCTTTTTGCCCAACCGCGCCATTCCTGAAGATTTAGTGGTCACCATTGGTGAGCCACTCGAAGTCTTTGTGTATGTGGACAACCAAGAAGAGTTGATCGCCACCACAGATAAACCCTACACAGAAGTGGGTAAATTTGCGGATCTGCAAGTGGTGGAAGTGGCGAGTTTTGGTTACTTTTTAGATTGGGGATTGCCAAAGGATCTTTTATTGCCTTTTCGTGAGTCACTGGTGGATTTAGAAGTGGATGATTTTGTCATCGTGTACACTTACATTGATCCTGTGACGCACAAAATCACCGCCACCACGAAATATGAGCGCCATGTACAAGCCACCGCGCCCAACTACAAAACCGGTGATAAAGTGTCTGTATTGGTGGAGAGCAAAACACCGCTTGGTTTAAAAGTGATTGTGGATCATGCGTATTGGGGCGTTGTCTATCAAAGTGACATCGTGGGCGAAATGCACATTGGTGATGAGTTCACAGGCTACATTAAACCTGTGCGCGAAGATGGTAAACTCGATGTTTCCATGATTCCCATCATCAAAACCAATGAAGCGCGCCACGGCTTAGAAGGCGCCATTTTAAAGGCACTGAAAGCGAATAAAGAGGGTCGTTTACCCGTGAGCGATAAAAGTGATCCGGATGTGATCATGTCCCATTTTGGCGTCAGTAAAGCGGCGTTTAAACGTGCCATTGGCGCCCTTTATAAAAACAAGAAAATCATCATCCATAAAGATGCCATTGAATTACAAAAATAATCCATGAGCACCGAAGCGCGCGGCCATTTATTGGCGCTCTTGACGATTGTGCTGTGGGGGACAACTTTTGTCTCCACCAAAATTTTGTTACAGCACGATCTCTCGCCTTTAGAGATTCTCGGGGCGCGCTTTTTATTGGGTGCTTGCTTTTTGATGCTCTTGTATCCAAAACGCTTAAAAGGCACCACATGGCGCGAAGAGCTCTGTTTTGCCCTAGCCGGTTTATGTGGCACCACCTTCTATTTTTGGTTTGAGAATCATGCATTGCTCTATACGCTTGCGGCAAATGCAGCCCTCATCTCCTCAACTTCCCCATTTTTTACAGTGCTGCTTGCCCGCTTCTTCTTAAAAGAAGAGTGCATTCGCCCCATATTTTATGTGGGCATGCTGCTCTCGTTTGTGGGCGTTGGGCTCATGAGTTTCAGTGGCTTACAATCCTTTGAATTAAGCTTAAAAGGCGATGCATTGGCGCTTGGCGCCGCCTTCATTTGGTCGATTTATGCCATTGTCTCCAAAAAAATGGGCAGCTTTGGTTACAACACCATTCAAACCACGCGCCGCACATTTTGGTACGGTTTACTCTTTATGTTGCCCATGATCTCTTGGCAAAGCCTAGATTTTTCTCACGATGCTCTCTTAAACTATGTGCATCAATATGCATCACCTGTGGTGATGTTCAACCTTCTGTTTTTAGGTTTAGGCGCATCCGCCCTCTGCTTTGTCACATGGAATCTGGCCGTTAAAATTCTTGGTGCCATTAAAACAAGCCTCTACATCAACGCTGTGCCCATGGTGACGGTGATCTTCTCAACCCTCATTCTCCATGAGCACATCACCTTATTGTCTGCCCTTGGCATTCTGTTGGTGCTGATGGGTTTAGGCATCTCTCAATATCAACGAAAATCGTCCAATTCATAAAAATTATAAAATATTTATATAATAAATTAGATTAATATTGCTTTAACTGATATAGATATTATATTAATAAAAGCATCAATATCTCAATGATGTTGATCCTACTTCATGATGGCATCCAAGATTATAGAGAGATTATTATGAAAACGATTAACTTACAACGGCGTCGCCTCATTGGTGTTGGCGGTCTTCTCCTATCCGCTGCACTCTTCCCCCCAATGGGGCGTTTCGCCTTTGCCGCAGTCAAACCCACCGAATCCCAACTGACATCTTTCATCAGCCTTTCAGAACAGCTCACCGGTTATGGGGATTTAAATCCCATCTTAGCAGAGCGTTATCTGACGGCAATGCTTAACCTTTACCCAGACTTTGCGACGCACTTATCTGCCCTTGGCGATGGCGAAACTGTCATGAGCCGCATTGCTCACAATAAAAGCAACACTGAATGGGCGATGCACATCACTCATGCATGGTACACAGGCACAGTGGGTCCTAATCAGGACGATGCCGTAGAAGTCATTGCCTATAAAGATGCCTTAATGTATCGCCCAACGGCGGATGGTTTGCCTGTGCCCACCTACTGTTTTAGAGGTGAATTATGGTTCAGTGCATTGCCACCTGGCATCACGCGTGAACCCACTGTACCGGCAACATTTTAGGGAGCAATCATGAATCAAGCAAAACAATTGGCCAACGGAGATTGGCAAGCAGACGTTGTCATTGTCGGCAGCGGCATTGTGGGCGCAATGATGGCCACAGAGATTTCAGCAAAAGGCTACAGCGTCTTAATGTTAGATGCAGGTTTACGCGTTGAGCGCGGACAAATTGTGGAAAATTCCCGCAATATGCCAGAAAAAAACCGTGCAGGCATCGATTATCAAAGCCTTTATCCTCAATCGCCCTTAGCACCCTTTCCGCTCTATTTCCCCAACAATGGTTATTTGGGTTTATCGGGCCCAAATGCCGCCGCCTATGCACAAGACTATTTGAAAACTGTGGGCGGCACCACATGGCACTGGGCAGCCTCTTCATGGCGCCATGCACCAAATGACTTTAAAATGCACACACTGTACGGCGTTGGGCGCGATTGGCCGATCACGTATGATGAGATGGAACCATATTATACGCGCGCAGAATATGCCATTGGTGTGGCAGGCCCAAGGGATAAAAGCATGCAATCGCCGCCTGAACGCAGCAAACCTTATCCGATGGAGATGGTACCGTGGTCATACTTTGAGCGCACCGTTTATGACACCACCAAAGATTTTGGCTGCCACTTAGTGCCGATTCCACAAGGACGTAGCACACGCGTGTGGGAAAATCGCCCCATCTGTTGTGGCAATAACAACTGTATGCCCATCTGCCCAATTGGCGCGATGTACAATGGCATCCATCATGTGGAAAAAGCAGAGCGCAATGGCACGATTGTTGTGTCTGAAGCAGTGGTTTATAAAGTGGACACCGATGAGAAAAACAATCTCTCTGCCATCCATTTTTATGACAAAGAGCGCAAATCCCATAAAGTGACCGCCCAAAAATTCGTTTTTGCCTGCAATGGCATCGAAACGCCGCGTTTATTGTTAATGGCGGCCAATGAGCAAAATCCCCGCGGGATCGCTAATAACACCTCTGATTGCGTTGGGCGCAACATGATGGATCACTCAGGCATTCACTGTTCATTCACGTCGAAAAAACCGATGTGGGTTGGTCGTGGCCCTGCACAAAGTGCAGCCATGGTGGGCTATCGTGATGGTTCTTTTAGAAAAGATCACGCAGCATTCCTCATCATCATGAACAACTTAAATCGAAACCTCGCCCAAACCCAAAAAGTGTTGGCCGATGGCACAATGGGCGAACATTTGCCTGAAGCGGTGCGTGAGAGCACCATTCACTCAGTGTATTGGGACATCATGCTTGAAGTCCTTCCTGAAGAGAGCAATCGCCTCACTTTAAGTAAAACCCGTAAAGATGCACTGGGCTTACCGTGCCCGGATGTCTATTATGATGTGGGTGATTATGTGCGCCGTGGCCGCACCGCAGCACAAGAAAAATTGCGTGAGATCGCCCATCTCTTTGGTGGCACAGATGTAGATGTCACCTCAGAATTTGTGCCGAATAACCACATCATGGGCGGCTGCATCATGGGTGATGATCCCAAAAATAGCGTCGTCAACAGCCACTGCCGTGCGCATGATCATGAAAACTTATGGTTACCCGGTGGCGGTGCAATTCCCTCTTCAAGTGTCGTCAATTCCACATTAACCATGGCTGCTTTAGGTTTGCGTGCAGCCGATGACGTGTTAAGGAGCTTAGCGAAATGAAAATCATTCGAACCCTCTTAACAGCGGCGCTCCTCAGTACGCCAATGATGAGTGCAGCGCTTGCCGATGATGGCAATGCGGCGCGCGGTGAAACACTCGCCATTTTAGGCGATTGCCAAGCGTGCCATACTGATAAAGCAGGGGATGGCGAACCGTTTGCCGGCGGCTATCCCATCAGCTCACCGATGGGCGACATTTACTCATCAAACATTACGCCCTCTAAAACATACGGGATTGGCAGCTACTCTCTTGAAGATTTTACTCGTGCACTGCGCGATGGGATTCGTAAAGATGGCGAGCATCTCTATCCTGCGATGCCCTATCCATCGTACGCTAAACTCACCGATGCGGACATTAAAGATCTCTATGCGTATTTCATGACATCTGTTCAACCTGTCGATGAGCCGCCTAAGCACACCACAGAATTGCCCTTTCCTTTTGGCATGCGCTCTGTGATGGCAGTGTGGAATGCATTATACTTGGACAATACGCCTTTTAAAGCCGATCCTAATCAAAGTGATGAGTGGAATCGCGGTGCGTATATTGTCGAAGCCCTTGCCCACTGTAGCACGTGCCACACACCGCGTAACTTTATGATGGCAGAAGAGAAAGACCATTATTTAGGCGGCAGTAGCTTAGGTCCTTGGTTTGCGCCAAACATTACCTCAAGCATCAATGGCGGGATTGGTTCATGGCAAAATGCTGATTTGATCACTTATCTACAAAAAGGTCACCTCAAAGGTAAAGCACAAGCCGCGGGCCCAATGGGTGAAGCCGTTGTGGACAGCTTCCAACATGTGGATGCCAAAGATCTTGAAGCGATCGCCACATACATTCGCTCCGTGCCTGCTTTAGACAATCCTGCCCAAAGTGCGCCACGCGATACATATGGCGAGCCGTTTGATGTGGATCTCTTATTACGTGGTACTGCGCCTGTGGATGCGTATCAAAATCTGAAAAGTGGCGAAGCGCTGTACAGTGCTTACTGTTCAAGTTGCCATCAAAATACAGGTTCAGGCACTGAAGATCAATTCTATCCATCGCTCTTTCACAACACCGCAACCGGTGATGTGAATCCAAGCAATGCGATTGCCGCAGTTTTATATGGCGTCAATAAGAAAGTGGATGGCAAAGAGATCTACATGCCAAGCTTTGGCCCACAGTCCGCCACACAAGCGCTGTCTGATGAACAGATTGCCAAAATTGTGCAATTTGTCTATCAACAATATGGCAACCCCACTGTAGGGGTGACTGAAGAGATGGTCAAAGAAATTCGTGCAGGGGGTGCTGCGCCCGCATTGATGAAGCTGCAACCTTATCTATTGCCCGGCATGATTTTCTTGATTGCCGTTGTGCTCGGTGGCATCATCGCTGTGGTCAGCCGTAAAAAACGAGGAGGCAAAGATGATCACTAAACAGACACAATTGTGCATGTCACTTGCCGCACGCCCCGGCAACTTTGGGACGCTTTTTCACAACTATTTGTATGATCAGCTTAAGCTCGATTACATTTATAAAGCGTTCACCACATCTGATCTAACAGCGGCAATTGGCGGCGTGCGTGCCCTTGGCATACGGGGCTGCGCCATCTCGATGCCCTTTAAGGAAGCGGTGATTGAGCTTGTGGATGAATTGGCGCCATCTGCTGCGGCGATTGAGTCTGTCAATACCATCGTCAATACCGATGGGCATTTGACCGCTTACAATACAGATTACATCGCTGTGGCAAATTTATTGCAAGATTATGCCATTGATCCTGCCACACCTTTTTTACTCAAAGGCAGCGGCGGCATGGCCAAAGCGGTGGCCGGCGCTTTGTATGATCAAGGCTTTAAGCACGGCACCATCATTGCGCGCAATGCTGTTAAAGGCCAAGCCCTAGCAGATTTGTATGGTTATGAATGGATGGATGATGAAGAGGTCATTGCCTCCACAGAAGGCATGATGCTCATCAATGTGACACCGCTCGGCATGCAAGGCGGTAAAGAAGCCGATGCTTTAGCCTTTAGCCCCATTCATATTGAAACGGCAGAGACAATTTTTGATGTGGTGGCATTGCCGGTGGAAACGCCGATGATTCAATTGGCGCGTACCCTCAATAAAACCATCATCAGCGGTGCGGATGTGGCTGTGATTCAAGCCCTTGAACAATTTGTGCTTTATACGGGCGTTCGTCCATCAATCGATTTGATTAAAGAGGCATCAAGCTTTGCGAGAAGCCATGCTTAAATCTTAAATCATCCTATTAAAGATCATGCCCGAATCATCGGGCATTTTTTATGGAGCTTTCGGTATAAAATCTAAGCCGATGTCCACCGAGCGTACGCTGTGTGTCAATGCACCGATGGCAATGAAGTCCACGCCAGTTTTAGCCACATTCAATACATTCTCCTGCGTAATGCCGCCCGATGCTTCTGTTTGGCACTTGCCTTCACATAAGCGCACCGCTTGCGTTAATGTTGCCGTGTCCATATTATCTAACAAAACTAAATGCACGCCTGCTGCCAATGCTTCTTTTAATTGTGTTAAGGTATCCACTTCCACTTCAATCGGAATCAGATGCCCTGCATAAGCTTTTGCATCCATAATTGCTTTTGTGAGACTGCCTGCGATCGCAATGTGATTATCCTTAATCAAAATGGCATCATCTAATCCCATGCGATGATTGCGCCCACCGCCAACGCGCACCGCATATTTTTGTAATGTCCGTAAGCCCGGCAATGTCTTACGCGTACAAGTGATTTGTGCCTTTTCATCTTTGACCATCATCACAATTTTATTGACTTGTGTCGCAATGCCGCTTAAATGCGTCATAAAGTTCAGCGCCGTACGTTCTGCTGCCAATAATGAACGCGCAGCGCCCGTCACTGTGGCTAAACACATGTTTGGCGTCATGGTATCACCATCTTTGACGTGCGGCGTATAGCAGATATTTTCATCAAAACGCAACCACGCTAAGCGCGCTAAATCCATACCTGCAACGATGCCATCTTCCCTAGCGATGACATGCAATGTGGCCTGTTGATCCTCACTGATGGTGGCTAAACTTGTGACATCACCGCGGCGGCCTAAATCCTCGGCCAATGCTGCATCTACATAAGGTGCTAACAATACATCTGGCAATGGGGCAATCATTTTTCATCCTCCCTGATTATTTATACTCATTTTGAGTATATATTTTTAACCGTTGAATCACAACAAAATAAATCAATGCAAAAGGGATTGCCAAGGCAGAATAAAAAAGTTATGCTCAAAATGAGTATAATAAAACCCACAGAGGATAGGAGTGATTGTGATTGAGAGAATCAAGGCGCAATTGGCCGCACATGATGCTGTGCTGATTGCCCATTACTACACTGACCCAGCCATTCAGGCACTGGCAGAAGCAACAGGCGGCTGCGTGGCAGATTCATTAGAGATGGCGCGATTTGGTCGTGATGCCAAAGCACAAACCCTCATCGTCGCTGGCGTGCGCTTTATGGGGGAAACGGCAAAAATTCTCAGCCCACATAAACGCGTCTTAATGGCAGATTTAGAGGCAACGTGCTCGTTAGATTTAAGCTGCCCGATTGATGAATTTTCTCACTTTTGTGATCAACATCCGGATCGCACCGTTGTGGTGTATGCCAACACCAGCGCAGCCGTTAAAGCGCGGGCAGATTATGTGGTGACTTCAGCCATCGGCGTTGATATTGTACGCATACTCCATCAACAAGGGCATTCCATCATCTGGGGGCCTGATCGTCATTTAGGGGCTTACATCAAAGCGCAAACAGATGCAGATATGCTGCTCTGGCAAGGTCATTGCATTGTGCATGATGAATTTAAAGCCTTTGAACTGCAAGCGCTCAAAGCTCAACATCCGAATGCCAAAGTGCTTGTGCACCCTGAATCGAGTGAAGCGGTGATTCAAGAGGCGGACATTGTGGGTTCAACTTCGCAGCTCATTGCAGCTGCCAAACAATTACAGGCACCCACGCTGATTGTCGCCACAGATCAAGGCATTTTTTATAAACTCTCGCAAGCCGTGCCGGATAAAACATTGATCATCGCGCCCACAGCCGGCAACAGCGCCACTTGTAAAAGCTGTGCCCTTTGCCCATGGATGGCGATGAATACTTTAGAGAAAATTGAGGCTGCCCTCACAGATTTTAAACATGAAATCATGGTCGATCCAATGATTGCTCAACAAGCAAAACGTGGCATTGATCGCATGCTTGACTTTGCAGAGCAGCGCAAAGTGAATCTACAAGTGCAAAGCGATACGCAAAAATATGCGGCGCTCTTCAATCATGTTGGGCCTGCATAATCAACGGGCAATCGGTAATTTACTGCCGGATAAGGAGCGTTCTAGGAGCACATCATCCCTAAATTGATACAATCGCGCCGGTCGCCCTTGCCCATTGTGATCAAAGGTGCCTGTTTCTTCAATGAGGGCTTGCTGCAATATAAAGCGGCGAAAATTCTGCTTATGGAGCACAATACCACCGAGCGCCTCAATGCTTTGTTGTAGTTGTAGTAATGTAAACGCTGGCGGCAACAGCTCAAAAATTACGGGGCGATATTTGATTTTCGCGCGTAAACGCGCCATCGCAGAGGCCAATACACGGCGATGATCATGGTGCATCGGCTGCCCTGAATATTGGGGCGGCAATGGTGCATCCGATGCCGTCGATTCAGGAATCATGCCCACTTCGTACATCAACTCATAGCGCTGAAGCACATACTCTTCATTCCATGTAAACGGCGCAATGCCCCAACACAATTTGACATGCTCCTCACGAAAACGCTGCTCTGAGACACTATTGCCAGCATTGATCCAATGGCGAAACAGTGGCAACAGATGCTGATCAATAAAACTTGGTCGCCCTTCTCGATGATCTTCCCACGGAAAATAATCATACCAATTGCGCCAAATGGCTCCGGTTTCTAAATGATTTTGCTCTTCACGCACCAATCCTAAATAGCTGATGTAAATCAGATAATGCCCGGAGGACGTTTTACGCTGCGTATCCACAAAGGTATAAAGCTGCTCAACATAGCCAAGCGGTTGATGCGTTTGCGTTTCCACCCATTGGCGCACACCAGCCTGCAAAGAGCGATGAATGGGCGACAAAGGGCCACAAGGCAACGAATTGCCATCTGCCACCGTCAGCACTTTTGCTTGTGACTCGGTGACGGCAATCAGAACGGCCGCGAGCTCTGTTGTCCCCTCTTCGTGCGTGTTGATCGGTGTTTGCATAGTATCCTAGTGATGATTAAAGCAGCATTATAGAGGAAAGATCACTCAGAGCTCAACAAATAGGCTTGCAGCCCCTCCTCAAGTTCTGTTTGCAAACCCGCAGGCGAGAGAATTTTGACATTCGGAACCCAATAACGCACCAACGCTAATATCTCTTGGGCACTGACATGTTCACTCATCACCACCAAATCACCATTGTTTTTCTCTTCAATGATTGATTGATTGGGCAATAATTTGCGCCGCTTAAAATAGATCGCCACCTCACCACGGACGAACACTGTCACTGCTTTGATCTGATTGCCATAATAGACGCTGTCAATGTTTTTGAGGTCCTCTAAAATGGCTTGATCCAACGTAAAATGCTCATTTTGTACACTGATGCCTTCAATGCGTGAGAAACAAAAGGTTTTGATCTGCCCTTGATCATCGGCCATCAAATACCAAATCCCCGAGCGGTTGATCAAAATATAAGGCGCCACGCGATAGCTCTTATGGCTTTTTGACTGATTTTTATAATAACTAAAGCACAACAGCTTTTGTGACTCAATCGCCGCTTTAATGAGGTCAAAATCCCCTTTTTTATGGGAGATGTCCTCATAATTGTGCCCTTTAACACACACGCTTTGCGTCAACTTTTGTTGGAAAAACTCGCGATCAAGTTTTGGAAATAGGTTTTGAATGCTCGCAAAATGGGCAAAGCGATCCACATCCTCAGGATACAACTGCCCCAATGAAGACTTTGACAGACTGTAATACTTTGGCCCTTGCTCTTCCCAATCAAGAAAAACCAGACGCTCTTTTAAATCGCGAATGATCGTGCGCTCTGTGACATTAAACTCTTCCGCAAGCATTGCCACTTGTAAGCGATCCCCAAGGTTGAGTTTCGCTAAAATCTCCCCTAGACGATGGGCCAATTGTGTATTTTTTGTTTTCATGGTTCATCCCTTGATTTGCCAATCATCCACGCCACATTTTGGGCACTGATGCGGAAAACTTAAATCATCACCGATGATTTTAAAGGTAAAGTGACAATTTTGGCACTCAAGAACGATGGGGGTTTTCAATGGGATCGGCATGGTTTTCCTTATCATTATTGGATTTATTTTATAGTTATTATATAACTGATGAATAAAATAAAAAACCCCAATCTTGATCAGATTAGGGCTCATTGATTCCAATATATTCACTTTATTATTTTCTTATATTCATTCATTAATTACATTATGAATAGATAATACCATTTATCTTTGCACGGTTGTGTCATTTAGTAAACAACGAATCAAGATTTTGATAATTTTTATACAATTGATCATAAATCGTCCCATAATGCCGCTTCCATTGACCATGACGGGTAATGATCTTACTACAATCGATGTTGGCAATCTTCGGATGTTGTGTTGCAATGGGCGCATAGCCAATCGGTGCACTGAGCCAGGCCATTGAAGTTCGATAAGAGTATTTAAGCACATCATCATGCATTGAGTGACAATTATAAATCCGTCCATTCACCATACGCGCAGCATTCTCCCAATCTTGACTCTGATTGCCAACGGCGCCACCTAATAAAATCACATCCTCAACAGAATACTGCGCATGACACAGTGCATAATAAATCACGCGGCAACCCAACGAATGCCCCACTAAAGTGATTGGCAATGTCATCTGTGACAATGCAGCCCCAAGCGCATGCCCCGCCTTCTCTGCATTCTTCATCGCGCGGTGCCATGGGTTTTTCAATAATGCACCCCATTTGCGTTGCAATAATGCATTCATCATCTCGCTGATGTCCGCCATCGATTGAGACGGCCACTGAACGCCATACACATTTGATGTGGCATCTAATGCCGATTCGCTTGTCAGCCATTCGGTAAAATCAGCATGGGTTTCATTTAAAAAGCCATTGATGAAAATGACATTGCGCATTGCAGGTGATGTTGCGGTGTGAATGGGCATGATGGCAAAATTTTTCATATGTACTTTATGATGAACGCATCATAATCAGTGGAATGTAACGACCATTATAACGAACAAAAAAGCCCCTGCAATGCTCTGCAAGGGCTTTGACCAATCAATCTCAACTAATCCACTGTGGGCGCGGGCTTAACCGCCACTGTTTCTGCTTGTAGATACGTATGCTGCACCGGTTTTAACTCACCTTTGAGCCCCTTATATGTGGAGATACAGATCACCAACATCATCACCGCTAAAGGCACAGACATCGCCACCAATGCCGATTGCAAGCCTGCTAAACCACCTGACACAATCAATACCGTGGAAATCGCGCCGATCACCACACCCCAAATGATCTTCACGCGATTTGTCGGATTTGGATTACCATTTTCACTCACCATACCCAACACGAATAACGCTGAGTTTGCCGATGTAATGAAGAAGATCATCACCAATACAATGGTTAAAATGCTGGTAAAAACAGGATATGGGAAGTTCTCTAAAAAGACAAAGAAAGCGGAGGTCACATCTTCTGCCACCACAGATGCCAATGCCGTTTGTCCAAGATTTTGGATGATGTGAATCGCACTGCCGCCCATCACCGCAAACCAGAAAAATGACCCCAACACAGGAATGAACACCGCGCCCACCATAAATTCACGAATGGTTCTGCCTTTTGAGATGCGCGCCACAAAACTACCCACCAACGGTGACCATGCAATCCACCAACCAAAATAGAAGAGCGTCCAATTTGCAATCCAATCGCCATTGCCATAAGGCTCTGTCCGCAAAGACATATTGATGAAGTTTTGCGCATAATCACCAATGCCTTGGAACAAAACTTTAAAAATGGTTTGCGTAGGCCCTAAAAACAGCACAAAACCCAGCATCGCAAATGCCAACAACATGTTTAAATTAGATAAATGCTTAATCGCCCCTTGCAAACCTGAAATGGTGGAAGCAATGTAAATGATGGAAACCACAGCAATGATAAAAAACTGTACCTGCGTTGACACCGGAATGTCCCATAAAATATTGAGTCCACTGTTGACCTGTAGTGTCCCAAAACCTAAAGATGTGGCAATGCCGATCACCACTGAGAAAATCACCAGAATGTTGATCCATTTGCCAAATGTGCCATAAATGCGATCACCCACCAATGGATAAAAAACAGAGCTCAAAGAGGCTGGCAATTTTTTTCTAAATTGAAAATATGCCAACGACACACCCACTAAAGCGTAACATGCCCACGCAGAGACCCCCCAATGGAGATACACATATTGCATGGCTGTTTTTGCTGCTTCCTCTGTGTGCCCCTCACCGACAGGGGGTGAAATGTAATAAGAAACCGGTTCTGCCACGCCCCAAAATACTAAACTGATGCCAATCGATGCGCTGAATAACATCGCCACCCATGTTAATGTGCTGTATTCCGGTCGGTCGTCGTCATCTCCTAATCGAATGTGACCAAAACGTGTAATGGCCAAATACATACAAAATAGGAAAAACACCAAGACTGAACCTAAGATGAACCACCCAAGATTGTTATAGATGAACCCTAAAGATCCCTTTGAAAATGCCTCCACCTGCTCTGGTATGATGACCCCTAGGGCGATCACAATTAAGCTCAACCCTAACGAGACATAAAATACCGCATTCTTACTCCGCATCATTCACACACTCCTCCATTATATTTTCTTATTCTGAGCATCAATTTGACACCCAAGGTTTACACTTTTAACTCATGATCAACCTCGACGTCAATAGTTATGTTTGTCATATGTAGTCCTACCTACATTGATTTTGATCAAAAATTTCCTGGTAAATTAACCACTAACCTATGATACCAATCAAAATTTAGTGATTTTATTCACTTGCAAAAATATTTTAAAGAATTTTCAAAAGAGCATTGACCCCTTAGAAATCTTGTTATAGGATCATCAAAAGTAAACCTAAAGTTTACATTTAAACTACAGAGGAGAGGCGAGAGTATGACAATGACAAAAAAAAACATATCCATTCAAGATCATATTGACTTAGACAACGCATGGACAATGCCTGCGCAGTACTACACATCTGAGGAGATTTTTGAAACGGAAAAAGAACGCATCTTTGCGAATTCTTGGATTTGTGTGGCACACATCAGCGAATTGGCAGAGAAAAATGCCTACATCATCCGAGAAATCATCGGGGAGAGCTTAATTTTAGTCAGAGGCCGTGACAATGTATTGCGCGGCTTTTACAACGTTTGCCCCCATCGTGGTCATCAATTATTGAGTGGCGAAGGTGGTAAAGCAAAAAATGTCATCACATGCCCGTATCATGCATGGGCATTTAAATTAGATGGTGAATTAGCCCATGCAACCAACTGTGAAAACGTTGCCAACTTTGATGCCTCTGCCATGAGTTTAAGCAGCTTTCATGTCACAGAGTATGCAGGCTTTGTTTACATCAATCTCACACAAGGTGAACCACAACCCATCGAAGCGCAACTACCTGGCTTAAAAGAGCAAATGGAAAATGCTTGCCCATCGATCAAAGATTTGAAATTAGCCGCACGCTTTGTCAATCCTACGGCGGCCAACTGGAAAACCATCGTCGATAACTACATTGAATGCTACCACTGCCCAACAAATCATGTGAGCTTTGCAAGTTCTGTGGACGTCAATGTGTATGAACACAATTTATATGACAATTGGACGGTACAAATCGGGCAAGCCAAACCATCAGAATCCTCTTATCAATTTGATGAATCTGTCAAAGACCCGAAATTCTACGGTTTTTGGATTTGGCCATGCACCATGTTCAACATGCCTCCAGGCGGCGATTTTATGACAGTCATTTATGAATTCCCGGTCAGCGCAGGTGAGACACTACAATTTTACGACATCTATTTCCTCAATGAGGAACTCACGGAGTATCAAAAGAACTTGATCGAATGGTATCGCACTGTGTTCCGTCCTGAAGATTTACGTTTAGTCGAAGGGGTGCAAAAAGGTTTAACCTCAAGGGGTTATCGTGGTCAAGGTCGAATCATGGCGGATCGTCAGCGCAGTGGCATCAGCGAACATGGCGTTGCCCACTTCCATCAGCACGTTGCCCGTGCCCACGAACAATAAATATTCAACTGAAAAGGCGAGTGAGCCATCCTCACTCGCGGCTTAATCATCACAATCATCGAGATAAAGAGGCTTTTATGGTTTCCGCTAAAATTCCAGTCAAAGTTGGCAAAATTGTGCCGTTGACCCCAACCATTAAACAATTTGAATTTCATCCCATCGATGCACCGCTGCTGCCCTTTAGCGCGGGCAGCCACATTCGTCTGCATTTAGATGCCATTGAGATGACCAAAGCCTATTCCCTCATCAGTGATCCGAACAATCCTGAGCATTATCAAATTGCGGTGCTGCATGCAGAACAATCAGCAGGTGGCTCACACCATATGCATCACGGTGTGCAAGAAGGTGACATCATTGAGATTTCACCGGCGGATAACTTCTTTCCTTTAAATGAAGATCCCACAGCAAAACATCTTTTCATTGCAGGTGGCATCGGCATCACGCCCTTTCTTTCCTATTTATACACCGTCAAATCCTTAGGGCTACCCTTTGAGCTCCACTACACGTTTCGTGATGGTCAAAATGCCGCCTTTATTGACCACCTAAAAACGGCACTGAAGGATCAGCTCTTTATTTATGACAATTCTCAAGATCAACAACTCAATGTGCAAACATTGATCGAGCAGCAGCCTAAACACAGCCATGTGTATGTGTGCGGCCCGCAATCTTTGATTAATGCCGTCATTGACGCTGGCACATCGATCCTTGGGGCAGACCATGTACATTTTGAGAATTTTACTGAAACAGGCAGCACGGGCGATGCCTTCGAAGTGGTGTTTAACCGCTCAGGCTTTAGCTTAATGGTGGATGAAAACACCTCCATTTTACAAGCAATCGAGGCAGATAAACGCATCAATGTAGAATGTCTGTGTCGCAATGGCGTCTGTGGCACGTGTGAAACTGCCATTTTAGAAGGCGAGGCGGATCATCGTGACCTTTATCTCGATGAAGATGAACAAGCCGAACAAAAGACCATGATGATCTGCGTCTCCCGCGCTAAAGGCAAACGCCTTGTGCTCGACTTATAATTTTTGTGAATCATCCTAGCCCTTCGGGAGGCGAATGCCTCCCATTTTTTTAGGGTCTAAGATTCGCGCCAAGCATCAGGCACGCTTTTGAGCATTAAAAAATGTCGGCCACTGTCATCACACCCTACGCTTAACTGCAATGATTTGCCCTGATACTCAAGGGTGCCTTGCCCCATTGAAACAATGTCTGCCAATGCTTGTGCCGCATCCATCGCCCATTGATACAAAAAGGCTTGCAGCTTTAAAAAATCTAATTGATGCGCCGCACAGTTGCTTGCCATAATGCCGCCCTTTTGATCCATGAACACCACCAATTCCGTTTGCTGCTGTAAAAAAAACTCAAAAAAACAGTGTTGCTGACGCAGTGCAATCTCTTCTTTCTTTTGCTTGGTGTAATCTAAACTGATGCCCACAATCTTGGTGATTTTACCATTTGGGCCTTTTACGCCGGCCGCCCTTGATTTAATCCAGCGCGACTCACCATTTTGGTGAATTTTAAAATCAAGCTCATGCGCACCGCCATTTTGAATAATTTTGGTATAACCGGCCAACAATCTGTCGCGGGATTTTTCCGTCATCAAGGATAAAAAGTCATCATTGCTGTGAATTGCCATGCCATACACTTGTTCAACGTTGTCAGAATAGCGCACCTCATCGGTAAGAATGTCCCAATCCCATGTCACAATCTGATTGGATTCATGCAGATAAAAATCATTGATGTGACGCGCTAACAGCTGTTGATTCTCATCTTTTTCCGCGCTGCCATAATACTCACCATATTTGAGCCAAATTTTATCCACATCCAAAAATGCGGCCAAGCGTTCTAAATTTGCATCATCGATCATGCCGCCTTTGGTCCATTTATTCACGGCTGTTCTCGAGATGCCTAAAGCTTCAGACACTTTACGCTGGCTCCAGCGCTTATGTTTTAATAACTGAAGCAATCGATCTCCAAATGTCTCTTTATTCATGAAATGTTTCCCATTGCGTCATGATCCATTCAATCCTCACGCAGTGAAGATTGCCCTGCCCTCCATTGAGGGTTTGATGATTCTACCATCTCTGATGCATCCATGTCTTTTAAATGCAGATAATTCTCATTCTCAATTATAATGATGAATGCCCGCCCATTCTACCGTGTTCATGGCCAAGAAAAAATCACCCCCATCAAAAAAGCCCTGAAAAAGGCTTCCTCTTTCAGGGCAATGACAACGATTCATCACTATGCGTGGGCTTCTATGATGCGCACGATGGCATCCCCCATAGATTGTGTGGACTCATTGCCGCCCATGTCTTTTGTATAAGGACCTGTGGCGAGCACTTGCTCAATGGCTTGCAAGATCGCATCATGCGCCGCTTGATAACGCTCACAGCCCTCTAAATCACCAAAGAAATTGAGCATCATCGCCCCCGACCAAATCATGGCAATCGGGTTGGCAATGTTTTGCCCATAAATGTCTGGCGCAGAACCATGCACAGGTTCAAACAAGGATGGGAAATTGCGCTCAGGATTGATGTTTGCAGAAGGTGCAAGCCCCATTGTGCCCGTGCAAGCGGGCCCTAAGTCAGATAAAATGTCACCAAATAGATTCGATGCCACCACCACATCAAACTGCTCAGGACGCATCACAAAGCGGGCACATAAAATATCAATGTGCTGCTTATCGCATGTAATCTCAGGATAATTCGCTGCCATGGCCTCAACGCGCTCATCCCAATAAGGCATGCTTAACGCTAAGCCATTGGATTTTGTGGCACTCGTCAATTGCTTGCGCTCACGCTTTTTCGCAAACTCAAACGCATAACGCAAAATGCGATCAATTCCACGCTTACTGAACACAGATTCCTGCAAGACAAATTCATGCTCTGTGCCTTCGAACACTTTGCCACCAATGGCTGAATACTCCCCTTCTGTATTTTCACGGATCACGTAAAAATCAATGTCCCCAGGTGCTTTGTTCGCCAAAGGTGACGTCACGCCCGGAAACAGTCGCACAGGACGAAGATTCACGTATTGATCAAATCGGCGTCTAAATTGCAGTAAAGAGCCCCACAAGGAGATGTGATCGGGCACCAATTCTGGCCAACCGACGGCACCATAATAAATGGCATCAAATGATTGTAAGGTTTCAAACCAATCTTCTGGCATCATCGAGCCATGCTGCGCATAATAGTCGCAGTTTGCCCAATCAAACACTTCAAACGATAGATGAAGATCATACAGTGCCATCACGCGCTCTAAAACCTTTAATCCTTCAGGCATCACCTCTTTACCAATGCCATCTCCTGCCAATACTGCAATTTTAAATGTGCGGCTCATGCCTTTCTCCTTAAATGGGTGATTATGTTGTCTGTTGTGTATGAATCATGACAGAAAAAATCACACTCATCAGTCACATTTTAGAAACTGACTCTCTCCATAATGGAAACAATCCGTGACAATGCCTGAAAAAATCGTTAAGTTATTGGCCATCCATTTTTGAGAAAACTGCCCATGAATCATTTTCAAAATTTTCCACAAACCAATGATTTATATATCTTTCTCATGGTGGTGAAAAACCGCAGCTTCATACAAACCGCCGATGCCCTTGGCGTCTCTCGCGCTTACATCTCTAAACGCATTCAAACATTGGAAACAAATTTAGGGTATCAATTGCTGCACCGCACCACGCGCACACTCGCCCTCACACCGCAAGGAGAAAAAGCCCATCAATGGGCACAAGAGATTTTACTCAATGTGCAGCAAATGGCTGAAGATCTGACCGAAAACAGCCATCAACCTCAAGGACATTTAACCATCACCAGCAGCTTAGGCTTTGGGCGGCGCTATGTTGCGCCACTGTTGTCCGACTTTGTCACACAATACCCTAACATCACACTGCGTTTTGACACCATTGACCAATTGCAAGATTTGATTGCTGAACATGTGGATTTAGACATTCACATCGGCAACCACATTGCCCCAGACATGATCGCAAAGCGCTTAGCCCACAATCGCCGCATTTTGTGCGCATCCCCACAATATCTTGAGCGCTGCGGGAAACCTGAGCATCTGACAGATTTGCTGAACCACGATTGCCTCATCATCGAAGAGCGTGATGCACCCTATGCCCTTTGGAAATTCACATCCGCAATGGGTGAGCAACAGATCAAAGTGAGCGGAAAATTGTCCTCAAACAATGGCGAACTCATTCGACAATGGGCTCTCGATGGCCATGGCATTATGCTGCGCTCACAATGGGACATTCATGAGGATTTGTGTCAAGGTTCACTCATCCGCGTATTAGACGATTACTGGCAAGATGCGGACATCTGGGCCGTTTACCCCACGCGTCTGAATCACTCGGCAAAGCTCAAAAGTTGCGTCAACTTTTTGGCAGCACACCTGCCTGATCGACTGAAGCAAAGTGATTGAGGGCACTGAATCATTCAAAATAAACTTTAAGTTTACATTTAACAATTTTGTAAACTACAATTGAACATTCTATAAAAAAATGGTATCAAAATAGAAAGATCACAAAAACGACGACACCTAAGGAGAATGTATGAATGAATTATTAACCGTGACCAATCCAGCCACTGGCGATGTGCTGGCGAATATCGAATTAGACACCGAATCCACCATTGAGCGTAAACTCAAAGCGGGACACGAGGCCTTTAAAACCTTCAGTAAAACCAGTGCATATGCGCGCGCTGCCCTATTGAATCGTTGGGCTGAACTGGTGCTAGAAAATCAAGAATCCCTGGCCACATTGATGACACAAGAAAATGGTAAACCCCTCGCTGAATCCCGCGGTGAAGTGGCATATGCGGCCAGTTACCTGACATGGTTTGCAGAAGAAGCCAAACGCCTATATGGCCGCACCGTGCCCGCTAATGGCACAGACAAACGCCTCATTGTCACGCGTCAAGCCATTGGCCTTGTGGCGGCGATTACACCTTGGAACTTTCCGGCAGCCATGATGACGCGAAAAGCAGGCCCTGCTTTGGCCGCGGGCTGTACCTTCATTGTCAAACCTGCTGAAGATACACCACTGACCATGATCCGCTTAGTCGAGCTCGCCCATGAAGCCGGCATTCCCGAAAATGTGGTGCAAATCGTCAATGGGCGCGGCGCCGATGTGGGCCCACTTTTCACAAAAAGCCCATACGTGCGCAAAATCACCTTCACTGGCTCAACGCCCGTAGGTAAATTGTTGATCAAAGAGTCCGCGGAGACGGTTAAAGGTGTTTCAATGGAATTAGGCGGCCATGCACCTTTCATTATCTGTGAAGATGCGGATATTGATGCGGCCGTCAGTGCAGCCTTAGCCTCTAAGTTTCGCAATGCTGGCCAAACCTGCGTATGCGCCAATCGTTTTTTAGTGCATGAAGCAATCGTAGATGTATTCAGCGAAAAATTTGCCAATGCAGCCAAAAATCTCAAAGTGGGCAATGGTTTATTGCCCGATGTGGATGTCGGTCCTGTCATCAATCAAAAAGGTTTTGATAAAATTGTGGCACAAATTGAAGATGCCAAACGCAAAGGTGCAACAGTCTTAGCAGGCGGCACAACTCATCATGATGCAGACAAAGGCTTTTTCTTCATTCATCCAACTGTGCTTGGCAATGTCACTCTTGAGATGGACATCATGCATGAAGAGACATTTGGGCCGGTTGCACCCATCATGACCTTTAAAGATGATCAAGAAGCCGTAGACATTGCCAATGGTACCCCCTTTGGCTTAGCCGCTTACTTTTTTACACAAGATTATCGCCGCGGCATCCATTTCCAAGAGAATCTTGACTTTGGCATTTTGGGGTGGAACGATGGTTTACCGAGCACCGCGCAAGCGCCATTTGGCGGCATGAAAGAGAGCGGCATTGGCAGCGAAGGTGGCTCAGAAGGCATTGAACCTTATCTTGAAACCAAATATCTCTCCATTGGGGGATTATGATATCTCTATTTCATCCCCGTGACTGTATTGACAATCGCCGTCACAACTTTGCATGATCTTGGCGTATATTTTTCGCCATTTCTCCAGTGACAATATTGATAATGGCCAATGATGAAAAGGATGCCTACACACATCAAAAACACCCCAAAGTTTAACTCACTTTGGGGTGTTTTAATCTCAATGATGCTTAGAATTGGTATTTAAAACCAATGTTAAAGTTGTAATTTTTATGCTTATGTTTGCCTTGACGATAATTGATCTCAGAATTGATCGTAAAATTCTCATTCATCTTAGCTTGTACGCCAAGCTTTGCTTCGTAGAATAAGCCAGGTTTACCAGAAGATAAACTTCGATCATCGTAGCTCACTTTAGAGGCAATGTCGTCATACCAAAGGTTAAACGCTGCATAAGATTTGACATCACCTGTTTTGGGGTAAACATATGCCCCCACTCTTGAAATCACATGACCTTTTTGCTGTTCACGGATGTCAGTGCCATTAAAATCACGATAATTGTCCACCTTATAATCGATATAGCTGATTTGTGCTTGCGGTTCCACCACCAAATTTTCACCAATGGCCATCGGATAACCGCCCTGCACACTCACCGTCCACAATCGTGAATCATATGAGCTTGAAGCATTATTGAGGGTTGTCACTGTATTATCATACTTGCCATATGAAATCGTGTAATCAATGAATGGACTTAACGCATCGTCCGCATTCTTAAACCAACTGCCATATAAGCCGATGCTTTGCCCTGAGATAGAACCTGTGCTGCGTGATTCTGTGATGCGATTCCAGCCTTTAGAATCCATCGAACTTGTTGAGATCATTCCGCCGACAATCACCAAGCCATCCCCTGTTCTAAAGCCAGTGTCTGCCCCTAATACAGAAGCAAACCCTTTATAAGTGTAATGGATCTGATCACCTGCAATGTTGCCTTTATCATGGGTGCCCGTTTCATTGAACCAAACCGAACCGAGATATTGGCCATCTGCCGTCATGTTTCGATCTAAAGCACGCAAGCCACCAGAACCGGCGGCCAGTGCGCCTGAAATGTGTGAACCATAACCCGGCAATTGAGATCGAATGGTCCCCATGCTATTTGCGATGGTGCTGCCCACATCCGGGCGATATAAATCTCGATACGAGGTTAAATACCAGTCTTGATCCTCTGCATTTCTCGATAAAACATACTCGTTGATGCCTTTGACCACGGTATTTTGTAATTCAAAAGCATTGTCATCCGATGAGCCTGCATCAATGATTTTGATGCCCAAAGGCGATGTCATGCCGCCTGCAACATTGCCAATATCCGTGATGTGTAATTTTGTTTTGCCCGAAATATTGCCAGAGACAATCAACTGATCCGCTAAACTCGTCGTTTGATTGCCAAGGTCTGTATTCATATACAGCACAGCATTGTCACCCGCTGTGTAGTTACCCTTAATGATCAAGCGATTGCCCGCCGTCGTATTGGCATTGCCGATATAAATCTTATTGTGGTTATTCACATCATGATTCACTGTTAATGTGGCATTGCCTTGTGCATAATCTCGATCAGGGCTCTGTCTGACATCTCGTAAATTCACATCGATGGTGCCATAGTTATTGACAGTTTGATTCACTGTACCGGTCCCTGCCAATGTACTGCCTTGAGCAATGTTTAAAGTGCCTGCCATGCTTGCACGTGACTTCTGATTGGTGCCACCTAATACGGCACCTTTTTCTAAGAACACAGTTCCGGCCTTAATCTCAGTATTGCCCGTATGTAACAACTGATTCGCAATCCTTAACGTGCCATTGCCTGATTTAATGAAATCACCGGTGCCCGTCATCTGATTCACCCATCGACCGTCTGCCAATAGATTCAGATCAACCGTGCCATGATTGACAATCTTCGCAGTGCCGAGCTGTTTTTCAGAGGTGACTGACAATGTTTGATCATTGACATTCAAAGTCCCAGAAAATGTATTGGCATCCGCGGTTAAAGCGACATTGTCATTAATATTGATCTTGCCTGAACCTGACAATCCATTTTTAAAATTTACGTGTCCATTGTTAATGTCTAATGTGCCACCGACATCAATGGCGCCATTGCCTAACGACCCCGTTTCAGACAACTGAATTGCAGCGCCTGAATGAATCGCAACATTGGCCATTAAATCCATGTTGGCTGTTGTGATGTTTAAATCACCACCAGAGATGATCAAATCCCCTGCGCCCATTAATGCGCCTGAAGAGGTGGATCCTTTTTCCGTCATGGTCAATGATCCACCGGCAAGATTCAATGTTCCCGCATTCGTCAAACGGCCAATGGTTTGTTGTTGACCATTTAAATCAACGGTTGTAGCCGTCGCTAAATTTAACTGGGAAGTTTGCCCAAAGGCATTGTCACTGCCAGCCGTCACTAAGCCTGCTGTTACATTCGTTACACCTGTATAAGCATTGTGACTATTGTCTACAATCATGCCTTGATCATCACTCGTTAGGTTTAAATTACCTTGCCCCGTGATTTTAGCCGTCATTTGATTGTTGCCACGATTAATGGTCGTAGAATCAAGCGTCAGTGTTTTACCATCGAGAATATCAAGCGCCACCAAGCCATACGTCACGCCTAGACCTTTATTTTCCACCAAGTGATAGTTGTATGTCGAATCTGCAATTTTCTCGCCGTTTAGCACAATGTCATGATGCACATTGTCCAAGATTTCTTTGCCATGTTGATCCTTAAGGGTTAAATCGTTCACATTCAAGCCACTTGAATCCTTCGCTGTAATAATATTGGTGACTAAACCTGTTAATTGATCAAATAAGTTCGGTGACTCATTCACATCAACACGTGGGATATATTCAGTATTGATCATGACTGTCGTGTTAACACCCGTCGAACTTAAAGTGCCTGTAGCAATCGTTTCTTTGTCACCATTGAATGACAAATGACCGCCATTCAATGTTAAGCCGCCGATGGTTTGAGTACCTGCACCCACCGTTGTAACATTGCCAGCACCCAGAGATATATTGGCATTTTGTAATGCTTGAGTATTATCACCCGATAGATGAAATTGCGTATTCTCCAGATTCACAGTCCCAGCAAAATCACTGCCCACATCTTTGCCAAAGTTAAAGCGATTGCCGGCTGTTTGGACATCTAATAGACCTGAACCCGTAAGATTATTGTTAAAGCTAAAATCACTGCTTGAATTCACTGTGACACTGTCACCAACCGCGGCAATGTTGAATTTTGCGGCATCATTTAATTGACCATTTTCTATCAATGTTAGTTTAGAACCCATTGCAATGTTGAGGGTACCTGTCAAATCCTTAAGATGAGTATTACCTGCATTTAATGACAAATTAGAGCCAGATAAATTTAAATTTCCATCTCCACTGATTATATTCGTGAGTTCTCCAGTCATCTTATCTAAATTAACGGTACCACCTTGCACAATGCTGACTGAACCTTTGCCTAGTTGGCTGAATTCCGTAGTTGTTAAGCTACTTGTAGCATCGACTGCAAATATTCCCGCAAAGTCTTTATTATCGCTACTAAAATTAACAGTGGCATTATCTGTAATATTCACAATTCCTGAGCCATGTAAGACATTCTGAACGGCTGAAGTAACGTTATTTAAGTTCAGCGTTGATGTTTCTGAACCAAAATTAATTTGCCCTAATCCTAAAGCTGATTGATTGCTAACAGTTAAAGAAGCTTGATTACCTATATTATGCGCACCCATAAAGCCTGAGTTATCGGCTGTTAATGCAATATCTGCATTTGTATTAACTACACCTGATCCTGCTAAGGTATTTCCAAAAGTAGCGTCAGCATTTAAATTCAGTGCACCATCCACAGCCACTTGGCTAGTACCTAAAGTGCCTGCATCTGATAATGACATTGACGCACCGGAATGAATGCCTATGCTGGCATCTAAATCCTTATTCGCTGTCGTGATACTTAAATCACCCGCTGAAATGATTAAATTACCTATGCCAGACAATTCACCTGATGATGTTGAAACACCACCTGCATTCGTGATGGTTAATGTGCCATCTGCAAAATTAACTTTACCATCATTTGCTAGGCTACCAACGGTTTGTTTGTTACCGTTTAAATCAACGGTTGTACCGGCTGCTAAATTTAACTGTGATGTTTGCGCAAAGGCATTGTCACTACCCACCGTCACTAAGCCAGCTGTTACATTTGTGGCACCTGTATAAGCATTCTTTTCATTGGTTAAAGTTAGCCCCTTATCATCACTGATTAATGCCAAGTTCCCTGTGCCAGTCAAGGTTGCTGTCATGTTTTTATTGGCAGCACTTGTTGAATCGAGCGTCAATGTTTGACCATCCACAATATTCAAAGCGCTCAAACCATAACTAACGCCCAAACCACCTGTATTATTAAGGGCATAATTGTAAGTACCTTCTGCAACTTTTTGGTCATTTTGATCAATATTTCTAATGGTGCCAGTGCCCACAGTGCTACCATTGAGCCCTTGCAAAGTTAAATCAGAGAGTTTCAGGCCATCATTATTTGTAGCTGTGATTAATTGATGATTCTGACCACTGTTTTGATCAAACAAGTTCGCAGCAGTGCCATCTGTTGGCGAAATCGCATCCAAATCCACTTGGATGATACTTGAGCCATTGTTTGCCAAAGTATTTGTGGTAATGGAGCCCGTGCCTTTAAATACGGTTTGACCGCCCTCTAATGTCAAATTTCCAATGGTTTGGTTAGCTGTATCGATTGTAGTTGTGTTACCCGTACCAGTTACTAATGTTGCATTTTTTAGTGCTGCTGTATTATTACCAGTTAAGTGAAAGGTGCTGTTTGCTAAATTCACAATCCCTGCAAAGTCACTGCCCACATCTTTGCCAAAGTTAAAGATATTTCCTGTTGTTTTAACATCCAATAAACCAGAGCCAGTGAGATAATTATTAAAGCTAAAATCACCGCTTGAATTGACTATGACACTGTCACCAACTGCAGCAATATTAACTTTAGCCGAATCATTTAATTGACCATTTTCCGCTAATGTTAGAGTAGAGCCAGTTGTGAGATTGACAGTCCCTGTTAAATCCTTAAGATTAGTGTTGCCTGTATTCAATGACAAATTAGAACCGGATAAATTCAAACTCCCAGTTCCACTGATTATATTCGTGAGTTCTCCAGTCATCTTATCTAAATTAACGGTACCACCTTGCACAATGCTGACTGAACCTTTGCCCAGTTGGCTAAAATCTGTGGTTGTTAAACTGCTTATACCATCGACTGCAAATGTCCCTGTAAAGTCTTTGTTATCAGAACTAAAGCTCACGAAAGATTGATCAGAAATATTCACCATACCAGAACCATGTAACACATTCTGAACCGCTGAAGTCACTCTATTTAAGTTCAGCGTGGATGTTTCTGAACCAAAATTCACTTGCCCTAATCCTAATGCAGATTGACTGCCAACGGTTAAAGAAGCTTGATTCCCTATATTTTGCGCACCTGTGAAGCCTGAGTTATCACCAGTTAATGCAATATCTGCATTTGTATTAACTACACCTGATCCTGCTAAGGTATTTCCAAAAGTAGCGTCAGCATTTAAATTCAGTGCACCATCTACAGCAATTTGGCTAGAACCTAAAGTACCCGTATCTGATAATGACATTGACGCACCTGAATGAATATCTATACTGGCGTCTAAATCATTGTTTACCGATGTGATGCTTAAATCACCCGCTGAAATGATTAAATTACCTATGCCAGACAATTCACCTGATGATGTTGATGCAGCACCACCCGCATTCATGATGGTTAATGTACCACCAGCAAAATCAACTTTACCCTCATTCGTTAGGCTACCAACGGCTTGAGTTTTACCATTTAAATCAATGGTTGTACCGGCTGCTAAATTTAACTGGGAAGTTTGCCCAAAAGCATTGTCACTACCCGCCGTCACTAAGCCAGCTGTTACATTTGTGGCACCTGTATAAGCATTCTTTTCATTGGTTAAAGTTAGCCCCTTATCATCACTGATTAAGGTTAAGTTCCCTGTGCCAGTCAAGGTTGCTGTCATATTTTTATTGGTGGCACCTGTTGCATCTAACGTCAATGTTTGCCCATCCACAATATTCAAGGCACTTAAACCATAACTAACACCTAAACCACCTGCATTATTGAGAGCATAATTGTAGGTGCCTTCTGCAACTTTTTGATCATTTTGATCAATATTTCTGATGGTGCCTTCGCCTACTGCACTGCCATTGAGCTCTTGCAAAGTTAAATCAGAGAGTTTCAGGCCACCATTATTGTTAGCCGTAATTAACTGATGATTCTGGCCACGATTTTGATCAAACAAGTTCGCAGCAGTGCCATCTGTTGGCGCAATGGAATCTAAATCCACCTGAATTATACTTGTGCTATTACTTGCCAAAGTATCTGTGGCAATGGAGCCTTTGCCTTTAAATACTGCTTGGCCACCATCCAATGTTAAGTTCCCAATGGTCTGATTATCCGTATCAACTGTGGTTGTATTGCCTTTACCAACCACCAATGTTGCATTTTTTAGTGCTGCTGTATTATTACTGCTTAAACTAAATGTGCTGTTCGATAAATTCACAGTCCCTGCAAAGTCACTGCCGACATCTTTGCCAAAGTTAAAACTATTGCCAGCCGTTTTAACATCTAATAAGCCAGAGCCAGTAAGGTGATTATTAAAGTTAAAATCACCACTTGAATTCACAGTGATGCTGTCACCAACTGCAGTAATATTCACTTTAGCGGCATCATTTAATTGACCATTTTCTACCAATGTTAGATTAGATCCAGTTGTTAGATGTATTGTACCTGTTAAATTTTTCAGCTTGGTATTGCTTGTATTCAATGACAAATTTGTACCAGATAAATTTAAATTCCCTGCACCACTGATTATATTCGTGAGTTCTCCAGTGATCTTATTGAGGTTCACAGCACCTGATTCAGCAGCTGCCACACTTCCTGAACCCAATTGGCTCAGTTTAGTAACGTTTAAGTGACTCGTGCCATCAATAGCAAATGTTCCTGCAAACCCTGTATTGTCCGCAGTCAAACGCACATCAGAATGGTCAGACACATTGATTGAGCCCGCGTCGCTCATGGTATTGTTTAAAGCTGTATCCATCGTCTGGAGCTTTAAAGCACCCGCGATGGCAATGTGACCGCTGCCCACTGTCGCATTTTTAATGAGCGTTAATGCCGAACCGGATGCAATCGAGACATTGGCACTTAAATTGGCATTCTCAGCTGAAACAGATAAATCGCCCCCAGCAATATTTAACTGACCTGCACCACGCAAACCATCCTTAGCGCTTGATGCTCCGTTGCCTGTGAGCGTTAAACTCCCGCCTGCAATGTCTAAACTGCCCGCATTCGTTAAGCCACCAATGGTTTGTTTGTGACCACTTAAATCAACAGTTGTGCCAGCTGCTAAATTTAAATGAGCGGTTTGACCCAAAGCATGATCACTGCCCAGCGTCACCATGCCTGCGGTGACATTCGTGGCACCTTGATAATCATTGAGTGCATTATCAATCGTCAATCCTGCGGCAGTACTCGTTAAATTAATGCCGCCAAGCCCAGTTAACTGCGCATTCATCACTCGACTGGTTGAAGTCGTTGAGTTTAATTCTAAGATTTTATCCTCATGGATATCGATTTTGCTTAAGCCATAATTCAAAGCTAAACCATGATGCTCTTTTAATGTGTAGTGATAAGTGCCCTCAGCAACTGCATGACCATTTTGCTTAATTTCAAGTTCCGTACCCGCACCAAGCACTTGTCCCGCAAAATCTTGTAATGATAAATGATCAAGATTGATCGCACTGGTGTTGGCAGTAATCAACTGCTTACCCACACCTGAGTTTTGATCAATGACGTTCACAGATTCTGTATCTGTCACATCCACTTGAATCACACTATTCTTTGCAGTGTTTGACAAATGATCAGTGACGATGCTGCCTGCATCCTTAAACACCAGCGTTGCGCCATCTAATTCTAAATTTTTAACTGCCTGATTTTGCTCTTCAACTGTCGTGGTGTTGCCAGAGCTTAAAGATAACGTACTATTGGCTAAAGTATCGGTATTTGTTCCACTTAAATTAAACGTATTATTCTGTAAACGCACATTGCCTGTGAAATCTGAACCCACATTATCATCAAAATTAAATGCAGACTGATCACCCGTTAAATTGAGTTGCCCTGCCCCCGTTAAATGTGTTTTTAGCGCATTCGCTGTGTGATTCAGCGTACCGGCAACTTCTGTCGTGCCAGAACCGAATTGATTGAGATGATTGGTATTTAAAGTGCCACCCGCTGCCACAGTTAAATTGCCTGTGAGCCCAGTGTTGATACCTGTGAGCGTGACTGTCGCACCTTTATCAATTGTCACCGTGCCATCCCCAACCACAGAGGCTGAAAAATCGCCCGTATATTGATCGCCTAAAGTGAGTGCGCTTAACTGATCAATATGAACAGTGCCCGTTGCAATATTGTTTGATGCGGCTAAAGTGAGCGCCGTT
Organism: Wohlfahrtiimonas chitiniclastica DSM 18708; assembly: GCF_000375345.1. GTDB lineage: Bacteria > Pseudomonadota > Gammaproteobacteria > Cardiobacteriales > Wohlfahrtiimonadaceae > Wohlfahrtiimonas > Wohlfahrtiimonas chitiniclastica. Next base: position 406,808 of record NZ_AQXD01000001.1, on the reverse strand, counting down.
TTGTCTAAATGGATATTTGCAAAATTTTCAAATTTTGTATCGGCTTGGGTTTTAAAGATGGAATCTTTCACATTCAGTGTATTTGTACCTGCCCCGGCATCTAATTGATTAATAATCACAGCATGATGATTTGAATCAATGTTGCTTAATTCAAAGAGATCATCACCGCTGCCCGTCATCACGCCATGGATCTGGCTAGGATTATTGATATAAACTTTATTTTGACCCTCACCTAAATTCGCGATGCCCAATAGTGATGCGCCACTTTCAATCGTTAAGGTATCATCCCCGCCATGAGTGATGAGATGATCAATCGCCCCTGTATTGGTGATGGTGTTGTTCACATCACCATTGTCAAAACGTATATATCCCGTGATCACGCCTTGATTGACGAGCTCTCTTTCAACCGTGCCCAAGATTTTAAGAGCAGTCGCCCCAGTGGCATTAATGTTAACGCCATCCTCAACCTTAATGACATCTGCAACGGTGCCCCCCGTGATTTCTACGCCAACACCCGCGCCCGTTGTGCCCACAACACCTGTATGATCCGTCACATTAATGTTCAAATGTGCACCCGCTAATTGTGAAAGATCCTGAGCTAAACGCAGTGCTGTGCCTTTGCCTTTCACAGTCAGCTGATTAGTTCCGCCCGCATCACCTTTTGCAAAGGTCTTATTGTTGAGGTCACTAAAACCGATGCCATCTTCAATATTGATGTGTGTATCTTTAAACGTAATGTGAGCATTCGCATTGTTATGCTCAATTGCTGTGCTCGTTGTGCCATTTGCATTGATGGTTGTGCCCGTGATTGTATGTACATTGGCCGTGTTGCCATTGAATTCTATGCCGGTGGCACCTTCTGATACATTAATTTCGCCGCCCACTAAAGCTAGATTGAGATCGCCATTTTCCTGCGCATGACCGACTTTAATGCCTGCGCCACTTAATGCGGTTAAACTGCCCGATGTGCCATCAAGCTTCATGGTTTTATTGGCGGTGGATAATAATTCAATGCCTGCTGTTTGACTGGTGATGGTGCCTTGATTGGCGAGTACAACCTCACCATTTTCGCCATTATTGTGTTCAATGTGCATGCCGATATCCGCATCAATTTTCCCAGCATTTCGGGCGTAAATACCGCCAGAACCGGTTGTCTTACTTGCACTAATGCCTGTGCCCGTCATCCTTAAATCTGTTTCATCACCTAAGTTAAAGACGACATGATCTGTGCCTGTTGCATTGTGGTTAATGCCTGTCGTATTGGTGGTGGCATTATCAATGCCATTTGCATAGGCAGCACCTGTATTTGTTTGATTTAAAATGATGCTTGCCCCAGCGCCAAAACCCTTATCATCATAGGTACCGATGCTAAAACCGCGGTTTGTATTGGTGCCCAATAAAATATTTTGCGCCGCAATCAATTCAAACTTAGCACCATCCTCAAAAGTATACATAAAAGCACGATTGTCTGTATTCGTGATGTTAGCTGTTGTGCCTGTGCGATCAATTTTAACATCCGCACCCTTTTTAAAATCCATCGTGGCGGTATTAATCACCGCGCTACTATTTTGAAATGATACAAATATTGGATTGGAATGAACCACATGATATTGACCCGTAAAAATTATTTTATTGATCTCGCCAATTTCTTGACGTGTCACTGGGGCAACCACTCCCATATTTCCCATCGTTGCAATGGCATTTGAATTACCACCACTGCCACGCATGAATGTATGTTGAGAGGCAGAAAAATTTTTAATATTGTCATACACAACATTGATGTCGGGATCTGTGCTTTCTACCCTCACCATACTGTAGTAGTTCGCAGTATCAATGGACATGTTTTGTAAAATCAGTGTACCACCACCCTTATTAATGCTTAAACCATTACTGCCGCCACTGGTGACTTTCAATTCATATTGATGATTACCATCAATGACGATATTGTTTTTTTGAGAAAAGTTGACTGCAATATAGCTACCAAGCGTAATGTTATTGCCTAAAGTAATGTGATCATAAGCGCCCCCTTCAACAGCTGTTTTAAATTCAGCGGCTGTATTGACTGTGATCGACTGCGCGTTAACACCTGAAAGGACGCTCAACAACGCCATGCATATAAAACCCTTCTTAAAAAAAGTGAATGGGTTGTCATCGACACGCGCCACAGATGTCGATGCATTTTGCATCCCTTTTGCCAATTCACTGGCCACAACCCATTGATTAATTTTTTTATTCCAAACAATTTTATATACTTTATTCATAGTCAGCCCTTAATAATCTTGCAATGTTTTCAGGTATTTACAAAACTCATGTGCAGCCCAATCAACTCTTTGTAAATCAATATTTTATATTAACATATATCTCATGAGTTAATTTTATAATCAAGTTTTTAAAAATCAATAAGTAAAAAATAATAATTTGATTTAGATAATTAAATTATAATTTAATGGATGATTGGAGATTTAGGCGCTAAAAAATACGCTCAACAATCAAAATAATGCAAAAGCTATCATATAAACATTAGCCATTCGATCGGCTCAAAGAGCTCAAATGACTAAGAAACTGATCTGTATTTTCCAAGAAAAGTAAGCTATTTTTTTGGAACTCATCAGCATCTTCCTCAGATAATTTTTCCCCATTCAACATTTGATCCGCGCAAGTTTTCCATACTGACAAAAGTGCGTGAACACTGTTTTTATACTTATTTAATAAATCATCATCGACGATACTATGCAATTGACACAACATGATGACTTTACTAAGATCATGAATAAATACATCTATATCCGTGACAGGGTCTTTCACCTTGTCAGACCGAGTTAAGATAATCTTAATCCTCAACCCTTCTACAACGCTATATAATTCTTCTATTTTAGAAATTCTTAAGCTTTCTAATGCTAAATATCTTTGTGCATCTATCTGCTTGTGAGTAGATTGTTTTTGAGAGTAAAAAGCAATGATTGCGGCGATCAAAGCCATGAAGCCCGCCATTAATGAGCCATGATCCACTATAAAGTCATATGTGGATTTACCCTCAGGCACCGTCATAAAACCAAATGCATAAACGATCAGGATCAAGACAGCACCCAAAGGAATGCCAATCATCAAAGTGGTCATTAAGACTGAGCAATATTTTTCTTTCTTCATCATCAGTTTTTTATATATACATTATATTTTTTTACACTTACTATGCTATCTTATTTCATTGATTCGTCTAACTTTTTCTATCAATTTAATGATCACTGATCGATGAAGATCGCCAAAGGCTTGTCCTACATCACAATTATTTTTCAACTTTTTTTTAAAAACAGAATTTGATTCATACAAATCAATATGTTCTCCACGAGTATCTAACATGTTGAGTTCATCAATAATTAAATTAACTGCTCTGAGATATTCATTTAACTCTTCAGCCCTCCATCGAATGGTTTCTTGCTTAAGCATTTCTGGATATTGTTTCAATACCTTGATATGCAATAAATATCTTTGAAACAGTAACGATTGCTTAAGTATCAAATCCGATTGAAGTTTAGCAACTTCATCCTGACTATGCATTAGGTAATTATCTACAATTACAGCACATCTGAATAATTGAACACTGGCCGCTTCTAAAGTTTTGCTCATAGGTAAATCGACAGGATTTTGAAGTAATTCATTACTCAGAAATTTAACTTGAATTTCAATATCCATGAGCGCTATCAACGCCTCTTTTCTATCCTTTTCTGCAAGCTCCTTTTTAGCTTGAGCCTTATGCGCAGACACAGTATAAAATGCAACACCTAGAGCAATTAAACCTGCAATCAATGATCCATGGCGATGAATACAATTTTCAATTTGCTGAACGCCAACGGATGGAAACAGAAACATACAAATTAAAAACACGACAATCAGCGCCAATATTATTCCATATATTTTATGACGCCAACATTTTTCACTTTTCATACACCACCGCTTAATTTAGTTATGATGATCAAAATCGCACTTAAGGTTGATTATTATCGATGGTTTGATCATTTAAAACTTTATGGTACTTAAGAAAAATATTAATGAGTACAGTAATGAGTATTTCTAAACGCTAAATATGCAAAAGCCCCATAAAATGGGGCTTTTAACAATCTAACTGGCGGAGAAGGAGGGATTCGAACCCTCGATACGCTATTAACGTATACGCCCTTAGCAGGGGCGCGCCTTCAGCCTCTCGGCCACTTCTCCGTAATCAGGAAGCATGTATTATAAGGGACTTTTTCAAAAAGTAAAGGCAAAAACTGATTAATTAATGATCGTTTTTGCCTTTTGCGCATTACTTCATCAATCGATTGAGACGATTGACGAATTCTGATGGATTTTCAAGCTGTGATCCCTCTAATAATAATGCCTCTTCATAGATCAGCATCGCCAAATCATCGGCAACCGCATTGTCTGTCTCTCTTGCGATGCGTTCAACGAGCGGATGCTTCACATTCACCTCTAACCAAGGTTTCATATTTGGCACATCATGCCCCGCTTCTTTGAGCATTTTCTCAAAGTGACTGCTCAATGCATATTCATTACGCACAAGCACAGAAGCTGAATTGGTCAAGCGTTTAGACACCTTCACTTTTTCCACATGGTTGCCTAACACATGAGTCAATTTATCAATGATGGCCTTCTCTTCATGATCTAATTGAGGTTCTTCATCCTCTTTTTTCTCATCATTGTCTAAATGCACATCACCTTTGGCGATATTGACGAATTTTTTACCTTCAAATTCAGATAAATAACCCATCATCCAATCATCGATCACATCCGTCATGAGGATCACTTCATAACCTTTTTCACGATAAATCTCTAAGTGCGGGCTATTTTTTGCTGTATTGAGATTATCGGTGGTGATGAAGTAAATGTTCTCCTGCCCTTCTTTCATGCGGCTGATGTAATCGGCAAAAGAAACCTGCTCTTCATCCGTTTGCGTGGAAGCAAAGCGCAATAAGCCGGCAATTTTCTCTTTATTGCTGTGATCTTCGCCAATGCCCTCTTTTAAAATGCGGCTGAAGGCTTGATAAAACTGCGTAAATTTCTCTTGCTCCGTATTTGCCAATGCTTCAATCATCGACAATACGCGACGCGTCACACCTTGCTTGATGGCATCTAAGGTTGAAGAGGATTGTAAAATCTCACGCGACACATTCAGCGGCAAATCTGCTGTATCCACCACACCTTTGACAAAGCGCAAATAACGGGGCAACAATTTTTCATTCGCATTCATAATGAACACGCGGCGCACATACAACTGTAAGCCATATTCACTGTTTTGTTCCCACATGTTCTGTGCAGAATGGCTTGGGATGTACAATAAAGATGTGTAAGAGACTTTCCCTTCCACCTTATTGCGTGACCATGTCAAAGGCTTGTCATAATCATGGCTGATGTGTTGATAAAATGCTTCATAATCCGCATCTGGCACATCTTTTTTATCACGCTGCCAAATGGATGTGGCAGAGTTCACTTGTTCAATGGCAACCGTTGTTGTGGTTGTGGGTTCTTCGCCCTCTTTTTCTGCGGGCACTGTTTCCACTTTTTCCACTTCCATCATCACAGGATAGGCAATGTGGTCAGAATATTTGGTGATGATCTGTTTTAAAGACCATTCATTCAATAAGTTACTGTGCTCATCGCGCATGTGTAACACAATCTCTGTCCCTGCGCGCGCTTTTGTGGTGGCTTCTAACGAGAACTCCCCTTCCCCAGCCGATGACCAAATCACCGCGCTGTTTTCAGGCTCGCCCGCTTTACGTGTGGTTAAAGTCACGTGATCGGCCACAATGAAGGCAGAATAAAAACCCACACCAAATTGACCAATCAATTGCGAAGCGTCTTTATCTTCATCGGTTAATTGCTCTAAAAAGGCTTTTGTGCCAGATTTTGCGATGGTGCCGATGTTTTCAATCACCTCATCACGCGTCATGCCAATGCCGTTATCGCTGATGGTTAAAGTTTTCTCGGCTTTATCCATCTGAATTAAAATCTCAGGGTTGCCTTGATTTTCGATCAATGCAGCATTGGTCAAGCCTTCAAAACGGCGCTTATCTAATGCATCGGAGGCATTTGAAATCAGTTCGCGCAAAAAAATCTCATGATTCGAATAAAGGGAATGGATCATGAGTTTGAGTAATTGATTGACTTCTGTTTGAAATTGTAAGGTCTCTTTTTGGCTCATAATGTCTCCAAGTGTCCAATAAATTGAATGTCGATAATTTAACGTCTATCAATATGGGTCGGCTTCTCTTTTTTTCAAGCGAAAAAATTATACATTATGGGCAAAATCCCGTTGCCATGCGCCTTTTGCCTTGTTATTTTTATAACTTTAAATTATATTGATAACTTCACAAGGAGAGTCTATATGCAAAACATTGCCGATCGCATCAATTTATTGATTGATGAACGTAAAATTTCTCAAGAAATTCTCGCCCATGATGTGGGAATTTCTCAAGCTGCCATCTCAAAAATTTGTCAAGGCAGAACAAAGCGCAGCCGCTATTTACCACAAATTGCCAACTATTTTAATGTGCCAGAACATTGGTTATTGTTTGGGGAAGAACAGTTTAGCAGCAAAGCCCCGACAGAAGATGATGACGATGTGCTCATTCCGTTTTATAAAGATGTGCAATTGTCCGCAGGACATGGTGCCACTGAACTTGATGATTATGAAGGGCGCACTATTCGCTTTTCTCGCAGCATGCTCAGAGAAGGTAATGTCTCGCCAAAAGATGCCATTTGCGTCACGGTCAAAGGTGATAGCATGGAGCCTGTGTTTAAAAATGGCTCGACGGTGGGCATTGATTTAACCCATCAAAAAATCATTGATGGCGATGTTTACGCCATTAACAATGACGGCTTATTACAAATGAAAAAACTCAAGCACAAAACCGGCAGCCTCATTACGGTTGAATCCTACAACCGCGAGGAATATCCCGCCTTTGATGTGCCGTTAGAGCAGATCACCGTCATTGGCCGCGTGTTTTGGTACGCGACATTGTTATAACATTCAGGACTCTCCATCCTATTCATTGCCCTCTCATCTCATTGATCAGAGGGTTTTTATTATGTGCTTTGTTGCAATTTTATTGACTTCCTCATAACCAAAGTTATAATTAAGTTATATTTTATAACCCATAAGCTCGAGGTGATTCGATGATTAAGCAAGAACGTTTTTATCAACTTTTTAACTCACTGCCTCAAACTGAGAAAGATAACATTGTGCGCACCGCCATTGAATTGAGTGTGCAATTTCAAAATAGCAGCGTGAGCGATCTCATGCGTGCTTGTCACTATCATGCCACAGAAGCAATGCGCACCTTTCGCTTGAAAAAACAGCGCATTCATCATGCCACACGTTATGCCGCACTGCGTTATGCCATGATGTCTCACCTATCTCGCACGCTGCATGCAGCATAAAATCAACCCCTCACAAAGGGCAATCTCTGCCCTTTTGCTTTTATCGCGCGCAATGCTTATCCCTTTGCCGGCATCGTGTTACAATATTCGGCTTTAACGATCAAATTCACAAGGATTTTCATGCGCTTTGTCCACCTCAATCTACATACGGAGTTCTCCATCAGCGATGGTTTGATCCGCATTAAACCATTATTTGGTCAGCTGAAAGAACAACATGTGGAGTGTGTTGCCTTAACGGACATGGGCAATGCCTTTGCCGCCATTAAGTTTTACGAAACGGCCCTTAAAAATGGCATCAAACCCATCATTGGCGCAGAGTGCCACCTCAAAAATGGGCATGAATACTTAGGACGCATGACGCTCCTTGCGCAAAACTATACAGGTTATTTGAATCTCTCTAAATTATTGAGTGAAGGCTATCGTCACGGGCAAGAGCGCGGCGTGCCTCACATTACCTATGAATGGCTCAATGAATTCAATGAAGGTTTAATCCTCATTGCGGGTAAAGAGAGCCCGATTGGCACAATGCTCCTCACCCTTAAAGAAGAAGATTGGGGCAAATCTTTAGCGCCCTTTGCCGCCTTTAAAGATCGTTTATATTTAGGCTTATCCCGCACTGAGCAAGACAATGATGAAGCCTTCATCCTTGCAGCAAAGCGCCTAGCAATCAGCCATCAATTGCCGCTTGTAGCCGTGAATAATGTGCGCTTTTTACATAAAAGTGACTTTGATGCACATGAAATCCGCACGTGTATCCAAGCTGGCAATGTCATCTCTGACAATAAACGCCCCCGTTTATACAGCCCTGAGCAATATTTAAAGTCCCCTGAAGAGATGATCGCGCTCTTTTCAGACATCCCTGAAGCCATTGAAAATACAGTGGAGATCGCCAAACGCTGCACCGTTGAGCTCTCTTTAGGGAAGCCTTGTTTGCCCAATTTCCCCGTGCCTGAAGGCATGACAATGGATGATTATTTCCGTCATCTTTCCTATGAAGGGCTTAAATACCGCATTGGGGAGAATCACCCACAACAAAAAGCCTATGAAGAGCGCCTTAAAATTGAGCTCGATGTGATCATCAACATGGGTTTCCCAGGTTACTTCTTAATCGTTGCGGACTTCATTCAATGGTCAAAAGATCATGACATTCCTGTGGGACCCGGCCGTGGTTCAGGTGCAGGCTCATTGGTGGCATGGGCACTGAAAATCACAGATTTAGATCCACTCCCTTATGATTTACTCTTTGAGCGTTTCTTGAATCCTGAACGTGTTTCAATGCCGGACTTTGACGTGGACTTTTGTATGGAAGGCCGCGACCGCGTGATTGAATATGTGGCAGAAAAATATGGCCGCGATGCCGTCTCCCAAATTGCCACGCATGGCACCATGGCAGCAAAAGCGGTGATTCGTGATGTGGGGCGCGCCCTTGGCCATCCTTATGGTTTTGTGGATCGCATTGCTAAACTCATTCCTTTTGATCTTGGCATCACTTTAGATAAGGCCTTAATGCAAGAGCCTGAACTCCATGATCTTTATGAAAAAGATGAAGAAGTTAAAGAACTCATTGATTATGCCAAACAATTAGAAGGCTTGACCAAATCCGTTGGGCGCCACGCCGGTGGCGTTGTGATTTCCCCCACCACCATCACTGACTTCTCACCTTTATACTGTGAAGAAGGCAGTGAAGCTTTGGTGGCACAATATGATAAAAGTGATGTGGAATCGGCTGGGCTTGTGAAGTTTGACTTCTTGGGATTACGTACGCTCACCATCATCAACTGGGCCATTCAGAACATCCAAAAAACTCATGGCCTTGAGATCAACATTCTCGACATTCCGCTGGATGATAAAGCGGCCTTTGATCTTTTAAAATCCTGTAAAACAACCGCCGTTTTCCAGCTAGAATCCCGCGGCATGAAGGATTTGATCCGTCGTTTACAGCCCGATACCTTTGAGGACATCATCGCTCTTGTGGCGCTCTTTAGACCGGGCCCGCTAGAATCTGGCATGGTGGAGGACTTCATCAACCGTAAACATGGTCGCGCAGAAATTGAATATCCCTTCCCTGAGCTTGAAACAGTCCTTGCGCCCACTTATGGCGTCATCGTGTATCAAGAGCAAGTGATGCAGATTTCCCAAGTCATCGGTAATTACACCTTAGGCGGCGCGGATTTATTGCGCCGTGCGATGGGTAAAAAATTGCCTGAAGAGATGGAAAAACAGCGTGGATTATTCATGCAAGGGGCAGAAGAATTGGGCTTTGATAAAGAAAAAGCCGGTGCCCTCTTTGATTTGATGGAAAAATTCGCAGGCTACGGCTTTAACAAATCCCACTCTGCTGCGTATGCGTTGGTCTCTTATCAAACGGCGTATCTCAAAGCCCATTATCCCGCTGAATTCATGGCGGCTGTTTTATCTTCTGACATGGACAACACCGAAAAAGTGGTGACCTTCATTGAAGAGTGCGAAGACATGGGGCTCAAAATTTTACCGCCAGATGTCAATCGCTCCCATTATAAATTCACCGTCAGCGACAAAGGCGAGATCATCTATGGCCTTGGCGCCATTAAGGGCGTCGGTGAAGCGGCTGCATTACAAGCCATTGATGAAAGACAAAACAATGGTCGCTTTGTGGATCTGTTTGATTTTTGTCGCCGCATTGATTTATCCAAAATGAATCGCCGCGTTGTGGAAACTTTGATCAAAGCAGGCGCATTAGATGGTTTAGATCCTGCCGTTCAATCAGTGGAGGCGCGCTGTCAATTCCGTGCCGATCTTTTAGAAACCTTGCCGGATGCCATTCATTCAGCAGAGCAGCATCACCGCAATCAAAATTCAGGGCAAGAAGATCTCTTTGGTTTATTTGGCGATGATGCAGGCAGTACTGTGACCATCACAACACCGCTCAAACGTGGTGATGCATGGTCTGAACGCATGTTACTCGAGCATGAAAGTGCCACCTTAGGCTTTTATCTCACCACACACCCCATCAACCGCTACCGCCATGAGATCAAAGCCATCACGAGCCACTCCATCGGTGAAGTGCTCACTATGACGCAGCCCGGTTACCGTGTCGCGCGCGCTGCTGAGCCTGAATGCACCATTGCTGGCATCGTGATTCAAATGCGCACAAAAATCAATCAAAAGGGTCAAAAGATGACATTTGTCACTTTAGATGACCGCACAGGACGCATGGAACTGCGTCTTTATGATGAGCATTTAGAAAATTTAAATGAGCCCTTATCGACAAAAAGCATCTTAGTGGTCAAAGGCTCTTTAATGTGGGATGAATTCAACAATGGCATGCGCACTCGCCCATTGAGCATCGAAACGATTGAAAGCACGAGAAATACAATGGCGCGCGCCTTGATTTTGCACAATAAAACCTCCATTGATGTGGCACGCATCGAACAACTGATCGAAACGGTGGCTAATTTTAGAGCGGCAGAAGGCAAACCCATTTATTTAAAATTTCAAAACCATGACGCCAATATCTTGATAAAATTAGGACCCTCTTGGACAGTGCGCCTCAGTGATGATTTATTGGAAAATGTCACCCGTGCGTTCCATGATGTCTCTGTTAAAGTTAAGTATTAAATAGGATCACGCGTCAATGATAGACCTCAACCAGCTATATTATTTTGCCAAAATCGTAGAACATGGCGGCATTAGCGAGGCGAGTAAACATTTGCGCGTGCCTAAGTCTAAACTCAGCCGTCATTTGGCTGCTTTAGAAGAGGAGTTAGGCGTGCGCCTCATTCATCGCACCACGCGCCATTTTTCTGTCACAGACATTGGGCAAACCTATTACGCCCACTGTCAATCGATGCTCGATAAAGCAGAAATTGCCCAAGCCTCCATCATGGAAGCCCAAGCAAAGCCACGCGGATTGATCCGCATCACCTGCCCCATCACATTGCTGCATCTTTCTGTGGAAGAGATGATCACAAGCTTTTTAAAGAACAATCCAGAAGTGGACATGATTGTCGATGCCACCAACCGACGCATTGATCTGGTACATGAAGGCATTGACATCGCTTTAAGGGTCTCAACCCCACCTTTTAAAGACAGTGAATATGTCATGAAGCGCTTAAGCATGCGCCAACAATTATTGGTGGCCAGCCCCGATCTCATCGAAGAGATCGGCGTGATCAACCACCCAAAAGATCTCTTTCGTTATCCATCAATGGTGCACAGTCAATATCGGGATCGCAATCAATGGGAACTGTTAGACAACCACAATGTTTCTACCCTCATTCCCTTCACGCCTAAATTCATGACCACAGATCTCTCTTTATTGAAAAAAGCCGCCGTCAATGGCATTGGTGCCGTCAAACTGCCTGCAATGATCATTCAAGAAGAGCTGGCGGCGGGTCAATTGGTGCAATTGTTGCCAAACTGGCGCTTTGAAGATGAAGTGGTGCATGCGGTGTATCCATCGCGCCGCGGTGTGATTCCAGCAGTGCGCAGTTTCCTAGACCATTTAGAAAATGAATTCACCGAGCTTGACAAAAACCAACACTGATGCAATTCAATCATTGATTTTAAATATTTTTTCTATATTTTTCAGTTAATTAATAAATAATTCACGCAATGTGTTATTTATTGTAAATTTGTATGTATAATGAAGTCATATATTATATTTATGTAAAGTTGATGAGTATGGCCATGCAAAAATTACACACACTGACACTGCCGGAAAAGATTATGATCGCGATGTTGATCACAATTGTGTGCCTATATGCCACAATTGCCCATCAAAATCGCGAACGCCATTCAGATTTTGAGCACATGATTCGCCAATTGTCCATCGAAGCGCGCGCCCATCATCATTGATCCATTAGGCAGGATAAATCGAGTACTGATAATTAAATGGCAGCGCCTGACAAATGCGCTGCCCATCCACATAAGGCGCTTTGCTCATCAAGCCATGATGTGCCTCTTCCGTAAACGTTGGCAATGGTAAGCGATGATCCACGGCAATGCGCGTATAATACTCATAACGTGTCGGATGAATTGGAGAGACCACATTATAAATGGCACGATTCGGCTCAGCCTCAATGATGGCACAAATGGCGGCAACGGCATCTTTGCGATCCACTAAATTGACACATTGATGCGGACGATCAAACGTATTTTTACGCGCCATCCATGCCATTGGCGTACGTTCACCGCCTAATAATCCCCCTAAACGCACAATGGTGACGGGAATTTTGACGGCCGCTAAAATGGCTTGCTCTGCCTTTAAAACAGCTTTGGCGGACTCTGTGATGGGTAATGTCATGGAAAATTCATTGACCACATCCATATATTGACCATACACAGATGTTGAGCTTGTAAAGATGATCTGTTTTGCGCCGCAATATTCAGCTGTTTTTGCCAAAGCTGCCATAATCATTGGATATTTTGCATGCCCATGATGCCCCGTTGGCGGCAACGTGAGCACGAGTGTATCAACACTGAAGAGAGATTTAACCTTAGGATTGCGCAATGAAAAATCAAGGGTTGTGTTGAACAATTGACACTCAACACCTTCACTTTGGGCCTGTTCTACCCCTTCACTTGAGCTCTTTGAACCTTGCACCTGATGCCCATTTGCCAATAATGCTTGCGCTAAGGGCAATCCTAACCAACCTAAACCCACCACAGAAATTTTTTTCATGCCATGTACTCATCAATTCAAAGGGCGAATTATACACAACTTCAACGCATGCCGTCCGGTGTATTGCGGATCAATTGCACAGTCAATCAGCAATTCGTATAAATTTCTCTCAATTGTCTATCGCAAAATCGGCGGGGGTATAGTACAATGCAATCCCTGATATATATACATTTTTATCCAAATCAGGAACTATTTCATGACTCGTTTTATCTTTGTGACTGGTGGTGTTGTTTCATCACTCGGTAAAGGCATTGCTGCTGCCTCTCTTGGCGCTATTTTAGAATCGCGCAAACTTAAAGTAACCATGATGAAATTGGATCCATACATCAACGTGGATCCTGGAACAATGAGCCCATTTCAACATGGTGAAGTTTATGTGACAGAAGATGGCGCAGAAACTGACTTAGACCTCGGTCACTATGAGCGCTTCATTCGCATGACTGCGACGCGCAAAAACAGTGTCAGTGCAGGTCGTGTGTATTTAAATGTGATCCAACGCGAACGCCGTGGTGACTACTTAGGTGGCACTGTGCAAGTGATTCCACACATCACCAACGAAATCAAAACCTGTATTCGTCAAGCGGCAGGTGATGCTGATATTGCCTTGATCGAAATTGGCGGCACCGTAGGTGACATCGAATCTTTACCTTTCTTAGAAGCGATTCGTCAATTGCGCTCTGAATTGGGTCGTGATCAATCCTTATTCATGCACTTAACATTGGTGCCTTATTTGCGTGCCTCTGGCGAGCTTAAAACTAAGCCCACACAACATTCTGTTAAAGAGCTGCGCTCCATTGGTATTCAACCAGACATTTTGATCTGTCGCTCTGAAGCCCCCATTCCTGAAGATGAAAGAAGCAAGATTGCCCTCTTTACGAACGTTTCTAAAGATGCCGTGATTCAATGTTTAGATGCGCGCACCATTTATGAATTGCCACGCATTTTGCATGAAGAAGGCTTAGATCGCATCGTTTTAGATTATTTAAAACTGTCTGCACCAGCGGCAGATTTATCTGAATGGGATCATGTGGTTGAGAAAATCTTGGCCCCAACGGCACAAATTAATGTGCTCATGGTGGGTAAATACATTGAATTGGCGGATGCTTATAAATCTGTCAATGAAGCATTGTTCCATGCAGGCATTCAAAACTCAGTCAAAGTCAACATTCAGTATTTAGACTCTGAAACATTAGAGACGGCTGAAAATGATGAGCAATTGGCACAATACTTTGAAAACATTGATGCCATCTTAGTGCCCGGCGGTTTTGGTTCACGCGGTACAGAAGGTAAGATCAAAGCTGTGCGTTATGCCCGTGAAAATAAAGTGCCTTATTTAGGCATCTGCTTAGGCATGCAAATGGCGGTGATTGAATATGCACGTAATGTGGCTGGTTTAACAGATGCAAACAGCACAGAAATCCGTTCAGATACGCCGCATCCTGTGATTGGTTTAATCACGGAATTCACCAATGCTGCTGGCCAAACTGAACACAGAACTGCTAAATCTGACATCGGTGGCACCATGCGTTTAGGTGCGCAAACGTGTGTGTTAGAGCAAGATTCAAAAGTGTACAGCATCTATCAAAAAGATGAGATCTCTGAGCGCCACAGACACCGTTATGAATTCAACAATGATTATCTCAATGTGTTAAAACAAGCAGGCCTTCGTTTTGCTGGTTGGTCTAAAGATAAAGAATTGGCTGAATTCATCGAGATCCCTGAGCATCCTTGGTTCATCGCATGTCAAGCACATCCTGAATTCAACTCAAGCCCACGTGATGGCCATCCATTGTTCAACAGCTTCATTGAAGCAGCTGTTAAGCATCACAATAAGGCATCACACTAATTCATAGGACTTTTTATGTTTAAACCCTTCGGAATCACACTGGCGATCATTTGTTTAGCGGGCTGTGCCACACAGAGTAAAGCACCGCCTTCTACAGTGGATTCCGAGGCCTTAAAAACCCTTTGGGAGATGGAAGGCCGTGGACCTGAATGGCACATCAGCATCAATGGTGAGCGTTTCCATGGCTCTTTTCCCGGGCGTTATGAAGGCCGTATGATGGGTTGGTCAGTCACTGAAAAAGGCCACAAAACCACTTTAGTATCTGACAATAAACAAGCAAGCATTGTCCTTAAAGAAGAAGCATGTACGGTTGCAGGTAAAGAGTTTACCCACACAGCCACCGCAAAAATCAATCAGCAAACCTATCGAGGTTGCGCAAAACATAAGTCATAATAATGAGTCGTTTATCCATCATTTTATTTGAGCCTGAGATTCCACCGAATACAGGCAACATCATCCGTTTGTGCGCCAATACTGGGGCAAAACTTCATTTAATTAAACCTTTAGGCTTTGAGCTTGAAGACAAAGCACTGCGCCGCGCGGGTCTTGATTACCATGAATGGGCAGATCTTAAAACATGGGACAGCTTAGATGAGTGCTTAGCCTTCATTCAGCCAAACAATGCTTATGCAATGACCACAAAAGGTACGCGTTCATTTTTTGATGTGAAGTTTTCAGACAATGACGCCTTAATCTTTGGCCCTGAAACCCGTGGCTTGCCCATGAGTTTTTTAGAGAGCCGTCCGCATGAAACCCTCTGCCGCTTACCGATGAGCGGCAATGGCAGAAGTCTCAATTTATCTAATAGCGTTGCCATCTCCATTTATGAAGCTTGGCGTCAGCTCGATTTTACTTCGTTGAGTTAAGACGCTTTTTGCGCTCTGCCCTAATCTTACGGGCTGTTTTCGGATCAATCTGCAATGGGCGATACACTTCAATGCGATCGCCTGCTTGCAGAACATAATCTAAATCCACGATCTGATTAAAAATCCCATACACTGGCGTTTCAATCAATGCTTTTGCCTTTTGATCTAATGCAAAATATGGCAAGGCGGCACCTAATGTCGTCCCTTCATTCAAGATTTGATACTCTTGCGACTGCATCTCTGGCAAAGCAAGCACATACTCAATTTTAATGCTCGCCATAAATCACCTTCGCACGATCTGAAAAGGCTTTAATCATCGAGCCATACATGTTTTCAAAAATGGGACTCAGCATCCCGGACAATAAGCCGATGGCTAAGGTAAAGTCGAGCTCAAATTCAATGCGGCACTCATTCTCATTGATCGAAACAAAGCGCCACTCACCATTGAGTTTTTTAAACGGCCCATTGAGCAATGACATCTCAATGCTTTCATGATCCACCATACGATTGCGCGTGGTGAAGGTTTTATTCACGGGCCCCATCAATACCCCCACAGAGACATCCATCTCTGTGGTTGCGTTGCGTAAAATCCGCACGGTTTTGCACCATGGCAGATATTCTGGGTATTTTTCCACATCATTGACCAGATCAAACATCTGTGCTGCTGAATATGGCACGACTTTACTTTTACGAATAATTGGCAAAGAAAACTCCTGTTACTTCTTCTGTTGTGCTGCCTGCACTGCGGTGATCGCAATTGTGTAGACAATATCTTCCACTAATGCACCACGAGAAAGATCATTCACAGGTTTTGCCAATCCTTGTAAAACAGGACCAATACTGATGAGATTTGCACTGCGCTGCACCGCTTTATAGGTGGTATTGCCCGTATTTAAATCAGGGAAAATAAACACCGTGGCGCGCCCTGCAACCGGACTGTTCGGTAACTTTTGTTTACCCACAGATGGCACATATGCTGCATCAAATTGGATCGGTCCGTCAATCATCAAATCGGGCGCTTGTGTTTGAGCGATTTTTGTGGCTTCTGCCACCGCTTCTACATCCACACCTGAGCCTGAGCTTCCCGTCGAGTACGAAATCATAGCAACCCGTGGCTCAATGTCAAAGGCTTTTGCAGAGTTTGCCGATTGAATGGCAATATTGGCCAACTGTTCAGGCGTTGGATTCGGGTTCACAGCACAATCGCCGTACACATGCGCACCTTCTGGCATCAGCATAAAAAAGATGCTCGAGACGATGGAGGAATTTTGATCTGTGCCCAACAATTGCAACGCAGGGCGAATGGTGTCCGCTGTTGTGTGTACAGCGCCAGAGACCAAACCATCGACATCATCGTTTGCCAACATTAGTGTGCCAAGCACCACGCTGTCTTTGACCTGCGCTTGTGCCTTCTCTTCGGTCATGCCTTTGTGCTGACGGAGCTTCACCAATGTATCCACATATTGATCACACACATTGAGTGGTTCAACAATCTCTAAGCCCTCTGGCAAGGTTAAACCTTCACTTGCTGCCACGGCCTCAATTTTTGCACGCTCGCCCAATAACACACATTGCGCCAATTGACGTTCATGACAAATCAAGGCCGCTTTTAATGTGCGCGGCTCATCACCTTCTGGTAATACAATACGTTGATTGGCTTCACGGGCTTTTTCCATGAGGCGATATTTGAAAAATGCCGGCGTTGTGATCGGATGCTCTACCATCTCATTTAAATGGGCAATCACAGAGTGTAATTGTAAATGTCCTTCAATGAAGCGCACCACATCTTTGACATCCGTGAGCACAGGATTCTCCTCAATCAAGCCAAGGCAAGCAATGCTTTGATCTGTGAGGATTTGGCACGCCATCTCTTCTGTGGTCAACACTTGATCCGCCATTTTGTTGGCGATGTAACCGGCAATCCAATTTTTCAGTGGCGCAAAGCGCTTAATGTAGAGATTCAAATACTCGCCGATTTCACATAAAGAATTGTGCCCAGCATTGCCTGCAAAAATCACACCCGATTGAAAGGTTGAGGCTAAATCTAAGTTGAGCTTTTCTGTAAATGGATTACGTGCATTGAATTCCACCCCTTCGATCACCACAACATCATGATTTTTCTGAGCATCCACCACAAGTTCAATGGACTTTTCTAAAATGGTGTCATAATCATCTTTTAAAATGAGGGCTTCCACCTCATTCATATTCAATGAAATGGGCGCTGTTTCATCAAAAACATATTTATACAACACGGCTGTGTCATGATGGGTTTGACTGATGGGCTTGATGTATCCGACTTTTAAACCTTCTGCCCGCAAAGCTTTGACCAAGGCAAAAGTGATGGGATATAAATGGGTGATTTGTCCAATTGGGCTTACAAATAAAGTTTTCATCAATCTATCCTCAAATCTTATGAATCATGGATCAAGCGACTTATAGGCACGCAATCACATCTAATGTGTCGCGCACAATCATTAATTCTTCATCGGTGCACAATACAAGGGCTTGACCGAATGTCTCACTGGTGGCGATTACGCCTTCAGCGCCGCCGACGGTGGCTTCGTTAGCCGCTTCATCTAGGTGATAACCTAAAAAGCCTAAATGTTCGATCACTTTTTTACGGCTCATAAAGTCATTTTGCCCAATGCCGCCTGTAAAGACCAAGGCATCTAAACGGCCAAGGGGCACGATGTAGGAAACAATTTTCTTCGCTAAACGGTAATTCATCATCTCTAATGCCACTTGCGCACCATGATGCCCTTCTTTAGCCGCCGCCCACAATGTGCGGCAATCATTTGATAATTCAGAGACGCCAAGCAACCCACTTTTGGTGTTTAAAATGTGATCAATCTCATAACTATCAATGTTTAAAATGGTGGAGAGATATTTGACAATCCCCGGATCCACATCACCTGAGCGCGTGCCCATCACCAAACCTTCTAACGGCGTAAAGCCCATGGTGGTGTCCATCGACTGACCATTTTTAATGGAGGCCAAAGATGAACCATTGCCTAAATGCGCACTGATGATGCAGTGATCATTTGGATCTAAACCCAATGTATCGATGGTTTTTTCGGCAATGAAACGGTGGCTTGTGCCATGAAAACCATAACGGCGCACATTGTGATCACGGTATAACTCCATCGGAATGGCATATAAATAGGCCGTCTCTGGCATTGTTTGATGGAATGCCGTGTCAAACACAGCCACTTGCGGTAAATGTGGAAATGCCATTTGTGCAGTTTTAATGCCGATTAAGTTTGCAGGGTTATGCAGTGGCGCTAAAGGCACACACGCTTCGATTTGATCTAACACTTCTTGATCAATCAAGGCTGATGATTTAAATTTATTGCCACCATGCACCACGCGGTGCCCAATGGCTTGGATTTGTTCTAAATAACCTTTCTCTTTTAAGAAGGCTAAAATGTATTCAACGGCTTCTTGATGTCCACTCCCATTGCCAAGAGACGCCACGATTTTATCACCATTGCATTTTGTGGTGATTTCCGCGCCATTGCCGCCTAAGCGTTCGGCTAAACCTGAGAGCTCTACTTTTTCACTGTCTGCATCCATCAATGAGAATTTGAGTGATGAACTGCCGCAGTTGAAAATCAGAATGTAGGACATAAAAACTCCTTTAAATTGTCATCATATTTATTGAATCATTCGTTATTAACATGATACTTAGCTGATTACCTGCGTCAGTATATCAAACCTAAATATCTTCCCCGTCATTTTGTGCAGCGAATGGGCTATAAATCAGAGTCATTTTTGACACACATCCATTATTTTGGGAAAAAGGGTTGTCCGCAACAGCCACTGTCAGCCAAATCCCCCAATCTCTGTCTGGCAATTGCCAAAAAATTTCCTCTTCAGAATCCTCTAGAGTCGGATGATTTAACTTTTTAGTCAAATATTTTTTGTAAGCATTTTGTTGTTTTTGACAATTTTCTGCCTTGCCTGAATAATAATTAAAGCTTGCATCATTGAGCATCCATTGATCAGACAGCTTTAAAAAGCTTGCATCTAACGTGTTTGGCTGACGATTCGCTTGCAATAAAAGCTCCTCATCATTTTCCATCATGATGACAAATTTTTCTGCCAAAATATTTTCATTTGCCATGATTTGTTGTGGTGATGTTGCCACTAATTGTTCATCTAATAAGTAATCGCTGATCTCTTTTAATGTCAACCCATGAGCGGTCATTGATAACCACATCACCCCAATCACACTCATTTGACTTGCGCTTTTTATCTGCATAACCGAACCTAAACTGTGCCATGAATCCTCAAAGTCACCATCTTAACAACAAAAACGCCGCCCTTCGAGTTTGATGCATTTATGAACAATATTTATTTTAAATAAAGCGTTTGGTTTTCGAAAATATATCGGTTATACTTGCTTTTCAGACTTTTTAGGAGCCAATCTCAATGAAGAATCATTCTCATATAAAAACAATCGGTCTCACAACATTGGTCGCTTTCTCTACGCTCTTTAGCACAGCGTTTGCTAAAGAACCATTTAAAGTGGCCACCACCTTCACCATCATTCAAGACATGGCGCAAAATGTGGCCGGCGATGCCGCAATTGTCGAATCCATCACCAAGCATGGCGCAGAAATTCATAATTATCAACCCACGCCAAAAGACATCATTCGCACACAATCGGCTGACCTCATTTTATGGAATGGCTTATATTTAGAAAATTGGTTCGAGCGCTTTTTTGAAAACATGAAAGATGTGCCCTCCGTTGTGGTGAGCGATGGCATTGAGCCTTTATCCATCACTGAAGGTGAATACAATGGCATGCCCAATCCACATGCGTGGATGAGCCCAACCAATGCCCTCATTTATGTGGACAATATCCGTGATGCTTTTGTCAAATATGATCCTGACAATGCGGACACCTACAAAAAAAATGCGGAAGATTATAAAGCAAAAATCAAAGCCCTTGATCAACCTTTGCGTGATCGCTTAGCCAATATTCCTGAAGATCAACGCTGGCTCGTTACGAGTGAAGGCGCATTTAGTTATCTTGCCAAAGATTATGACTTTAAAGAGCTCTATTTATGGGCCATCAATGCAGAACAACAAGGCACGCCGCAACAAGTGCGCAAAGTGATCGATACCGTTCGTGCGAACAACATTCCTGTGGTGTTCAGTGAAAGTACGGTGTCTGATAAACCTGCCAAACAAATCAGCAAAGAAACCAATGCCGATTATGGTGGCGTTTTGTATGTGGATTCCCTCTCTGAGCCCAATGGCCCTGTACCCACGTACATTGATCTATTGAATGTGACGGTGGAAACCATCGCTAAAGGGTTCAAACAATGAGTGAGCCCTTCTCTTTATGCGTTGAGAATCTAACGGTGACCTACAACAATGGTCATACCGCCATTCGCGATGTCAACTTCACCTTAAAAGGTGGCACCATTTGCGCCCTTGTGGGCGTCAATGGCGGCGGTAAATCCACGCTTTTTAAAAGCATCATGGGCATGGTTAAACCCACAAAAGGCTCTGTCACCATCAATGGTGAAAGCGTCAAAGCTGCATTAAAACAGAACATTGTGGCTTATGTCCCTCAAACTGAAGAGGTGGATTGGAGCTTTCCGGTTTTGGTGTCCGATGTGGTGATGATGGGTCGCTATGGCAAAATGAACTTTTTGCGCATCCCATCGACCCATGATAAACAAAAAGTGATCGAAGCCTTAACCCGCGTCAGCATGGAGAGTTTAGCCCATCGTCAAATCGGCGAGCTGTCCGGCGGGCAAAAAAAGCGCGTCTTTCTAGCCCGCGCATTGGCACAAGAGGGCAAAATCATTTTGCTCGATGAACCCTTTACGGGCGTGGATGTGAAAACAGAAAATGCCATTGTGGCACTGCTTCGCACCTTGCGAGAAGAGGGGCATTTGATTTTAGTGTCCACCCATAACTTAGGCAGCGTGCCTGAATTTTGTGATCAAACCCTATTCATCAATCGCACCATCATTGCTGCGGGCCCGACAGAAACCACCTTTAACCATCATAACTTAGAGAAAACCTTTGGCGGCGTATTGCGCCACATTCACATTGATGGCGATGAACTCCATGATGATGAAGATCCGCGCCGCGTGACTGTGCTCACCGATGATGAGCGCCCTGCCGTCTTCTACGGCACGCATAAAAATGAACCTGCGCGTAAAAGTAAAAGTTTGCCGTGCCAAAAGGAGCGTTATTGATATGTGGGAACTCTTAACTGAACCCTTCACCTATGAATACATGCGTAAAGCCATTTGGGTCAGCGGATTGGTGGGGGGAACCTGCGCATTTTTATCAGCGTATTTAATGCTCAAAGGTTGGTCCTTAATGGGCGATGCCCTTTCCCATTCGGTGGTGCCGGGCGTTGCTGGCGCATATGCGCTGGGCTTACCTTATTCGATTGGTGCGTTTTTCTCAGGTTTATTGGCGGCATTTTCCATCACCATCATTCGCCATTTTACGCGCCTAAAAGAGGATGCCATCATTGGCTTTATCTTCTCCACGTTCTTTGCCATTGGCTTATTCATCGTGTCACTCAATCCCACTTCTGTGGATGTGCAATCCATCATTTTTGGGAACATTTTGGCCATTGCCGACAGCGACATTTTACAAGTGAACATCATCATTGCCGTCTCACTTTTGGTGTTACTCGTGATCTGGAAAGATTTATTGGCCGTATTTTTTGATGAAACCCATGCACGTTCTGTGGGGCTATCACCTTTAAAACTTAAAATCATCTTTTTTACGCTCTTAAGTGCATGTACAATTGCCGCCCTACAAACGGTGGGCGCCATTTTAGTGATCGCAATGGTGATCACACCCGGCGCAACCGCCTATTTATTGAGTGATAAGTTTTCCCACATCATCATCATTTCCATGATCATTGGCACCGTGAGCAGCGTTGTCGGTGCTTGGCTCAGTTACTATTTAAATGGTGCAACAGGCGGCGTGATTGTCTCCCTACAAACGGCGCTTTTTTTACTTGCTTTTGTGTTTGCGCCAAAATATGGCTTCATCGCAACGCGCCTTAAAATCCGCAAAGGAGGTCAATGATGGACAGTTTCATCACCTTCTTCACTGAACCCTTTCAATTAGAATTGATGCGCCGCGCGCTGTATGCGGCCATTGTGATTGCCATCATCTGTGCGCTCTTTTCCTGCTTTTTGGTGTTAAAAGGTTGGTCTTTGATTGGCGATGCCATCTCACACGCCGTATTGCCGGGCGTTGTCATCTCATTCATCATTGGCATTCCCTTCATCGTTGGCGCTTTTTTCTCAGGCATTTTTTGTGCCTTTGCCACAGGATTCATTAAAAACAACTCCCGCATCAAGGAAGATACCGTCATGGGCATTCTCTTCTCGGGGATGTTTGCCATTGGTTTAGTGATGATCACAAAAGTGGAGAGCAACATTCATCTTTCCCACATTTTGTTTGGGAACATTTTGGGCATCACACACGCTGAATTTATTTTTACATTGGTGATGAGCGGCATCATTGGCATCATTTTGTTAATGAAGGTCAAAGATCTCATTCTCTTCTGCTTTGATCCGATTCAAGCAAAAGTTGTGGGTTTACCCGTAACATTGATGCATTATCTCCTATTATCCATGCTCTCTTTAACCATTGTCACCGCGCTACAAGCGGCAGGCATCGTGCTTGTGATTGCAATGTTGATTGCCCCTGGCATCACTGCATTTTTACTCACCAAACGTTTTGAGTATATGTTATTGATCGCGGTGATCGCCTCTGTCAGTGCTTCAGTGATTGGCACCATCATCAGTTACCATTTAGATGCGGATACAGGTCCATCAATTGTCATTGTGCAAGCCATTCTCTTTGCTTTAGCGTATGGCGTGAGTTTACTCCTTCGCCCTTCAGCAACAAAAACGCCGCATCAAGCTTGATGCGGCGCTGCCGTTGAATCTAGATTCATCCGTTAAACTAATGCTAGCCCACTTGCTCAGCCGCTTGCACTAAGAGATCACTCAAGAACCAATACGCAAATGAGAAGTAAATCACCACGCCTAAAAAGTCCATGATGGATGTGAGCATCGGTGAGCTCAATGTGGCTGGGTCAATGTTAAATCGTTTGGCAATGAAGGGCAGCAAAATACCGATCAAACCACCCACAAATGTCACAGTAATCATGGACAATGCCAAAATCATCAACACTTGAATGCTGATGCCATCTTTAAAGAAGTATGCCAAAATCACTTCCACCGTTGCCACCGTCACACCGAGCATCAAGGCGACCGGAATCTCTTTTTTGAAGATGAACCACACATCTTCCCATTTCAGCTTAATGTCACCGAGCGCCATTGAACGAATCACAAGCGTTGCCGATTGACTGCCCGTATTCCCGCCCATGTCCACAATCGGTGCTAAGAACGCTGCTAAAATGATCACTTCAGATAAAATTTCCTCTTGTTTGGCCACAAAGCTACTGGTGAAGACGCCAAAAATCGTCAAAATGATCAACCAGAAACCACGCACGGTGAGCATGCGCCAAAAACCTGAGTATTGATAATCCAGCTCTGGCCCACTCATCGGCACGTTGCCCCCAAGCTTGGCAAAGGAGTCCGCAGCGGATTCACGTAAGCGTTCCATCGCATCATCAACTGTGACAATCCCGATCAAATGCCCATAGTTATCCGTCACAGGTAATGCATCAAAGTCATAGCGCTCAATCAGTTCAACCGCCACCGTATCTTTATCTGAGGCGCGTGCTTGAATGATGTCGCTCACCATAATGTCCTTCATGCACACATCATCATCGCGCAGCAATAGATCCTGAAAGGAGAGTACGCCCACTAAATGGCGAAACTCATCGGTCACATAGATCATGGAGAGCGAATCTTTATTGCGCGCTTCACGGCGGATTTGTTGCCAAACATCGCTGACGGTGGCATTGGCCGAAACATTCACATAGTCGGCACTGGTCATCGCGCCCACCGTGCCTTCAGGATATGATGAAAGCTCTAAAATGGCATCGCGCTCACCTTTGTCTAACGATGGAATGATGGAGTTGCGCTGCACTTGGCTCAGCATCACAAATAGGCTCACCTGCTCATCTGATGGCAATGCCTCAAACAAGCGCTTTAACGCTGCGATGGACAGATGCGGCACAAAGCGCACCTTCTCTTCCTCTTCAAACTCCTCAAAAAGATAGGCTAAATTCTCGGCATCTAATTGTTCAAGGAGGGCGACGACATCTTCTGTGGCAAATGCTTCGACAGCATCCGCTAAGTCGATGGCTTTGGTATTTTGAATCAGTTCAATAAAACGCTCAACATCACGCGTTTGAATGATGGGCTCTAAATGAAAATAAAGATTAGATTTATGATAAACACTCATTAAGTTGCTCCCTTTTTTAATGATGAATTAGGAGAACCATGGTTTCAGACCATTGCAATCTTCAGCTGCCCTGAAGATTGTGGATTTCAGGACTCAGCTTATTGTATTGTGGTGTAAGATCGCCATATCGGCACGATCGAGTCATCATCCATGGAAAGTTTCCCTCTGTTAAAATTGTCGCCATTATACATGTTCAGTAAACAGTTGAATGTTAAATTATCTAAATGATTATTTTTGTCCTTTAAAAAATTGCTAACTTTTTAATTATTAAGCACTTTTTTATT
Organism: Wohlfahrtiimonas chitiniclastica DSM 18708; assembly: GCF_000375345.1. Lineage (GTDB taxonomy): Bacteria > Pseudomonadota > Gammaproteobacteria > Cardiobacteriales > Wohlfahrtiimonadaceae > Wohlfahrtiimonas > Wohlfahrtiimonas chitiniclastica. The sequence goes on along the minus strand of NZ_AQXD01000001.1, from coordinate 381,344 downwards.
TATGCATTTGATCATATAATGCCAAATCGCAGGAGAGTGAGTTTAATCTCTGCCGAAGGCGCAAACTCCCATAAACGCTCAGGCTCATGGACTGCGAACAACGATATTAATCGCCAACTGGAGAGAGAGATGTGAATCTCCACCGAAGGGGCAAGCAATTTAGGTTGCGTAAACTCTCAGGTAAAAAGGACAGAGGGAGTGGCAAAACTCAATCGATTAGGAGTTTTTGTGCTTTTTTACATCTATATTGTGGCCATTACGGCTGAAGCCATGTCTGGCGCGCTCGCAGCGGGACGCCGTAACATGGACATGTTTGGCGTGGCACTCATCGCCTTTTTAACAGCCCTTGGCGGCGGCACCATCCGCGATATCATTTTGGGGAATTATCCCATTTCTTGGACGCAGCATCCGACGTACATCTATCTCACCATTTCCGCAGGTTTATTGACCATGTTGGTGGCACGCTTCATGCACCGCTTAAATCGTATCTTTTTGATTTTAGATGCGATGGGGCTCATTGCATTTACCATCATTGGTTGCAATGTGGCGCTGCGTTTAGAGCCACAATTTCATTACAGCACCATTGTGGTGATCATGGCAGGCATGATTACAGGTGTGGGCGGCGGCATTTTACGCGATGTGCTCTGTAATCGCACGCCACAAGTTTTGCGCCATGAGCTCTATGCCAGTGTCTCTTTATTGGTCGCCCTGCTCTATTTAGGGTTAAAATACTTTCATGTGGATGAAAACATCAATATGAGCCTCTCCTTTGTGGTGGGTTTGAGCATTCGCTTAGCCGCCATTCATTGGAATTTGTCTTTGCCTGTTTTCTCCTATTCACCCAATAAATGGAAATGATCCCATGAATAAGGAGTTATTATGATCCGTTCGTTGATACTCTCAACCCTCTTACTGCTGCCAAGCGCTGCGTTTGCTGTGAATGCACAATCTTCTGACCGCTGCGTCCTGCTTGAAGATGGCGCAGAGTTGTGTTTAAAATCCCCCAAACAATCCACAGATGCTAAACCTAATCCCAAAGTGGTGGCAGAAGCCTTAACGCAATTATTGGCCTTGCCTTCGGATTATGAGCCTTCCCTACAAGCGGGCTTAAATTTATTGTCTAAAAAAGATCCCTCTGAAATCGATGTGGTGACGCTTGTGAATCAACTGCTCACAGCAAACGATGTGCCAAGCGAAATTGGCAATACATTGCAAAGTTACGTCAGCATGATTACGCAAGATTCCCCAGAAGCTGAGGATCAATTTTTAAAAGCGGGCACAGGACTATTAAAACTCATCATTCAAGCTTCTAAAGATACGGATGAGGAATAAAAAAGCGCCCTAGGGCGCTTTTTCATCTTAATTACGGCGTGACTTCTGCGGCTTTCGCGCCGCCTTCATCCGGCAGCGTCACAAAGCCAATGTTGCCAAGCCCTACTTTACTCAATGCGGTGATGGTTTTCGCCACCACTTCATAAGGCACCTTCACATCCACATGCAATTGCACCAGCGGATTGTGTTCAGGATTATTTGCTGTGGCATCTGCCTTTAATTTTTCAAGGGTTGCGAGCACCTCTTCATCATTGGGCATCAAGGCTTCATTGATGTGCACCTCTGATTGCTCATTGATGGCAATGATGATGGGCTGATTTTCCATCTGATCTTGCTTCGGCTGCTCTTTAATGTCCACCGCTTCTGGCAATTTCAACTTCACCGATTGCGTGACTAAAGGCGCCGTGAGGATGAAAATCACCAGCAGCACCAACATCACATCGATGAGTGGCACCATATTAATCTCTGCCCGAGCCCGAGAATTTGTCCCACGTAAACGTCCAAAGGCCATGCTTATGCTCCCTGTTTTTTCGCTTTATCGTGGCAATCGTTGTTGCAGCCTGAGCAATCGCCGCCCAATAAGTTCAATAATTCAAAGGCAAAAGAGTCAAGTGCACCCATGGTCACTTGATTGCGACGTGTCACCCAGCTGTGTGCTAAAACCGCAGGAATCGCCACGGCTAAACCCACGCCCGTCATGATCAAAGCTTCACCCACAGGACCGGCCACTTTATCAATGGTGCCTGCGCCTGTTGAACCAATTTCAATCAATGCATGATAAATACCCCAAACGGTTCCAAATAAACCCACAAATGGCGCAGTTGCTGACACTGCGGCCAATGCAGTGACGCCATTTTCACAGCGCAAATGGATTTCATCCAATTTCGTGCTCAAAGCACGCGTGATCACTTCACTGAGTGAGCCACTGTCACGCAATGAATTGCCATGTGTTTTTTGATAGCGCTGCACGGCATGAACACCCGCATCTGTTAAAATTTCATGATAATTGTTTGGCGTGTGCTCGGCTAAATAGCCATCAATGTCTTCAACGGATTTCGCGCTCCAAAACATTTTTAAGAATTTTTTCGTGCGCACGCGCTCTGATAAACCTTGCAGCGCTTTTAAAATGATGATGAGCCAAGACACCACAGACATTAAAATCAAGATGCAAAAGAGCACCTTACTCACCATGTCGGCTTGCCCAATAAAATGTTCAAATCCCATACTCGAAACTTCTGGTTGCATTGTCTTTCCTTTTCTTAATTGAGGCTTAAAATTTTAATTGATATGGGATGCGAACGGAAAAGCTTTGTGCTTGTCCATTGACCATATACGGCTTGAGGCGAACTTTATAGCCAGCTTTTTCAGCGGCTTTGTCGATCTGTTCATTGCCTGAGGATTTTTCAATCTTAACGGACATTGCATGCCCTTTTTCATTAATTTTGATGAGCAATACGGTTGTGCCACCAACACGGCGCATGATGACAGAACGCGGATATTGTGGTGAAGGTTTTGCGAGCACAGACACTTCCTGCATATTGAGCACACGATGATCAATGCGCTTAGATTGACGTTTATTTTCGGGTTTAGCCTCTTGCTTCTTAGGTTGAGGCTTTGGCTTTTTCACCTCTTTTTTCGGCTGCTGAATTTTTGGCGCATCAGGCGTTGGCTTTTTCACCGCAACAATCTCTTCTTTAGGCGGCTCAATGACAGGCTCAGGCTCAACCACTGGTTCTTCGATTTTTTCTGGCGTCTCCTCAATCGGCTCAGATTGCTCCACCACAGCTTCAACCGCTTCAGAGGGCTGATCCTCATCATCGTGTTGATTCGTCACCTCTTTTGCGGTATCGACCCCGGCTAAGGTGATCTGACTCATGGTCATGGTGGGCTCAACAAACTCAATGTGCATCTCTTGGCCGCGCCCTGCATATGTAATGGCGTAAATCAGGCCACCATGAAGTAAAAACACCCCGATCAATGCAGTCACAAAGATCATAAAATTTGTTTTGTCATGCAATAATGGCACAGCGCTTTCCCAATTGATTGATGTGTAAATAAAAGATGTACGGAGCAGTGACCGTCAACAGCGGCCTTCTTCCTTGGAATTATTCCTATTTCCGGTTGAAATGTCAATACAAATGCTATTTATTCTCATTTGATAAATTTAAGCAAATGCTTGTGACTCGGGTTAAGCTGATCTTTATCCACAAAAAAAGAGAGCCGAAGCTCTCTTTTTGATGCATGATCAATGATGATTAATGACCTGCCGTTCCTGCCCCACGACTCGATTCATACAAGAACCAAGTGCGACGTTCCGCTTGATCGATCCATTCATCTAACAAACTTGTGGTGGCAAAATCATCGTACTCATCACAAACTGTATGAACGGCACGCAATTCTCTCACTAATTGCTTATTGTCTTCCACCAACTCAGCAAGCATATCTGCGGCTTCCACATAATCGGCAGTGTTTTCAGCCAAACGGGATTTTGCGGCAATCTCACCAATTGAACGCAAGGTCGTGTGACCCAGTTTACGCACACGCTCCGCGCAATCATCCACCATGGTCAATAGCTCTGTGGCTTGTTCATCTAATAATAAGTGATAATCACGAAAATGTGGGCCACTGACATGCCAATGGAAGTTTTTCGTTTTCATATATAGGGTAAAAATGTCTGCCAATAAGGCATTCATACCGCCGGCAATCTCGGCTGCACCTTTCGCATCAATGTCTGTAGGGGTTAATAAAGCGCTTTTACGGATTTCTTTAATTTTAGCTGGCATAATGAACTCCTTTGCATATTTATGCATTTAGTGTGTTGATTTCATAGAATATTTCCAAACAACACATTCATTATAGCAACTCTATTTTTAAAATCCATTGAATCCTAGTTATGTGGATCATTGTGAATTTTTATGGCATCCATCTTTGAATTGCGCAATTTGAATGCACATTAAATTACCAAAAGTAACATTTATTACAAAAAGGCGTTATAATGAATGTCTCCTACTACTGTTGTTTCACATTTGTTGAATTTTATTAATTGAGGAACTCAAAATGACTGATTACAAATTAGCCGCAAAGCAACTCAAAGAAGAACGCGCATTTTTAATGAAAGAGAATAAAGCCATTGGCCAATCAATGTATGCATTGCACACAACGGCCATTAAAGACGGCGTGATTTCTGCTAAAAATAAAGAATTGATTGCCCTTGGCATTGCCATCAGCACTCAGTGCGAAGGCTGCATGCTTGCACACATTGAAGGTTTGATCTCTATGGGCGCAACCTTAGAAGAGATCTCAGAAACTGTGGACGTGGCCATTTTAATGGGCGGCGGTCCGGCAGTGACGTATGGCGGTAAAGCCATCGCAATGTATAAAGCTCTAAGCGCATAATTCACCCTCCCCCGAATTTATGCCAATAAAAAACCCTCTCATTTGAGAGGGTTTTTACTGTTTGTATCAGTCAATCTATAAGCCGGGTTCTGTCGAGAATTATCATTCATCTAGGAGTGGAATCACTTCCACCCTCAAGCAACCTACCCGAACACAGCGCGGATCACGCTATCAGTGTTCCTATTTGGTCTTGCTCCAAGTGGGGTTTACCTCAGCTACACGAAGTCACCTTGTGTACGGTGCGCTCTTACCGCACCTTCTCACCCTTACCGAGACTTGCGTCTTTAGGCGGTTTAATTTCTTCAGCACTTTCCATCGGCTCGCGCCGTCTAGACGTTATCTAGCACTTTGATCCGTGGAGCCCGGACTTTCCTCGAATGATTACTCACTCGCGATAATCCAATCAACTGATGCATGGATTATCCCGATTTTAAGAAAAATAACAAGCTTTTTCGTGAATTTCTTTATAAGAAGAAAATCAAAGTGAGCAGAATATACACCGGCACTAAAATCAGCACAGACCACTTCATATAACCAAAGAAGCTTGGCATATTCACACCTGCTTGCGTTGCAATGCTTTTAACCATAAAGTTTGGTGCATTCCCGATGTACGTCATCGCACCCATGAACACAGAACCCATGGAGATTGCCAATAACGTCGGACTTAAATCACCCATTAAATGGTGCGCATCGCCTGAGGCTAAGTTAAAGAAGACCAAATAAGTCGGTGCATTGTCTAAGAAGGCAGAAAGTGCACCGGTCATCCAAAAGTACATGGCATTAATCGGTGCGCCTTGTGTGTCATGCACCATCGTCACAACGCCAGACATTGAGCCCATTGAGCCTGCTTTTAAAATCTCTAGCACAGGCGCAATTGTAATGAAAATACCGGCAAAGAGTTTGGCCACTTCTAACACAGGATCCCAACCGAATTCATTTTTCTGATGAATCTCTTTAGCTGTCACTTTTAAAGATAAAAATGCCATCACCAATAAAATCACATCACGCACAATGTTTTGTAACTCAACTGGCGTGCCTAAAACGGTAAAGGAGATGCCAGGCTTCCAGAAACCTGAAATCAATACGCCCACAATGATGCCGGCTAAGAAGATAAAGTTCACCTTGCCATCAATGCGAAACGGTACTTTTTCTTCGCTGGCATCCACTGTAATGCCCTCTTTTTTATAGCAATAGCTGTCTAACACAAAGAAAATACCAAGCACGATCACCGTTGTGATGAGCAAAGGCAATAACATGTGTTTCATGGTCCAGAAGAAATCTACACCTTTTAAGAAGCCCAAGAATAAGGGTGGATCACCCAATGGCGTTAAACTGCCGCCAACGTTGGCCACTAAGAAGATAAAGAAAATCACAATGTGCACGCGAGATTTACGGTTTTCATTCGCACGCAATAGCGGACGAATGAGGAGCATTGCCGCCCCCGTTGTGCCCATAAAGGAGGCTAAAAACGTCCCGATCAATAAAATGGTGGTGTTGAGTAACGGCGTACCTTTTAAGCTACCTTCTAGATAAATCCCGCCTGAAACGGTGAACAGGGAGAAAATCAACACAATGAACGGAATGTATTCTAACAGCATCGCATGGGCGATCACTTCTGTCATCTCACCGATGCCAAAGACGATGATGAATGGGATCATGAATCCTAAGCACCACAGCGCGGTGATCTTACCAAAATGATGGTGCCAGATGTTCACGGCCACCAGTGGAAAAATGGCGATGGACAATAAAATCCCTGCAAAAGGAATGATCCACAGTAAACTTGCATTAGCGCCATCAAAACCAGCGGAAAAAGCTGCTGACGATAGACTCAGCGCCACTAGCAATAAAGATGTTAACTTCTTCATATCTACTCTTTAAGTTTATTCAAACAAGGATAGATACTACAATAATCAAATGGCCAAAGCTACAAAAAATCTACCTCTTTGCCCATTTTTCCTTGAGTTTATGCCCATAAAAAAGCCAAATTTCCTGAAAAATTTGGCTGGATGTTCCACTAAAGTACTGTACTACGATCGTATTTAAGCACCAAAGACTCTAAAACGCTCACTGTCTAACATATGCGCTTTTTCTGCCGGCATTCCCTCAATGGAACCAAAAGGCATTTGTCCAAGCAATTGCCATGACTCAGGCAATTGCCACGCTTGTTGCACGGCTTCATTGATGAGGGGATTGTAATGCTGAATGCTTGCGCCAAGGTTGTGTTCTGTCAACATGAGCCACACTGCATATTGTGCAATTGCCGTGGATTCTTGTGCCCATTTCGGAAAATTATCCGCATACAACGCAAAGCGTTCTTGCAGTTCTTTGACCACATTTTGATCTTCAAAGAATAAAATGGTGCCAAATGCCGCCCGAAAACCATCTAAACGCTGTTGTGTGGCAGCAAATTGTTCCGCGGGCACGATTTGACGCAAAGCGTCTTCGGCAATCGACCACACACGCTGATGGGCTTGACCATAAAGCACCACAACGCGCGAGCTTTGTGAATGGAAGGCAGAAGGCGCTTCTCTCACGGCATGCTGAATCATCTCTGTTAAAGTGTCTGTATCGATCGCCACTTGATTGCCCAATTGATAAATGCTGCGACGCTTTGCCAATAATGCTTGAATTTGACTCATAAAATCCTCGATTCATTCGATAAAATGGATGGTGTGTGAAGAATTATAAGGACTTATTGGCCAAATGCGAATGATTTTCCTTTAACAAACTATTCTAAAAATAGAACAATAAAAGCATTGAAATAAAAAATTTAGAACAATTGTAACTCCGTGTGATTTCTCCCACCATTTTCAGTATAATGTGCGGACCATTTCTCCAACATTCATTTAAGGAATTAAAATGTCATCAATTGAGCAAAAAAGCGCCAATGCCATTCGTTTTTTAAGCATGGACGCGGTACAAAAAGCGAACTCAGGTCACCCGGGTGCACCGATGGGTATGGCCGAGATGGCTTATGCGCTCTGGCACAACCATTTATCTCATAACCCAAGCAATCCTAACTTCTTTAACCGTGATCGTTTCATCTTATCGAACGGCCATGCGTCTATGTTGTTGTATTCATTGCTTCATTTAACCGGTTATGATGTATCGATTGATGATTTGAAAAACTTCCGTCAATTGCACTCAAAAACAGCCGGTCACCCTGAACATGGCTACATTGCCGGCATTGAAACCACCACAGGTCCATTAGGTCAAGGCATCAGCAATGCGGTGGGTTTTGCATTGGCAGAAAAAATGTTGGCCGCGCAATTTAACAAAGATGATTTAGCGATTGTGGATCACCACACGTATGCATTTTTAGGCGATGGCTGCATGATGGAAGGCGTTTCTCATGAAGCCTGTTCATTGGCAGGTACGTTAAAACTCAATAAATTGATCGCATTGTATGATGACAATGAAATCTCCATCGATGGCAATGTCACCGGTTGGTTCACTGACAATACTAAACAACGCTTTGAAGCGTATCAATGGAATGTGATTGGCCCAATTGATGGCCATGACATTGATGCAGTCTCTCAAGCGATTGCAGATGCAAAAGCGCAAACTGAAAAACCAACATTGATCATCTGTAAAACTAAAATTGGTAAAGGTTCTGTGTCTAAAGAAGGCTCAGAAGCCACACATGGCTCACCACTTGGCCATGACGAAATTGCAGCCATCCGTGAAAAAATGGGTTGGACTGCAGCTGCATTTGAAGTGCCTGAAGATGTGGCAAGCCATTGGGATGCCAAAGCAAAAGGTTTGACCACAGAACAAAACTGGTCTGCCCTTTTTGCACAATATGAAAGCAAATATCCTCAATTGGCTAAAGAATTCTTACGCCGCATGCATGGTGATTTACCACAAAACTTTGATGAAATCATCAAAGCTGCCATGACAGACGTTGTGGCCAAAGGTGAAAGCATTGCAACGCGCGTTGCCAGTAAAAATGCCTTAGATGCATTGGCATCCCATTTACCTGAAATCGTGGGCGGTTCTGCGGATTTAACGCCATCAAACAACACATTCTTTAAAGCAAGTGTTGATTTAAACATCACCACAGGCGAAGGCAACTATGTACATTATGGCGTGCGTGAATTTGGCATGAGCGCCATCATGAATGGTTTAGCATTACATGGCGGTTTCATTCCTTATGGCGCAACATTCTTAGTGTTCAGTGATTATGCACGCAACGCGATCCGCATGAGTGCATTGATGGAACAAAAAGTGATCTACGTGATGACGCATGACTCCATCGGCTTAGGTGAAGATGGCCCAACCCATCAACCTGTTGAACACGTTGAATCATTACGCTTGATTCCTAACTTACGCGTATGGCGCCCTGCCGATACGGTGGAAACCATGGCAGCATGGGCAGCGGGTTTAACCTCTAGCAAAAACCCAACATTGTTGGCATTGTCTCGTCAAAAACTCCCGTTCTTAACCCGTGATGAAGCAACGGTTGCTGACATCAATAAAGGTGGTTATGTATTGAAAGAAAATGACAATGCAAAAGTGACATTGATCGCCACCGGTTCAGAAGTTGAATTGGCGATGAAAGTGGCCGCAACACGTGATGATGTACGTGTTGTCTCCATGCCTTGCGTTGAAATCTTCCGTGAAAATGACAAAGCTTATAAAAATGGCGTATTAGGTGATGCACCTGTATTGGCCATTGAAGCGGGCACAACACGCGGTTGGTATGAATTTGCAGATGACGTTGTGGGCATTAACACCTTTGGTGCTTCTGCGCCTGCGGAACAATTATTTGTTGAATTTGGCTTCACTGTGGACAATGTGAATCAACACATTGAGCAATTAATTCAAAAATAATGCAAAATTAGTGCTTCAGTGCGATTGAATTTTGAACATTCAGTCGCATTATGAGATAACATCTTTTTATTTTGGAGTTACAAATGTTAAGAACTTTACTTTTATCCTTGGCAGCAATCACTTCTTTATCTGTGGCAAATGCACAGGCTCAACCTGCAGCAGGCGGCGACATGACAAGTACATTCATCTTGATTGCCATTATGGGTGCAATGATGTATTTCATGATCATTCGTCCACAAAAGAAACGTCAAAAAGAGCATCAACAATTGATGGCTTCATTAAAAATTGGCACAGAAGTGATCTCAACTGCAGGCATCGTGGGTAAAGTGACTAAATTAGAAGACAACTTTGTACACGTTGAAATTGCCCCAAATGTTGTGATCAAATTCCAACGCGCAGCCATTGTCAACATGGTACCTAAAGGCACCATCCAAGACGGCAGCGACAAAAAGGGTAAGAAAGACGACAAAAAAGACGACGTTGTCAAAACTGAAGGTTAATCCCGCACACTTTATGTAACGAAATCGATGGCAAGTGATTCACTTGCCTTTTCGCTTTTCATCAACAACGAAGAAATAATTATGCTAAATCGTTATCCACTCTGGAAAAACTTACTGATCATTTTGGTGTTGGCGATCTGTACATTATTAGCGCTGCCCAATTTATATGGTGAGGATCCTTCTGTTCAAATCTCCCCGACACGCACAACGCAAGTGGATGATCAACTCATCAATAATCTTGAAGGTTTGCTCAAAGAACAGAACGTGCCCTATAAGCGCATCGAGCGCCTAGATGATCAAGTGTTGGTGCGTTTCAACGATACCGAAACACAATTAAAAGCCAAGGATCTCATCGCGCGCGATCTTGGCAATGGCTATATGACCGCCTTAAACTTAGCGCCAGATATGCCACAATGGTTAGAAGACCTTGGCATTCGCCCCATGTATTTAGGGCTTGATTTACGTGGTGGCGTGCATTTCTTATTAGAAATCGACATGCAGTCACTCATCACGCAGCTCACAGAAAGTTATGCCGATGAAATCAAAGCGGCTTTGAGCGAACACAAAACACCGTATCAATCTGTCACTGTCAATGGCGAAACCATTGAAGTGCGCTTTAAAACCGATGCTGAAGCGGCCAATGCCCGCAACTCCATCACCATCAACAAACCGAATTTGATGCAGCTTAACTGGAGCATCAACGGCAATCAATTGATCGCAAAACTGTCATCTTCTGAAATCACTGAACGTAAAAACAATGTGGTGGCACAAAACATCGTCACATTGCGTAACCGTGTCAATGAGCTAGGCGTCGCTGAACCTGTGATCCAACGCCAAGGTGCTGAACGCATCGTGGTGCAATTGCCAGGCGTGCAAGACACCGCACAAGCCAAAGAAATTTTAGGCACAACCGCCACATTAGAGTTCCACATCGTTTATGAAAACAGCGCGATGGAAGCACCTCAAGTGGCACAAGGCTTGAAAAAAGCGCCCCTTGGCACAAAACTCTATCATTGGCGTGACTCTGATCAACCGATTCTCTTAAAGCGTCAAGTGATGCTAACGGGTGAATCGATTGTCAATGCTGTGGCGCAAATTGACCCAGAAAATCGCCGTCCTTTAGTGGCCATCACGTTAGATTCACAAGGTGCGGATAAGTTCTCTGTGGCCACAAAAGCCAACGTTGGCAAACCAATGGCGACAGTGTTCATTGAGCATAAAACTGAAACCGTCATGGAAAATGGCAAAGAAGTGAAGCGCAACATTGTGACCGAAGAAGTGGCCAATGCAGCCACGATTCAACAGCAGCTCTTTAAGAACTTCGTCATCACCGGTTTAGATTCATTGGATGAAGCCAATAAATTGGCCATCACATTACGCTCAGGCGCCCTAGCCGCTCCGATCCAAATCATTGAAGAGCGCACCATTGGCCCAAGCGCAGGTAAAGACAACATCCAAAAAGGGATGAATGCTGCCCTTTATGGCTTAATCGCTGTGATGGCATTCATGCTCATTCGCTACAGTGCTTTTGGTTTGATTGCCAACATTGCATTGTTTGCGAACTTAGTGCTCATCATTGCCTGTTTATCTTTATTGCAAGCCACTTTAACATTGCCGGGGATTGCCGGGATTGTGCTCTCCCTTGGGATGAGTGTGGATGCGAACGTCTTGATCAATGAGCGCATTCGTGAGCTCTTACGTAAAGGCGTGAGCCCGCAAAATGCCATCAATGATGGTTTTAACCGCGCATTTGCCACCATTATGGATGCGAACTTAACGAGCTTATTTGCAGCTGTGGTGCTCTTCCTTATTGGTTCAGGTGCCATCAAAGGCTTTGCGGTGACATTGACCATCGGGATCATCACTTCTGTCTTTACCGCGGTCTTTATGAACCGTGCAATTGTGAATGCCATTTGGGGCGGCCGTCGCCTTAAATCGATTCCGATTGGTGGCAAAGAATTGCTCCATATTTTCAGTGGTGACACCACCTATGACTTTATGAAGTATGCCAAAGCATGGGTAATTTTCTGTGTGTTTGTGATTGTGGCTGCCATTGGTTCTGTGGGTGTGTTTGGCTTTAAATATGGTCTAGACTTCACAGGCGGTACAGAAGTGGAAGCGGTGTATCAAAACAGCATCGAAACAGATGATGTGCGTAGCGCCATTGAACACGCGGGCCTTAAAGATGCAGAAGTGCAACACTTTGGCTCAAGCCGTAATGTGCTCATCACTTTGCCGATCATTGAAGGCCTGAATGAAGCTTCAATTTCCACCAATGTTCTCAATGCGTTAGAAACCTTAGATCCCAATGTGGAAATCAAACGCGTGGACTTTATTGGCTCAAAAGTGGGCGATGAATTGGTCACCGGCGGTGTTCTTGCCTCCGCGATTGCCATTTTGATGATTCTTGCTTACATCTGGATGCGCTTTGAGTGGAAATTGGCCGTCAGCACCATTTTATCCACCTTACATGATGCGGCATTTATCCTAGCGGTCTTTGCCATTTTAGGCATGTATGGACACCTGCAATTTGATCTGACCTCACTGGCCGCGATTTTAGCCGTCATCGGTTACTCGGTGAATGATACGGTGGTTGTGCTCGATCGCATCCGTGAGAACTTCCGCGCATCTCGCACCGGCACGCCAAAAGAGATCATTGATCAAGCCATCAATCAAACACTGTCTCGTACCATCATGACATCGGTGACCACATTGTTGGCCTGTTTATCCTTGTACTTATTTGGCGGTGAAGCCATTCACACCTTCTCTTTCATCATGTTGATCGGTATTTTAGTGGGCACATACTCTTCGATTTTCATTGCCTCCTCATGCGCATTGTTGCTTGGCCTCAAGCGCGAAGACCTCTTACCTCCTAAAAAAGAGAAAGAAGATCAACCTGAACAAGAGTCCATGACTTATTTCTAAATAGTCAAAGGTAATCAACTCTCTACAAGCCCCACTTCCCGTGGGGCTTTTTAGATTTTGCGGTTTATGTGATAATATCATCTCCCTCGTTGATCAGATTTTAGGTATAACATTTTGAAACAAGCCATTCGCAGGCAGCCTATCGAAAACATTACGCAAGATGCGCCGCATAAAGTCACCTCTATGATTCACTTAGTGATCGTGGGTGTTGTCGTTTTTATTGCATTGTTGATGCTCTTAAGCTTAGTCTCTCATCATCCGGATGATGCCGCATGGAGTAAAACCATGGGAGATTTGCACGTCAATAACTGGCTCGGTGCAAAGGGTGCATATTTTTCTGACATTTTATTCAATGCCATTGGTCGCGCAGCGTGGTTATTACCGCCCGCGATGGTTGCTTATGCATATGTCACCTTGATCAAAAGCGATTGCACCACCATTGACATCGAAAACTTTGCCTTTAAAGCGTTGGGCGTCATCGTTTTTTTAATGGCCGCAGCGACCTTGTTAAACTTTTATCACCCCGATGCCAGCATCCTAAAACGTGGCGGTGTGATTGGGCAAACATTGGCCTCACTTCTCAATGCCACCTTAACCTATTTGCCGGGCATTGAAGCAAGTTCTGCCCTTTGCACCACGCTCAGTAAAGGCATTTTGCTCACATTACTGGTGATCACTGGCAGCTTAGCCACAGGCACAAGCCCCCTTTCATGGATTGATGGCTTAGGTGCCATGATTCTTTCAGTCATTGGACGTGCTCGCGGTTTTTTCTTCAATCGCGATGAGGACCAAATTGCCCCACAAGCCGTAGAATCTGAGCTTGCTTCTGTGGCACATTTGATGGAGCCCGATCCGCGTGACAAAGATCCTCGTCCGAATCTTTTATCCATGATTAAGGATAAATTGACAACCTTACGCAGCGAAGTATTCGCGAAAAAAAGCGAACCTAACATTGATGCCACCGCTGATGAATACTACTTCAACGAGCAACCTGATCTCATTGAAGCGCTCGACACCGATGCACACATCGAACCCACTTTTGAGCCTAAACCTAAAAAAATCGCCAAAAGTGATGAGAAAATTGAGCCTTCCTTGACGCTCCCACCCATTTCGGACATTGCGCCATTCACCACACCGAAAGCAGCCCCGATTGACACTGCGCCAAAAGCCGTTGCACCTAAAGCTACATCTTCTGAAACGCGCATTGAGCCTGCGTTTGAAGAAGCCGTCAATCCTCATGCGCCCATTCATGGACAAAATGGCGAAATGCTGACGCCAAAATTTGAACCAAAATTTGATAAAAATGGGCAGCTGAAAATCCCCACCATCTTCAGAAAACCCTCCACAAAAATGTTGCCCACCGATGATGAAGACAATGTCATTGATGACAGCATTGAAAAGCTCAAAGCCTGGGTCAATGAAGATGCTGCCTTAACGCCACAAGCGGCCAACATCGTCAATCCTGTCATCAATGCCATCAAAGCACCGATGGCAGCAGCAAAAGAAGATGCGAAGGCAGCTGTCAGCTCCCTCTTTCACAGTGAACCTGTCACCGCAGGCAGTGAGGCTACCCTAAAAGCAGAGGCAACAGAAGATTATGATGCATTGATCGAAACATTAGAAAAATACAATGCACCGAAATACTCCATTGATGCATTGCCCACCGCCCTTTCAGAGGCTGTCACAACAGCCACAGAATCGGCAAGTGAAGCCATAGAGAGTGTCAAAGAAGCGGTCAGAGAGGTCATTGAGCCCATCGAAGATCCTTTTGTGAACCTGCCGAAAGTTGAAATCCTCAGCGAGCCCATGCTCCCTGAGATTGAAAGCATTGCGCCAGAACCTATGATGGCTGCACCTGTTGTGGCAACGCCTGCCATCGAGGCACCCATCATTGAAGCGCCCAGCATTGAAACACCCACTTGGCAATGGGTGCCAGACCCGACACCTGAACCTGTCATCATTCCAAAGACGCCTGAGGTTCATATTGAACCGGCACCGGTTGAAGCAATTGCGCCAGTCATGCCCAGCATGCCAACTGAACCCGCTGTTCCGATCGAGCCTGCCCTAACATATGATGATTTTGAGGACAATGCCCCTGAGATTCTCCCGCCGGATGATCTCATTGTACCAACACCCAACATCATCATGCCAAAAGTGGCCGTGCCAGAAGAAGATCCGAATCGCCGCGCAGAACTCTTAAAACATTTCCCGATGGCTGGACAATTGCCAAGCTTAGACCTCCTAGCCGATCCCCCCACCGTGGTGGATCAATACAATGATGAAGAGCTCGATTACCTTGCCCTATTGATTGAAGAACAACTCAGCCATTTCTCCATTAAAGTTGCCGTGGCAAACATTGAACCGGGCCCCGTCATTACGCGCTTCTCATTAGAGTTGGCGCCCGGCGTTAAAGTCTCTCAAATCAATAATTTAGAGAAAGACATTGCCCGCGGATTATCCGTCACCAGCGTGCGCGTGGTGGAGATCATTCCTGGCACTAGCTATGTGGGGCTTGAAATTCCGAACCGTAAGCGCGAAATCGTTTACTTTAAATCTGGCTTAGAGTCTCAAGAATACCAAGACGAGGCGCATCCATTGACGCTGATCCTCGGGAAAGACATCTCCGGCAATACAGTCACCGCTAATCTTGGCAAAATGCCCCATGTATTGGTGGCAGGGACGACAGGTTCTGGTAAATCTGTGGGCGTCAACACCATGCTTTTGAGCATGCTCTTTAAAGCGCTGCCTGAAGATTTACGCCTCATCTTAATTGATCCGAAAATGCTCGAACTTTCGGTTTATAACGACATCCCGCATCTATTAACCCCTGTGGTGACGGACATGAAAGAGTCCGCAAATGCCCTGCGCTGGTGCGTTGCGGAAATGGAACGCCGCTATCAGCTCATGAGTCAATTAAAAGTGCGCAACATTGCAGGCTTTAACCAAAAGATTGAAGAAGCCATTGCAGCCGGTGAACCCATCATTGATCCTTTATGGCGAAGAAGTGCGCATGTTTCAGATACAGAGCGCCCACCTTTATTAGAAAAATTACCCTTCATTGTGGTGGTGATTGATGAATTTGCCGACATGATGATGCTCGTGGGTAAAAAATGTGAAGAACTCATTGCCCGCCTTGCCCAAAAAGCGCGAGCTTCGGGGATTCACTTAATTTTAGCCACGCAGCGCCCATCGGTTGATGTCATCACTGGCCTCATCAAAGCCAACATTCCAACGCGCATCGCTTTTCAGGTGTCGAGTAAAATTGACTCACGCACCATCATTGATCAACAAGGGGCGGAAACCCTCTTAGGCCATGGCGACATGCTCTATATGCCACCTGGCAATGGTTTACCAATCCGTGTGCACGGCGCATTTGTGGAAGATGCAGAAGTCAATAAAGTGGTGGAATTTTTAAAACTCACAGGTGAACCTGATTATGTGGAAGACATTTTGCATGAACCCACCGAAGCCATCCCAGGCTTAACGCCAGAAGCCGCCGGCGTAGCCGCCACACCTGCTGAAGAACAAGACCCATTATTTGATGAAGCAGTGAAAATTGTCGTAGAATCTAGACGAGCAAGCATCTCCTACATTCAACGAAAATTGCGTGTTGGCTATCAAAGGGCAGCGCGCTTAATGGAAGAGATGGAAGAGTTACGCATCGTCACGCCGCCTCAAGCGAATGGCAACCGAGAGGTGATCCTCGCGGCTGACAAAGACGATTATTGATGATTCACAAAGGAGAACAACATATGATTCATGAATTACTGATCAACGCCCCGGCCTCTGTGAAAACTGTGCCGATCTATTTGTATCATCAGTTGTCTGACGTGGATTTGACACCCTTTGAACACAATTGGGTGCATCAAGCCGCCAGTCGCCAACCCGATGTCTTGCCCATTCCTGATGAAACAGGCGCCCTCAGTAAAGTACTCGTGCGCTTTGATGCACATGAAGAGATGTTCTCCCTTGGCAGTTTTTACACCACAGCCCCGCAAGGCATTTATTACATCGCCAATGATGATCTATCCGATGAAGCGATCTATCAATTATTGCTAGGTTTTGCTTTAGGGGCTTATCAATACAATGAGTTCAAAGCATCCACGGCGCCAAATGTGCAATTGCTCTTCCCTAAAACCCTCGATCGTCAAAAGCTACTCAACGAAATTGAAGCCCATTACATCACGCGCACCTTGATCAATCGCCCACCGAATCATTTGAATCCTGTGGGTTTAACGCAATACATTCAAACGCTGTTTGACAATCAACCGGTCACTGTTAAAGTGATCGAGGGTGATGATTTATTAACAGAAAATTTCCCATTGATTCATCATGTTGGCAATGGCAGTGACGCTGCACCACGTTTAGTGGAGATCACCTATGGCGATCCGATGCATAAAAGCTTAACGCTCATCGGTAAAGGCGTGACGTTTGACAGTGGCGGCCTTGATTTAAAACCCGCGAGCGGCATGCGTTTGATGAAAAAAGACATGGGGGGTGCCGCACATGCCATTGCACTGGCCCAATGGATCATTAAATCAAAATGGCACATCCATTTACGTGTGTTGTTGCCGATTGTGGAAAACTCTGTTTCAAGCACAGCAATGCGCCCAGGTGATGTCATCAAAGCGCGCAATGGCTTGACTGTAGAAATTGACAACACAGATGCAGAAGGCCGCCTAATTTTAGCCGATGCCATCAGCTACGCAAGCGAAGTGCCCACCGATGCCATCGTCAACTTTGCCACCTTAACGGGTGCGGCACGCGTTGCCCTTGGCCCTGAAGTGCCTGCCTTATTTGCCACAGATGATCCGTTAGCAAATGCCATTTTAGAAGATGGGCAAACGCATGATGATGCCCTTTGGCGCATGCCTTTGCACACGCCATACAATGAGTGGATTGAATCGAAATATGCTGATATCTTAAACTCATCAACACAACCCTACGGTGGATCAATTACGGCGGCTCTTTTCTTAACGCACTTTTTAAGTGATAATGTGCCGTTTGCTCACATTGATGTAATGGCATGGAATGTTCGTAATCGCAAAGGTCGCCCGATGGGTGGTGAAGCTATGGGACTGCGCGCAACCTACTATGGGTTAGCGCATCACTTTGGAATGAATGTATGACTATGATACAAAAAATTATGATGTTGGTAATGCTCTCGATCCTCGCAAGCATCGGTGGCGCTGCCTTTGCATACACAGGCTTTTCCGCATTGGTCATTGAACCAAAAACGGGAAAAGTGATCTATGAGCACAATGCCACAGAGCGTCGCTACCCGGCTTCATTGACAAAAATCATGACGCTGTACATTCTCTTTGAAGATCTCTCTAAAGGGAAAATCAAGATGAATCAACGCATGCCGATTTCTCAGCGTGCGGTTAAAGCTGAATGCTCTTGCCTACGCCCAAAGGCTGGCACATCCATTACCGTGGAAACGGCTGTTAAAGCATTGATTGTACAGTCAGCGAATGACGTTTCCATCGCGGTGGCTGAATTCATTAGCGGCACGGAAGCAAAATTTGTGGAGCGCATGAATAAAACTGCTAAACGTTTAGGCATGACCAATACACATTTTGTGAATCCCAATGGTTTGCCAAATGACAATCAATACACAACCGCACGTGACATGGCAACCCTCGGCGTCGCCATTTACAACCATTTCCCCAAATATTATCCGCTCTTTCAAACGGAGAGCTTTTACTTCGATGGCAGACTGATCAAAGGTCATAACCGCGTCAACAGCATGCTTGCAGGTGCTGATGGCATCAAAACCGGTTATATCCGTAAATCAGGTTCGAACTTAGTGACCAGCGCCCAGCGCGGGAACACCCGTTTGTTTGGCGTCGTGATTGGCGGTCGCAACACCCAATCTCGCGATAATATTATGGTGGACATCATGGAGCAATCTTTTGAAGCATTGCAGCGCAATCATCGCAATCCTTCAATTTCGCCCATCATCACAGAAGATTTGCTGGTGGGTTATGACCCTCAGAAAAACCCTAAACCCAAGCAAATTGTTGCCACTAACCACAAAAACAAAGTCAACATTGTCTCTAATGACGCGCCTCAAACCATTCCAACCATTAAACTCATTTCTAATCATAAAACCATTGCCAGCACAACGAATTCTAAAAAAGCCGCGGCAATACAAGTGGGCGCCTATAAAAGTCGCAAATCTGCACAAGACAGAGCGCGCATGGCACATCGTAAATTACAACAAGGCAAAATTGATGTCGTCTTAATCGACAACTTATACCGCGCGCGTTTATCAGGCTTTAGCTACGAAAAAGCAACCTTAGCCTGTCATCAGTTAAAACAAAGCGGCAATGACTGTATTGTGATTGCTAAATAAGACGCGTGTTTTCTAAAACAAACCGATTAAACCGCGCAAAGCCACGTGATGCAGTGGCTTGCGCGCTTAATTTAAGGAGATTATGGGGGTTATTACTAATTTAAAAAATGACGTTTTTTACACACCATTTTTACGGTAACTGTTTGGAGTGATTAACCCTTTTGCGTTAAGCACATGTTTGATGCGTCAAACATTCCAAATAATCGTGTTATCATTGAAGCAATTTTTCTGCTCAGCAGATCAATTTTGTAATAATCAAAATCAACAATTATTACGATCACATTATTTCAAATAGGTGAAAATATGAGCGATTTAAATACTATTCAAGATATCGATCCAATCGAAACCCAAGATTGGATTGCCTCCATTGAAAGTGTCATCAAAACTGAAGGCAAGGAACGTGCGCGTTATTTGCTTGAACGTGTCATTGAGCGTACTCATCGCGATGGCATCGAAGTGCCTTTCTCTGGTACAACGGAATACATCAATACCATTCCTGTTCACGAACAACCGCCATACCCTGGCAACTCCGATATCGAACATAGAATCCGTGCATATAACCGCTGGAATGCCATGGCAATGATTGTGAAAACCAATCTAGCAGACTCATCCCTCGGCGGCCATATCGCAAGTTATGCCTCCCTTGCCACGATGTGGGAAGTGGGCTTTAACCATTTTTGGCATGGCCCTGATGGTGATGACCATGGCGGCGACTTAGTTTTCTTCCAAGGCCATTCAAGCCCAGGCATTTACGCGCGTGCATTTTTAGAAGGCCGCATCACAGAAGAACAAATGCTCAACTTCCGTCGTGAAGTGGATGGCAAAGGTTTGCCATCGTATCCACATCCTTGGTTACAAAATGACTTCTGGCAATTCCCAACGGTATCGATGGGCTTAGGTCCAATGCAAGCCATTTACCAAGCGCGTTTCTTAAAATATTTACATGCGCGTGGTTTAGCAGACACCTCTAAACGTAAAGTTTGGTGTTTCTGTGGGGATGGCGAGATGGATGAACCAGAATCTTTAGGTGCCATCTCTTTAGCGGGTCGTGAAAAACTCGACAACTTGATCTTCATCGTCAACTGTAACTTACAGCGCTTAGACGGTCCGGTGCGCGGTAACGGCAAAATCATCCAAGAATTAGAATCGAATTTCCGTGGTAACCACTGGAATGTGATCAAATTGATCTGGGGCAATGGTTGGGATGCACTCTTAGCACAAGATCACAACGGCATTTTACGTAAGCGCATGATGGAAGCGATTGATGGTGATTATCAAACCTATAAATCGAAAAATGGCGCGTATGTGCGTGAACACTTCTTCAACACGCCTGAATTGCGTCAAATGGTGGCTCATTTATCTGACAATGATATTTGGCGCCTCAACCGCGGTGGCCATGATGAAAACAAAATCTACGCCGCTTACGATGCTGCCGTTAAGCATGAAGGTCAACCTTCTGTGCTCTTGGTTAAAACCATCAAAGGTTACGGCATGGGTCAAGAAGGTGAAGCACAAAACACCTCTCACCAACAGAAGAAAATCAGTATTGATGCCCTTCGTCAATTCCGTGATCGCTTTGAAGTGCCTGTCACAGATGAAGAGATTGAAGAGTTGAAATTCATTCGCCCAGCGGAAGATTCACCTGAGATGAAATATCTCCGTGAACGCCGCGAAGCATTGCATGGCTATTTACCAAAACGCCGCCTTAAAACGGACAATCCATTGCCAGCACCGCAATTAGATGCCTTTAAAGCACAATTGTCTGCCACGCAAGAAGGCCGTGAAATCTCCACAACCATGGCATTTGTGCGCATGCTCAATACAATCTTAAAAGATAAAGCCATTGGTAAAAATGTGGTGCCAATCGTGGTGGATGAATCCCGTACATTTGGTATGGAAGGTTTATTCAGACAATTGGGCATTTGGTCACAAGCGGGACAAAACTACATCCCACAAGATGCTGATCAATTGATGTACTACAAAGAAGCAAAAGATGGCCAAGTGTTACAAGAAGGCATCAATGAAGCCGGTGCTGTGAGTTCGTGGATTGCTGCGGCAACTTCTTACTCTGTGAGCAACGTGCCGATGATTCCATTCTTCGTGTGCTACTCCATGTTCCAATTGCAACGTTGTCTTGACTTAGTGTGGGCAGCAGGCGATCAACGCGCACGTGGTTTCTTAATGGGTGGGACCGCCGGTCGCACAACATTGAACGGCGAAGGCTTACAACATGAAGATGGCCACAGCCACATCTTAGCGCAAGTGATTCCAAACTGTGTCTCGTATGACCCAACGTTCCAATATGAATTGGCCGTGATCATGCAAGATGGTTTAAAACGCATGTATCAAGATCAAGAAGATGTGTTCTACTACATCACCATCATGAACGAAAACTACAGCCATCCTCAAATGCCTGTGGGCGCAGAAAAAGACATCCTTAAAGGCATGTACTTGTTCCAAAAAGGTGAGAATGCAGAATCTAAAAAACGTGTACGTTTATTGGGTTCAGGCACCATCTTCCGCGAAGTGATTGCAGCGGCTGATCTATTGAAAGAAGATTGGGGCGTGGATGCAGACATCTACGGTTGCCCAAGCTTTAACATCTTAGCGCGCGATGTTCAGGACACTGAACGCCACAACATGCTTCATCCACTTGAAAAACCACGTGTGTCTCATGTGGCAGAATTGCTCAATGATTCTGAAGCGCCTGTGGTTGCTGCAAGTGACTACATCCGTTTATTTGGTGATCAAATCCGTGCCGCCATTAAAGCCCCTTACAAAGTATTGGGAACCGATGGTTTTGGTCGTTCAGATACCCGCGGTAAATTGCGTGAATTCTTTGAAGTGAACCGTTATTACGTCACTGTGGCAGCTTTAAAAGAGCTTGCTGATCAAGGCGTGATTGAACCAAGTGTTGTTGTGGACGCCATCAACAAATATGGCATCGATGTACACAAGAAAAACCCCATCACACTTTAATTTTGACTGAATAAAGAAAGGATAAAAGATTATGGCATTGACAGATATTAAACTGCCTGACATCGGAAACTTTGATGAAGTGGATGTGATTGACATTGCTGTAGCGGTCGGTGATACCGTCGCTAAGGATGACTCTTTGATGACCCTTGAGTCAGACAAAGCCTCCATGGATGTGCCTGCCGAAATGGCAGGTGTGATCAAAGAAATTTTGGTTAAAGTCGGCGATAAAGTAAAAGAAGGCGATTTGGTCTTTCGCATCGAAGCTTCTGATGCAGCACCTGCTGCTCCAAAAGCACCTGAACCCAAAGCAGAAGAAAAACCTGTAGGCGCACCTAAAGCGGAAGCCCCAAAAGCAGCACCTACACCAGCACCTGCTCAGCCTGTGCCCGTTGCCAATACAGCCAATCAAGCGGCATTGGATTTTTCAGGTGCACACGCTTCCCCATCTGTGCGCGCATTTGCCCGTGAATTAGGCGCTGACCTCAATCAAGTGAAAGGTTCTGGCCCTAAATTACGCATCATGCGTGAAGACGTTGTGGCTTATGTCAAAGGCATGATGACAGGCGCTGGTAGCGTCGGTGCAGTCGGCACCACCAATGGTGGCGGCTTGAGCTTATTGCCTTGGCCAAAAGTGGATTTTGCCAAATTTGGTGAGATCACACGTGAGCCAATGTCCCGCATTAAGAAAATCTCTGGGGCAAACTTAGCGCGCAACTGGGCGATGATTCCTCATGTGACTCAATTTGATGAAAGTGATGTCACAGAGCTTGAAGCATTCCGTAAGCAGCTCAATAAAGAGAATGAGAAATCTGGTCAAAAAGTGACCATGCTCGCATTTTTAGTCAAAGCGTGTGTGCATGCACTGAAAAAATTCCCAGAGTTCAACAGCTCATTAGATGGCGATGATTTGATCCTCAAAAATTACTACCACATCGGCTTTGCGGCAGATACGCCCAATGGCCTTGTGGTGCCTGTGATTCGTGATTGTGATCAAAAAAGTGTATTGGAAATTGCTGCAGAAATGGGCGAGCTTGCCAAATTAGCGCGTGAAGGCAAATTAAAGCCCGATCAAATGCAAGGCGGCTGCTTTACCATCTCCTCATTAGGTGGCATTGGCGGCACAGCCTTCACGCCGATCATCAATGCCCCTGAAGTTGCGATTTTAGGCGTGTCTCGCACAGACATGAAACCTGTGTGGAATGGTTCAAGTTTTGAGCCGCGCTTAATGTTGCCACTGTCATTGTCCTACGATCACCGCGTGATCGATGGCGCAGCCGGTGCACGCTTCATTGTGCATTTGAATCAGTGTTTAACGGATATGCGTCGCATTTTAGTGTAAGGAGAATTCATGGCGATTGAAATAAAAATTCCCAACATTGGTAATTTTGACGCCGTTGATGTCATTGACGTTCTTGTGAACGTCGGTGACGTTGTCAGCGTTGATCAAAACCTTTTGACCTTAGAGTCTGATAAAGCCTCGATGGATGTGCCTTCGGATCAAGCCGGTAAAATCACTGAAATCCTCGTGAAAGTGGGCGATCAAGTGAAAGAAGGTGACACCATTGCAATGATTGAGCCTGAGGCTTCTACAGAGGCACCAAAAGCTCAAGACACTGCAGCATCTGCCGCACAAGAAGTTGCACCAAGCACTTCCACAAACGTGATTGACATCATCATTCCTAACATCGGTAACTTTGAAGCTGTCGATGTGATTGATGTGGCCATTAACGTGGGGGATGCCATTCACAAAGATCAAAACTTAGTGACGTTAGAGTCTGATAAAGCCTCGATGGATGTACCTTCTGAAATTGATGGCACCATCACAGAAGTGTTGATCAAAGTCGGTGATCAAGTCAAAGAAGGCGTGGTGATTGCCAGAGCTCAAGTGGGCGCAGCGCCAACAACAGCACAAGCGGCACCGAAAGCTGAACCTAAGGCCGAAACCATCGTTGAACCTGCCACAGCAACGGCTGCGCCAAGCAATGTGGATTGCGATGTTGTGGTCATTGGTGCAGGTCCTGGCGGTTATTCTGCAGCCTTTAGAGCGGCAGATCTTGGCTTGAAAGTTGCATTGATTGAACGCTATTCGACCCTTGGCGGCGTGTGTTTGAACGTGGGTTGTATCCCATCAAAAGCGCTCTTACACGTGGTTAAGGCAAAAGAAGAAGCAGAAAAGCATTTAAAACATGCCGGCATCTACTTTGATGCACCGCGCATTGAATTGGATGAAATCCGCAATTACAAATCCTCTGTGGTGAGTAAATTAACGGGCGGATTAGCAGCGATGGCAAAAATGCGTAAAGTGGACGTGATTCAAGGCGTGGCAACGTTTAAAGATGATCACCATTTAACCATTCAATTGAGTGAAGGCGGCGAGCGCACTTTATCTTTTGATAAAGCGATCATTGCCGCCGGTTCACGCGCCATTCATTTGCCATTTATGCCAGAAGATCCACGCATCATTGATTCAACCGGTGCTTTAGAGCTTCGCGAAATCCCTAAACGCATGTTGGTGATTGGCGGCGGCATCATTGGTTTAGAGATGGCAACGGTTTACTCTAACCTTGGCGCAAATGTGGAAATCGTTGAATTTACTGAAGGCTTCATTCCAGGGGCGGATCGTGATTTAACGAAAATCTTTGAAAAATATAACAAAGATCGCTTCACAAAAACCATGTTCAAAACCAAAGTGGTGGGTGCAGAAGCATTACCAGAAGGCATTAAAGTGAGCTTTGAAGGTGACAATGCCCCAAGCGAACCACAAGTGTATGACTATGTGCTCGTCGCCATTGGCCGTGCACCAAATGGTTTGACGCTCAATGCTGAAAATGCTGGCGTAAATGTGACAGACCGCGGCTTTATTAATGTTGATAAGCAAATGCGCACCAATGTTGGCAATATTTTTGCCATCGGTGACATTGTCGGTCAGCCAATGCTTGCCCACAAAGCGGTGCATGAAGCCCATGTGGCTGCTGAAGTGTGTGCGGGTCACAAACGCTTCTTTGACATCAAGCAAATCCCATCTGTGGCATACACAGACCCTGAAATTTCATGGGCGGGCTTGACGGAAACGGAAGCGAAAGCACAAGGCATTGCGTATGAAAAAGCTGTCTTCCCATGGAGTGCAAGTGGTAAAGCCCTTGCAAGTTCACGTGAAGAAGGCATGACGAAGCTCATCTTTGATCCTGAAAGTAAAACCATTTTAGGGGGTGCTGTTGTGGGGATCAATGCCGGTGACTTAATTGGCGAAATTGCCTTAGCGGTTGAAATGTGTGCAGATGTGACAGACATCGCCCACACCATTCACCCACATCCGACTTTAATTGAGTCTGTGGGCATGGCGGCAGAAGTGGCGGAAGGTGCCTGTACCGATTTGCCTCCTGCTAAGAAAAAATAGATCATTCATCTTGATTCAATGAGCAGCCTTCGGGCTGCTTTTTTATGCGGGTCATTTAGGCAATCGATGTTAAGTATCAGATCCCATTGAAGATATGATTCGGCACTCGTCAAAAGGCTTTGATCATGCTAGAATTCCGTAGTTTATCGATAAGTTTTATCTACAAAGGGATACCATGTCAGAAGAAGTGATTCGTACCAACTTTATTCGTCAAATTATTGACAATGACTTAAGTACAGGTAAGTACAAAAGCCCATCAGATGTCCACACTCGCTTCCCACCCGAACCGAATGGTTATCTGCACATTGGGCACGCTAAGTCCATCTGTTTAAACTTTGGTATCGCAAGAGATTATCAGGGCAAATGTAACTTACGCTTTGACGATACGAATCCATGCAAAGAAGAACAAGAATTCGTTTCTGCCATCAAAGCTGACGTTGAATGGTTAGGTTTTGAGTGGAATGAAGAGTGCTATGCCTCTGACTATTTCCAACGTTTTTATGAATGCGCTGTGTTGTTGATCAAAAAAGGCTTAGCGTATGTTGATGATTCCACCGCAGAAGAGATCCGTGCGATGCGTGGCTCTTTAACAGAAGCCGGTCAAAACTCCCCATATCGTGCGCGCTCAATTGAAGAGAACTTAGCACTGTTTGAACGCATGAAAAATGGCGAATTTGGCGATGGTGAAAAAATCCTGCGTGCAAAAATCGACATGGCATCCCCAAACATGAACTTACGTGATCCTGCCCTTTATCGCATTCGTCACGTTGAACACCATCAAACGGGGAATGAATGGTGCATTTACCCAATGTATGACTTTGCGCATGCCTTAGGTGATGCATTTGAAGGCATCACGCATTCCATTTGTACATTAGAATTTGAAGATCACCGCCCATTGTATGATTGGTGCGTTGAGCATTGCGGCATTGAACAAAAACCGCATCAATATGAATTCTCTCGCTTAAGCTTACAATACGCCATCACCTCTAAGCGTAAATTAACGCAATTGGTGACCTCTGGCACAGTCACAGGCTGGGATGATCCACGCATGCCCACCATTTCAGGCTTGCGCCGCCGTGGTTGCCCACCTGAAGCATTGCATCTATTCTGTGAACGCATTGGCGTGACAAAATCAGAAAACTCCATCGAAATGGAGCAATTTGATCAATGCATGCGCGATGTGTTAGATGATAAAGCGTCTCGCCGTATGGCAGTGCTTGATCCAATTTTAGTGACCCTCACAAACTTTGATGAGCGCGTTGAATTAGAATTGCCAAATCATCCAAAAAATGAAGACGCTGGCAAACGCATTGTGCCCTTTGCAAAAGCACTCTACATTGATCGCAATGACTTTGTATTAAGCACAGAAGATAAAAAATTCAAGCGTTTAATCTTAGGCAATTATGTGCGTTTACGCGGTGCATACATCATCAAAGCAACAGATTATAAAGCGGACAATGATGGCAACATCACAGAAGTGATTGCAGAAATCGTGCCTGATACTTTAGGCAAAAATGCAGAAGGCATCAAAGCAAAAGGCGTGATTCACTGGGTTGCGGCAAAAGATGCCGTGGATGCACAAGTCAATTGCTATGAGCGTTTATTCACAGTGCCTCATCCTGATCGTGAAGAGGGTGAAATTTTTGACTACGTCAATCCTGATTCCCTCACCATCAAACAGGCGAAAGTGGAACCTGCTCTTCTCGATGCCCCTGCTGAAGTGGCGTATCAATTTGAGCGTGAAGGTTACTTCGCCCGTGATCGCAAAGAAGATGGCTTAGTCTTCAATCGTGTTGTAACTTTAAAAGACAGCTTCGGAAAGTAACCCATGTCATTTTTTAATGCAGTTGCAGAGCAGTTCGATTTAGTACTGCTCTATAAAAACATATTGTGGGATGGCTTTATGCTCACAATTGAACTGGGGTTATGCTCGTTGATGGTGGCCATTGTTTTGGGCACCTTCGCGGCGTTAGGCTCTTTTAGTGAATCTAGATTTGTGCGTGGCACGGTGACCGCGTACACCACCATCATTCGCGGCATTCCAGACATTGTGCTCATCTTTTTGTTCTACTACGGGATGCAAACCCTACTGAACAAAACGATGGAAGCCATGGGGCTTGAGATCTATCACATCAATCCATTTGTGGCAGGTGTCATCACCATTGGCTTTATGTTTGGCGCCTTTATGGCGGAAAGTTTCCGTGGGGCTTTATTAGCCGTGCCTAAAGGTCAAAAAGAGTCTGCCCTTGCCCTTGGCATGTCCCCTGCTCGCGTGTATTTTAAAATTGTGATTCCCCAAGCGATGCGCTTTGCACTCCCTGGGCTGAACAACAACTGGCTCGTTTTATTAAAAGCCACCGCATTGGTCTCTTTAATCAACTTGCAAGACTTTTTAGCGATCGCGGTCAAAAGTGGACAATCGACCCGCGCGCCCTTCACCTTTTTGATCACTGTTGCCATTGGTTATCTACTGTTAACGACAGTTTCCATCATTGTGGTGAAATGGTTAGAAAAACGCTTCTCAAAAGGCGTCGTACGAGGAGCATTTTATGAATAATTTATGGGCCGAATACACGCCACTCTTTGCCAATGGCGTATGGGTGACATTGCAGCTCACCTTCATTTCTTCCTTGATTGGTTTAGCCTTTGCCTTGCCGTTAGCCTTTGCAGCTTTATCAAGAAACCCGCTCTTTTCTGCGCCCGTTTCGGCGTTTAGCTACTTCTTTCGTGGCACGCCGCTCTTGGTGCAAATTTATTTGCTCTATTATGGTTTAGGGCAGTTCTCTGCTGAATTGCGCCAAATCCCTTGGCTTTGGAACATTGTGAAGCAACCTTACTGGTGTGCAATCATCGCCTTTAGTTTAAACACATGTGCTTACACCATAGAGATTTTTAAAGGTTCATTTAGAAACACCGCCAAAGGTGAGATTGAAGCGGCCATTGCCATGGGCATGAGCCAATGGCAAATCTTTTACCGCATCATTTTCCCATCGGGCTTTCGCCGTGCGCTGCCTGCCTATAGCAATGAAGTGATCTTCATGCTCCATGGTACCGCTCAAGTCTTTGTGATCGCACTTGTGAACTTAGACATTTTAGGGGTTGCCCGCAAAATGCAGCGCGCCACCTTTTATGACTTTACACCGTATTTAATCGCCGCCTGTTTGTACTTATTGATCACCTTCTTACTCGTCTTCATTTTCAAAAAATGCGAGAAAAGATGGCTCTCCTATTTACAAACTGCCCATTAGCGCGATAATACAGTCATTGATAAACCACCAAAGGACACTGACATGATGAATCTTCCAAATTTATTGACACTTTTTAGAATTTTTGTCATTCCGGTGTTGGTGTTGGTCTACTTTTTGAAGATTGACACCATGGTTTACCATGTGCCATTGAAGAATATTTTGCTCTGCTCGCTCTTTGCGCTTGCGGGCATTACCGATTATTTTGATGGCTACTTGGCGAGAAAACTCAAAGTTTCTTCCCCTTTTGGTGCGTTTTTAGATCCTGTGGCAGATAAATTGGTGGTGGCGGTGGCTTTAGTGATCATCGCGGTGAGTCAGCCACACTCTGCCATCATCACCTTATGTACGATCGTCATCATTTGCCGTGAAATCACCATCAGCGCACTGCGTGAATGGATGGCATCTTTAGGGCGCCGCAATTCTGTGGCGGTCTCCTGGATTGGCAAATGGAAAACCACCTTTCAAATGGGTGCGATCGGCTGCTTATTGTTTGAATCTGACTTCATTGGCTTACCGATCTTTCTCATTGGCGAGATTGGCTTGATCATCGCATCGGCATTAACGCTCTACTCGATGATCGATTACCTATTGCTCGCCTATCACAGTGAGAAAAAGCACCAAAACGAAAACCGTTAAGCGCTTAAACTTTGTCCGCTCTCGCGGATGAATTTTTCAATGACCATCACCAAACGCAACTCATTTTGAGGGGCGTTTTTTGTTTCCATCACATCTGTCATTCTAAAGTTTTCCCATGCACTCAAATCATTGCCACGTAAATGGGCCGCCGCTTCATTCATGAACCATAAAATAAATGGTGTGGCTTGTAGTTTGATGGATAGATGCGTCACCTTTGAACCGTCATGTTTTAAGTCTAACCCGATCACCACATCATTGCGATCTAACTCAAAAGAATGCGTAGGGGTAAAATCTTGTGGATGAAGGAGTTTTAGATGAATGTCACTGCCCTTTTGATGCACCACAGGCAACACAGTCGCACAGCGCTCGCCCTTAGCAATGTGCTGAAGCTGGGCAATGGCTGTACCAAGATCATTGAGGGCACGCTGAAAATCAAAGGCCAAAAGATAGCGACCTAAACTGATGCGCACACTTTCTCGGGCATGCTTTGTGTCATAACCTAGCTCTGTGAGGACATGTGATGGTAAAGTCTCATCGCTGTTGCATGCCGATCCCCTCGAAAAACAGAGCTGAGACACTGCCGCCATCAATGTTTCGCCATAAATATTCGGCACATGTAAATTGATGATGGCTGGCGTTAATTTCGCTTCCTTGCCATTACGCGTCACGCCATACGGCGCAAGATGATCAAGCAATGCCGCTAAGCGCTGCTCACTGTGTTGATGCTCTGTGGCGTAATGACCCGGCAACAACTGCACTGCGCGCGCTAATCCCATGATTTGATGATTCGCCAACGTACCCACATGATGCCCAAGCTCTGTTTTTGCGCCATCGATCACCGCCACCATCGGAATTTTAGGAAAATCCCGCTGATACAATACGCCAATGCCTTTTGGCCCATAAATCTTATGCGCCGTAAAACTCGCCAAATCCACCCAAGAAAAATCTGGTTTAAAATGCGGCATCGCTTGCGTGGCATCGACATGCAATAACACTTTATGACGGCGCGCCACTTCGCTAAAGCCCTCAATGTCATAAATCTCGCCCGTTTCATTGTTCACCCATAAAGATGTGATGATGGCGGTTTCCTCATGAATGGCCGCTTCCACCATCTCTTTGGTGATTTGTCCGGCTTCATTTGGGGCAAGAAAGGTCGCTTGATAGCCCTCTTTCACCAACGCTTGCACCGTGTTTAACGTGGCTTTGTGCTCCGTTGTGATGGCAATGATGTGCTTTTTACGCTGTGCGCGCATCACGCCTTTTAATGCCAGGTTAATGGACTCTGTGGCGCCACTGGTTAAGGTTAAGGTGCTTTGTTCAACATTGAGAAATTTTGCCACCACAGACAAAGCCTCATCAATATGACGATGGGCAGCATGACCTAAAATGTGCTCACTGCTTGCATTGCCCCAGATCTGAGACAATCCTAAGGTCATCTGTTCAACCACCTCAGGCGCAGGCGGTGTTGTTGCCGCATAATCTAAATAGATAATTTTCTTATTCATACTTTTCCTCGTTCGATGAACAGATGGGACAGGTGGGATTTTTGCTGAATTTGAAGGTTTGCCATTCACACGTTGCCCCATTGTAAACACGCAAACGATTGATCATCACAGGCATCCCCACAAGAATTTTTAAAGCCTCTTGCGCTTGCATCGCGCCAATGATCTGTAAAATGGGGGCAAATACGCCAAGGAGCGCACAATTGCCATCATCGCTGTGGGCACCGTCAAATAGGCAGTGATAACAACCACTTTCGGGCGATCTAAAATCATACACCGCCAATTGCCCTTCCATGCGCACTGCAGAACCTGAGATGAGTGGAATGAGATAATGATGCGCAATGCGATTGTTCGCTTGGCGAATGGTGAAATTGTCCGTGCAATCGATGATCATGCCCACATCTTTAGCGAGCGTCATTAACAGTGCATCATCCGCCTTTTGTGCGATGGCATCTATCCACACTTCAGGGTTCAGTGCCTGCATGTGCGCTTTTAATGCATGAGCTTTTGAATGGTTTAAATCCGCTGTTGTGAAATGAATTTGGCGCTGCAAATTTGAAAGATCCACCACATCGTGATCCACAATGATCAAATGCCCAACGCCCGCCGCCACTAATAACGGAATCACCGCATTGCCTAAGCCACCACAACCGATCACTAATATTTTTGCAGACTTGATGGCAAGTTGCCCCTCTAAATCAATTTCAGACAGCAGGATGTGGCGCGAATAGCGCAGCAATTCATGATCAGTTAGCATCGATAGGAATATTCAGCAAAAGAAAGATCCATTATAATCTTATGACCCAAAAAATGGTAGAATGCTTCATTTATTGGCTTTTAATCCTTTGTTGTTTTAGGTAGATCATGACTCAATCAGTTCCGGTTTCACAGAAAAAATTAGAAAAACGTTTACGCCGCTTAGTGGGCACCGCCATTATGGATTATCAGATGATCGAAGATGGCGATCGCATCATGGTGTGCTTATCTGGGGGCAAGGACTCGTATGCGATGCTTGATCTCCTCTTAAAACTTAAAGAGAAAGCACCTGTGAATTTTGAAGTCTTTGCGGTGAATTTAGATCAAAAGCAGCCGGGCTTTCCTGATCATGTATTGCCAGAGTATTTAAGTGCCCTTGGCGTACCTTTTGACATCATCACGCAAGATACTTATTCAGTGGTTAAAGAGTTGGTGCCAGAAGGCAAAACCACATGTAGCCTCTGCTCACGCCTTCGTCGTGGGATTTTATACCGTTATGCCAAAGAAAATGGCTTTAATAAAATTGCCCTTGGCCATCACCGTGATGACATTGTGGAAACTTTGTTCATGAACATGTTCTTTGGCTCAACACTCAAAGCGATGCCACCAAAATTACAAAGCGATGATGGGGACAACATCCTCATTCGTCCATTGGCGTATTGTGCGGAAAGTGATTTACAGAAATATGCAGACATCAAAGAGTTTCCCATCATTCCGTGCAATTTATGTGGCTCACAAGATGGTTTACAAAGACAAACCACCAAAATGATGCTACAAGAGTGGGAGGAGAAATATCCCGGACGCATTGAGAACATTTTCCGTGCCATTAAAAATGTGCGCCCTTCTCAACTTGCTGACACAGAGCTCTTTGATTTTGTGAACTTCACCGTCAAAGAGGATCAAAAGACCGAAAACGCCACCCCGAATTGGTTGGCATCATAATGACACAATAACCCTAAGGAGACAGCCCATGAAAGCAATGGTGATTACAGAATTTGGTGACTCTTCAGTCCTTAAAATCGAATCGCGCCCCATCCCCGATGTCAAAGCCGATGAAGTGTTGATTAAAGTGAAAGCTGCCGGCATTAACCGTTTAGATGTCAGTCAGCGCAAGGGCAATTATCCTGTTCCTGAAGGCATCATTGCAGACATTTTGGGCTTAGAAGTCTCTGGCATCATTGAGGCGGTGGGCAGCAATGTCACCGATTGGCAAGTGGGCGATGCTGTGTTTACCTTATTGACAGGTGGCGGCTATGCTGAATATGTCACAGCGCCAAGCGTGATGTGCATCCGTAAACCCGATAATCTCTCTTTCATTGAGGCGGCCTCTTTACCAGAAACGTTATACACCGTGTGGAGCAATGTGTTTGACCGCGGACAACTTAAAGCCGGTGAAACCTTTATGGTGCACGGTGGCACCAGCGGCATTGGCATCACCGCCATTCAATTGGCGCGTTTATTTGGTGCCAAAGACGTCTTCACAACGGTTGGCAGTGATGCAAAAAAAGCCTTTTGTGAATCTTTAGGTGCAAAAGCTGTGAACTATAAAACGGAAGATTTTGAAGCTGTCTTCAATCATGTGGATGTGATGCTTGACATCATTGGCGGTGATTACTTTAATAAAAACCTCAATGTGCTCAATGTTGAAGGACGTTTGGTCTACATCAATGCCATGAAGGGCTTTAAGGTTGAATGTAATTTGCTCAAAATCATGGGTAAACGCTTAACTTTAACGGGCAGTCAATTGCGTGCCCGCGACATTCCTTTTAAATCAGCAATCACCGAGGCATTAAAAGAAAAAGTGATGCCACTGGTGGCAAACGGTGAATTTAAACCCGTCATTCATGCCGTTTTCCCATTAGAAGAAGCCGGAAAAGCGCATGATTTAATGGAATCGAGCGAGCATATTGGCAAAATTATGCTAGAGATTCAATGAACTAATAGATATGGCTAATTAATGTGCGATTTAAAAGCTTGCTACTTTGAAAAGTAACCGATATAATCACACCCCTATTTACTCATAGGCATATAGCTCAGTTGGTTAGAGCACCACCTTGACATGGTGGGGGTCGATGGTTCGAATCCATTTATGCCTACCATATCTCTTGGGCCTTTAGCTCAGTTGGTTAGAGCGCTCGACTCATAATCGAGTGGTCGTTGGTTCAAGTCCAACAAGGCCCACCATCTTGAGTCGCCCTGACAATACATGCTGCAATCTCCCTCATTTATGTTTATAATGCCTTTCCTTTAGGTCACGAACATTAAGGAATAGAATGCAGCTACGTCAATCTCTCATCCCCTTATTATCCCTCACCCTTCTGTTGACATCTGCCCATGCGCAAAACAATGTCAAATATGTGACGGATCAATTACAAGCACCTATTCGCTCTGCAGCTAATGAAACCAGCCGCATTGTTAAAATGCTCACTGCCGGCGAAAAACTCACCATTGTGGGCGAAAATCGTCAGCACTATGATGTCATTTATGGTGACAACAAATCCCGCGGATGGATTCATAAAAGCTTTGTGATGGATGAACCGGCCGCGCGTGAATTTGTGGAGATGGCCAAAGAAGAGTTTGAACCCCTACAAAAAAAGATCAATGCCCTACAAAAAGAGACCGAAGAGAAAGATCATCTGATCAATGCCCTCAAAGAGAATCAAAAGAAACTTGAGCAAGCTTTAGATGTGCAAACCAATCGTGTCACTTATTTAGAGCAGATCAATAAAAATGCCGTGGACATCGACAATGATAATCAAGTGCTCACCGAACGCAACATGCAACAAGCCCTTGAATTAAAACAACTCAAAAGCGAAAACTTTACCCTCAAAGAGAACAAACGCAGCGATGAATGGTTAAAAGGCGCGAGCATCTTATTTGCGGGCATTGTCCTTGGCACCTCCATTTTACCGCGCCTATTGCGCTATCGTAACCAAAAACGCAAATGGAGCCGTTACTAATTCATTTTAAGGAAGCCGTATGAGCAACAATCTTCGCATTCGTCCTTTAGAAAAAGAGGACCTTCGTTTCATCCATCATTTAGACAATAATGCCTCCATCATGCGTTATTGGTTTGAAGAGCCCTATGAATCATTTTTAGAGCTCTCTGACCTGTATGATAAGCACATTCATGACAAAAGTGAGCGCCGCTTTATTTTACAATTGGCCGATGAAGAGTCACGCATTGGCTTGGTTGAATTGGTGGAAATTGACTACACCCATCGCCGCGCAGAATTTCAAATCATCATTGCTCCAGGACATCAAGGCAAAGGTTATGCGCGCCATGCCACAAAATTGGCCATGGATTACGCATTTTTCACCCTCAATTTATACAAGCTCTATTTAGTGGTGGATGAGGCGAACGAAAAAGCCATTCACATCTACTCAAAATTGGGGTTTAGTATCGAGGGTACATTGCGCCATGAGTTTTTCTCAGCCGGCGCCTATCGCAATGCCATTCGCATGTGTATTTTCCAAGATGAATACCGTAAATTGGGGCTATAACGCATGAATGCACTGATGCAAGGACTCAAACCCTATCTATCCTCTAAAATTTTAACGGTGGGATTTTTAAGCTTTGCATCAGGCTTGCCCATATTGATGACGCTGTCGACTTTGACCTATTGGCTCTCCGTCTATGGCATCGACAAAAAAAGCATTGGGCTGATGAGCCTCACGGGCTTGCCTTATGTGTTTAAATTCATCTGGGCGCCGTGGCTGGATCAAAAACGCCCTTGGCTACTTAAACATTTAGGCCGCAGAAAGAGCTGGATTGTGCTCTTTCAAGCCCTATTGACCCTTATTTTCATCGCCCTTGCCTTTGTGAATCCTAAAGAACACATCGGCATCATCCCCCTCTTAATCTTTTTATTGGCCAGTGCTTCAGCCAGTCAAGACATTGTGATTGATGCTTACCGCATTGATTATTTAACAGCACAAGAGCAATCTTACGGCTCTGGCTTATCGCAAGTGACATACCGCATTGCCATGCTGCTGATGGGTGCGGCGGTTTTATATGCCGCAGATTTCGTTCCTTGGCACACGATTTTTATGCTAATTGCGACCCTCTTTGGCATCATTACGCTCATCACGCTATTCTTTGTTAAAGAGACCAGTCAAGCCACCGTCAATGCCATTCAAACGCAGCGTACAGCCTTAGAAACCGTTTTACAATACATCATTGTGCCTTTACAGAATTTTCTCAGCCGCCCACAAGCGGCATGGATTTTACTGTTCATCATTTTATTTAAAATGCCTGATGCCATTGCTGGCGTTCTCATCTCAGCCTTTTATAATGAAATGGGATACACAGGTGCACAAATTGGCTTGATCAGTAAGGTATACGGGCTCATTGCCACATTGGTTGGTGCACTATTATCCGCGCAAATCATCAGCCGCATCAGCTTATATCAAGCGTTGGTGGCCTCTGCGATTTTAATGGGGCTCACCAATTTGGGGTATTTATTGATTCTCCATCACCCCACTTCATTGTCTTTAACATTGGCCATTTCACTCGAAAACTTCATTGGCGGCTTTGCAAGTGCGGTATTCATCACGTATTTGAGTTTATTGTGCAATCAATCCTACTCTGCCACACAATACGCCATGTTAAGTGCCCTAGCGGCCTTTGCTTTACGCATCTTTGGCTCGTTTTCAGGCTTTGCAGTGGAAGATTATGGTTGGCAAAACTTCTTTATTTTCACCGCATTTTTATTTGTGCCAGCGTTATTTGTCCTCATCGGCATTCGCCGCAGTGTGCGGGATTTGGCCAATAAAGGGGCATAAAAAAATCCACCTCAAACTTTGAGGTGGATCGTTCTATTGAGTGACATCAAGGTATTATTTTGCCACGATGTTCACCAATTTTTTAGGCACCACGATCACTTTTAGAACGTTTAAGCCTTCTAAATGGCGCTGAGCAGCTTCATTCGCTAAAGCCATTGCTTCCACTTCTTCTTTTGGTGCAGAGGCTGCAATCACAAACTCACCGCGCAATTTACCATTGACTTGCACAACATAATTGATTTCATCTAACACCAATACTGATTCATCCACGGTTGGCAATGCTTGATCTTCAATTTTGCTGTGATAAATGTTCGTCCACAACTCATGCACAATATGCGGCACAATCGGGTACAACAAACGAAGCATGATGGAAAAACCTTCATTGCGCACATACATGGCTTCTTCTGAATCATCTAACTCGCCAAGAGCATTTAACATCTTCATACATGCAGAAATCACAGTGTTGTACTGATGACGATCATAGTCAAACAATGCTTTTTTCAATTCAGCATGCACCACGCGACGAATGTCTTTAGATGCTTTGTGCGAAGGCGCAAATTCAACCACTTTAGCCAATGAATCTTGCCATTCGTAACCAAATGTCCATAAGCGTTTTAAGAAGCGCTGTGCCCCTTCTACACCAGAGACTGACCATTCTAAAGATTGCTCTGGCGGTGCACTGAACATCATGAATAAACGCGCAGTATCTGCACCGAATTCATTAATGATAGATTCAGGATCCACACCATTGTTTTTCGACTTACTCATTTTTTGTACGCCGCCAAACGTCACAGGCTGGCCATCGGCTTTTAAGATGTAAGTGGTTTGACCATCTTCCACCACAGGCGTCACATCATCTAAGTTGTACCAAGTGTAACCAGAAGCCGTATGACGATAGAATGAAGGTGAAATCACCATGCCTTGCGTCAATAAAGCTTTAAACGGCTCTTTTGGTGCTTTTGCAGGATCGCCAAGCAAACCTTCATCGCGCATCAATTTATGGAAGAAACGTGAATACAACAAATGTAAAATCGCATGTTCAATGCCGCCGATGTATTGATCCACTGGCAACCATTTTTCTGCGCGTTCATCTAACATCGCGGTTTGGCAATCATAAGAGGCAAAGCGCGCATAATACCAAGACGAATCCATAAAGGTGTCCATGGTATCGGTTTCACGGCGGGCAGGTGCACCACATTTTGGACACGTTGTATTGACAAAGCTGTCCAATTTATTCAATGGATTACCAGAACCATCTGGAATCAAATCATTGGGCAACACCACCGGTAAATCTTGTTCAGGCACTGGCACATCGCCACAGCATTCACAATGAATGATCGGAATTGGACAACCCCAATAACGTTGACGAGAAATCCCCCAATCGCGTAAACGATATTGCGTTTTGATCTCACCCAATTGTTTTGCTTCTAAACATTTGGCAATCGCCGCAATCGCATCATCAAACGTTAAACCATCAAACTCACCTGAATTGATGAGTGCGCCGTGCTCTGCATATTCTGCATGCCATGTGCTGTAGCTTTGATCGTCTGCATTGTTTGCAATCACAGGTTTGATGGGTAAACCATATTTTGTGGCAAATTCAAAGTCACGTTCATCGTGCGCAGGCACCGCCATCACAGCACCTTCACCATATGTAATGATCACATAGTTCGCCACCCAAACTGGTAAATCTTCGCCTGTAATAGGATGCTGAACAAATGCGCCCGTGGCCATGCCTTTTTTCTCTTGTGTGGCAATGTCCGCTTCGTTGGTGCCACCTTTTTTACACTCTTCAATGAAGGCTTGTAATTGTGGATTGTTTTGTGCCGCTTTTTGGGCAATCGGATGCTCTGGCGCAACGGCAACATAGCTCACACCCATCAATGTATCGGGGCGCGTTGTGAAGACTTTCATCACGCCATTTTCATACGGGAAGCCAATTTCCATCCCTTGAGATTTACCGATCCAGTTCTTTTGCATGATTTTGACTTGCAACGGCCAATCGGTCAGAGTTTCTAAATCATCCAATAACTCTTCAGCATAATCGGTGATTCTAAAGTAATACATCGGAATTTCGCGGCGCTCAATCTCTGCCCCTGAACGCCAACCTTTACCATCGATCACTTGCTCATTTGCCAATACGGTTTGATCAATCGGATCCCAGTTCACAATGCCGTTTTTGCGGTAAATGATGCCCTTTTCATACAATTTAGTGAACAACCATTGTTCCCAACCATAATAAGAAGGCTCACAAGTGGTAATTTCACGACTCCAGTCAAAACCAAAACCCAATAATTTCAATTGGTTTTTCATGTAGTCAATGTTCTTTTTCGTCCATTCATATGGCGAGACTTTATTGTCAATCGCCGCATTTTCAGCAGGCATACCAAACGCATCCCAACCCATAGGCTGAAGCACATTATAACCCTTCATGCTCATGTAACGGCTCATCACATCGCCAATTGTATAGTTGCGAACATGCCCCATGTGCAGTCTGCCAGATGGATATGGGAACATAGAGAGGCAATAATAGTTCTCTTTTCCTTCCACATGGTCGGCAACTTTAAAGGTTTGATGATTGTCCCAATAGGATTGGGCACTCTTTTCAACATCGCTATGATGATACGCAGGTTTCATACGGCATTCTTCCAATTGATTTAATTAAACAAAGAAAAGCATTCATTCTACCTTATTTTGTCAATAGTTCTAGTTTTTATCCTGGATAATTCTTAGCATGGGCAGCATTTTTTTTATGATTAAAAAACAATGGGATAAGCAAAATAAACAAGCTCAAAAAATAGTCTTATATGAGAATAGTTACTATTTATTAATGATTGCTATTCACATATAAGATTTTTATTGCTACAATCAATTTTATCAATTTTCCCACCCACATGAACATGGAACTTGACACATGCAATCCAATGAATTTAACGTAGAAGTGATTGATAATAAAGGCGCTGAATTGTTTGCCCAAATCGCACCTGAGCTCAATCGCTTACATGATGAAAACCTCACCTTATTAATGGCGACAATGGACAGCGACAACATTCCACATGCCAGTTATACACCCTTTGCACATGTCGATGGCGCGTATTACATCTTCATTGCGGACATCGCTGCCCACACACAACACGTTAAAAATCACCCTACATTTAACATCATGATTGTCGATGATGAGAGTAAAACACGTAACATCTATGGTCGTAAGCGCGTGAGCTATCAAGTGAATGCCACAGAAATCGAGCGCGACCATCCTGAGTTTGACAAAGGCATTGAAGCATTGACTTTGCGTGCAGGCAAAACCGTCAATGTTTTAAAAGAGATGGGCGATTTTCGTCTCTTTCGTTTAACGCCCACAAAAGGCACATTGGTGACAGGTTTTGGTAAAGCATTCCGCTTAGATCCACAAAATCCTGAAAACATCCAACACTTAACAGGCAATGGTGGCAAAGGTCACGTGCGCGAAGCAGACTATGAAAGAATGCAAAATCGCGGCCACGGCCAAGCTCACTCTGCTTAACTGAACATATATGCAAGCGATCTCAATCATCACCGCTCCCTGATGGTTGATTGTCCTAAAGCTCCCCCTCGCTGATGGATAAATAGTTTGATGACAACCTCTTTATCACACTACCCCTTTCGGTCGCTTGCATATATTCTTAACACAAAGGAAGATTCATGACCCCTGAACAAATCACCGCCCTTAAAGCACAATTGGCCGAAAATCCTGGCGTATTATTTGAATCCTTAGCTGAAGAACACAATGCCTCAGAAGCTCAAATGATCGAATGCTTACCCGAAAACTTTTGGACAAAAATTGATGGCGCACACTTTCAAACCTTACTGAAAGAAGTGGCCACATGGGGTAAAGTCACCACCATTATCCATTCATCGGGCTCCATTTTTGAATTCTCAGGACCATTTCCTGAAGGCTCAGTGGCACACGGTTACTATAACCTCAGCCATGAATCGGGTTTAAGTGGCCATTTAAAGTTTGATAACTGTGACGCCATTTATTTTATCGAACGTCCATTTAGAGGCTCAGCCACATACAGCATGTTATTGACGGACTTAAAAGGCCGCATCATGTTTAAAATCTTTTTAGGCCGCGATGAAAACCGCGTGATTTTCCCAGATCAAATCGAGAAATTCCACGCATTGGCCAAAGCCCTCAGTTAAACGTTTATTTCACTCAAGTCCTAAGCGTTTGGCCTCTTTATGGGGCCTTTTTTATGGTGTAGACAAAGGTTCAATGCCACAAATCTCTGGATGATCTTCCACCCATCGAAAGCGCACATTCCACTGCCCTAAACTGACGCCATAGATGCGATCGGTCTTTTTATGATACACAGGGCGCGGATTCTGGCTGATGACATCTTTAATAAAATCTTGTGTTGCCACAGGTAACGACGCAAATTTCTCAGCAATGTCATCATGAATTTTCACCTCATACACCATAGGCGGCGCAGGTGCAAATGTAGTGCTCGCGGTTAAAATGGCATCCGTAAATGGAATATAAGGCTTGATGTCATAAATGGGCGTGCCATTGATCAAATCGTGCCCGGCGATCTCAATGGCGATTTCATCCGCATCAATTTGCACAATTTCAACCGCCGATAGCCCCAAACCATTTGGACGATACGGGCTACGCGTCGCCAAAACGCCCATTTTTTGATTGCCGCCTAAGCGCTGCGGGCGCACCTTCGCATCCCCCTGCCATTCATTTTGATGAAAGCCAAACACCAACCAAATGTGGCTAAATTGCAATAACCCGTCGATAAAATCCATCGAACGATAAGGCGGCAGCAAACGCACCCACGCTGTGGCACTGTTCACCAAGCGCGGCTGACGAGGCACGCCAAATTTCTCAGGATAGCAGCCATCAATGATGGCAATGGGCGAAATCTCCATCACTCAGGATACTGTGCTAAAAACTCATCTTCACTCATCACCATCACGCCGAGCTCTTGAGCTTTGGCAAGCTTTGAGCCTGCTTTTTCACCCGCCAATAATGCGGTGGTATTTTTTGAAATGGCACCTGACACTTTTGCGCCTAAACTCAACAAACGCTCTTTAATGCTCTCACGGGTAAAATGGTGCAATGTGCCTGTCACCACCCAAGTTTGATCCAATAATGGCAAGGCAGCTGCATCTTTTTGAACAATGAGAGGATATTCAATCGTAATGTGCGTTAATAATCGCTCAAGCAATTCACAGCTTTGCGGCTGCTTGAAAAATTCCACCAAATGATTGGCCATGACTGGACCAATGTCATCAATCTTTTGGAAATTTTCTGCCGTTTCTGCGCGCAATGCTGCTAAGGAGGGATACTCGCTCGCCAATACGCGCGCAGTGGCTTCCCCTGTTTCACGAATGCCAAGGGCATAAATGAAAGGTGCAAAGCGTGGCGTGCGACTTTTTTCGATGCTTGCCAATACGTTATCGGCCGATTTCTCCCCCATGCGTGGCAGTTCTAACAATTGCGCTTTCGTTAAGGTGTATAAATCCGCCGGATCTTCCACCAAACCTTCATTCACAAAAATCTCTAGCCACTTTTCCCCAAGGCCATCAATGTCCATCGCTTTACGGGAAACAAAATGTTTTAAACGCTCAATGCGCTGTGCTTTACAGCTAAAGCCACCTGTACAACGCAAAGCGGCTTCCCCCTCGATACGTTCCACGGGCGAATCACACACAGGACATGTTTTAGGGAATGTAATGGCGCGCACTTTCTCCTCATCACGGTGCTCAAGCGCCACGCGAATCACCTGCGGAATCACATCCCCCGCACGGCGAATCATCACTTCATCCCCAATCATTACTTGTAGACGGTTGATTTCATCTTCATTGTGCAGTGTGGCATTTGACACCATCACGCCTGCGACATTGACAGGCTCTAAACGTGCCACCGGTGTAATCACACCCGTTCTACCCACTTGAAAATCCACATCAAGCACCGTGGTGCGCGCTTCCATCGCCACAAACTTATGAGCAATGGCAAAACGTGGCGCACGGGAAACAAAGCCTAATTTCTCTTGTAAATCATATTGATCCACTTTGTACACCACGCCATCAATTTCATAGGGTAATTGATCACGTTCAGCCAAAATTTTTGCTTGATAGGCCAATAAATCCGCAACCGATGCGGCGCGCTCATTTAATGGACAAATGGGTAAACCATAGGATTCTAAGCCTGCAAGGGCCTCAGAATGTGCTGAAAAAGGCTTCGGATTATTTTCAATGATGCCAATGCTGTAGGCATAAAAACTCAATTGGCGCTCTGCGGCAATTTTAGAGTCTAGCTGACGAATGCTGCCTGCTGCGGCATTTCTTGGATTGGCAAAGGGTTTTTCATGCTTTTTTAAACGGGCAGCATTCAATGCATCAAACACTGAACGGCGCATAAACGCCTCACCGCGCACTTCTAAACGGCTTGGAAAATCACCCTTTAAAACAAGGGGAATGCAACGAATGGTTTTCACATTCTCCGTGACATCTTCACCGCGCACCCCATCACCACGGGTTGCTGCGCGCACCAAAACACCATTGTCATACAAAATACTGATGGCCAAACCATCTAACTTTGGCTCTGCCCAGTAATTTAAGCGCATCATTTCATCACGCGTGAGTTTTTCTCGGATGCGCTCATCAAATTTCACCACATCTTCTTCTTTAAAAGCATTGTCTAATGAGAGCATCGGCATCTCATGGATCACTTCTGTGAAGCCCTTTAAAATGGTGCCGCCCACTTTTTGAGTGGGAGAGTTGGGCAAAATGTACTGAGGATATTGCCCTTCAAGGGTCTTTAATTCCTGAAACAATGCATCAAACTCTGAATCGGTCAATTCAATTTGATCAAGCACATGGTAATTGTAATTTTGACGATTAATTTCATCAACGAGTGCACGCATGCGCGCTTCAATGGACTCACTCATGGGATTCCTTTGCAATTTTGCCTAAATTTTTTCGATAAAAAAATGTTCTTAAAAAAGCGATTTTTAAGAACATTTGATCACGCAATGCATCTAGCATTAACGATGTGAACGGTGTTTGGCCCAGATTTTCTTCTCTTCTGCGCGCGCTTGTGCCACTAAATTTTGAACATATTCAGCATCCACCGGACGCTGATGCTCATCAAGCAACGTGCCGCCAATGCTTTGCCCAAAGAAGGCAGCAGCACGAATCAAGTTTTCCACCGTATCCATTTGTGGATCAGGCCCCGGAATGCTTGCAAAAAAGAGCAATCCTGGAATTTCAGCCTCTAAAATATCGGGCGTGTCAAAGCTGCCTGGATGAATCATGTTCGCAATGCTGTACATGGGCTCATCACCTAAATACGTAGTGACAATTTGCTGTAAAAAGCCATCGGTGCCCACCATCAATTTAAGTTGTTTGGCAGTTTCTAACACTTCATAACCGGAATAAGGCTGATCATCTGGTGCACGCAAAATGAGCGCAACGGTTCGCACCGCTTCAGGGCGCGCAAGTTGAACCTCATCATTATTGTCATCTTCTGTATTGCTGCTGCCTGCAAACATCTCTTTCATGCGGGTAAAGAAGCTGACTTTAG
Source organism: Wohlfahrtiimonas chitiniclastica DSM 18708 (assembly GCF_000375345.1). Lineage (GTDB taxonomy): Bacteria > Pseudomonadota > Gammaproteobacteria > Cardiobacteriales > Wohlfahrtiimonadaceae > Wohlfahrtiimonas > Wohlfahrtiimonas chitiniclastica. Next base: position 337,124 of record NZ_AQXD01000001.1, on the reverse strand, counting down.
GCGCGTGATCTTCTACGTGCTCATCATTTTCCTCAAGCTCATCGTCGAGATCTTCAGAATCTTCTGGCAATCGTTCCGCGGCGCGCTTTTCAGCAGGCTCAACTTTTGGTTCAATAGGGGCGCTGTGCACAGCCGCTTTTGGTGCAGGCTCTGCCGCAACTTCTGTCGCTTCAACCACGGCTGTTTGTACAGATTCTGTCGCGGTGTCATCATCGCCTTCATCTTTTGGCAATGCTTGCTGACTGAATTCAGAAAAACGATGATCAATGTGTGGCTCAATGCGGTCATTGTCTTCTTCATCGTTTTGTCTTTTTAAGATAAACCAATAGATACCACTTGCCACAGCAATGATTATTAACAATAAAGATCCGATTGATCCACTCATGGTTGCTTCCTTATACGCGTTTTATTCTTGATCAAGGGAGAGTTCAAAACCTTTATGATACTAAAAAAAAGGCCATTGCACTATGGATTGATGTTTTTTCCTTGATCCATGCCCACCATTGTTGCTGTGATGCGGTCATAGATGGTTTGATGCAAGCCTCGTTTGTCATAAAAGCCCATGATGAATGTGCCCAATAAAATCAACAAACCGATGGTGCTTAAAAAAGAGACCAAAAGGAAAAATGCGGTGATGATGCATGTTTGACGCAAAATCGCTTGGCGCAACAATACTTCAGGGCCAATCAATGAATAGACGCGGATTTTAAATAAACGTTTACCAAAAGTGGCTCGGTACTTACTGTCCATGAGCCCAAAGTACAACACCTGAATGGCAAAGGCAAAAAACATCACGCTCATCACTAAATCTGCAAAATTTTCATTGGCCATGTAGCCATTGACCACATTGCGTACATCTTCTTGTGTCACAGCACCATTTAATGCATTTGATAATTCGTATAACAACGATGTGTTGATGATGCCAAGTGGCGCAAGCACCAATTCAAGGAGGATGTTTGATAAAATGATGCAGATCATCATGTCCACAATGAAGGCGCCCGCACGTTTTAACATTGACGCAGGGGCAACTTTCACCACGGTGACATTTTCACGCTGTACATTTTTAATGGTTTTTTGCAGCTCTTCAAATGCCTCTTCTAACAGCTTTTCTGTCTCTTTTGCTTGTTGATCGGCAGCGGATAACGGCTCAGCAGACTCAAGCACTGTCACAGGTTCAATCACCACCACTAAGCCAAGCCCTGCTAAATAATCCCGAATGTATTCAGCCTCTTCACGCGTTGCTTCATGTTTAATGATGGTTTTATCAGTGTTAAACCATGAGGCAAAGAAATCATCTTCCTTGTGATACGCCCCTGCTAATGCACGCATGGCCATCTCTTGGCTGTGCCCCGCTTTTAATTCACCATAAAACAGTACCTGATATTTCTCTTGTCCCACTGTATACCCTTATTTGACTGAAGAATCATCGCCCCATTTATGCATGAGGTCATGTTCAATGTTGAGTTGATCTAAAATTCTGGCCACCATAAAGTCAATGATGTCATCGACACTCTTTGGCCTATGATAAAAGCCCGGATTTGCTGGCATCACAATCGCGCCCGCCTCTGTCAATGTGAGCATGTTTTTAATGTGAATGGCATTAAGTGGTGTTTCTCGAAGCACAATCACTAAAGGCTTACGCTCTTTGAGCATCACATCGGCAGCACGCTCAATGAGATTATTCGATTGCCCCGTTGCCACAGCACTCAATGCGCCTGTCGTTGCTGGTACAATCACCATTGCGCGTGAAGTATTTGAGCCCGATGCCATCGGTGCACTCCAATCTTCCACACCATAAATGCGCAATAAATCGGGTTTATCCACCCCCACAAGTGCAAGGAGACGCTCCTTTTGCACTTGGGGTTGATTGCCAAGTTGTACATCCATCTCCATGGCAAACACCAGCAAAGCCGCCTTACTGATCACCACATTTAACGGATAATCGGCTTTAAGCAGCACTTCAATTAAACGAAGGCTGTATTGCACGCCTGAAGCGCCTGTGATGGCAATGGAGATGCGTTGATGTTCTTTTGGCAAATTTGGCATGTTTAGATCGCTTGCATATCGTCTGCAGTAAAATCGTATGTTTTACCACAAAATTCACATGTCACACTTAAATGACCATCTTCTGCCAAAATTTCATCCACTTCTTCTTTCGACAACTGCTTGAGCATGCTCTCTGAACGCTCACGCGAACATTGGCAATAAAAATGCAATGGCTCTGCATCAAATAAGCGCACATCATCTTCAGAATATAATCGATACAACAATGTTTGTGTATCTAACTCATTGAGCTCTTCAGCCGTCACCGTTCCGGCTAAATGACAAATGCGGTTAAAGGCATCTTCATCTTCCATTTCACCCGGAATGCGTTGCAGCAATAATCCGCCCAATTCCTTGTCAGTATTGCGTAAAAATAGCGCGGTGCGAAGTTGCTCAGAGGTTTCAAAGTAGCGTTCAATCGCCGCCGCAATGCTCTCATCAATCAATGGAATCACGCCTTGATAGCTATTGTTTGAGTTAGCATTTTCCACCGTAATCACAACGCGACCACCTTCTGTGAGTTCTTTGAATGTGGCATGTTCAGGTAAATCATCACGGTAAGTTGCCGTCGCTCTAAAGCCGCCATCATGAGTGATTTGCACCACCAACATTTGCAATGCGCCGGTGGCTTCAATTTGCACCGTCAAGCGACCTTCGATTTTAATTGTGGCGCTCAATAATGCTGTGGTTGCCACCAATTCACCCAAATATTGCTGCACAATGGCAGGATATTCACGGCGCTTTAAAATTTCTTGCCATGCGCTGGTCAATTTAACGCGCTCACCACGGATCGGCAAATTTTCGAATAAAAAGCGTTGAAACATATTCACATTTGATTGCATGTGTTCACCTTGTACGGAAAAATAAAAGATCAATGGTTAAGTATACTACAAGATCCCCAATTTCGGTTTAACCACGTGCACATTGAGGATTCTGCGATCATCCACTTCTTTGACCGTAAAGAGATAGCCTTGCAATTCAAGGGAATCGCCCACGGCAGGCACATTGTCAAAAATGTCCACAAGCATACCGCCAAGAGAGCTGTAATCATCCTGTTCATCCACAAGGCCACGCACGCTCAAGGTTTGCTCCACTAAGTGAAGGTCACAGGAACCTGCCATGATCCACTCATCTTCACCGATCACTTCAATCGATGCTTTTTCATCTTCATCGGGAAATTCACCCGCAATCGCTTCGATGATGTCTAACAACGTAATCACGCCATGTACTGAGCCAAAATCATCCGTCACAATCACCATGTGCGCATTGGTATGACGGAAAATGTCCATCATCTTCAATACAGTTGTGGAGCGATGAGAGAAAATCGCAGGTTTAATGGTGTTTTCACGGTCAATTTCACCAGTTGTCATTAAATCGGCAATCACGTCTTTTGCGCGCACTACGCCAATGACTTCATCTAAATGACCCTCACACACCGGAAAATAGTTGTGGGGAATCTCTTTGACTTGGCGCAAGATTTCTTCTTTTGAATCTTGAATGTTGATCCAAGAGATATTATTGCGCGGCGTCATGATCGATCGAATCATCCGATCACCTAAAGTTAAAACGCCGCTCACCATGTTGCGTTCATCTTGCCCGAAGATTTCAGGTTCATCTAAATGCTTCTCATCCTCTTCTTCAGCTTCGCTCTCTTCATGCTTATCATTTGTGCCCAGCATTTTAAGCACCAAATTCGCTGCGCGTTCACGCCTTGAATATTTGCTCTCTTGCTTTAAGAGATTGCGATTGATCAATTGATTGATGAGCTCAATAAAGACAGAAAAACCAATGGCAGCATAAATATAGCCTTTAGGTACTTCAATGCCAAAGCCTTCCATGATGAGGCTTAAACCAATCATCAATAGGAAACTTAAACACAACACCACAATGGTGGGATGACGATTGACAAAGTCCGTCAATGCTTTAGCAGCAAAGAGCATCAAGCCCATAGAGATGCTCACAGCTGCCACCATCACCCAAAGGTGTTTTGCAATGCTCGTCGCTGTAATGACGGCATCAAAGGAGAATACAGCATCTAAAACAATGATTTGTAAAACAATTGGCCAGAATTTCGCATAGCCTTTTGATTTGCCTTCCACAATCATGCCGCCTTCTATGCGCTCATGAAGCTCGCGGGTGGCTTTTTGCAATAGGAAGAAACCGCCAAAGACTAAAATAATGTCCCGGACGGAAAAAGGATGCTGAAAAAATGGATCGGTAAAAAGTGGTTGCGTGAGGGTGATCATCCACGTCATGACGGACAATAAACCAATACGCATGATGAGCGCTAAGCTTAAGCCGGTGATTCTTGCACGATTTCTTTGACGAGGCGGAAGTTTATTAGACAGTATTGCAATGAAGATTAAGTTATCAATACCTAAAACAATTTCTAAAACAATTAGAATGATGAGCGAAACCCATATCGATGGGTCCAGCAGGACTTCCATATATTTCCTCTATATGCAGTAAATAAAGCGTATAATTTGCATCACTTTTCTATTGAACGCAAACTATTTTACAATAATTCACATTTTAACCCAAAATCGGAGATTTCATAGTCACATGGTTACCGCTTCAGCCTCTGCCCACACGCCAATGATGCAACAATATTTTGGCATTAAGTCTGATTATCCTCACATGTTGGTGTTTTACCGCATGGGGGATTTTTATGAACTGTTTTATGAGGATGCAAAACGGGCGGCAAAATTGCTAGACATCACCTTAACTGCACGCGGACAATCCGCCGGTGAGCCGATTCCCATGGCAGGCATTCCCTACCATGCAGCAGAAAGTTATTTAGCCAAACTTGTGCGCCTTGGAGAGTCGATTGCCATTTGTGAGCAAGTGGGCGAAGTGCAGGCTAAAGGCCCTGTGAAACGTGAAGTGGTGCGCGTCATTACGCCTGGAACACTTACAGATGAATATCTTTTAGATACCAAGCGCGACAATCAAGTGGCCGCCCTCACCTGCCATCAAGGGCAATGGCTACTATCCTGGCTGGATCTTTCAAGTGCACGCTTTAAGCTCACTGATCCCTTAACAGAGTCTGAATTACTCTCTGAGCTCATTCGCATTCAACCCTCTGAAATCATTGTGCCTGAAGATTTAACCTTACCCGATGCGATGGCTAAAATTGCCATCACGCAGCCCTATCCTGCTTGGCACTTTGATTTATCACGAAACAGTGAAAAACTGCGTCAACACTTTAAATTGGCATCTTTGCAAGGTGTGGGGCTCACGGATGATGCATTGCCCATCATGGCAGCCGGTGCGCTCTTAACGTATGCAAAAGAGACTCAAAAGAGCGAGCTTAACCACATCACAACGCTGCACATCGAACACATCCATGATGCATTGATTTTAGACACAACAACGCGCAAAAATCTAGAAATTGAACGCACATTAAGCGGTGGCACCGAGCACACATTGCGTGCCCTCATTGACCATTGCCAAACGCCAATGGGCTCACGTTTATTATCTCGCTGGCTCAATCGCCCATTGCGTGATCACACTACATTGAACGAGCGCCTTAATCTCATCGAAGCCATCGAGCCTTTGTGTGAAGTGTTAAGCCCACTGTTAAAACAGATGGCAGACATCGAGCGCCTCGCCACACGCATTGCCCTCAAAACTGCGCGCCCGCGTGATTTGATTCAGTTAAAGCAGAGTTTAACGGCATTGCCCACGTTATGTGATTACATTGCCAATAATGATGCCATCGCAACCATTGCCCCATTATGGCAAGCGGATTTAGTGCCCATGCCTGAACTCCTTGACCTCATCAGCCGCGCGATTGTCGATGAACCGCCTGTCTTGATTCGCGATGGCGGCGTCATTCGCATGGGCTATGATGCCGCGCTTGATGAGCTATTAAACCTCAATCATGAAGGCAAAAACTATCTACTCGAGCTTGAAGAGGCACAAAAACGCACCACCGGTATCACCCATTTAAAAGTCGGTTATAACCGCGTGCATGGTTATTACATTGAAGTACCAAGCCAATATGCTGACAAAATGCCGCCTGAATACGTGCGCCGTCAAACTCTAAAAGGCGTTGAGCGTTACATCACACCAGAGTTAAAGCAGTTTGAAAATAAAATCCTGCATGCTAAAGAAAATGCCCTTGCCCTAGAAAAACAATTGTGGGATCAACTCCTTGAGCAAATCATTCCTGAAGTGACGCGCCTTCGCTTACTGAGCGATGCCCTTGCCCATGTGGACATTTTCGTCAACTTTGCCAACCTTAAAAACAGCCTCAATTGGAGTCGCCCACAATTTACACCGGCCGTTGGCATCCATATTACCGAAGGGCGCCATCCGATTGTGGAATCCACCATCACGCACCCTTTTATTGCCAATGATACGACGCTCTCACCTGAGCTGCGCATGCAAATCGTCACAGGGCCGAACATGGGCGGTAAATCCACCTACATGCGCCAAACAGCATTGATTACACTTTTGGCTTATATTGGCTCTTTCGTGCCGGCAAAAGCTGCCACTCTTGGGCCTGTGGATCGCATATTTACCCGCATTGGCGCGCAAGATGATCTCTCCTCTGGGCAATCGACTTTTATGGTGGAGATGCTCGAAACTGCCACCATTTTGCATTACGCCACAGAAAAAAGCTTAGTGTTGATGGATGAAGTTGGGCGCGGCACGTCAACCCTTGATGGCTTATCCTTAGCATGGAGCGCCGCGGTGTATTTGGCCACCCGCTTAAATGCCCTCACGATTTTCGCCACCCACTATTTTGAAATGACGGAGCTTGAAAACCTCTATCCGCAAATTGTGAATCTGCACTTAGATGCAGTGGAATATAAAGATGAGATCATCTTCATGCATGCCGTGAAAAAAGGCGCTGCTTCTAAAAGTTATGGTTTACAAGTCGCTGCACTTGCGGGCATCCCTCAAGATGTGATCACCATGGCAAAAGAGAAATTGCAAGAGCTTGAGTACTCCTTTGCCCATGCCACACAAAGCCAACCGATCGAAACACCTAAAATGCCTAACATTGCACCCGCGCCCACAGAGCAACTGCCACTGTTTATGGCAGAAGAACATCCTGTTGTGCGTCAGCTTAAAGCCACAAATGTTGATCGCCTGACACCAAGAGAAGCACTGCTGCTGCTTTATGAACTCTCCGATCAACTCTGACCATAAACCTTCCTTCACGGAAGGTTTTTTTTCAAATCAAAGCGTGCTATGTTCGAAGACACATCACCTTTTATTTCGGAGCGCCCATGGACAACGCTGAATTATTCGCCGGCATCGATGCCCTCAAAGATGAGATGATCGCCATTCGCCACCATCTTCATCAACATCCTGAAATCGGTTATGAGGAGCATTTAACCAGTGATCTTGTGGCCGAACGATTGACACAATGGGGCTATACTGTCCACCGCGGGCTTGCTAAAACCGGCGTGGTTGGGCAACTGAAAAATGGCGAAGGGCCGACCATTGCTTTACGCGCAGACATGGATGCCTTACCCCTTCAAGAGCACAATGATCTCCCTTATCACAGCAAACACACAGGTAAAATGCATGCCTGTGGGCATGATGGACACACAGCGAGCATGCTTGCCGCAGCCCGTTATTTGGCAGAGCATCGTCCTTTTCAAGGGACAGTGAATCTTGTGTTTCAACCGGCAGAAGAGGGTTTAGGTGGCGCGCCACGAATGATGCAAGAAGGTTTATTTGAGGCCTTTCCCTGTGATGCCATCTTTGGATTTCACAACATCCCAAATTATCCTGCTGGGCACTTTGGTTTTTGTCATGGACCGGCGATGTCCTCTGCCGATGCCGTCACCATTACCATCACAGGCAAAGGTGGGCACGGCGCACTCCCTCATTTAAGCATTGATCCGATTGTGGTGGCATCCTCGATTGTCATGGCGCTGCAAACCATTGTTGCCCGCAATCTCAATCCCTTAGACACTGCGGTCATCTCTGTGGGATCGATTCATGCAGGCACAGCGACAAACATCATTCCGAATGATGCGGTGATTAAACTGACGGTGCGCACTTTGAATCAAGCGGTGCAAGCACAAGTGGCCGAGCGCATCAAAACCATTGCCACCTTACAAGCACAAAGCTATGGCGCAACTGCGACAGTGGATTATCAAAAGGATGTGCCTGTTTTAATCAACACTGAAGCAGAAACGCGCCTAGCAGAAAATGTGGCGCGCGATCTCTTTGGGGATCACGCTGTGATTGATCACTGCCCGCCTGTGCTTGCCAGTGAGGATTTTGCCTTTATGTTAGAAGCACGCCCGGGCTGCTATTTATTTGTGGGCAATGGCACAACAGGGGCGCACAGTTGTTCACTCCACAATCCCCATTATGATTTTAATGATGACATTTTACCGATCGTGGCGGCTTATTGGGTCAAATTGGTCTCAACTTTTTGCCCACAATCGCCGAGCATCGGTGAATAAAATTATTGCAGCATTTTGTGATTTTTTTGTGTTATTGTAAGAAAAACAGATTCATTCATACGAGATCAATCACAAATGCTAGAAAATATAACAAATTCACCCATTTTGCTTTACGGCACCAGCGATTGTCATTTATGCGAAACAGCGATGGAGATTTTGGATGAACATCACATTCCTTATGAGTTCATCGACATTGCCCATGACAACAATTTAGTGGAACAATTAGGCTGGTTCATCCCGGTCATTAAAGTTGATAATGAAATGGTCAAGAGCCCATTGAATTGGGATGAGCTCTTACCAAAATTAAAGGCCAGCCTTTAATCAATGCTCGATGTTCAGGCGCTTTGTTTCCCATTTACGGGATTTCCAGCGCCAAGCATTGACAAGCCCGCGAATCCATTCATCGCACAAAAAGCCGATCCAAATGCCGATGAGCCCCATTTCTAACACAAAGCCAAAATAGTACCCCACGGGAATGGCAATGCCCCACATGAAGACTAAGGCTGCATAAAATGGGAATCGGGCATCCCCCGTTGCGCGCAGTGCATTGACCATCACAATGTTTTGTGTGCGCCCTGGCTCTAATAAAATCGAGAGTAAGAAGAGCGGCAATAACAGCTCTTTAATGATCGGATCCTCCGTAAAGCTGTCTACCACTAAGTATCGGGCAAAATAAAACACCACAACCACAGCAAAGGTCACCAGCATACCTGTGCGTAAACTTTTCCATGTGCGAGCAGAGGCTGCGTTAAAGTTAGATGCCCCCACCAAATGCCCCACTAAAATTTCATTGCCAATCCCAATGGCTAAGGCAAAAAGCATCAACATATAAGAAAGCTGCAAATAGATGTTGTGTGCCGCCAATGCATCTTCCCCCATTTTGCCCACAAAGGCGAGCATCACGAGCATTTGTGCCGTCCATGAAAGATTTTCCCCTGCCGATGGCAAGCCGATTTTTAAAATCTGTTGTAAAATCTTTTTGTGGAACTGAAAGAACATGCGCCATTCTAAACGCACTTTGATGCCAAAAAATAAGAGATAAAAGAGCAACGCAACGCCCACAATTCGCCCAAGCAATGTTGAGCCTGCCACACCAGAGAGCCCAAGCTGAGGGAAGCCAAACACGCCATAAAGCACAAAAATATTCCCCACCACTGTCACAATGTTCATGATGAGAGACACATACATCGGTGCTTTTGAGTAGCCATACACACGCAAACAAGAGGCTAAAATGATCGCCACCGCTTCAAAAATCAAACAGATGCCGATGATGTGGAAATAGTCATACGCCATGTTTAAGATGTTCTCTGGCGTATTCATCACTGATAATAAATCATGCCCAAAGAACCAAATGGCCAAAAAGGTGACAAAGCCCAACATTAAATTTAAGGTGATGGACAAATGGATGGCTTTACGCGTGGTTTCTCGATCCCCTGCCCCTAAATATTGGGCCACCACGATGCTGCACCCAACGCCAATAAAATTTAAAATGGCAACGCTGGTTTCAAAAAATTGATTGCTCGCAGCAGTCGCTGCCACCATCTGAATGGAAACATGGCTGATCATCCATGTGTTGATCAATAAGGTGACTAAGTGCAAAAAGATATCGATAAAGATCGGCCAGCTGATGGAAAACAGTGACCGTTCACTGACGGCATGGGTTGATGAGGACATAGAACTCTTCTTATGGAATGGGGAAGATGATGCGAAAAATGTCCGCATTATATACAGTTATGACGCATTTCAAAAGTAATCTTTATTGCCTGATTAATGCTATAATCAAAGAAGATACCATCATTTTCTACACATTCTATAAGGAATAGACATGAGTGATACCCTACCTAACCGCCCAAACATTTTCCTTTGCATCATCGGTTGGCTTGCGTTGGTGATTTTTGCCTTTTCAGTCTCCTCGCCCTCGCTGCTCTTCCCCATTTCGTTTGTGCCGGTGATCCTTGTTTTACTGAGTTATAACTTATACACAGAGCACCCTTCCTTTAGACGCATTGCCATCGCTCAAGGTATCAGCGCGCTATTGTTCTGTCTATTCACCATGACTGCCTCCATCCGTTTAGAACAATTGCCAGGCAATTTATTGGATTTAAAATTCAACTACGGCTTTATGATTGTACTCACCACCTGGCTATTCATTGTGATCAGTCATTTTGTCACCACAGCCTTCATTTTAGTGAAAGTATTGCACAAACACTCATCTGCTATGTTATTGTTCCTCTTTAACTTTGTAATTTTTATGGCGGCGTTTTATGCGCTTCGCTGGGCGATCCCAACATTCCTTGGTGCGCCTTAAATTTTCATTACTTTACACACAAAGCCTTGATTGACATCAAACATCAAGGCTTTTCACACCAGATTCACCCCATAAAATAAACATAAATTAACACAGTCGATATATAATAGAACCATCAAGCAGCATTACTCTTTTAATCATTCGATCCGGGAGTTTGTTATGAATACGATGAATTTTCAACACGCTTGGCGTGACTTTAAAGGCACTGATTGGCAAGATGCTGTCAATGTGCGTGACTTCATTCAACACAACTACACACCGTTTGAAGGCGATGACGCCTTCTTGCAAGGCCCAACACCACGCACCGAACAACTTTGGAAAGAGCTCTCTGTCCTACTTTCGAAAGAGCGCGATGCTGTGGGTGGCGTGTTAGATGTGGCCGATAATGTGGGCTCGCGCATTGATGCCTTTAATCCTGGTTACATCAACCGTGATTTAGAAAAAATTGTGGGCGTGCAAACCGATGCACCCTTAAAACGCGCGATTTTTCCAAACAGCGGCTTTCGCTTAGTGGTGAACTCTTTAGAAGAGATCAATCGTACCATTAATCCTGAAATTCAGGACATTTACACTCATTATCGCAAAGATCACAACCAAGCGACATTTGATATTTATAACCCAATGATTCGTGCGTGTCGCTCTTCAGGCGTCATCACAGGTTTACCCGATGCCTATGGTCGCGGACGCATCATTGGTGATTATCGCCGCGTGGCATTGTATGGCGTGGATTATTTGATTCGTGCAAAAGAGGCAGAAAAAGCCGAAACCGATGATTGGGATTTTACCGAAGATACCCTTCGCTTACGTGAAGAGATGTCTGAGCAATTGCGTGCCCTCAATGAATTAAAAATGATGGCGCTCTCTTATGGCTTTAACATCAGTCGCCCTGCGGACAATGCCATTGAAGCCATTCAATGGACCTATTTTGGTTACCTTGCCGCCACAAAAGAGCAAAATGGTGCTGCTATGTCCTTTGGGCGCGTCTCTACCTTCTTAGACATCTACATTGAGCGCGATTTTAAAGAAGGCACATTGACAGAAGTAGAAGCCCAAGAGCTCATTGATGACTTGGTGATCAAATTACGCATCATCCGCTTTTTACGCACAGAAGATTACAATCAACTCTTCTCTGGCGATCCAACATGGGTGACGGAATCCATTGGTGGTATGGGTTTAGATGGCAGAACTTTAGTCACTAAAAATAGTTTTAGATTCCTACATACGTTATACAACTTAGGGCCAGCGCCTGAGCCAAACTTAACAGTGTTATGGTCCACGCAATTACCTAAAGGCTTTAAAGATTTCTGCTCTAAAGTGTCCATTGAAACAAGCGCCATTCAATATGAATCTGATGATTTGATGCGTCCACATTGGGGCGATGATTATGGCATTGCCTGCTGCGTTTCTGCGATGGCGATCGGCAAACAGATGCAATTTTTTGGTGCACGTGCGAACTTAGCCAAAGCCCTGCTCTATGCCATCAATGGCGGCGTGGATGAAAAAACCGGTCAATTGGTGGTGCCAAACTTTGAGAAAATCACCAGCGATGTGCTTACGTATGATGAAGTGATGCCGCTATATGACAAAATGCTCGATTGGCTCGCACAAACCTATGTCAAAGCCCTCAATGCCATCCATTATTCCCATGACAAATACGCTTATGAGCGTATTGAAATGGCGCTCCATGATCGTGATGTGATCCGGACGATGGCATGCGGCATTGCAGGTTTATCTGTGGCAGCAGACTCATTATCCGCCATTAAATTTGCCAAAGTGACACCAATTCGTAATGAAGCGGGCATTGCCATCGACTTTACCATTGAAGGCGATTATCCTGCCTTTGGTAACAATGATGAGCGCGTTGATGAAATTGCCGTAGCATTGACAGAATCCTTCATGAATAAAGTCAAGGCACAGCCCACTTACCGCAATGCAACGCCGACTCAATCCATTTTAACCATCACATCGAATGTTGTGTACGGTAAAAAAACGGGCAATACACCCGATGGCCGCCGTGATGGCGAACCCTTTGCGCCGGGTGCAAACCCCATGAATGGTCGTGATGTGTCAGGCTTTGTGGCAGCGGGCGCTTCTGTGGCAAAACTGCCCTATGATGCGGCGTTAGATGGCATCAGCTGGACAGCATCCGCAACGCCAGGTGCCCTTGGCAATACGTTGGCCGATCGCGTCAATAATCTTTCTAACTGTTTAGATGGTTATTGCGGTGCGAATGGTTTTCACATCAACGTGAATGTCTTTAACCGTGACACTTTGATTGATGCCATGAACCATCCTGAAAAATATCCGCAATTAACGGTGCGTGTTTCAGGCTATGCCGTGAACTTCATTAAGCTCACCAAAGAGCAACAAATGGATGTCATTAACCGTACTTTCCATGTAAAAGCCTAACGATTATTGCGCAATTGTGGGGCATATTTCGGTATGCCCTATTTGCGTTATGAGGTCATTATGAGCCACGCGCACAAACACATTCCCACCATTCCCATTGAATCGATTGATGAATTAGACTTTGACCCCATCCGCAAGCCGCTTGGCGTCATCGCCCCTGCGATCATCAACCATGACAATCAGCTCTCTGGCTTTGTGCACTCTGTGGAAACAGGTGCCGCCGTCGATGGTCCTGGCGTCCGTTTTGTGCTTTTTACATCGGGCTGTCAATTTCGCTGCCTGTATTGCCACAATCCGGACACGTGGAAGCTTCACAATGGCAAACTTCGCACTGTGGATGAAATGGTCAAAGAGATCGGTAAATATGCACGCTTTTTAAAATTTGCGGGCGGCGTCACCTTCTCAGGGGGCGAGCCGATGATGCAAGCCCATTTCATTGGAGAGATTGCTTATCGTGTCAAAGAACAATATGGACTACACATCGCATTAGATACACAAGGATTTTTAGCCGGCCATTTAGATGATGCATGGTTTGATCACATTGATCTTGTGATGCTGGACATTAAGCACATTGATCCCGTTAAATATCTCGCCCTCACATCCCAACCCTTACAACCCACCTTAGATTTTGCCCATCGTTTAGTGCGCATGCATAAACCGATGTGGATTCGTTATGTTGTGGTGCCAGGGCTGACAGATGATTTAACAGACGTTGAGAATCATGCCCGTTTTTTACATGAATTAAAAGCGCAAAGCATCGCACTGCATGGACACAATCTCATTGAGCGGGTGGAAATTCTGCCCTTTCATAATTTAGGCGCGCATAAATGGCAAGCCCTCAATTTAACCTACACCTTAAATGAGACTTCAGCCCCGAGTGCTGAATCGTTACACACAATTAAAGAAATCTATAAAAAATATCGCTTACCTGTTGTATAGTTATCCCGCGTTATAACAAAATTAGGATCATCTATGGAAATCATCAATTGGATAACGGGACCTTTTAATAATTTTATTTGGTCTTATATTTTAATCATCGGTTTATTGGGTTTAGGGGTTTACTTTTCGATCCGCACACGTTTTGTGCAAATTCGCTTATTTAAGCAAATGTTAAAAGTCACTGTGGAGAAAAACCCAGGATCTGACGGCGTTTCTGCCTTCCAAGCCTTCACCATCAGTGCGGCGAGCCGCGTTGGTACAGGCAACATTGCAGGTGTGGCATTGGCCATTGCCATTGGCGGCCCAGGTGCTGTGTTTTGGATGTGGATCATCGCCATCATTGGTATGGCAACCGCCTTCATTGAAAGTACACTCGCCCAAGTCTATAAAGTCAAAGATGGTGACACTTTCCGTGGCGGCCCTGCTTACTATATGGAAAAAGCGTTGGGCTTTAGAAAATTGGGCATCGCCTTTGCCATCTTATTAGCCGTCACTTTCGGTTTTATCTTTAACTCTGTACAATCAAACACCATTGCACATTCATTTGCCTCTGCTTTTGGCTTTACGAATGTACAAATTGGTGTGGTATTGGTGATTTTAACCGCCATCATCATCTTTGGTGGCGTCAAACGCATTGTGAACTTCACACAGGTGATTGTGCCCATTATGGCAGTATTTTACATTGGTTTGGCAATGTATGTGCTTTTCACCAACATCACAAAAGTGCCTGAGATGTTCATGCTCATCATCAGCAATGCTTTTGGTTTAAAAGAAGTTGTGGGCGGCGGCATTGGTGTGGCCATCATGCAAGGCGTGCGCCGTGGTTTATTCTCTAATGAAGCGGGCATGGGCTCTGTGCCAAATGCTGCAGCAGCGGCCAACGTTTCTCATCCTGCTAAACAAGGCTTGGTACAAAGTTTAGGGGTATTTTTTGACACCATCATGGTGTGTTCAGCCACCGCCTTCATCATCTTATTGTCTGGCTTATACACCAATGTAGAACCTGGTATGGGCGGCGTTGTCTTAACGCAAAACTCATTGGCCTTACAAATGGGCTCATGGGCACAATATTTTGTGGCCATCGCTGTAATGTTCTTTGCTTTTAGCTCCATCATCGGTAACTATTACTATGGTGAAACAAATATTGAGTTCATCAATGGTAACTATTACTATGGTGAAACAAATATTGAGTTCATCAATGGTAACAAAATAGCCTTATTGATCTATCGCTTAGTAGTGCTTGCGATGGTGATGTGTGGTGCGCTCATGCAAATGGAGTTGGCATGGAACTTAGCTGATGTGTTCATGGGATTGATGACCATTTTAAACTTAATCATCATCATGATGCTCAGTAGAATTGCCATTGCGGTGGGTAATGACTATTATCGTCAGCTCAAAGAGGGCAAAGATCCTGTATTCAAAGCTTCCTCCATCAAAGGGCTAAAAAATACTGAATGCTGGGGCGAAGAGCAAAAATAATGAATCTTTAGCGACCGATATAAAAAAACCTCAATCAATGATTGAGGTTTTTTTCATATGGGAATGCTTATTCGCGCCCCATGAACTCACCTGTTTCTGTATTGACACGGATTTTGGTACCGTTTTCAATATAATCCGGCACTTGTACGTCAATGCCCGTGGATAAACGCGCAGGCTTGGTGCGTTTTGTGGCACTGCCGCCTTTTAACTCAGGCGCGGTGTCCACAATTTCAAGCACAATGCTTTGAGGCGGTGACAATGCAATCGGTTGATCATCAATCAAAGAAACATAATAACCTTCAACGCCTTCAATGATGTAACCTTTCATGTCTGCCACAATTTTGCTGCTTAATACATATTGCGTGTAATTTTCCACATCCATGAAGACATAATCTTCCCCATCCATATAGGAGAAAGTGGCTTCACGTTTGCTTAAATCGACGCTCTCTAAATCATCATCTGCTCGCAAAGACAAATCGACTTTATGTCCATCTGGGATGGAGAACATCTGAATACGGTAAGTGGTATTGCCACCGCGCGCAGTTGGCGCTGACTTTTCCACTTCTCTGACCACATAGTAAAGACCGTTATGAGCGATCACTGTGTGTCTTTTAATCTCATTTGCCTTCATTACATACCCTTTCTAAAGTTATAAACATTTCGCATGAATCAATGTTGCCGCATGCTGATAAGCCTCTTTGACTTGATCAGGACGGCTGACATGGAAATTCAAATCATGTAAGAAGCCATCGGCTAAACCATAAATGCACGCATGCACAGTGCAACGCTGACCGCGTGCCCAAGCATCTTGTACAATTGTGGTTTGCGTCACATTATACGCTTGCTCAATGGCATTGAGCTCACATAAACGATCCGCACGGGATGGAAAATCATCACACAAGTACAAAGAGTGATCTTCATACACATTGCGCACATGCAGCAACCAGTTATCGGCCAAGCCAATACGATTGCCCATGAGCGCAGCTTTCACGCCCGAGCAACCATAATGACCCACAACCATCACATGTTTGACTTTTAAAACATCAATGGCAAATTGCAACACCGATAAACAGTTAAAGTCGCTGTGCACCACAACATTGGCAATGTTGCGATGGACAAATACTTCACCTGGGCCAATCCCTGCAATTTGGTTTGCAGGCACGCGTGAATCAGAACAGCCAATCCACAAATATTCTGGGGCTTGCTGATCCACAAGCGACTCGAAAAATCCTGGGGATTCTTCTTTGATGCGTGCCGCCCAAGCTCTGTTCTTCTCGATGATTTTATCAAATGACATGTTAAATTCCTTGGATTGATGAACTAGCCAATTGACTTGGCGTCGATGTCATAATAATCCAATTTCTTTTTCAATGTCGAGCGTGTGATGCCTAAAATCTCTGAAGCCTTAGACTGATTACCGTTGGTGTACTCTAAAACCTTTTCAAACAATGGACGCTCAACTTCTGATAAAACTAAACGATATAAGTTAGGTGGATATTTGCCATCTAACTGCAGAGAAATTTCATTCAATGCGGTTTTCACAGATTCACGCAAAGGGATATGACTTTTGATTCTGCGTTGTGCGATCATTCTTTGTTACTCCTAAAAACTAAATTACGCTTGCAATCGGTTGATTGTTGATTAACGATGTCAAAATATGGTGTTGTTCATCCCTGCTACGCGCAGACATTAAAGTGGTTCGCCAATCTTTCGCATTGTCAAACCAAGATGAATACCATAGAAGATGTTTACGTGCGACTCGAACACCTTTCTCGTCGCCATAAAGTTCATATAGACCATTGAGGTGCGTATTGATCACCTCAAATATCTCATCATGAGAGGGTCGATATTCTTGATCCTCCACTAGGGAGCGAAAAATCCACGGATTACCAAAAGCACCGCGACCAATCATTAAAGCATCGGCACCGGTTGCTTTGAGCACATAACGGGCTTTTTCAACACTGGTGATGTCGCCATTGGCGATCACCGGAATGGAAATTTGGGATTTAATGTGGGCAATGGTTTCATATTCAGCATCCCCTGAAAAACCATCTTGGCGGGTGCGGCCATGAATCGTCAGTGCTTGAATGCCCACGCGCTCGGCAATGCGTGCGATGTTGAGGGCATTTTTATTCTCACGATCCCAGCCGGTGCGAATCTTTAAAGTGACCGGGACATCCACCGCATTGACCACCGCGGTTAAAATCTCTGTCACCAAAGTTTCATCACGCATCAAGGCAGAACCTGCGGCTTTTTTACACACTTTTTTCGCAGGACACCCCATATTGATGTCAATGATGTTCGCACCTAAACCAACATTGTAACGCGCGGCATTGGCCATATCTTCGGGTTCAACCCCTAAAATCTGAATGGAAATGGGCAAGGATTCCCCTTCGGTCACCACACGATTTTTACTTTTGTCGGTGTCCCAAAGGTTTTCTTGCGCATTGACCATTTCAGACACGGCCAAACCTGCCCCTTGTGCACGGCACAATTTACGAAAAGGAAGGTCTGTAATGCCGGCCATCGGCGCCATAATGTAGGGCTGAGTTAACGTCAGCTCGCCAATTTTCATGCGCGTTTGATTCCGTGTACCAACGCCCAACCATCAATGGTATTAAAGGGCTCAACAAAATCAAACCACGGTGCATAGGCATCTTTGATCATTTGCACGTCAGACAATAAAATGCCTGCTAAAATGATGTTGCCTTGAGGTTTTGTTAAAGATGCTAATTTTTCTGCCAATGCTGTTAACGGCAAAGCCAAAATGTTTGCCATCACTAAATCAACAGGCTCTGCTGAGAAATCTTTTGACAACACACAGTGAATGTCAATGTCGTTACGCGCAGCATTGTCATGGGTCGCTTTAATGGCTTGTGGGTCGATGTCTGTGGCATCACAACGCACGGCGCCAAGCGTACGCGCTGCAATCCCTAACACACCAGAGCCGCAGCCATAATCCACAGCTGTGTGGCCATTGACTTGATCTTTATGGTTAGAGAGCCACGTTAAGCAAAGGGCTGTCGAAGGATGTGTGCCCGTGCCAAAAGCCAAACCTGGGTCAAGCATCACGGTTGCACATTCTGGTTCAGGGGGATCTAAATGGGTTGGGCAAATCCATAAGTTTTCGCCAAACTTCATGGGATGATAATGATCCATCCATGAGCGTTCCCAATCGGTATTTTCTAAGTGATTTTCACGAGCCACTGGCAATGCATTGATTTCTGTGGCTAACACGGATGCAACACAAGCAAAAATCTCTTTTTCATCACAAGGCTTTTCAAACAAGCCTGTCACCAAGGTCTCTGGCCATAACGGGGTTTCACCTGGCAATGGTTCTAATACTGGATGATCTTCTGCATCACTGTACGTTACAGCAATCGCACCTGCAGTTATAAGCGCCTCATCTAATTGATCTGGTGAGTATTGACCAGATTTTAGCGTGAGCTCGAACCATTCATTCACGATGTCACTCCTGAAGTGTCTAATAAAAAGGCAATGAATACTAGCGGATTTTCAGAAGATGTCAAGAAAACATCTTCTGCCAGCATCCGAAAATTGAATACAAATTATACAATAATTCCCGATGAAAAGAATTATTTTATCGATAGAGCAAAAACTTATCCTAACTGAGGTGGGGATTTATTTTTCTGATTAATGCTTCTTGCTCAGGCGATTGAGGTGGTGCTTTAAGGAGGAGAAGATCGAACAATTCAGGGTCCTGCATTTCAAGTAATGCACTGAACATCGCTTTTTCTTCGGCAGGTGCATCTGCATAATGATGATCAAGGTAATGATCAAATAAACGATCCATTTCACGCATACCACGACGAGCACGCCATCTCAATTTTGGCAACTGATCCATAATAAACTCCTCATCAAAACTTAAGGGCGACATTCTAACACGAATCAAACCATTCTTCCCATGATTCAATGGCACTACATTGTAGATTCAATGTATGTCAAAAAAGCCCTCAAAAGAGGGCTTTTTTCATGCAGTCTTTCACTAACCGCGACACGATACGGACAATACACGCCCTTTACGATACACAATGCGGCATTGCTGATTATTGCGTGCCCCGCCACACATTGCGGCAGAAATACTGATGTTATTGACCTTACAACCCGAAAGTGCACCTTTACTGTTGTAAATCATGGTCATGCGCCCAACAATGGCCTGTGGTGGCGCTGTCAAGATGCGCTCCGTTTGCGCCCCTTTTGCCCCCATTTTAGGCATCACACCACGCACCACAGCCGTATCTGGCGCAGCTTTCTGTGCTGGTGCAGCGGCAGGGGGTGCACGTCGATTATTGGCAGCAACACGCGTATTGACTTGATTGAGGGTCTCAAGGCTCCCTTCCCCTGTCACTTTATAGCTGTAACGCTTTTGGAAGGTTTCAATGGTTTTTTTCGTGGCCGGTCCCATCATGCCATCTGGCTTGAGTTTATAACCTAATTTGACCAACTGCGACTGAATGGTTTTTAACGTCTCTTTTTCAAGTGCTTTCATTAACTCTGGCGTCAGTTTGTCATTGACAGGTAACTTCTGCTCTTTTTTAAACTTTTCAATGGCAGTATTGGTGGCTTTACCCTGCAAACCATCGACTTTACCATTAAAATGCCCCAGCGCAATCAAGTACTCTTGCACTTTCTTGGTTTGCTCAATCAGTGCCTCTTGCTCTTTGAGCACTTTCACATATGTTTTCACATAATTGGCATTGTTCAAATCCCCAAGCACAATCAATAAAATGCCAATATCTAATTCTTGCGGCTCTTTATTGACTGGCAATTTATGTTGCTCACGCAATTTTTTGACGATGTTACGGGTTTTCGGTCCAAGGGTGCCCGTAGGCGCATCTGTCATCAAGCCCTTATCTATGAAATAGGTTTGTAGGCGCGTGATCACCGCAGCATTCAGCGCTGCACTGGTATTGCGGCCAATTTTGCCATCCACACCCAATTTTTTCTCTTTCTGGAATGCTTTAATCCCTTCGATCAATGCATTGTTGTACTCACCATCCACTTCTTCTTTATAAAGCCCAAGCATGGCAAGCATCAACTGTAATTTTAATGACTCTTCAGTGCCTTTTGGATTGAAACCTGGCAAACCGACGCCCACAGGTGTCTCTTCCACGACCGTTGCGGTTTCTTCTTCCACCACCGATTCTGCTTCATCGACTGGTCCTTCATCATCGCCCTCTTCTTCAATGATGCCATCTTCTTCGGTGTTGTCCGCCTCGATGGGCACATCATCCATCGAGCCATCATTGAACATTTGCCCTTCGTTAAAGAGGGTGCTCAATGTTTCTGGCAACAACTGACCTTTCGGCGGTAAATTCACGCTCTCTTCATACGCTTTTAAGGCATTGACTGTGCTCGCACCCGGAATGCCATCGATGTCTTGATCATACAATTTAAGCTGTTTTAACTTCTCTTGTACCTTTTTCCAAATGTTTTTCTCCAATGGAGATTCCCATTTCGCATCTAAGCTGCCTGTGGGCTTTTGCCCAATGGAGGTTTGATACTCTTTAATGGCTTGACGCGTAGATGGCCCCATTTGTCCATCAAGCGTTCCTGCCGGAAAACCTGCAAGCGTCAGCCACACTTGTAAGTTTAAGAGCTTACCTTCTTTGGCATGGCTATCGATCAAAAAGCCCGCCGTTAAAGGCTCTTCAATGGTGGGCTCAGATTTTGCTGCTTTCTCCACCACCGTCTCTACAATTTCTTTTTCCTCAATCGGCGCTTCAATCACCACTTCCGGCTTTGGCAACACCACTTTCACATCGGGCGCATTTTTTGAAGATGCTTTGACATCATCACGATATTCCACAAGCTGCACAGAGGCGGTGTCATCAATTTGCGCTTTTTTCAACGCATCACCTTCAGCAATGTTGCCTGAAAATGCCCGCTTAATCGCCACAATGTCTGCAATGGATAAATGACCCGTCACCGGTAATTTAGATTCTGTTTGAAAGGCCTTCAAAGCTCGACTCGATGCACTGTTCCATGTGCCCGTAATGTTTTCTGAGTTTGGCTCGAACAACAATTCTTGCAACAGACGAATGCCTTCTTCTTCTAAATGGGCATACCAATCGGGCGTAATTTTGGGATTTTTCTCAAGCCCACGGGTGGTTTGATAACTTAAAATCGCCTCTTCTAACCCTTTATCATAGGTGCCTTTTAAATTGAAATTGGTTGAATTGACAGGAATGCCAAGCAGTAAAAACCACAAACGGATGCGTTCAATCATCTCTTTAGAGACGCCTGAGCCCACCTTTTGGGACAATAACCACTTTTGCACCTTCGGATCATCATTGAGCACCGCATAATCGTAGAGGGTAAAGCCATTGTTATCCATCGTTTTTAACAACTCAGGATCTTGCTTCATCTCTGATTTTACGCCATTTAATGATGAGGATGACACCGTGGTGAACACATCTCGTTCTGTCTTTGAAAAGTTCAAAAAGACAGGAATCACCAACAGCACTGCCACCCAACCATATTTCAAATATTTATTCATATTATTCCTTAATTGTCGGAATGAGCCCTTTACGCAATAGTACCAATAACAGAGAAATCGCCGCCGGTGTCACACCTTGAATGCGCGAGGCTTGCCCAATGGTTTCAGGCTGCTGACGCGTCAATTTTTCGCACTGCTCACGCGATAAACCTTTGATGGCCGCATAATCAACATTGTCTGGTAATTTTGCTTCCTCAAATTTCTTATTGCGGGCAATCTCTTCGATGCCGCGCTTAATGTAGCCTTCATATTTCGTTTGAATCACCACATCTTCAATGGCAATGCGAGAAATGTCGCTAAACTCTGGGGCATTCGGTAAAGCTTCTAATGCTTCAAACGTCACTTCCGGGCGTTTTAATAAGGTAATCGCACGCATGTTGTGCGGCATCACCACGGAAGTTTGCGCCTGCAATGCTTGGCCTTGTTCTGAATCTTGCACCACCATCCAATCATTTAAACGATTTTCTGCCACCGCGCGATCTTCATTTTTACGCACAAAGCGTTGCCATTGATCTTCGCCCACTAAACCTAACTCGTAACCAATCGGCGTTAAGCGTTCATCAGCATTGTCTTCACGCAAAATCAAACGATATTCTGAGCGCGATGTGAACATGCGATATGGTTCTTGCACGCCTTGCGTGATTAAATCATCCAGCATCACGCCAATGTAGGATTCATGGCGCATCGGATACCATTCATCTTTCCCTAAATAATTGCGACCAGCATTTAAACCTGCAATGAGCCCTTGTGCTGCGGCCTCTTCGTAACCCGTTGTCCCGTTGATTTGCCCCGCAAAGTATAAGTTTTTAATGGCTTTGGTTTCTAGGGTGAATTTCAAATCACGCGGATCAAAGAAATCATACTCAATGGCATAACCCGGGCGCGTAATGTGGGCATTTTCAAGCCCAGGAATGCTGTGCACTAAATTAATTTGCACATCAAAGGGTAAACTTGTGGAAATACCATTTGGATAATATTCATACGTGGATAAGCCTTCAGGCTCTAAAAACACATGGTGGCGATCTTTATCCGCAAAGCGCATGATCTTATCTTCCACCGATGGACAATAACGCGGGCCAATCCCTTCAATCACACCGGCATACATTGGCGAGCGATCTAAACCGCCACGAATGATGTCGTGGGTGCGTTCATTGGTATAAGTTGTCCAGCAAGAGATTTGGCGCGGATGCGGCAACTCTTCACGCAAATAAGAAAAATATGGCACAGGATCATCGCCCTTTTGCTCTTCCATGCCAGAAAAATCAATGGTGCGACCATCAATGCGTGGCGGTGTCCCTGTTTTTAAGCGATGAATGTTCAATGGCAATTCACGCAATTTTTGCGCCAATGTGTTTGAGGGTGGATCGCCCATGCGACCGCCTTCATAATTATTCATGCCCACGTGAATCAAGCCAGAGAGGAATGTTCCGGCTGTTAATACCACACAATGACCATGAAAACGGATGCCCGATTGTGTGACAACGCCCACGATTTTATCCCCATCAATGAGGAAATCATCTGCCGCTTGTTGGAAAATGTAGAGATTTTCTTGATTTTCCACAAAGCTTCGAATCGCCGCGCGATACAATGCACGATCAGCTTGCGCACGTGATGAACGCACCGCAGGCCCTTTAGATGCATTTAAAATACGGAACTGAATGCCGCCAAGATCTGTGGCTTTGGCCATCACACCGCCCAGCGCATCGATCTCTTTAACGATCTGCCCCTTCCCAATACCGCCAATGGCAGGGTTACAGCTCATCTGCCCAATGGTCTCAATATTATGTGTTAACAATAAGGTTGGCACGCCCAATCTTGCAGAAGCCATCGCAGCTTCTGTCCCGGCGTGTCCGCCACCGACTACAATTACACCAAAATGTTTAGGAAAGTCCATATTTAATTACATCTAACGTTAAGCAAAGTCGCTATCTTAGCAGTTTTATGCGTAAATCCCAATAAGCTGATCATACATTTACACAATCAAATGCACCGGTGATTATGGCGCAAGGCCAAAATACTTCATCAAATCTTTATACAACATTTTTGCACTGAGCTCATAGCCTTTTGGCGATAAATGCACCAAATCTGGGCGCCCTAAATCATGACTGACCCAACGCTCCATGCTGCATTTTCCGCCCATTGCTTTTTGCCAATCCCAATACAAAACACCTTCAGACTGTGCAACCGCGCGCTGAATTTTCTTCACCTGTGCATAAGAAGGCGGCTGTTTATCCGTACATTCTCGTGTGCTGTTGCCATTTTTAATGGAATCTGATGCACCCACCAATAAAATGGCGGCATTCGGTAAGGTTCTGCGCACCGTTTGAATGCTATTGTGGAGATTTTTGCGGTACTCTTTTTCATCAAGCGTATCGTTAAACGCCTCATTGGTGCCGTATTCTAAAATCACCAAGTCACTTGTGGTGGCTGCAAGTTCATCTAACCACTGCGGCGACCATTTATTCCAAATCGATTGCTGTGCGCCATTCGTGCCAATTCCAGAGAGAATCACGCCCGGCTTTTGATAGCGCTGTAGCCACATGCCGCCAATTTCGGCAGACTCATCTATGGCATCGATTTTAAAGGGCAAATATGTCAATAAATCGATCATCTGCCAGCCATTTGATGGGCGAGACAATAGACCATCTGAAACGCGGATGCGGTTTTTCATATCTTCAACCGCAATCGCTTCAGGCTTTGTACTTTTCACCATCAAACGCACATTCCACATGCCGCGCGTTAATTCTTCTTGATTGAGGGTGGCCAATAAGCTGCTGCCCTTACGAAGCGGTTTTGCCACATATCCACCCATCGGGAAATCAAGATGATTGACATTGCGACTGCTCATCACTTCCCAATTCGATGGCTGCCAAGACATAAGTGCATGGCGCTGCCCTTTGACCTGCATCGGCGTCACCCAGCCAATGCCAGCATTGCCAAATTTATTTTGCATCAATTCACGCAGTGGCCCTGTGAAGAAATCAGCCGCTGTATGAGAATCACCAAATTGCGTCATCGTCACCACTGAGTTTTGATACTGCAATAGATCACGCATTTTTGCCTTCAATGCAGTGCCATTACGATCGCCAAAGTCCTCAATGCCAGGACCTTCTCCACGCAAAAAGTTATCATTCGATGCATCGGTGCTTTGACAGCCCAATAAACATCCCACTAATGTTGTCACCAAACAAACTTTGGCAATATTGATCATTTCGTTTCCTCTGCGGTTGATTCTATGGTGAGTTCTTCAATGATGCGATCTGCCAGCATCTTTTGACCCCTCACTGTAAAATGGATGCCATCATCCGTTCTTACTTTAGCATTTCCTTGCGCAGTTTTTGCATAAGCACTGTATTTTTCTTCACTGCACCCGAGTAGATCATACGTCGGGATGAAATGCCCATTAAAACGTTTGACCTCATCGGCATACAAGCCATTTAAATAAATCACATCTTTATGGAGCTTCGTTTTACGCATACACGGCACGCCAAGCCACACCACAGGAATTTGTTTACTCTGCGCTGCCTTTAAAATGCGCTGAATGCGTTCACGATATGCCGCTTCCCATGCTTCACTTTTAAAGCGCAGGTAATATTTTTGTCCCTTGACCGGAAAATCCCACGGATCATTCGGCCCTAAAAAGACAAACATCGCCTTAATATTGGCATTTTTTTGTAGGGTTTCTTCCACCACTTGCGGCCAGTTAAAGAATTTTGGGTACGATAAACCGGTGCTCTGTTTACTCAAATCAATACCACCGATTTTATGCGCTTTGTACAGCGTCTGCTTCACCTTCGGCGCAACGCCCTGCATCAAGGAATCGCCCACAAAAAAGAGTTGATCCCCTGCGCTTAATACAATGTTTTCTGGCGTTGTCGGTGGATTTTCGATTGACAGATCAGATTCATGCTCCGTTTCATTGTCATGGATCAGTTCCTCGCGATCATGCAGGGACTCTAACACAATGGCAGGCGTGTCCATTACTGGGGTTTCTTCAACGGTTTCCATTGTTTCCACGGTTTCTAATGGCTCATGTTGTTCTGCGCTTTCAACAATTTCTGCTTGCGTCTCTTGCTCAACGATGGGCTCAATGGTCTCTTCAATCACTTCTGCCACAATCGCAGGTTGCCCTGTCCACCATTGCTCTAATTGCACCATTGGGGAATCAGTGTGATGGGTTTGTGTCCAATAAGTGTTGATGGATGCATAATAACAGTAAACCACACCGGCAAGCGTCACCAATAATACATATAATGTTCTCAATATGATCATGGCATCCTCCTAAAAGCTGGCATAAATGAATTGTGGAATGCCAGAAGGCGCCCATTCAATCACAAGTACGAGCACCACAATCAACACAAAAGGCAACACCGTCCAATGGATCATGTGAATGATTTTCTCAATCCATGCAATGCCTTTTAAGAGCCACGGATACGCGTAATAAACTGCAACACCCGCCACTAAAATGGCCAAGGTCTCAAGATGATTCATCACATCCCCATAATTGCTCACCATTGCCAATGCATAATCACCTGCATCGCTCAATGTGGCGCTTCTGAAAAACAGCCAACCTAAACAGATGTAATTGAACATCAAAAAGCGCGCCAAAAAGGGTGAAAAACTGCTGATGCCATCTTTTTTCCAAAAGCGATCGCCAATGTTTAAGGCAATTGTCCCCACGCCATGAATCACGCCCCAAATTAAAAAGGTGAGCGTCTCTCCATGCCAAATGCCAGAGAGCACCATCGCAATCAATACATTGATCTGTGTGCGCGTAAAGCCGCCGCGGCTGCCGCCTAATGGAATGTAAATGTAATCGCGAATCCATGTCGATAAACTGATGTGCCAACGCTGCCAGAACTCTTTTAAATTATTTGCCATGTACGGCACATTGAAGTTTTTTGGCAAGCGAAAGCCTAACAGGAGCGCAATGCCTGTCACTAAATCTGTATAACCCGAGAAGTTAAAATAGATCTCAAACGCATACGCCCATAAGCCCAAAATCAAATCAAAGGTGTGATAAGCACTTGGGTTATCAAAAATGGGTTTGACATATTCATAGGATAAAAATGCGCTCAGCCAATAGACTTTAATCACCGCACTCACAAGCAAAATCATTGCGCGCGTCGGCTCAAGCACGGTGCGCGGCGTTTGTTGCTGAATTTGGGGTAAAAACAGTTTCGCGCGATTAATCGGGCCTGCGATCACACTTGGGAAAAAGGATAAAAAGAGCGCAAAGTCAAAAAAGCTGACGGGCATTTTCTCTTCTTGATGATACACAGACACCAAATAACTGATGGAATGAAAGGTGTAAAACGAGATGCCAATGGGCAATAAAATCTCGGCAATCGGCATGGAGAGATCAATGTTCCATGCTGCAAGCTGGCGCATGAATTCGGCAATGAAGAAATTATAATATTTAAATACCGCAAGGTTACCAATCGCCGCAATGATGGCAACCGTGAGCCACAATTTACGATGCGGGCTGTAAGCAATCCCCGTAGATAAGAGATAAATCACCACCGTATATGCCCCAAGAATTAAGGCAAAATCGACATTAAAGAGTGCGATTAATACATAACTGACGATCAATAACAGGGCATTTTGAAGTGCAGGTACAAGGCGCAAACACCAGTACAGCACAAAAAACGGCACAAAAGCCGCCGCAAATTCAATGGATAAATAACTCACTTGGAACCTTAATCTATTTTTGTAATGGCAACGCTATAGCGCCATGAGTATGGCGCTTGGCAATTCTAGCATTTATGTGACAGATTGCACGGTTAATTCGCCCTATTCGTGGATGATCATTGTGCGCACATCATAACCCTGCTCTGTGGCGGTTTTTAAGTAATCCTCAATCACCGCAGGATCAATGGTGGGCGTGCGTGCTAAAATCCATAAAAACTCCCGTGATGGCTCGCCCACAAGCGCCACTTGATAATCTTCATCAATGCGCATCACCCAATAATCGCCTTTAGTGAAAGGGATCCAGCGCAGGTATTTTGGTAAAAAGCTCACCTTTAATTCACTGCCGATGGCATTTTGTGGATAGGCCATTGCTTCTGCGGTTTTCCATTCACCATTATCCATTTGACAGCGGTTGGTCACACCGATATTTTGCGCAATTTTTTCATAATGGGCTTGATTTCCTTTCACGCACGCTTTTTGAAAGCGATTGGGCAAACGCGCGATTTCATACCATGTGCCAAGATAGCGATCAACATCAAACTGCTTCACCGATTGAACAGGTGCAGCATTGTCTGCCCATGCCATTGAATGATGGATCATCAATAATCCCATCACCCCAAATATTTTTAATAAAGCTCGCATGATTCCTCCAATAGTCATTGTGTGATTCATTTTTTAAATTCATCTGACCATTCATAACACTGATATTGCGCGAGATCAAATCAATCTGATATTCTGCGGCGTTGGCCAGAAAAAAGTCGCTGGCCACACACAACTAAAAAAGGAGTTAATATGGAATCACATCACGACGATCGACTTAAACAACAGGTCATTAAAAAGGCCTTCATCCGCTTAATGCCGGTGTTATTGTTTGCCTATGT
Source organism: Wohlfahrtiimonas chitiniclastica DSM 18708 (assembly GCF_000375345.1). Taxonomy (GTDB): domain Bacteria; phylum Pseudomonadota; class Gammaproteobacteria; order Cardiobacteriales; family Wohlfahrtiimonadaceae; genus Wohlfahrtiimonas; species Wohlfahrtiimonas chitiniclastica. The sequence continues at coordinate 308,420 of NZ_AQXD01000001.1, read as the reverse complement.
TTTAGCCTACTTAGACCGCGTCAATATCAGCTTTGCGGGGCTGACCATGATGGAAGATTTAGGCTTATCTGCTAAATTATTCGGTTATGGTACAGGCATCTTCTTCATCGGTTACTTTTTGTTTGAAGTGCCAAGCAACCTTTTACTCACGAAATTTGGGGCACGCCGCTGGATTTCACGCATCATGATCACATGGGGCTTAGTCTCTGCTTGTATGGCATTTGCTGCAGGCGATGTGAGCTTTTTAATCATGCGCTTTTTATTAGGCGCGGCTGAAGCAGGCTTTTTCCCTGGCATCATTTTATATTTAACCTTCTGGTTTCCACAGGAATACCGTGCACGCATCATTTCTGTGTTCATGCTCTCGATCCCCCTTTCTCTTGCCGTGGGCGCACCGCTCTCGACAGCATTATTGGGATTAAATGGCATCGGTGGTTTACATGGCTGGCAGTGGTTATTCATCATCGAAGGGATTCCCACCGTGCTTGTGGGTTTGCTCTTCTTATTTGCCATGCCCGATCGCCCAAAAGATGCCAAATGGTTATCCTCTGAAGAAAAAACATATCTACAAGGTGTTTTAGATGCGGAGAGCGCAAGCATCGCGAAAAAAGCAGGCACGCACTTCTCCCTTGCCTTAAAACATCCGATTGTGTGGATTTTGGCCATCATTTACATCTCAAACGTGACGGCAAACATTGGTTTATCGAGCTTTTTACCACGCATCATTAAAGAGCAAGGCACCTTTACAAACATGCAAATTGGCTGGATCACGTCCATCCCATATTTTGTGGGCGTCCTTGGCAGCTTAGCCTTTGGCTTTTTAACAGATAAATTTAAAGCGCCATTTTTATTGCTTTTACTCGCAATTTTATTAACTGGCGTTGGATTGGTCACCGCAGGTTATCTCTATGCACAAACGGCCGTTGCCATGGCGATCATTGCGGTTTCTGTAGCGGGCATCGGGATTTATGGCTTTAAAGCGCCATTTTGGTCATTGCCTTCCATGTTTTTAACGGGTGCAGCCGCAGCCACTGGCATTGCGATGATCAACTCCATCGGCAACTTAGGTGGATTCATTGGTCCATCTGTGATTGGTTGGGTGCGCGATGCCACCGGCAGTTATGCCGCAGGTTTGTACTTTTTGGGTGGTTTAAGCATTTTTGCCTCCCTCCTTTCAATGTTTTTAATGGCTAAATACGCCAAATCCTCTGATGCATAATCAGCGTTGATACAAAAAAACTCACGCACCGATCATGATGCGTGAGTTTTTTAATGCCAGATTCATTTAATGGGTTTTGACCACCGTGATTGTCCAGGCTGCATCGCCAATTTGTGCATAATCTTTGACGGTATAATTTGACTCAGCTGCCCAGCGCGGAATGGCTTCTGTGCCTTGCGTACAATCAAACTCAATTTTAAGTTCATCCCCCACGGATAATGTTTTAATTTTATCTTTCGCTTCCAACAACGGAAATGGGCACACCATACCGAGGGATTTTAATTCATACACTGCCATATATTTCTCCTTAATGTTTCTAAATGGTCATTCAATTGATCATGCCGCAGCGGTTTTAAGCGCCACTTGGCGTGGGCGTACATACACAAAGTAAGCGGCAATCCACACCCCAAAAATAGTAAACAACAATCCTAACCAACCTTGCCACGTCATGATTGAGGTGTTGGTCAAACCATTGCCAATCGTACAGCCACCGGCAAATCCTGCACCAAAGCCCATCAAAATTCCGCCTAAACAGCTAGTGATGAGAATATTGGCACTGGGCACACGCCATTTAAATTCGCGACTCCCCTTTGCTGCCATCCATGAGCCGATGAAAATACCGAGCACCAAAAAGACGCCCCAATCAATCACACTCGCATCCCCCGTCACTAAAAAACGAACAATGTTTGCAGATGGCGTGGTAATGCCAAGTCCGCCGCTTCTACCGGAGGCGGTGCTCAATGGCCAGGCAATCAAAGCAATCACACCAATGACAGCGCCCGCCACAAAGGGATGCCAGCGTTTTTCAAATAACAGATGCACAATGCCGGTGCGTTGAGCCGGTAAACTTGGCACGATTACTTTCGGGCGACGCAAATGACGCACCACCAAAATTGTCGTCACCACAACCAATGCTGCAATCAATGCCCACTGCGGTACATGTAAGGTTTCTGCCACTGAGTTATTGATCAACGTGATGCCTTTTGCCTCACCATAAAATTCTTTGAGTGCGCCGTATTTCACAACTGCCGCAGATAACATATAAAAAATCAAGGCGATCCAACTGCCAATTAAGCCTTCTGCCGCGCGATACCATGTACCCGTTGCGCAGCCACCTGCCAACACAATGCCAATGCCAAAAACCAAGCTGCCACCGATGACACTGATGAGTGATACATCTTTAATGGCGATTGACAAATGCCCACTTTCCACCAATGCATAAACACCCACCGCTTGCACTGAAATCGCGATCAAAAACGCATACAGCAATGTGTGATTGCGCGTCAAATAGATGTCGCGAAAGCCACCTGTCATACAAAATCGGGAACGCTGCAAAATAAAGCCAAACAACGCGCCCACCAATAATCCACTGAACATCCTTTCCTCCTTCATTGATCATCATTTTTATTGAGCCGATTCACATCGTTCAAAATTTATAGCACCCCCTGTGACAGATGGCAAGAAATATTTTTATTAACATATATGTATAGTATGTATTTATAATTTGAACGCACATAAAAAAATCCCCAAGCCATGCTCGGGGATTTTCTATTTCAAAGATGTAACCATGATGAATTATGGCTTAATGTAGGCAAATCCTTGATGCTGTAAGCGTGCTAGTGTAATTACCGCAGCAGGCACAATGGTGATGCAGCTTGGCAGCATTGATGGACTTATCTCAAAGCCATTCATGGAATTTTGGCAGATGTTCAGTGTCACACCTAAAGCAGTCAGATCTACAAATGCTGAGGCATACTCAGCCGCTAAATACCCTTTAACAGCCGCACCATTGGCAATAATGCGGATGTCATATGGCTCATCTAGCCCTTTGATCATATTGTTCACATTGGCCATCACTCGTGGCCATTTGTCTAACTCATCGATATGAAAAATAACATTGAATCGGGTCATGATGACTCCTTACAATAGAAGCATTATTCTGCGGCTTTAGTTTTAAAATTAAAAATGCGTTCATCACAGTTTTCACACCAGTGATAATAAACACGTTTTGATTTTGCGTAGAGTTTCAATAGATTTCCGCTATTGCATTTTGGACATGTTGATAAGGTTTTCAAAGTTTCTCGATAGTAACAATCTGCCATAATGCTTGGAAAATATCGATTGAGTAGACTGTATAACGCCTTGCGATCAATCAACATTAAACGATCATCTTCTTCTTTAAGCGCAGGATCAGAAAAATAATGGGTTGTGATGAATAGACCATATTGGTAATTGCTAGATAGCACACACCCCTTAAATGCTTGAACATCTTTTACATTAATCCGTTCAGTTGCCTTTTTAGGATTCCATGCCTTACATTGTACCGCCACTTCGCGATGATTGTCTTTAAAACCAATCACATCAATGCCTTTATCATGCACACCATCTATGATTTGTGAGTCATATTCAAGTGCTTTTAATAAAGCACATGCCACATAATTGAGTTCATTAGAGCTACATTCATCAAGTTTTAATATAATCTCTTGTAATTTTTTATCTGTCGCTTGATTCGATAATGCCAATACATCAAATAAATTGACAGATGCCACAGTTTCTGCAGGCGCTTTATCTGCCTTTTTTTTAAAAATTGATAACATAGATCGTCCTTAATTCCTATTTAATCATAATATGAAATGCCACTTTCTCCTCCAGAAAGTATGTTCTACGCAGATTGTAACAAATTTCATGGCAGTCGCGTAGATCCTTGCAGGCAACATTACCGGCCTTTTATGTTGTCATTTTGTAGTTTTTTGTCGAAAAAAAACCTTTTTTGACCATAAACACCCTTTTATTTTTCCAAAAATCATTTTAAATGGATTTATTTTCACCATAAATTTCACTTAAACACCCATTATTTTATGAATATAAAAAATAACAAAACCACCTAAAACACAACATAAATAGCCATTAAAGACAATAAAACACATTATCATTCACAATAAAATTAAATTTGAACATTAAATATTGTTTGACAATTTTTTATATTCTCAGATACTACAAAATAGCTCCATTTTAAAGACAGCATCACAAATGCCGCCTTTAAATAATCACTATAAATCCAAAGATTACTGGCGCTAACCACCTGAATAACAGGATAACTACATAATGAATGATTGATAACAATGAGGAGGATGCTATGTCTGATAGCACAGATCAACAGCATGACGGTTTAACGTACCAGCAGTTCATCGCCATCGAGGAGATGCCTGAGTTTAATCACTTTGTTCGCCGCAAGAACATCTTTTTATTCTCTGTCACGGGCAGTTTTTTATTCATCTATATTTTGTTGCCCATTTTGGCGTTTCAACCCTTTTTGCAAACCCCAGTTGTGGGCGCAATTACTGGGGTTTGGTTCTATTCTGCCGGTCTATTTTTAATGACGATCGTGTTGTGTACACTCTATGTGCGTAAAGCGAGTCAATTTGACCGTGAATCTGCGGCTGTTTTACAAAAATTTGAAGAGATGAAAGGAGGTCAGCCATGAATTGGATCTCCATCAGCTTCTTTTTAGCCATTGTGGGGCTCACTTTGGTGGTGACGTACATCGCCGCGCAGCGCATGAGTTCAGCAAAAGACTTCTACACCGCAGGCGGTGGCTTAACCGGCTGGCAAAATGGCTTTGCAATCGCGGGGGATTATCTCTCTGCCGCTGCATTTTTGGGCGTCTCTGGTGCGATCGCTTTAACGGGCTTTGATGGCTTTTTCTTCTCGATTGGTTATGTTGTCGCGAACCTTGTATTGCTCTATGTGATCGCCGAACCGATGCGCAACCTTGGCAAATACACATTGGCCGACATGCTCACGGCGCGCTTTAATGAAAAACGCGTGCGCGGCGTGGCAGCCGGCGGCACCATCATCATCGTGATTTTATACATGATCGCCCAATTGGTGGGTGCAGGCGCATTGATCAAGCTTTTATTTGGCATTGATTATTGGATTGCGGTATTAATCGTGGGCGTGATGATGACAACCTATGTACTCTTTGGCGGCATGACAGCAACCTCATGGGTGCAAATCATCAAAGCGGTCTTATTGCTCTTTGGTACGGGCTTATTGGCTGGCTTGGTGTTCCATAAATTTGGCTACTCCATCACCCATATGTTTGACACCATTGCGAAAGACAATGGCGAATCTTTCCTCATTCCCGGCATGAAGTATTCAAGCTCCATTGACTCGATTTCCATGATGATGGCGCTGGTGCTCGGGACATCGGGATTGCCCCACATTTTAATGCGCTTTTTCACGGTGAAAGATGCGAAAACGGCGCGCGCCTCCATCTCATGGGCAACGTGGATCACCACCATTTTCTTCTCTTTGACCATCTTTTTGGGCTTTGGGGCATTGCACTTTGTGGGCATCGAGAGCATTTTAGCCGAAAGCAAAGCGGGCAATACCGCCGCACCGCTCCTTGCTAAATATTTGGGCGGTGAAGTGTTGATGTCTTTCATCAGTGCGGTGGCCTTTGCAACGATTTTAGCGGTGGTTTCAGGGCTTGTTTTGACGGGTGCATCCGCCATTTCTCATGACATCTATGCAGAGATCATCAAAGATGGCAAACTCAGCGCAGGACAAGAAGTGGCCGCCGGCCGTTTAGGTTCCATCGCGATTGCCATTCTCTCCATCTTCCTTGCCCTCTTTGCGCAGAATTTAAACGTCTCTTTCTTGGTGTCCTTTGCCTTCTGCATTGGCGCATCGGCAAACTTACCGGTGATTTTATACACCATCTATTGGAAGGACTTTAACTCAACAGGCACGGTCGCTGCGATCGCAACAGGCGTCTTGTCCTGCTTGATCTTAGGGGCGATGGGACCAAACATCTGGTCAGAGTCTGGGCACGCCATTTTCACAGGTGCGCCATTAGTGGATTTAGCGGTACCCGCCATCATCACCATTCCCCTTGGATTTTTAGCGGGCTTCATTGGCGCTAAATTGGGCGCAAAGCGACACAATACGGCAGAGGCTGATTCCCTTTACCGCACCATTCGCGTCAAAGCCAATACAGGCGCACGTATGAGTTAAGGCGCAAGCCCTGCCGCCTGCATTAATAATTTGGTGAGTTTAGCTAAGCCATACATAAATACAGCACCTCCGACCCATAAACCAATCAACCAGAGCCATTGGCTCTTTTTAGAACGGGGTTTAGCGGTGTCGGGGGTGCGGGTATTGTCGTCTGTCGTCATTGCGAGCCTTCTTTACCGAATGATTGTCAGGAATGAAAGGCTTTAGTATACATCAATTCAAAAACCAACCGGCGATGCTTTCACGCGTGGTTTGTGTGGGTAAAACTTCATGGGGAAAGGCTTCCGATAGGAAAAACACCATGCGCCCAGCCACCGGCTCAAGCGTAATCAGCGGATTGTCTTGCTGATCATACACCACCAATTCGCCGCCATCGCCCACTTGCCAATCTTCATTGAGATACAACACTGTGGTGATTTTGCGGCGACTTTGGGCGCGAGGATTGTCATTGTGCTTTTGGTAAAAAGCCCCTTTCGGATAGCGACAAAAATGGGTTTCAAACTCTTTTAATCCCATATAGAGCGCCGCATTCATGGCTAAACGCACCGCATCCATTTTCATCAGATAGTGTTCGATGGCTTCCCCCATCTCAGGATCTAACCACACGGTTAAATCGCCGCGCACATTTGTATTGTTGTGTAATGAGCTTTGATGGCCGATGCGCGCTGCTTGCAAAGCATCTTCCGGAATGGCAGCTTTAATCTCAGCAATGCTAGATGAGGATAAAAAATCATCCCAGACATACCAACCACACGTTGTTAAAGCATCTAAAAGTTTGTCAATTGTCATGGCATTAATATCCGTCGATGAATGGATTCTTCTTATACTGATAAAAATGACAAAATTACAATTTAAAACTTAAATGAATGGCAAACAGTTATCGATTATTTCATTGAGTTATCACACCTAAAATGCGCAACCATCAGCCTTTGAGAATAGAAAAAATGACCACTTTTAAAAAAGCTTCCGGAATGAATCATCAGGAAGCTTCTGTATATTATTTTTTTTCTTTATGAAACGGGAAAAATCGCATAAATAATCAGCAACTTAAGCGAATAAATTTTACGCAGTCATCGGTTTATGATTCACTGCTGACAGCCGCCTCTAACAATTTTGGGCAAAAGATCGAATCATCATGATACGTTACCAACAATTTATCCGTCGAACGGGTGATGGCCACGTACAATAATTTTGCCTCATCGGATAATTCACCATTATATCGATAAGGACGCCCCACCGAAGGAATGCACACAAATGGGAACTCTAACCCTTTTGACGCATGCATGGTGATAAAACGCACGCCCTGCATCCTGTTTTCCTCTGTGGCAATGGGTACACTTTTAAAATAGCAGACCTTTCTGATGGCATCACTGAAAAAAGTATAACGGTGGATCACAGCCATGTCCTGCCACGGACGACCATTTTTATGTTCATTGACCATCGCCTCGACAATGTAATGCGCCTCTTTTTGATAATCATTGTTTTGAATGCGCATCACCAATGGTTTGACACCAATGCGCCCTGCACTTTTAGGCTCTAACAATGGCACGGCATCCTCATCGCCTTCATGGGCAATGTAATTGTCTGAAAAGCGCTTGGCAAAATCCAGCACGGTACAAGGATTGCGGTAATTGGTGCGTAAAATCGTGGTGCGCCCTCTGGCATTGATGCCCACACTCGAGAACGTTTTGATCTTCTTCTGATCCACCCCATAGATGGATTGGGCGTCATCATACAAAATGAGCAATGTTTCAGTGTGATCGAGCATCTGCACCATGATTTTATACCAATCGGCTTCAAAGTCATGCCCCTCATCAATCAACACTGCAGCATATTGCTGCCTTGGCAAGCTTTTATTCTCTAAATGGTTCAGCACCGTCGTCACCAATGATTGGCAATACAGATCAATATTATTTTCCTTTGGGGGCTTTTGACAACCATGCGCCTTTAACTGCGCGCTGCACCAAGCATGAAAGCTATAGACATGCACTTTATCGCTGAGGTTTTTATGCTCAAAATACAGCGTTAAATCTTGCGCCAATGATTTGTTGTAACACACCACTAGAATGGGTTGCGTGGCGCTTTTGGCCAAATACTCAGCGCGATACTTTAAGATCACCGTTTTACCAGAGCCTGCCACACCATGAATGATGCGGTGCCCAATGCCAAGACTGCGGGCAAGTTGCTCTTGCTGAAGATCCATCACCTTTAAAATGCCCATCGATTCGGGCGCTTGAGCCTCGACAATCTCATGACTAAAGAGTTCCGCTTGTTTTAAGGGAATGCAGATCTCAGGGTACAATGTCCCACGGATGCGCTGAATCAAATCATCATTGAGGGTTGTCTGCATTTGAAAGGGCAACATGCCCCAAAGCTGGGCTGAAAATTGCTCGGGTGGGACGCTTTCGTACATCTCATCACTACAAATCACTAAATGCCCTGGCAACACTTCATCAAAGCGTGCCTCACGGTACATTTTGCGCGTAATGTTTGTCAGCACCACACCCTCACCATAGGCGATGCGATGCTGTGCTAGAAAACCTGCCCCTAATTGCTTAACGATCTCGCGCCTGCTCCGTTTTGCTTGTTCTAAAGGATTTTCCTTCAAAACCTCCGGCACATTGCGCAGCGCCACATGTAAACGTGAAAAAATCTCGATGTTATCAATTTTCCAATCTTTGACTTCCAGCACCAATAAACCGCGCTGAGGATGAAACAGCACAAAATCAGGATAATAACCATGAATCGGAATGTTGAACCAACACACTGTGTCGTCATCGAGTTTATCTTGTAAGCGTCTTGCGAAACGATTTTCCCCCGCGGTCATCGACCCTTCTGAGCTTTTAATGGTGGGTATGATAAAGGCCATAATGTCTCTTTTTGTTGTTGTTAGATGAATGCTGTTGTTCCGTATTATAAACATAAAAAAACCATTTCAAACATTTGAAATGGTCTTTGATGCACATTAGGGCTTATTTTTTCTCATTGAACATCTCTTTGACAAAATCCACTTCACCCGTTTCCACTTTATAAAACGCGCCGACAATGCCAATGTCGCCATGGTCATACATCTCTTTTAACACGGTGCTTTTCTCTAAAATATGATCAATCGTGTATTCCACATTATGAAATGCCACTTTATCCACGGCTTCTTTTGATGTGATGTCAAGGTCTGCATGATGCACTTTCACGTGCTCAATCGAAGGCTGTACTTTTGCCAAAAGATCGGTCAAATGTCCCAATTTAGCCCCCTTACAAGCGCCCGTAATCGCCCCACAATGGGAATGACCCAGCACCACGATCAATTTTGAACCCGCCAATTTACAGGCAAACTCCATCGAGCCAATGATGTCATCATTGAGCACATTGCCCGCGATGCGTGCGCTGAAGATGTCGCCAAGCCCTTGGTCAAAGATCAACTCCGCAGAGGTGCGGCTATCAATACAACTTAAAATGATGGCAAATGGAAATTGCCCAGCTTTTGTTTCGTTCACTTGCTCTAACAAGTTACTGTGGGCTTTAAGGTTCGCGATGAAGCGCTTGTTGCCCTCTTTTAAAAACGACAAAGCCAATTCTGGCGTTAAAGACTTCTGATCTTCTACGTTGTGTAATCTCATGTTTAACTTCTTCCTAGTTGGGGTAATTCAGTACAAATTAGAAAACATCTCAACTGCAATCAATGATCAAACAGTCTACTCTGATTTTTCCATCGATCGGGCGAATGGAAAAAAATCCTACAAATTTTGCGCATTTTCTATGCAAATTTCGTAACATTTCCTCCAAAAAAACAGAGATTATTTTTTAGTAAAACAGTGGGTTAAATTAGAATAAAAATAAGTTACCCAGATGATTAAAAAGTTTTCACAAAATCACAAGCCGCTTGGAAGGCTTCTTGTGGAATCAAACCTGGCATTATAAAGTCTAAACCAAATTCGGAGCCATAATCCTTATTAATCGTTCCATCCCAATGATAGGCATCTGCATTATTATAAATTTTCCAATTGGCCATATTTTCTTGATCTAAAGGATAAACCCTATGTGCCAATGTCTTATTCACACAATTCAGCATAATGTAATAAATCGATATTTGATTTTCATTTTTATCATCTGCCAATGAAATGCCAGGATGATTTGAAACACCTCCTTTAGCAACTAAAGTATAACCAAAACGAACTTTTTGATATGTCATGAGCTCTATTGAAACAGGTACCATATATTCTGAGACACCCGTTCCCCCAGCAATATAAAAAAATTCACCAATAATTTTAGGCTCGCTGTCTCTTGCAAACGATGGCTGTAAAAATATACTTAATAACAATACATAAATAACTTTTTTCATAATTATTTTCTCAGTTTATTTTTAATAAAAATTAGTGATTCACAAATGATTAGACTTGATATTAAACCGATGATTCTAACATGTTATCAATGACAAACTTTCTTAAACGGTGATTTTCATGAATCATTGCTCGCATAAATAAAACATAAATGACAACAATAATAAATTAGGAAATCATCATGCCTGGTATTAAATAAAAAAACCGCTGACATCAGCGGTTTTTCTTCACTTAACAGCCCACCAATTTTTCAATCGTGGACAATAAGCCTTTAACATGCTCAAAGCGCGTGTGCGGATTTAAGAGTGTCATTTTTAGCGTCACAATGCCATCGCGGCGCGTAATGCCTAGATTGGCATGCCCTTCATCAAACAGAAGCTGGGCAATGTAGCGATGGGTTTTTGTGCTGTCTTTACCGCCTAATGATTCAGGCTTGATTCTAAAGAGCACACTGGCAATCTGTGTGGAATTGACGAGCTCAAAATGCTCAGACTCATCCACATATTTTGCCACTTGTTGCGCTAAATCCACAGAATAATCCACCATGTCACCATATTGCTTAGCCCCGATGCTTCTCAAGCTCATCCAGAGTTTGAGGGCATCAAAACGGCGCGTGGTTTGAATGGATTTGCTCACCAAATTTGGCACACCTTCTAACTCATCTTCCACGGGATTGAGATAATCATCATGGCGGCGAATGAGCTCATAATTTGCACCCTCTTTTAAGACAAATGCACCACAGCTGATGGTTTGTAAAAATTGCTTATGAAAATCAAGCGCAATCGAATCTGCGTGCTCAATGCCGGATAAACGGTCACGATACTGATGAGAAAAGAGCAAGATGCCGCCCCATGCAGCATCAACATGCAACCATGTTTGGTGCTGCTGTGCGAGCGTTGCAATACCCGTCAGATCATCAATCGCCCCGGTGTCGGTGGTGCCTGCAGTGGCCACAATGGCAAAGGCTTTACGCCCTTGTGCGGCTAAATCATCTAAGGTGTCCGCGAGCGCTTCCACAATGATGCGCCCGCCATTATCACATGGCACAGTCACCACACAGCTCTCTTCAAAGCCAAGGAGCAACACGGATTGCTGCACAGAAAAATGCGCCTGTGCCGAACAGATCACCACCAATGAGCCTTTGCCATATTGCGGAAAAGTTTTCAGGCAATATTCACGGGCTAACAATAAGCCCATAAAGTTGCTTTGTGTGCCACCACTGGTGAAAATACCTGCATCGCCAGAAGGATAACCAATGATGCGACGTAATTCTGTGATGATGCGTTCTTCAAAGAGTGTCGCAGATGGGCTTTGATCCCACGAATCCATGGATTGATTCGATACATTGATCAACACCTCTGCCAATTGTGATGCCAACGTTGTTGGGCAATGCAAATGGGCAGAACACAATGGATGGTGCACCTGTAAGGCATGCTGCAAGAAGTATTGATTCGCCTCTTTCAGCGCAGCCTGATCACCGATGCCATCGTTTGGCAATAGCTCAATCTCTTTGAGCGCACTGCGCAGCGTTTCGATCGGCATGCCATCGTACATTTTGCCATCTTCTAACCAATCGGCGGCAATGGACACCGCTTCTGTCATTAATTGGCGATAAGTGTTTGCCCCTGCCTCACCAGTTTCGGTGATGCCTAAGGTAATGTCTTTGTTCATGTCCCGATCCTATTGAGAGATTTGCGTCAACGCGATGTCTAAACGTTCTAAAATCAACGCCACTTCATCTAAAGATAACGTCAATGGCGGTAAAAAGCGCAATACGCAACCATGACGGCCGCCACGCTCTGCAATTAAGCCAGCATTAAAGCATGCACGCTGTAACGCTACGGCCAATTCAGGTGCATAAGGTAAGCTGCCTAACGGATCTTTTTGACCGTTTGCATCCACAATTTCAAGCCCGAGCATCAAACCACGCCCGCGCACTTGACCAATGCAAGGATGGCTTTTTTGCAATGCCAATAAACCCTCTTTTAAAGCTTTGCCGGCACTTTGCACATTCTCTTGTACGCCTTGTTTGGTGATCATCTCTAAAGTCACCAAACCTGTTGCCATCGCCAATTGATTGCCACGGAATGTGCCCGTGTGCGCCCCTGGCTTCCAAACGTCCAATTCTGCGCGATAAGCAACCACCGCCATCGGTAAACCGCCACCAATGGCTTTAGACATGACGATCATGTCCGGTACAATGCCAGATTCACCGAATGCAAAGAAATCGCCGCTGCGACCAATGCCTGCTTGTACTTCATCTAAAATCAACACGATGCCCAAACGCTCGGTCACCTCACGCACACGCTTTAACCAATGTGCTGGCGCTGGCACAACGCCACCTTCCCCTTGAATTGCCTCTAAAATCACCGCAGCAGGTTTGGTGATCCCGCTTTCGATGTCTGTGAGCATGCGTTCAAACAGGTTTGCCAATGCCACTTCCCCTTGCTCGCCACCGATGCCAAGTGGACAACGATACGCATAAGGATATGGCATGAACTGCACATAAGGCATTAAACCTGAAATGGGGGTTTTGGCATCAAGATTGCCCGTAGCACTCAATGTGCCATTGGTCATGCCGTGATAACCGCCTGTAAAGCTGATGATGCTGGCGCGGCCTGTGGCTGTTTTTGCCAATTTAAAGGCCGCTTCATTGGCATCTGCACCCGTTGGGCCACAAAATTGTAAACGCCAATCGTCACTGTTGCCTGGCAATAAGCTTAAAACCGTCTCAGAAAACTGATCTTTTAAAGGCGTCGTCAAGTCAAGCGTGTGCAATGGCAACTCGCTCTCTAAAACGTCTTTAATGGCTTGGATAATGCTTGGATGATTGTGACCTAAGGCTAAAGTGCCCGCGCCTGCCAAACAATCTAGATAACGCTTTCCTTCTACGTCCTCAAGCCAAGCACCTTGTGCTTTTTTGATGGAGATCGGAAATTTTCTAGGATAACTTCGTGCATTGGACTCGAAGTGTGATTGTCTGTCGATGTAATATTGATTATCAAATGTTGATAATGGTGTTGTTCCCATGTCAAACCCTCTGAAAAAAGTTCTACTGTGGAAATAAAAGCACGCATTGGATTGAATTTTCTAACTATCCACCTAATGATACATTATGCTTAGATTTATCTAGGTCATAAATCTAATTGATTCAATTTTCTTTGTTCTTTTAATCTAACAGTAATTGTTAAGTTATCAATGCCCAGATAGTACAACCTCATGCTGTAATATCTAATGGCCCTCCGTGAAAAAAATAATTTAAATACCGCTAGAAACTAGCGGGCGCTAATTCTGCACTATAAATTTTAAATTGGCAACGTTTTTATGCACCCATTTTTCATGTAAATTTACATAAAAATCATGTGGATATTGGTAAAAAAATCATGACAAACTTTAAGAAAGTATGACTTGGTATTTTCTAGATATTCCCCATAAAAAAAGCCCTTTTCAGGGCTTGATTCAAGATTAGTTATTGCTCTTCACAGCCCATTCTAAATGGCCCTGAAGATAAAACTCTCGTGAAATTCATATTCGCATACCAATGGGCTTCAGGCGGAATGGGAAGCGTGATGCCCACGATTTGTAAAGTGACTGGCCCTGTTACCGCACACAATTTTGATTCAAATTTTGGATCTGTCAGATCTGTTTTAATGCCAAAATAATGCCCTGCATTTTCAACCGTCACGCCATCTAGTACATATGTTGTCATGGTGGCTTTCTCAGGCAATACACTTTGGTCATATGGATCAACTTGAAATTCAAAGCGATAACCATCCATGTCATTCGGCTCATATAATAATTGCCCACTTAACACTTTTGAACCTATATATTGATAATCATCCCTCACATTTGCCACCAATTGAAACGGAATATTTGGCGCTTCAGTTTGTGTAGATGAATGAGTGACGGGAGAAGCATTACTCATGGGATTGGCCTCTTCACATCCCCATTTTAAGTCTGCTTTTTGCTCGAGGTTATAACCAATCATGATGCGATCCACCGGCTGCCCCTTCAGGCTTTGCTCGGCAACATCGCGGTATTTGTTTGGTGTACAGTTAAAACGATTGTCCATCATCCAATCTACACCTTCATTGGCCTCCATAATATTTGACCAACGTGACACAGCTTCATAGGATGCATTGACAGAACTTAACAATAACTCCCGCCAATTTTCCGCATGTGAACCTTCATACAACTCATACACAGAAGGATCATAAGCATTGCCGCAATTGATCCCAAAGCAATCGGCATAATACGTCACAGGACCTGATAATCCAAAGACCACATCACGCGTTGGGATTTTCTCATACGAGGGTAGAATATCATTCAATACAAATTGGCATTTGCCGCCAATAGTCACACTTAAGGTATCGACAGCACCGTCGCGCGTCTGAACGTCTAATGGACAATGATCCACAAGATACGTTTTTGTCTGAGTGTGTTGATCTGTTTTACGAGCAGGACCGATTAAATTTTCTAAATACGCAATGTCCACACCAATCATGTCATAAGAAAACACATCCGCTATTTTACTGCCCGCTGCGACAGCCGGTGCCACTGCTGCACCATACATTGCCAACATCACTGATGTCATTTTTAATAATTTTTTCATATTCGACTCTTTTATTGTTTAGTTGTGAATGAGTACTGCCCTTTGATTATAAATTTAAAATAAAAAATTGCGAACACTCACCACACATTTTTGCCCAAAAAGCGCCTTTTATCTAGGTCTGTCTTTTAATTGATGAATTTTCCTCATCGTTCTATGAAATTAAATCATTTTTTTTCATGCATTGATTTAGATATAAATCAATACAACAGTAAATTTTAAGTTTCATCTTTAGGCATTAGGGGCTAGAACACTATGAGTACAAATTTTAAATGTTCCGTCAAAAGCATTGATTTCGACGAAAATTATCATCCTGCAAACAGCACACGTTTGACCACAAACTTTGCGAACTTAGCAAGAGGCGAGAGCCGCCAAGAGAACTTGCGCAAAACATTGCAGATGATGAACAGTCGCTTCAATGACTTAGCCCATTCGGATAATCCCAAAGGTGACCGCTACACCATTGCGCTTGAAATCATCTCCGTGGACATTGATGTGGAAAACAACGGCGAAACCTTCCCCATCATCGAGATTTTAAAAACCAACATCATAGATCACGTGACCAATCAACGCATTGACGGCATGGTGGGCAATAGCTTCTCATCTTATGTGCGTGATTATGACTTTAGTGTGTTGCTGCTTGATCACAATAAAGACAAGGCTGAATTCAGCTTGCCTGAAAACTTTGGGGATCTACATGGCAAACTCTTTAAATACTTTGTCAATTCAAAGGCATATCAAGACAACTTTAAAAAACCGCCTGTGATTTGCTTAAGCGTTGCGAGCAGTAAAACTTATCATCGCACCGCAAATACGCACCCTGTGCTCGGCGTTGAATATGTGCAAAATGAGTTTTCCTCAACGGATCAATATTTTGCGAAGATGGGCTTACAGGTGCGTTATTTTATGCCGCACAACTGTAAAGCGCCACTTGCCTTCTATTTCAGTGGCGATTTATTGAGCGATTACAGCAATCTTGAGTTGATCAGCACCATTGCCACAATGGAAAGTTTCCAAAAAATCTATCGTCCTGAGATCTACAATGCCAACTCAGCGGCGAGCGCGGTCTATCAGCCAAGCTTAAACAATCAAGATTTCTCCCTCACGCAAATCGTGTATGACCGCAAAGAACGCAGCGAATTGGCCGTTAAACAGGGAAAATTTACCGAAGAACACTTCATTTTGCCTCACAAAGAGATTCTTGAACAATGGGCGGCAACGTACGACCTTTAATTCACCTCATGGATAGACAACGATTATGAAAAGATTATTACCCACCTCTACCGCAGGCAGCTTACCGAAACCTTCTTGGCTTGCGGAACCTGAAAAACTTTGGTCTCCTTGGAAATTAGAGGGCGAACAGCTCAAAGAGGCAAAAGAAGATGCCCTATTGATCGCTTTGCAAGATCAAATCCATGCAGGCATTGACATTGTCAGCGATGGCGAACAAACTCGCCAACACTTTGTGACCACCTTCATTGAACACTTAAACGGCGTAAACTTTGAAAAACGCGAAACCGTTAAAATTCGTGATCGCTATGAGGCGAGTGTGCCGAGCGTAGTTGGCGAAGTGTCCCGTCAAAAACCTGTGTTTGTGGACGATGCCAAATTCTTACGCCAACACACCGATCGCCCGATCAAATGGGCATTGCCAGGCCCAATGACCATGATCGATACCTTGTATGATGGTCATTACAAGAGCCGCGAGAAATTGGCTTGGGAATTTGCAAAAATCCTCAACCAAGAGGCCAAAGAGCTTGAGGCAGCCGGCGTTGACATCATTCAATTTGATGAGCCTGCATTTAATGTCTTCTTTGATGAGGTTAATGATTGGGGCATCGCCACTTTAGAACGCGCCCTTGAAGGCTTAAAATGCGAAACAGCGGTGCACATTTGCTACGGCTATGGCATCAAAGCGAATACCGATTGGAAAAAAACATTGGGCTCAGAATGGCGCCAATATGAAGAGGCCTTTCCAAAATTGCAGCAATCTAACATCGACATCATCTCGTTAGAATGCCATAATTCACGCGTGCCGATGGATCTGCTTGAGCTCATTCGCGGCAAAAAAGTGATGGTGGGCGCCATCGATGTGGCCACAAATGTCATTGAAACCCCAGAAGAAGTTGCGGACACTTTACGCAAAGCCCTTCAGTTTGTAGATGCAGATAAACTCTATCCTTCCACAAACTGTGGCATGGCTCCGCTTGCTCGCCATGTAGCGCGCGGCAAGCTCCATGCATTGAGTGCTGGCGCTGAGATCATCCGCAAAGAGCTCCACTCAATTTAGGAAAATAGTCATGGTTGAAGCGACAGACTTTAGAAATGCAATGTCTTTGTTAACAGGTGCGGTCAATGTGGTGACCACAGTGGGTGAATCCGGTCGTTATGGTTTTACAGCATCGGCTGTGTGTAGCGTGACAGATGCACCGCCAACCCTGTTGGTCTGTATGAATAAATCGGCAAGCTCGCATGCACACTTCATTGCCAATAAAGTTTTGACGGTCAATGTGTTAAGTGCTCATCATCAACACATCTCCACTGTTTTTTCCTCAAAAATGGGCCCTGAAGAGCGCTTTGAGTTTGGCAATTGGACAACCTTAGCAACCGGCGCACCGGTGCTAGAAGATGCACTGGTGAGCTTTGATTGCGAGATTGAGCACATTCAAGAAGTGGGCACCCATGCCATCTTCATTTGCCAAATTATTGCCATTGGTCAAAGTGAACACAATCAAGGTTTGGTGTACTTCAACCGTGCATATCACCCGGTGGGCAATCCTGAAATTGCCTAAACGGTTGCATAGAAAAAGCCCCAAATGGGGCTTTTTTTATTCGTACTCGTGATGTCTTGGCAGTTGTCTGATCTGAACGGTGAGCCAGTTTTTAAACTCCCCCTTCTTCTGATACTTGTGCATGTCAAACTCTAAAGGGAAAATGGTGCGAAACTTCGATTCAAAGCGCTCATAAGAAAAATCCTCATGCAATGAATTGGCCACTTCCAATAGTTTTTCATGCAGATCCTTATCCACATACGCAGGCGCTT
The DNA here is from genome assembly GCF_000375345.1 of Wohlfahrtiimonas chitiniclastica DSM 18708. Classification (GTDB taxonomy): domain Bacteria; phylum Pseudomonadota; class Gammaproteobacteria; order Cardiobacteriales; family Wohlfahrtiimonadaceae; genus Wohlfahrtiimonas; species Wohlfahrtiimonas chitiniclastica. The sequence continues at coordinate 290,193 of NZ_AQXD01000001.1, read as the reverse complement.
TGCGTGGGCTGCTGATGTCATAACCAAAGATTTTTAAGCGCGCATGGGCAGCTTCTCGCACATCATTGACGGGATCGCTTTTCATGATCTCTAAAAACGCCGCTTCCACTGCTGGGCACTTATATTTACCGAGTTTTTTTATGGCATCAATGCGTTTTTCATAACTGTGGGCATCGTTGAGCTTTTTAAAAAGTGCCTCTTGATCCGCAGGTTCTGCCTCAATGAAGGCAGGCTTTGGCGCATTGAGTTTTTTAAGGATCTCTTGCAAATCCTCACCATGCTGATAGCGCGAACGTATGATTCTAGCGGCATTGAGCACATATTGAAAGGGGCGCGCCATCGGTGGGATGTTGCGCTTTTTCACAAGGCTTTCATACTCAGCATAACGGGCTTCGACCCTTTGCCAATCTTGCGGGAATTTCTTTTTAAATCCCAGTATAAATTCATCATCCGAGGCATTGCGGTCTAAGTCTAATAAGACTTCTGCCACTTTTTTGTCCTTATCCTCGATGATGACACCCTTTGTTAAACGCTTCTTTCCCATACTGCCCTCTATTGACCTGCAAAATTTCTAACTAAAGAAGGATTATATTATTAAATCGTATGTAAAGCACCTAATCTAAAGGGTGATCGCCATTGAACTGTGTATTTTATGAAAAATCCAACTGTGCTTCAAAAGCTTTTAAATCGAGTCTTGCCAAACCTAAATGGGCTTCGGCACGATCTAACACCAAGTAAAGAAAATAGTTGGTGTTTTTCTTTAATAAACGAATTAAATGATACTCTTTGCCAAGCGTGATCAAAATGTCTTCGATTTCATCATCTAAGTTGAGGCTATTGGCAACGTCGCGCTTTGTTTTGACAATTTTAGCGTTGCCTGATGAGGCGAGCACAATGTCAAAATCCGTCGCGCTTTCTGATGCAACGGCGACTCCGCTATTGACATCCACCAGTGACACCACTTTAAAACCTGCAATCTTTTTTAACTCTGCTAAATTATATTGACTCATGATTCTTCCACTATATTTACATTTAAATAAATGTAGCTTACATTTATACTTTATGAACATTTTTATAAAAATAAATTTATATTTCCTAACTTTTTAGTTTGATGAGTCATAAAAAGTTTTAATTCACAAGCATCATGGCTCTAAAGTTATGGTCAGCAACCGAATGACAATGTGTAAACTAATATTTTTCAACGCTCCACATAAAAGACTGTAAATCTATCATATCTTTAGGTGGTAAAGATGCATTGATCAAATGCGTTTTAATAGACTCAGCTAACATCAGTATTTTCTTATATGTTAAATAGTTCACTTCAGGCTTATATTGAATATTAAAATCACACACTTTTGCTATATCTTGTGTAATGCTTGGCTTCACAAATATATGTTTGTGTGGATAAAAAACAAAAAGAAAAAACGTCATAATCGGCCACTTTTGAGCATCCATCTCTGATAAAACTTCTGAGAATTTCATAAAATTATCTTGAAAATCACTCTCATTCCCATAAAGCAAATCATATAATCCATAAGCAAAATTTTGCTGATGCAATTGATGTTTCAATGCATCATTGAACTTAATCACTTCGAATGTAGAAATTAAATTCATTTTATCGCGACTGATTAATTTCTGTGCACTTTTAGCAATATACTCAAAATTTTTATTCTGCAAAGCATCATGCATAACGTCTTGAGATAACCATTCTGCTGCCAATCTAGTGATTAATTCTTTATCTAACCGCTCGTTTTCAATATATTTAATATCATCGAATCCCGCTGGAAAAACTTCTAAAAAATAGTCGATTAAGCCTTTAATATTTTTATTACGATCCCTAACAATTAAATTGCGGTGTCGAAAGCTAGCATCTTCAATGAGTTCTAATTGGACTCGATTCAAAGACAATCTTTTGGTTTCATTTAATTCTGTAAAAAAAATTTCAACAATGTCATGACGACTATCTTCAATCACGACGCCCACTCCCCATTGTGGTTGAGCTGGATGTTTAACTAATTGATCTTTAATTAATTGCATGCGTAATATCCTTTCTATTATAGTTCTTTAATTATCTCTATGAGAGCATCGCCTGATATGCCAATTGATCCGCTTTCTCGTTATATTCTATACCAGCATGGCCTTTGACCCACACAAATTCAATGTCCAAGATCTTTTGGTATTTTGCCAATTCTGCCATAAAGAGTTTCGAAATATCAGCATGCGCTTGATATTCGCCCCTTGCCCATTTACCCGTATTTTGCAAATCATGATAAATCGTAATCGCCTTGTATCCATGGCTAGATGCCCAGTTTAAAGCTTCTAAAGCCCCAAAAACTTCGGGTGCAATATTTCGGCTTGAAGCATACTGATCAGTCGCCATCTTCTTGCCAATCTCAACAGGTTTGATTTCATCCTGATGCAGGATATAACAGCCAAATCCAGCAAGAGGCACACCCGTTGAATCACTAAAGCTACCATCAACAAATGCCACAACCCTAGCATTTTTTAAGTCCGCAATCACGCGCTGATCATAATCCTCAATGATGGGCGCTATTTTACTTTTTACGCTTTTATTCTGACTTTTGTCTTTTTGTAGACTTTCTGTGCTTAATAAAAATGCCTCTGCATCGGCTAAAATCGGGAAACTTTTGAAGACAGCGCCTTTAAATCCATTCGTTTGAGCCTGACATTCTGCCCAGGTTTGATAAATCCCAGGCTGACGACCAACACGAACAGCATAGTATTTTTGTTGACTCATCAATCCACCCAAATGTATGACAATAAAAGGTGACTCAATACTACTCCGACAAACGTTTAAACGCCTCTATTGCCCTGATCCGACTACTTTTCAGATCCACAATGACATTTTTCTGCACTTTATGAATCTGCTGATGATCTAAATGCGATAATTCCGGGCACCATTGACGAATGAAATCACCCTTTGGATCAAATCGCTCAGACTGCGTCACAGGATTAAAGATCCTAAAATACGGCACGGCATCGGTGCCTGTAGACGCCGACCATTGCCATCCGCCATTGTTGGCAGCAAAATCGCCATCAATGAGATTTTGCATAAACCATGCTTCCCCTTTGCGCCAATCGATTAAGAGATTTTTTGTTAAAAACATCGCGGTAATCATTCGCCCTCGATTATGCATCCAGCCTGTTGCTTTGAGTTGCCTCATAAATGCATCGACGATGGGCACGCCTGTTTTGCCATTTTTCCAGGCGTCAAAATCTGCCTCATTGTCTCGCCATTGAATTTTTTCTGTTTTCTCCTGAAAAGCTCGATTCTTAGAAACATTCGGGAAATTCCACATGATATGGTAATAAAATTCCCGCCAATACAGCTCATTCATCCAAGTCAGAATGCCTTCATCGCCCGTTTTAAAATGCCCTTCATTGAGAATTAACGCTTCTCTCAATAACGCTTTGACAGAAACAACGCCTTGCGCAAGATAGGGTGATAAACGACTGGTGCCATCGATCGCAGGAATATCCCGATGATTATGGTAATGAAAAATATCCTCTTTTAAGAAATCTTGCAGCACGCCAAACGCTGCATCTTCGCCTGCTTGATACGCTAAATCATCAAACGCTTGGTAAGGATTCACCTGAATGTCATCACTTGTGAGCCCTGTTGGCACTTGCACAGGAATCTCACAATCATTCTCAAACGGTTGATGTTCCAACACTTCTATCAATCGCTTTTTAAAAGCCGTAAAAACCTTATAAGGGTTATTGTCTCCATTGAGTATCGAGCCGAGTTTGACCAATGTTTTATCGTGGCAATGATTAATCTTAAAACCACTCTTTTTTAATTGTCGATAAACCGCACGATCTCTTTCGACTTCATTAATGCCCACCTCATGATTAAAATACAGCGATGAGATTTGATGGTCGAGCATCAATTGATTGATGCGCTCTGGGATTTGTGCCCATGAATCTACTTCAATGATCTTTAAAGGAATATTTTTATGGTCAAGCGCCTTTTGAAGTGCTTGTAGATTTCTCCACATAAACGCCAGTTTCAATTTAGCATCATGATGCTTTTGCCAGTCTTCATGGGCAATGATAAAAAGTGCAATCGCCTGCTGATTTTGAGTCGCTTTATATAAAGCTTCATTATCATGAATTCGTAAATCAGATCGAAACCACATTAAAGATCGCATAATACCCCTGAGCTCTACTCAAAAATTAGATCATTATAATATAGCCTATAAATAAGATGGCTATTCAAAAAAGGCGTTTTTCGACACATACACGTGCAAGGATTGATTTAAGTTTTGAAGTCCTAAAAAAGGGGATGATGCTCTTGCTTTGAATCTACGAATTAAACCTAAAAGACGATTAAAAAGACATCAGTCTGAGCCCTTGAAAGAGCCCATTAAGGCTAATCAAGTTTGGTCTATAGTTGGTTGAGCCAAAATTTGTTTGATACGCTTGAAGAAGTACAAAATTATGCCACCAAGTGGCTTTGGCATTATAATCATGAAAGACCACATCAAGCTAACCAAGGAAAGCCACCTTTAATGGTTGCTTAACCTCTACTTTTAACTTCGGTTATTAATGGGAGGATTACCATATCACCCAACAATATCCCAATATCTTTCCAAAGATCTCAATTCTTCCTGGATAAATAATTCATTAATCAATGAATAATCTTGTGCTCGGCAAGCCAAATCCAATGCATCGTAATAAGCCAAGCGATTTTCAGCACGAATGATGACGGGTAGATAATCAGCTTGCATGAGGATCAAATTGCTTAATAAACGGCCTGTACGACCATTACCATCACTGAATGGATGAATTTTTACAAACTCGTTATGAAATATAGCTGCGCGAATCACAGGATGATATTGATTAAATTCTTCACTATTGAACCACTGAATCAATTCCGCCATCGCTTCAGGCACTTTGATATGGTTAGGTGGCGTTGTTGATGCTCCACTAATTACAACATTTTGTGTTCGATATGCTCCTGCATCTTTAACTGTGTTTTTCGTCACCAAATAATGCGTTTCTTTAATAATATTTTCAGTTAAATCTGCATCACTCTGAATGAGAGATTGGATATAATCAATTGCTTCCTGGTGATTGATAACTTCTAAATGCTCGCGTAATGTTTTGCCCTGGCCAACTGTTAATCCCTCAAGGATAACCTTAGTTTCATTCAGTGTCAGCGTATTACCTTCAATGGCATTCGAATGATAGATCCATTCAAGATTCATAGCTTCTTGCAACGATGAAAGTGTCAACTCAGGCAATGGACGTAAGCTATGGATCTGATCTCGCAAAGCATCAATCTTATTTAAATTTTCATTAATCATATCTATTCCTTACCTATATTCTTTTAATCATTCAAAATTAGATGCAATTCATCTAAAGCAGCAAGATTACCCTTTTGGGTTGAGCACTTATCAATAAAATCACTCCACCATTGCAATACTTCTCTTTTCTGTTTGATATATTTGGCTTTATTGTAAATCACACGCGTTTTATTTTCATCAGCATGAGCCAAACATGATTCAATCACATCTCTATTAAATAAACCTGTTTCATTCAAAATTGTTGAAGCTAAATGCCTTAATCCATGAATTGTTGTATCAATTCCATGCCTTTTAGCCAATGTTAATGGATATGAGATACTCATATGATCAACAAAATTACTTCGTGGAAAAATATAGGTACCACCTTTACTAAGCATTTTCATTTTATCTAATATAGCAATAGATTGGTGGGATAGAGGAATATAGTGATTGCGATCTATTTTCATATCCTCACCTTCAATTATGATGCATTGCTGTTTTTCATCATATTGATCCCACCTAGCTGTGGCAGACTCAACAGGCCTAGTGATATTTCTAAAGATGAATTCAGTACATAATCTACCTGACAAACTCACATTTTCATTCTGAAATAACTCAAAGAACTGATAAATTTTATCTTGATCAACAGACTTAAACTGTTTTGCTTTTCTTGTTTTAAATGCTTGATTAGACACTTGAATAACAGGATTATATTTACATAAACCTCTCGCAACAGCAAAATCAAATGCCATCTTAATAAATGATTTAGTTTTAATTAATTGAGCCAGTGCTTCTCGCGCTTCCACAGCCAAAAGAGCATCAACAACATGCTTAGCTTCAATTTCATGGATTTTCATATTTCCTATTTTGGGAAATACATCAGCAACCATTGTATTCATTGCTCTTGTATGATGACGCTCTGAAACACCATGCTTCCAACGTTCATACCAATCCATAAAAACGGATTCATATGTATGATTACTGCTGGTTTGAATGGCTTCACCATTGATTAACTGAAGCTTTAATGCATCACGCTTTATTCTTGCATCTGCTAATGTAATTAAATTTGCATCACCAATCGTATATGTTTTTCGTTTTTTATTATGATCATGATAATCAAAGCGCCAAACTTTACTCCCACTTGGATGAATGCAAAGTTGCAAGCCATTACCATCATATAATCTATAAAGCTTCTCTTGTGGTTTAGCATCTTTCACTTGCTTAACCGTCAGTGGTACGATGATTCTAGCCATAATAGTAGTATATCTATTGAGTAAAATTAATATACTACCATTTTTACTTCCATTTTACTCTAAAACAAACCCATTCAACCTAAACCATAAGCAATAAAAAAGCCACTCAAACTCAGTGTTTTAGTGGCTTTCCGTCAAATACTCTTAATCAGTATTTATGTTATCTGGTGGAGGCGGCGGGATTTGAACCCGCGTCCGAAAACTATCCATCCTTGGTACTACATGTTTAGCCGTGTCTTCAATTTAACTGTGTCTCATCCGACCGGCAGGATAACAAACAGCTGTCCTAGTTAGGTTTCGAGAGGGTGCTCCTAGGCAAACATCTCTCTAGATCGTTTAAGTTGACTGATGTTACCACCGAACGAACACAGTAGTAAGATCAGTTAGCAGGCTTAAGCTGCTAAAGCGTAGTTATTATCGTTTGCAATTATAACTGATTGCCGCGTTTTTACGAGACTCTCGACCTTCTCGACATGCACCTCAAACTTCAACATCCCCGTCGAATCCAAGAACGCCCCCATTTAAGTTTTTTTAGTATAAAACAAAAACAGTAAAATAGCAATGTATTTTACTGTTCTCTAGAATATGGTGGCTCGAGACAGAATCGAACTGTCGACACGAGGATTTTCAATCCTCTGCTCTACCAACTGAGCTATCGAGCCGTATTGTGTTTGCATTAATGGTGGCTCGAGACAGAATCGAACTGTCGACACGAGGATTTTCAATCCTCTGCTCTACCAACTGAGCTATCGAGCCATTTTGCAATGTTTCATCGCTAATGCAGGTGAGCATTAAACACTATTAATTCACTTTGGTCAAGCGCCGCACATGACTAACTTTTAGCCACATCGCACTTTTCTCTTTTTTGTCACCTAAAATATAAGGTTCATATCTTATGGAACCTGTTGAAATGCTACTGGCAAATCTTGAGACAAACATTCGCGCATCGATCGATGCAGGGCTTGATTCTGCGCAATTATTGATCGCTCAATCCGAAACCATCCTCCATCATCAAGCCTATGGCAATGCCACGTGCCAGACAATGTATGACATTGCCTCCCTCACTAAAATCTTTGCCACCACCTATTTGTATCAATATTATGCGCAAACGGCAGTGCTTGATCTCAATTCAACCTTAGCAGAAATTTTTCCTGCACAATTTGCTAATGATCAATTCACAGATAAAGCACACATCACCCTTCGCATGTTGCTTGCGCATGAAGCGGGCTTTGAACCGAATCCTCTATTTTATGATGCGCATTATAATCCTGCGCTCTTTTGTCAGAATCGGGCAGAATTTCTCCCAAAACTGTTATCTGCCCCGCTCATTCACACGCCAGGCACTCAATCCCTCTATTCCGATGTGGACTTTATGCTCTTAACCTTTGCATTAGAGCATCTTTATGGCGCGCCCTTTGATCACCTTTGGCGACAAGCCTTTTCTATGCTCAAACATGAGCGCATCACCTTTACACCGCTTGCACATGGCTATTCACACGATGACATCGCCCCCACAGAGTTGCATGGCAATACCCGCGATCATACCATTGACTTTGCCAACGTCCGCATGCACACAGTGCACGGCGAAGTGCAAGATGAAAAGGCATTTCACTGTATGGCGGGCATATCTGGTCATGCTGGGCTTTTTGCCAATTGCCAAGCGCTTTATCAAGCGTTGCAACTCATGACGGCACCACAGCCCTTTTTCATGCCAGAGATTCAACAGCAATTTGTCCACAGTCAACAACATGATCCCAGCTTTGGGCTCGGTTGGCGCCTCAATCAAGGGGGCGACATGCAATACCATTTTGGACAATTTGCTTCAGATCGCGCCTACGGTCACACAGGTTGGACGGGCTGCGTATGCGTCATTGACCCACAATATGATTTAACCATCCTCTACTTAACGAACCGAAAACATAGTAAAGTACTCAAGCCCAGAGACAATCCCCATCGCTTTTTAGGGGACATTTTGTGGGCAGGACAATATCGCAACATCATCAATGAGATTTATACGGCACTAGGATTAACGGCATGCAACTAACCCAACGCTTTTTACCCCCCATCATCGCCCTTTTATTCGGCGCATTGATGCCTTTGGCTTTTGCACCTTTTCATGCTTGGTATGTGGCACCGATTGCGCTCGCATCCTTCATCTATTCGGTGCAATCCCGCAGCGCAAAGGCAAGCGGTTGGCTGGGTTTTCTCTTTGGTTTAAGCATGTTTACGGTGGGATTGTGGTGGGTGCGCATCAGCGTCCATCAATTTGGCGGTGCGCCGCTCCCTTTAGCCATTGCGATGGTGTTGTTGCTCGCTGCTTATCTTGCCCTCTATTATGGTGCGCTTCTATACGGCGTACGTAAATTTAATTTTCCGCCCGCCCTACGTTATCTTGTGTGGCTGCCAACGCTGGGCACACTGTTAGAAGTGTTGCGCGCACATCTTTTCACGGGTTTTCCATGGTTGGCGCTCGGCTATTCACTGACGGATACACCCTTTGCCTTATGGCTCTTTCCCACTTTTGGCGCATTGCTCTCAAGTTTTGTGATCTATTTTATGGCAGGATTGCTGCTGTACATCGTTGTGCATGTCAGATCCCTTAAAAACCTTGTGCCAATGGCCATTGGCATCGTTGCCATTGCTCTGATCACCGCTATTTTTTCACGCATGAGCGACCCGATTGAGGATCAATCCGAAACCCTCAACATCGCTTTAGTCCAAGGCAACATCACGCAGGATCAAAAGTTTGATGAAGCCCATTTTTATCAATCCATTCAAACGTATGTGGATCTCACCAGTACTGTGATTGAGCAAGCAAATCTTGTGATCTGGCCAGAAACAGCCGTCGTTGCCTATTATGATCAAGTCTCTGATTTGATGAATAATCTTCGTCATTGGTCTGACCTGACGGACACTGAGATTTTAATCGGCATCCCGAGAGAAAATGCAGCCCTTGAACAATTTAATGCCTTTGTCCATCTAGGGCAAACGGCAAACGCGGATCAATTTTATGATAAGCATCGCCTCTTGCCTTTTGGCGAATACATTCCTGCCCCTGCCATCTTTGGCACCATTTATGATTGGATCAACATGCCGCTGGTGGGCTTCACAAAAGGCCAAGCGCAGCAAGCGCCCTTCACCTTCCCACAATTTAGCACACAAACCACCGGTTCCATTTGCTTTGAGGCCGTCTTTGGGGAATCACTGCGTTATCAAGCAGAGCAAAGTGGCTTTTTAGTGAACATCAGTAATGATGCATGGTTTGGCGACTCCCTTGCGCCGTGGCAACATTTACAAATTGTGCAAGCGCGCGCCCTTGAGTTTGCCCGCCCCATTGCCCGCGCCACAAATACAGGCGTGACGGCATTTGTGGATCATCACGGCAACATCATCGCCAAAGCGCCGCTTTTTACCGCCACCACCTTAACCCATGACATCACAGGTCAACAGGGATTGACGGCATATGTCAAACTTGGGGATACCCTTGGCATTAGTTTAATGGGCGCATTGCTCATCCTGCTTGTGCTCTATCGCATCCTCAAACGCCGCAATGACCCGTAAACCTTTACATTCTCTATACAAATTTATCGGTTTTCTTCGCTATAATCCCGTGCACACTGTTAGGATAGTTCATCATGAAAATCAAACGCACAAAAACTGTGATCTTTACCCTCATCGCGGCGCTCGCGGTGGGTTATGGCGTGTATCAAAAATATTTCACCAAAACGCCCATTTACTATTTAACCGACACCGTCAAAACGCAAGATTTAGAAGTCATCATTTTAGCTGATGGCAAACTAGAAGCCTCTGAACAAGTGGAAGTGGGCGCACAGGTTTCAGGGCAGATCAAAAAGCTCCACGTTAAATTAGGCGATGTGGTGACAAAAGGGCAATTACTTGCAGAGATTGATGACCTGCCCCGCCAAAATGCCGTCAAAGACAGCGAAGCACGCCTTAAAAATGTACAAGCGGCAAAAGTGGCAAAACAAGCACAAATCGTCAATGCACGCATTAATCTACAGCGCCAACAAAACCTCATTAAACAAAAAGCCACCGCCCAATCTGAAGTGGACATGGCAGAGGCCAATCTACAAGTACTAGAAGCTGAGCTTGAGTCATTAGATGCACAAATTGCCCAAGCAAAAATCGCGCTAGACTCCGCACAATTGGATTTAGATTACACTAAAATCATCTCCCCAATTGATGGCGTTGTGGTGGCCACCGTAGTGAAAGAGGGGCAAACCGTGAATGCCTCACAAACAGCGCCCACCATTGTGAAAGTTGCGGATTTAGACACCATGAACATCAAAGCACAAATCTCTGAAGCGGACATCACCAAAATCACACCGGGCATGAAGGCATATTTCACAATTTTGGGTGAACCAAAAAATCACTATCCTGCCACGCTAGAATCCACAGAGCCTGCGCCCGAGAAATTCCAAACCGCCACAGGCAATACAGCCACCACCGCCAGCAATGAAGCCATCTATTATGCAGGCATTTTAACGGTGGACAACCATGAGCGCCGCTTTAGAATCGACATGACGGCGCAAGTTTACATTGTGGTTGATGGCGTGACGAATCAACCCACCATTTCCACCATGGCAACGCGCTTTAAACCCTCTAATCTCCCCATGCCAGAAGGACGATTGCAGCCGAATGAAGCTTATGTGTGGGTCAAAAATAGCGATGGCACCATTGCCCCGAAAAAAGTGACGTTGGGCATCAGTAATAATATCCACACAGAAGTGATCGATGGTTTAACGGGCGATGAGGTGATTGTGCTCTCTGAAACGAGTTCAGATGCCAAAAATGGCCCCAACCGTATGCCGCGAATGAGGTAAGCCATGGCACTCATTGAGTTATCTGGCATCACCCGCGCCTTTCAATCAGGGGATCAAACGGTACAAATCCTTAAAGGCATTGATCTGACCATTGAGGCTGGGGAAATGGTGGCCATCATTGGCGCATCGGGCTCGGGCAAATCCACCTTGATGAACATTTTAGGCTGCTTAGATCAGGCTTCTACCGGCGATTATCATTTCCATGGGGAAAACATTGGCCACTACGATGATGATCAATTGGCAGAGCTGCGCCGTGAGCACTTTGGTTTCATCTTTCAGCGTTACCATCTATTATCTACGTTGAATGCTCAAGGCAATGTGGAAGTGCCCGCCATATATGCAGGTTTTTCGCCCCATCAACGCAAAACCCGTGCCGATGCCTTATTAGCCGCCCTTGGACTCAAAGAGCGCATCAAATATTATCCCACGCAGCTTTCAGGCGGTCAGCAGCAACGCGTCAGCATTGCGCGTGCTTTAATGAATGGTGGCGAGGTGATTTTAGCCGATGAGCCCACCGGTGCACTTGACAGTGAAAGTGGCGAGCAAGTGCTCAAAATCTTGCAAGAGCTCAATCAAGCGGGACACACGATTATTTTGGTCACCCATGATCCGAATGTTGCCAAGCATGCCACACGCATCATTGAGCTCAAAGATGGTCATGTGATCCGTGATGAGAAAAATACGCCGCCCACTTTACCAACCCATGCGCCTACTGTGGATCTTCCGCCTTTGACCAGCAAACGCGGCGCATCGTGGATCTTGATGATGGATCGCGTGCTCAATGCCTTTCGTATGGCATTGATCTCTATGTCCATGCAGCGAATGCGCACCTTTTTAACCATGCTTGGCATCATCATTGGCATTGCCTCTGTGGTGCTCGTCATTGCCCTTGGGCAAGGCACCATGAACCAAATTTTAAGCAACATCAACTCGATGGGCACAAGTACGCTCACCATTTATCCCGGCAGCGGCTTTGGCGATGCTCGCTCAGGGCGCGTGCGCAGTTTAACGCCACAAGATGTGGAATTCTTAAAGCAGCAGCCCTTTGTCAAAAATGTGACGCCCGTTGTGGCAACATCCGCCCTTGCCCGCTATGGCAATACGGAAAAAAATGTCTCCGTCATGGGTGTGGGCAGCCAATATTTTGAAACTGAAGGCTACACGCCCGCAGAAGGCATCTTTTTTGATGAAACCAGTGAAGAGAATTTAAGCCTTGAAGTGGTGATTGATGAAGGCACGCGTGATGAACTCTTTAGCGATGGCACCGATCCCATTGGCGAGGTGATCATCATGAACCGTTTACCGGTGCGCGTCATTGGTGTTGCCACCTCAAAAGCGCAACGCGCTGGCGGCTATAGCAATCTTAATGTAATGATTCCCTATTCTACCGCCATGAAGCGCTTACTTGGGCAGAGCTATCTTCGCAACATTACCGTCACTGTGCAGGATAACATTGACATGAAATTGGCAGAGCAAACCCTCACCAATCTCATGACGCAGCTCCACGGCAGCAAGGACTTTTTCATCTTCACCGCCGATTCCTTTAAAGAACTCTTAGAAGAAACCACGTTTATGATGCGCTTTTTGATCTTCTCCATTGCCATGATCTCCCTTGTGGTCGGCGGCATTGGTGTGATGAACATCATGCTTGTCTCTGTGGCAGAGCGCACCAAAGAGATCGGCATGCGCATGGCGGTGGGTGCGCGTAAAAGCGACATCTCCATGCAGTTTTTAATTGAGGCGGTGCTGGTGTGTCTGCTCGGTGGCATCGTGGGAATTTTAGTGGCATATGCTGCGGGCTTTGGCATCAATCAATTGAAGATGGATTTAAGCGTGGGCTTTTCTGCAAGCTCAATCATTATTGCCTTAGGGGCATCGAGCGCCATTGGCATGCTCTTTGGTTATTTCCCGGCACGAAGAGCCGCACAACTTGCGCCGATTGAAGCACTTGAACGATCTTAATGCCCAACAAAAAAGCTCAGCCATGCTGAGCTTTTCTTTTAAAGCCGACCCATTATTTTTTAAATAATCGTGGGATGAATAAGCCAATGATCATGGCTGCGGCAAAGATTAAGCCATCGCTGCTACCTTCACCGACTAAAACCAAAGCAGGTGCAGGACAAATACCCACCAAGCCCCAACCCACACCAAAGATCAATCCGCCAATGATGAGTTTTTGATCCAAAGGCGTATTAGTGGGCAAATGATGCGGCTCACCTAAGAGCGTTTGACCGCGTTTTTTAAGGATCGTGACGGCAATGAAACTCACCACCAAAGCGCCCACCATCACCCACATTAAAGCAGGATTCCAAGCGCCAAAGACATCTAAGAATCCTTGTACCACCGCGGGATTGGCCATCCCCGATAAAATCAAACCCAAACCAAATACGATGCCTGCGATCAATGAAATCAATGCGTACATATTGCCCCCTACAGTCTCAATAAATGTTTCACGAAAAAGACAGCAATGCCGCCCGCCACCATAAAGATCATCGTCACCACCACAGACGTTGGCGACAAACGTGAAATGCCACAAATGGAGTGTCCGCTTGTACAACCGGAGCTTAATGCAGCGCCAACGCCCACAAGTAAGCCTGCCACAATGAGCAGAATTTTATTATTCGTGATTTCTGGCACAGGTAAAGGTGCGATGAGACTATAAATCCAAGGGGAGATGATCACACCCACCACAAACAGCAAGCGCCAACTTGTCAAACCACAGCGGCTCAATAGATTGCCTAAAATGCCACTGACGCCCATCACGCGCCCTAAAAAGAGAAAATAAATTGCGGCGGAGAGCCCAATGAGCAATCCGCCGAGCAATGCAGGCAGAGAAAAAAATGATGACATAATGTTACCTTATGAAAATGAATGTTGAATAAACATTAATTATACACTTGGTAACATAATTATCACATCTTTAGCTTCAATACTTCTGTCGTTTCGCTTCTAATGTCGCGGCATGCTTGTGCATCCACTTTCAAATCAATGCCATAGCTTGGGATCATCGCTTTTAAACGCGCTTGCCAATCGGTTTGTGCCATATCATCAGCAAAACATTTATTGAGCACATTCAGTGCCATTTGTGCCGCAGTTGAAGCACCAGGCGATGCCCCTAACAATACTGCCAAGGATTTGTTTTCATTGGTGATGAGCTCTGTACCAAATTCCAACACGCCTTTTTTCTCTTTATTTGGGCGAATGATCTGCACTCGCTGACCCGCCACCGCTTTATTCCAATGGATGCGCTCTGCATTTGGATAGAAATCTTTTAATGCATTGAATTGACTTTGTGAACTTTGCAACACTTGACCAATTAAATATTTCGTCAAATCCCAGTTGTCTTTTGCAACCGCTAGCATCGGCTCAATGTTATTGCCTTTGATGGAACCGAACAAATCCATGTACGAACCGTGTTTTAAGAATTTTGTGGAGAAACCTGCATAAGGACCAAACAATAGTGAGCGTTTACCATTGACCACGCGCGTGTCTAAATGCGGAACAGACATTGGTGGTGAACCCGTGGAGGCTTTACCATACACTTTTGCTTCATGGCGTGAGGCAATCGATTCATCATCACAACGCAACCAAATGCCACTGACTGGAAAACCGCCATACCCTTTACCTTCAGGAATGCCCGATTTTTGCAACAAATCAATGGAGCGGCCACCTGCCCCAACGAAGACAAATTTGGCAGAAATGTCACATTTTTGGCCAGATTTTAAATCCTTCACCATAACGCGCCAGCCGCCTTGGCCATTGTCTTTTAAATCCAACACTTCGTGCTGGTAATTCACCGTGAATCCTGGTTGCTTCACCAATTCTTTCATTAATAAGTGAGTTAAAGCGCCAAAATCCACATCCGTGCCTTCTAAAGAACGCGTGGCGGCTAATGGTAAATCTGTGCCGCGCCCTTCCATGATCAAAGGTGCCCACGCTTCGATCTGTGCGCGATCTTCTGTAAATTCCATCGCCCCAAAGCAATGATGCTCGGACAATTGTTTAAAACGTTGACGCAAAAACTGAACATTTGCATCGCCCCACACAAAGCTCATGTGTGGGCATGGCGTGATGAAATCACGAGGATTTTCGATCTTGCCTGCTTTGACTAAATATGTCCACAATTGGCGTGACACATCAAACTCAGTATTGACTTTCACAGCTTTACTGATGTCAACCGTGCCGTCTGATTTTTGTGGTGTGTAATTTAATTCACAATGGGCAGCGTGACCTGTACCCGCATTATTCCATGGAAACGAACTCTCTTGTGCGCAATCTTCTAAGCGTTCAAACATCATTATATTTAACGACGGTTCGAGTTCTTTTAAAAATGTGGCGAGCGTCGCGCTCATAATCCCGCCGCCAATTAAAACGACATCCGCCTGTTCTGTCATGGATTGACTCATCACTTCTCCCTATTTCTTCACTGTTGGCACAAAACATAAATCAGCATCATCTTGATACACCACATAAGCACGTCGCCAAGGCTCATCGCCAATTAAACGCCATTTATGACCTGTACCGCTGTTATCCTGCGCCAATAGTATATCACCTTGATGGAGTACAAATGTAGCGCCATTTTTCATTTCGAACTCTAAAGTGCCTGATAATGTAATGACATATCGTGGCACGGGATCTTGATGCCAATCATATGAGCCCCCTGAGGTTGTTTCACGAAACGACAACTCTTTGACAGGAATGCTAAAACTTGCGTGATCCCCACGCTCCCCCGATTTTAATGTTATAAAGCCCTCTTCAAACTGAGAGTTACCATCGTCACCTGTCCACATCCGAACGCAACGTATCATCACCACTCCTCCTTTTTGTGGTTAATTGGTTATGCTGTTATACCATCATTTTAACATTCATCTCAAAACCTAACAGCTTTTTAGCCACTTTTGGCGGTGTTGTATCATTCACCCAGTTGCCAGAGAGAAAGACATTCTCCATGTTTAAATGCTCTAAAAGCGCCCAATTAGGTGTCAATTGTTCCCCAACATGGCCACCAAGGAGGTAAAAGTCCACATTTTGATAATTCATTTTCGGGTTACCATCACACATATGAGCGATTTTAATAATTTTAATGTGCATCGGTAAACGCGCTCGAAGGTCATTGATAAAACCCTGTGTTTCCCAACCATTGAGCAAAACGGCAAACAATGGAATCTGCTCACTCACATATAAGATGTCCTCAAGGTCAGAATTTTGAAAAATGCCAATGAGCGGAATGGGCGAAGCCTCTGCAAACTCAAGCGCTGCATCAATGGCAATGCCATAAGGCGATGTGAGCACAAAAATGAGTCCTGCATAGGTTGCGCCCATCTCTATAGCAATTTTTAGATCATCTGCATTCGTAATGCCACTGATGATGGATTCAGTTGCGGGTAATGTTTTCAATTGTGTCAGTGAGGCCATCTCATTTTCCTTAGGTATAAAAAAAGCCCGCAGTGTGCGGGCTTCGATGATTGTTTGTGTGGTTATTTTTGGTACACGCAACAACATCTCCCCGCGAAGTGGAGATAATAATCGTAATAAGTTGCGAATAAATGTGTCATAACGTGCCCAAAAAAACAGTGAATCTTGATCATAGCGCGTTTTTATCCTTTGTCAATCTTTCACATCAACACTGCATCATGATTTTTTTACGCATAGATATGCATAATTTTGCTTAAGTTTTAGGCATAATACATCTTTTAGAGGAATAATTTATATTTTATAATCAATTAGATAAATCAAATTTACACCTTAAATCAGCCATTGATCAAAAAAACTACAACATAAAAACTTGCAACAATGAAATTTTTATATATAATGAGCTTCTCTTTTGGAGGCGTGGCCGAGTGGTTGAAGGCACCGGTCTTGAAAACCGGCAACGGGTTAAACCGTTCGTGAGTTCGAATCCCACCGCCTCCGCCATATTGAGAAAGCCCTTAGCAATGCTAAGGGCTTTTTTATTGTCTGTTATTCTTGATCATAAAAAATGGGACATTACTATGATTAAACTTAATGACATTTTAAAATTAGATGACTTGATAAATACCAAAATCCGTTTTAACTTAATGCTTGATGGAAACAGAAATCCCATTGATATGTTTAAAAATGGGAATGTTGATCGCATCATGACAGGTCAATATTGGAACTATAAACGTAATAAATCCTATAAAGTTGGGCAGATCAATCTTGGATTCATCAAAATTAATGCGTCAGAAAATCAATGGCTCTTATTTCACATCGGTCGAGTGACAAAAGATTTAAATATTCTTAATGGTATGGGTTATGAATATGAATCACTGCCTGAATATGAGCCTTACATTGGTCGCTTGATTATTTCATATAAGAATAAAAGCCAAATGATGATCAGAAATGCACTGTCTGTGATTGATGATTGTTCTGTGCATGAAATTCTACCTGATATTTTCAATGAGGATTTATTTCCCGGATATGAAAATATAGATCTTTCATGGCATGATCTTGCTCGTGTCCTTGACAAGGATACATGGAAAACTGCACTGAGAAACCAAAAAGGTGTTTATTTAATCACCGATCAAGCAACAGGAAAGATGTATATCGGCGCAGCTTATGGCGAAGATATGTTATTGAATCGTTGGCAAGCTTATGTGAGAACATATCATGGCGGCAACGTTGGACTCAAAGTGCTAACGGATGACTACATCAAACAAAATTTTCGTTATTCTATTTTGGATATTTTCAAATCCACAACAAATGATAATGTGATTTTAGCGCGAGAAAACTGGTGGAAGCAGATATTATTAACCCGAAAATTTGGTTATAACTTTAACTAATTCATGCCAATTGCACCCAAAACTCACCATTAAAATTATCAATCCCCCAATCATATAATTTTAGATAATATATTGATTATTCATTTTTTAATCATTCATATAAATACCATCCCCACAATCGAAAGATGATTATGAACAAAATGACCATGGGAGAATGTTATGAGTCAAATGACAGAGGTAGCATCAAAAAAAGTTGCGCATTCACAACGCATCATTGAAGAAATGCTCCATAAAGCGGGGATCGAGATCAATGGAACACGTCCTTATGACATCACAGTCAATCATCCTGATTTTTTTGATCGCGTGTTGCAACAAGGCTCCATTGGCCTTGGCGAAAGCTATATGGACGGTTGGTGGGATTGTGAGCGCCTCGATATTTTCTTCACGCGCGTACTAAGTGCAAAATTAGACGATCAATTACCAAATAATTGGCATGACACTTTGAGAATCCTCGCCGCGCGCATTTGGAACCTACAGAACAAAAGCCGTGCATGGATCGTGGGTAAAGAGCATTATGACCTTGGAAATGATCTGTTCATGCACATGCTAGATCCTTACATGCAATACTCCTGCGGCTATTGGAAAACCGCCACGGACTTAGAAAGTGCCCAGCGCGATAAATTAGAACTCATTTGCCAAAAACTTGAATTAAAACCCGGCATGCGTTTATTGGACATTGGCTGCGGCTGGGGCGGATTGTCTGCTTATGCTGCACAACATTATGGCGTTTGCGTCACTGGCGTCACCATCTCAAAAGAGCAGCAGCAATTTGCACAAGATCGCTGTCAAGATTTAGATGTCACCATTTTGTTGGAAGATTATCGTGATCTCAATGATCAATTTGATCGCATTGTTTCCGTTGGAATGTTTGAGCATGTGGGCCCTAAAAATTATCGTGAATATTTTAATGTAGTGCGCCGCAACATTAAGGAAGATGGGCTCTTTTTATTGCACACCATTGGCTCAAAATACAATAAAATCAACGTTGATCCTTGGATTGAGAAATACATCTTCCCGAATGGCATTTTACCCTCCATGCAAAAAATTGCCGATGCCAGTGAAAATCAATGGGTGATGGAAGACTGGCACAACTTTGGCGCGGATTATGATCGCACGTTGATGGCTTGGTTTGAGCGTTTTCAAGCCGCTTGGCCAGAATTATGTGATCAATATACACCGCGATTTGAACGCATGTTCCGCTACTATTTATTGGTTTGCGCGGGGGCTTTTCGCTCTCGAGAAATCCAATTGTGGCAAATCATGTGGAGCCCAAATGGCGTACAAGGTGGCTTGAGAACACCTCGATAAATCCTTTTGATTTGCATGTTTTTTATTCACTTGCTTCTATTTTATTTGGGCGCGATTTTGTTATCCTACACGGAAATATATCGAGCTACATATCCATAACAGAAGTGAGTGAGTATGAACATCAACGAATCGAGCATTGTATCGCTCGCACCGAACGCAGCAGCCGCTAAAAATGGCTATGCGCTCTATGCGAAAAGTAAATTCAGTCAGATGCAAATCTCACCCGATCAAGATTTGATCTGGGCAGAGTGCGCAGGCAGCGGTAAAAATCCTTATTACTGCTCTGCTGACTATATTGATGAGCACAATCCTGTGTTCCGCTGTACGTGCCCGAGCCGTCAGTTCCCATGTAAACATGCCCTTGGCCTGCTCTATCTCTATAGCAATGCACCCACGCAATTTGCAGAGCATCCTGTCCCTGACGACATCGCCGCAAAGCGTGGGAAAATGGAGATGCGTGCGGAAAAGAAAAAGGCAGACGCTGCAAGCGCAAAAAGTGCTGACAAGCCCAAAAAAATCAACGCCACCACGGTGCGTAAGCGCATTGATCAACAGCTGCTTGGGCTGGATATTGCAGACACTCTCCTCAATAGCATTGTGCATTCTGGCTTAGCCGCATTAGATGGTCAGCTCATTGATGCCTATCAAGCACAAATTAAAGAGCTCGGAAATTACAACATCAATGGCATTCAAACGGCATTTAATCACCTGATTGTCGCCATTACACACATTGAAGCGGATGATTACACCATCGCCATTGATCAAGTCAATTACATCGCAACCCTTCTTAAAAAGAGCCGTGCGCATTTAACCACATGGCATGCAGAACCCACGCAATCGCCTGATGTGAGCTCCGCGATTGAGGAGCAAATTGGGCGCACTTGGAAAATCAATGAATTGGCAGAATTGCAACAATTTGAAGAAAATGCATCATTGATCCAGCTCTCTTTTAATGTCTTTGATCACACTGCGCGCAAAGAATTCGTGGACGAAGGCTTATGGCTCAATTTAAATACGGGGCGCATCTTCACCACCCTCAATTATCGCCCTTATCGCGCGGCTAAATACATTCAGCAAACGAATTCCACCGCGGAGATTCATACGCTAAATACCTTGTACATTTACCCTGGCGATGTCAATCCGCGCATTCGCTGGGAAGATCAAGAGTGCAAAACGCGCGCCGCAGAACCTAACGATTACGCCCGTACATTGACGTATGCTGCGACTGATTATGCTGAGCTCATTAAATCTGTGAAAAACAGCATTAAAAATCCGCTGGCAGATAAATATCCCGTTGCCCTCATTGCCTTTCATCGTGCTGCGCTCGTGGATGATAGGCCTGTTTTGATGGATCAAAAGGGTGCAACATTAGTGGTCAAAGATCTTAAAAACAGTGAGCCAACCACCACATTATTGGCCAATCTATTGCCAGAAACTGCGGACAATACTGCTTTAGTGGTGCGTTGTCACACGGATTTAGCCTCTGCAACCTTTGCCGTACAAGTGCTCGCCATTGTGCGTACAGATGGCATCATTCGCTTAATTTACTAATAGGACGCCATTTATGTTACTACAGCCTTTATCCGACCTACGCACAGAGGTCAATCGCTTGATGATCGCGGGCAGCCGTTTTGCTCATCATGATCCGCGCTTACAAAAATTACTGCCCATCTTTGAAAAAATGGGGGAAAAAGCCCCCATTTTTAAAAAAATTGCTGAGCACATCCACACCTTGGTCAATGCAGAGACACAAGACAGCGCCGCCCATTTAACTGCACTCTCCACCCTGCTCTATGCTGTGTTATACACACAAGGCAAAAGTGTGATTAATGGCGAGCAAACATCACCCCAACCGATCTTAGACATCGAAACCCTCAAAACGCCGCTGACTTATTTAGAACTTGCCCCCACCATCACCGCATTGAATACCACAGGTTCAGGGCGCTATGAAATCATCACAGATGCTTATGCGCGTGGCTTGATTCATGATGTGCGCCTATACAGCCACATCGCCCGCGGCATTGAAGATAAATATGCAGACATTGCTGATGAAGTCGCCGAGACCATCATTCCAGCCATTGGCGCACCGATGATTCCGTTTTTATTGGCAGACCTCACGTTAGTGGACAATAAAGGCAATGCGCGCCGCATTGAACTGCTTGATCAACTTGGGCACACATTCACCGATGAATGGATTGACAATATCCTCAATGGTAAAGCCACGAAGCTACAAGTGGCATTGATGCCAGCGCTCTCAAGAAATTTGCATCATCTTGATCATTTATTAGCAGCTGCCAAAAGTCAGAAAAAAGCGTTGAAAGAAGCGGCTTATCTTGGACTTGCGCGTTCACCTTTGCCAGAAGCTTGGGATTTCTTAATGGCGGCATTTAACACGCAAAAATTAAGCACGCTTGAGCTCATGGCTAACACGTTACAATCCCTCACAGATTTGAGAGGATATGATGCAACGTTCTTTGCCCCTCTATTGACTCAGATTGAAGCACTCAGCACATTTGAGTGGTCAGAAGATTATGGTAAAACTGCTGATATTTTCCGTCACATCAATGCGTATGTGCGTATTTTTGACCACATCTATTATCCTGAGCTCATCGAGCATTTAATCAGTTTCAGCCAGCAACTCAATGATTATGAAGGTCAGCGCAGCCAAAAACAGGGCGATGCCAATTTTAAACCCTTTTCAGAAGAATTTGATCGCCTACAATCCTCAATTGCCCGCTATTTTGGTGAGCTAAGATTGCCCGAAGATCATCCTGATTTTGAACGCACATTAAATGCTGTACTGATACAGGATCATTATGCACGAAGACTATTCATCGAGAATATGCGCCATTTAAGCTTCTGCCCGCATTTTATCTATCGTGCGTTTAAACAGCTCTATCCGATGGATCAGGTGATCAATTTTGCCAACATCCTCTGTTATTTGATTGACTCAGTGGACAATTCACCTTATACCGATGGCATTGCGCCACGTTTTTATGTGCTCTATCAATATGCATTGACGGCGCCTAATCCACAATATGCCGATCCACGCTGGGCTGATGATCTCTATGATTTTTGTTCCACACAAGAATTTTTAATGATGCTGCGCTCTAATTACACCAAACGTGGTCAAAATGCTCACAATGCCTTTGATGTCTTAGCACTACTGCATGGCCTTGAGCCGAAAGATAGCCCGCGCATGATTGAGTGCCTCACTCATATGATGCACTATTTATCCTACGATAAAATGGGCACAATTTTTGCATATTTAGAAGAACGCATGGGCAGTGCTAAAGCTGCGCCACGCATCATCGAAAAAATCAATGCAGAGTTTGCGCGCCTTGGCAAAAAGCCACAAGGCAGCGTTGAATATCTTGCCAACCTCACACAACGCGCCGCGGCGCAAAACAACGGAGTCACCCATGGCTAAAAAAGCTCAAAAAACCAACGATGCCCTGCGCTTACCTGCAGAACTTTTATATGCCCATGAGTTAGATGCCCTTAAAAAAGAGGATGCCACACAGGAAAAACCCGCCGGTTGGCAGCTCTCCCCAAAAGCCGTGCTTAAATTCATCGTGGGCGGTGAAGCAAATGGCGTGATCATCACACCAAAATACATTGGTCATGATCGCTTAGTGGAGATCGCCATTGCGACACTTTTAACCGATCGCTCCCTCTTATTAATTGGCGAACCGGGCACCGCGAAATCATGGTTATCTGAAAACTTAACCGCCGCCATCTGTGGTGATTCCGGTAAAGTGGTGCAAGGCACAGCCGGCACGACAGAAGAGCACATTCGTTACTCCTGGAACTATGCAATGCTTCTAGCGAATGGCCCATCTGAAGAGGCTTTGATCCAAAGCCCAATTTTCCGAGCAATGGAAACAGGTTCAGTGGCACGCTTTGAGGAGATTTCTCGCTGCGCCTCTGAAGTGCAAGATGCATTGATCTCTATTTTGTCTGAAAAAACAGTTTCTGTGCCTGAACTTGCCCGCGAACAGCGCGCACAACGTGGTTTTGCCATCATTGCCACTGCCAATACACGCGATAAAGGGGTCAATGATATGTCCTCTGCCCTCAAGCGCCGCTTTAACATCATTGTGTTACCTGCGCCAAGCACGCTTGATACTGAAGTGAGCATTGTCACTAAACGCGTGGCTGAAATTGCCAGCAGTTATCAACTCAAAGCGGCATTACCCACAAGCGCGGACATTGAAAAAATCGTCACCATTTTCCGCGAACTGCGTGAAGGCAAAACCCTTGATCAAAAACAGAAACTCAAATGCCCAAGCGGCGTGGTTTCTACGGCGGAAGCCATCTCTTTGATCACCAACAGCATGGCGCTTGCTGCAAGTTTTGGCACAGGCACCATTTGTGAAAATGATCTTGCCGCAGGGCTTCAAGGCGCGATTGTTAAAGATGATGAAAAAGATCAAATCGTTTGGAGAGAGTATTTAGAAAACGTGATGAAAAAGCGTGGCGCCAACTGGCGTGATCTTTACCACAGCTGCATTGAAATGAATGGATAATCTATGACGCCACAAATCTTTGGTGTGCGTCATCTATCGCCCGCGGCGGCGCACCATTTACAGCGCTATCTATCAAAAAAGCAGCCTAAATGCATCTTGATTGAAGGGCCAAGCGATGCGACAGATCTGATTGATCACATCATTAAACCAGAGGTTCGCCTGCCAATTGCCATCATGGCCTATACGCAAGCGTTTCCGATGGAGAGCATTCTCTATCCGCTCGCAGATTATTCCCCTGAATATCAAGCGATGCGCTGGGGCAAAGCACATGATTGCGATGTGGCATTTTTTGATCTCCCATCTGAAAGCTCTCTAAAATTTAGGCAATTGATGCGGGAAGCACAATCCTTGAGTCATGATCAGTCTGATGATAATGATGCGATGGATTTTTATCAGCATCAAAAAATGCTCTATGACACGATTGCTCAGCTCAGTGATGAGCAGGATTATGACAGTTATTTTGAGCGAAACTTTGAGCAAACGGCCGATGATGATGCCTATCAAGCGGCAATGCTCTATCAATCCGAACAAATTCGCGCACTGACGGAAAAGCAAGAGCACCATGCAAAACCGCTTGATCATGCCTATAACCACATCCGCGAAGCGTATATGCATCAAACGGTGCTACGCATTCAAAAGGAGAAGGGTTATCGCCTTGATGACATTGTGATGCTAGTGGGCGCTTATCATGTTTCGGGATTACAGCGTTTATTTGCCGCGCCCAATGTAGAGGCAATGCCGCCGCTGCCAAAAGTTGCCATCAAACAAACATTGATGCCCTACTCTTACTTACGTTTAAGCAGCCGCACCGGTTATGGCGCAGGCAACCGTGCACCCTATTATTTTGGCATGCTCTGGCAGGCGCTGCAAAACGGTACACAAGCGGAATTGTCCGCCAGATATTTGACCCACATTGCGCACCATTTACGAGATGAGGGACACAATGCATCCTCTGCGAGCGTCATTGAAGCGGTGCGCCTTGCCAATGCATTGACGATGCTCAAAGGTGGACAATATCCCGTTTTAAGTGATTTACATGAAGCTGCCATGACGTGCTTAGGTGAAGGCGAGATTGCTAAAGTCGCCGTTGCGTTAAATCGTGTGGACATTGGCACAGATATGGGATTTTTACCAGAAGGCGTTGGGCAAACGCCAATTCAAGAGGACATGGCAGAGCAACTCAAACGCCTTAAACTCAAAGAGTATCAAAACACTGTACAAAAAACTTTGGCCTTAGATTTACGGGAGAACATCCGTGTTAAATCAGAGGCTGCGGCATTTTTAGACTTGCATCGCTCCACATTTTTGCACCGCTTACAAGTCCTCAACGTTCCATTTGCCACACAAATACGCTTAACGCAGGACAATGCTTCATGGTCAGAAAAATGGGTGCTGCAATGGTCAACAGAAGTGGAAATCACAATCATTGAGAGCAACCTCAAAGGTGAAACCATCGAAATCGCTGCCGCTTACGAGCTACAGCAACGCTTAGAAAACTGTGACAACATCAGTGCAGCTGCACACATCATTCGGGCGATTTGTGAATGTNATTTAACCCACATGTTTGACAGCGCCATTGCTGCCTTGCAAGCCTTATTGGTGGACAATGAAGATTTTGATGCCATCAGTGATGCCTGCTTTGCCCTCAGCCATCTGTATCAATTTGGATCATTGCGCCGCATTGACACAGCAACCCTCAAGCCCATCATCGAACAGCTCTTTTTACGCGCCTCTCTCTTATTGTCTGATGCGGCAATGTGTGATTATCTCGCCGCTAAAAAGGTGGCCAGCAGCATACAAATGCTTGAGCGCGTGGCACATGATCTCTATGAATGGCTCAATGTGCCATTGTGGCAAACTCAATTGCGTACATTGGCGATGGAAGATCATCACAATACCTATTTATCCGGCACAGCCTTTGCGTTATTGCTCGAACATCAATTGGTGAGTGAAGAAGCATGCAGCATCGAAGTGGCCAGGCGATTTTCTCCCGGTGTTCCTGCTGATTTAGCCGCCACATGGTTTGAAGGCTTAGCCGCTTGCAATCGCTATGCACTCTTGTCACGCATTGCCATTTGGCGCGAGCTTAATGATTACGTCACACAATTAGATGAAGAAGGTTTTCAACGGGCGGTTGTCTTTTTACGCCGCACTCTTGGGCAATTTGAACCGAGTCAAAAGGCGAGCATTGTGGATTTACTCAATGATTTTTGGGGCACAAACGCCGCCGCGACTGCCGAGTTTTTACAAACTGAGCTCAGCACAGAGGAGCATGACGCGCTCGATGCCCTCAATGATTTTGACTTTGATTTTTAAAGGACAATATGGACAATCAAAATACGCAGCTTCGCCGCTGGCGCTTGATCTTAGGCGACAATGCGAGCACGCTAGAAGCCGCGCCATTATCAGATTCTGAACAGATCATGGATCAAGCCTTAGGATTGATCTATGAAGGCAATGGGCAAGATGATTCAAGTGCCCGCAGCGCAGGTCGAGGCGCAAGCTCACCTAAATTGGCCAAATGGCTGGTGGATGTGCGTAACCATTTCCCGAAAGATGTGGTGAGCGTGATTCAAGCCGATGCCATCGAACGCAAAGGGCTCACGCAACTGTTGCTTGAGCCTGAATCTTTGCAAAATGTCACGCCAGACATCAATATGGTGAGCAATCTCTTAGCCCTCAAAGATGCCATTCCGGAAAAGTCCAAAGATTCTGCGCGCGCGCTCATTAAAGCTGTCGTTGATCAAATCATGAAAAAGATGGAAACGGATCTTCGTCGTGCTGTGACGGGCGTTGTGAATAAAAAAGCACACACGCCAATCGCCAATTTTTCCAGCACCGATTGGAAAAGAACCATTGAGCGCAATCTTAAAAATTATGATGTTGCCACAAAGCGCCTCATTCCAGAACGATTTTTCTTCTTTGAGCGCAGCCAAAAGCAGAAAAATTGGACGGTGATTCTCGACATCGACCAAAGTGGTTCGATGTATGAATCCATCATCTATTCATCCATCATGGGGGCGATTTTTGCAAGCATGCCCGTACTTGAAACGCATGTGGTGGCATTTGATACCAACATCATGGATTTAACAGAATTGTGCCGAAACGATCCGGTGGATGCGCTCTTTGGCTTTCAAATGGGCGGCGGAACCGACATCAATAAATCCGTCTCGTATTGCCAAACCTTGATCACAGAGCCCAAAAAAACCATTTTTATTTTGATCTCTGATCTGTATGAAGGTGGCGTTCGCCAAGGTTTATTGCGCCGTTTAGCCAGCATGAAAGACGATGGCGTTATTGTCATCACACTGCTTGCCCTGACGGACAGCGGCCGCCCCGATTATGATAAAGCACTCGGTAAAGAGATCAGCAACCTTGGCGTGCCTTGCTTTGCTTGTACGCCAGATCAATTGCCCGAGATGATTGGCGCTGCATTGAAAGGACACGATTTGAAGCACTTTGAAACCACGACGCTATAATCATTCATCTAGCACCTGCAACACACCTTTTTGACCCACAATGATCTCAATATGTTCATGCGTTTGTCCCGTTAAATCTTTCGATGTGTGGGTTTGCAGGTGCCCTTCTAGATAAATCAATGTGCCTTGTGTTAAGGCAGCCGCTTGCTCGACCAAATGCCCATAAATTTTCACCACATGTTTTTCTACGTGTTTTTCCATCTCAATGGCGAGCGTGAACGTCACCATTTCGCTGCCTGTGGTGAGCATTTTTATCTCTGGGGCATTCAACAACTGCCCCACTAAAATCACTTGATTGATGCCAAACGTCATACATTAATCTAAACAGCTGAATCGCGCTTGATACACCTCTTTTGCTTGAGGCGTGATGATGCTCAATTGCCCAAACAAAATGGAGCTTTCGCCGTAATCCACAACGCGTGTGGTGTCAAATACCATAAAGAGATTCGCTTTTTGATTGTGCCAAATATAAGGCGTGGCAATGCCAATATTTTCACTGCTCACTTTAACGGGCGTATTTTTGAGTTTAACCACCATTTCCTCTGCGCCATCGCCAATGCCGCGCGCTAATGTTAAATCAGGCGCATCTTCTTTTGCATAAGGTTCATCGAGCACGATGTAGCAATAACTGTCAGGATCCGCATCTTTGCCATAGCCAGCTGCTTGATTAAACTCCGCCTTTGTCATTGATGGCGTTTGCAATAAACGCCCCTCTTTAGCATGCGCGATGGTGAGGCTCATTGTCATCGCCGTCATTAAGACCCATAATTTTTTCATTCTCTCTCCTTTCAAGGATTGTTTTCTATTGTTGTGATCTCTGATCTTAATCTAACCCTTTGCGCAGTGGTGTCAATCCTTTGCCATAAAATATTTATCCCCCGCCATGCAAATTAAATAAATAAATCCATTCCCTCTAGTATTTTCTTTATTATTATATAAAATATGTGTCGTTATTAATATTATAGATAATCATTATTATTCGCATTATCTGTGTAGCGGCTGCACATAGATGACTTTGATCAACATGAGGGCACACTCGATGGAACTTTTAGCATTGCTGCATAAAACCCTAAGTAATACTGCCATGATTGGTGCGATTTTCTCCACCATTTCAATCATTGGGCTTGGCTACTATTTTAGAAAAACGGGCATCTTTAACAATCAAGTGGGTAAAATCCTCTCCTCTGTTGTCTTAACAGCAGCCCTGCCCGCTTTGGCGTTCACCTCCTTCATGCAGGACAATGATCCACAAAAAATGGCCGATGGTATGACACTTTTGGTGTTAGGCTTTGTCATCTATATTGCATTGATCATTGTCAGTAAATTCTTTTATTTTAAATACGTGGGCGATGAGCAAACGGCACTTCGTAACTTGAGCATCTTTGGCTCGACCACATTTTTCAGTACACCCATTATCAGCAGCCTTTTTGGTCCTGTGGGCGTGATGCTGAGCTCTATTTTCAACATCAGCTATCGCGTGTTCCTCTACTCATATGGCTACATTCAAATGAGTGGCTTGAAAATGAGCAGCAAAAACATCAAAGAGATGTTCTTAAACCCAATTGTGATCGCAACCTTCGCGGGCTTATTCATTTGGGCATTTCAAAACTCATTGCCACAAGTGGATGTGACCACAAGTGGCGGCGCTGTGAAGCAATATGCCTTCCTTCGCATCGATCAAACTGCGCCTTGGTTACAACAAGCCATGAAATATTTGGCAGGGCTCGCTTCCCCATTGGCATGGTTATCCATTGGTGCAACCCTTGGACAAATCAACTTAAAACAGGCTGCGGAAAACAAAACTACATGGTATTACAGCTTCATTAAAGTTGTCTTGATTCCTGCGCTCATTTTGGTGGTGTTATTGTTCCTCCATGGCACAGGCATTATGCCAATGAGCTATGATGTGATCGCTGTTGTGGTGCTCATGATGATGGCGCCTGCTGCAACTGTTGTGACCACTTATGCCATCAGCTTTGATCGCGAAGCACTCCTTGCCTCAAACAGCTCATTGATCTCCACCATTTTAGCGGTGATCTTCATCCCGATCTGGATCGTGGTGCTTGAGCTCATTCAACACTATTTCTTTTAACTCACGAATCATAGGTGACTGATATGTTTAAAATTGCATGCTATGGCGTTAGACACAATGAAATTGAGTACTTTAACAAACTCAATAAATATAATTATGACTTAACGCTCATTCCCGACTTATTGCGCCATGATAACGTGAGCACCGCAGAACATCACGATGCGGTTCTATTGCGCGGCAACTCTGTGGCTGATAAACAAAACCTTGATGCGCTGCACAGTTATGGCATCAAATATGTCTTTACGCGCACTGTGGGTTTTAACCACATTGATGTGGAATATGCCCGCTCCCTTGGCATTCGCATGGCACGCGTGCCTTCCTATTCACCGACGGCAATTGCAGAGCTTTCCGTCACACTTGCGATGATGCTCCTTCGTAAAACAGCTTACATGACGGTGAAATCTGCCTATCGTGACTTCATCATTGATGATGAAATGTTCACGCGTGAAATCCATAACTGTACTGTGGGCATCATCGGACTTGGGAAAATTGGGCTCGCTGAAGCTAAACTCTTTCACGGTTTAGGTGCGCGCGTGATTGGCTATGACATTTTTGAGTCCGAAAAAGCCAAAGAGTTTGTGGAATTTATGACGCTCGATGAATTATTGCCCCAAAGCGACATCATCAGCCTGCATGTGCCGTATGTACCGGGACAAAATGAAAAATTCGTCAATGCAGAATTCATCGGCAAAATGAAGCAAGATGCCATTTTAGTCAATACCGCCCGCGGCGAGATTCAAGACAATGAAGCCGTGCTTGCTGCCCTTGAGAGCAAAAAACTCAGCGGCTTTGCCACGGATGTCTTCTCAAATGAAGCAGAATTTTTCCAACGCAAATTCATGCCTTGGCAAACTGTTCCTGATGGCACGGTACAAAAACTCATTGAACTTTTCCCGCGCGTTCTTGTGACCCCACATGTGGGCTCAAATACAGAAGAAGCGCTGTCAAACATGGTGGAAACCAGTTATGAAAACTTCCATGAAATGCTCACGCGCGGTGCTTGCATCAATGAGATTTGCCCTTAATTAACAATCCTCTGTTCTACTCGTTCCTTACCCCTCTTTGCACCATTTTGTGATGGTGCTTTTTTTTGCCATTTTTCAAGATACGTTAAAATGCGCGCCGTATAACGCACGGGAAACACCATTTTTGTATACTCTAAATGAAAACGCCCATGATAACGGCGGCGCATGTCCATCAACAATTCGACCGTATCATCATTCATCATTGCCTCAATGCAAAGGCTGCCTTCTGCTAAAGTGTGTACCGTTAAACGTGTATTGTGAATGTCATAGTGCTGTTGCATAAAATACCTCCATTGATTGAATGGATCGATTGTGACAAGTATCATGAGGCGAAAACAGACCATAACCCAGTATGTAACCGGGTAAGGAGAGTGTAAATGACTGAATCTATTGAAACCATTGAGGCACTTTATGCCATCTTACAGACCCATAAATCCCTAAAAAAGACGGATCATTGCCTGCGTTATTTGTGTGAATGCACCCTCAATGCCCATCAAAAAGGGGAAGAATTTCATGGATTATCACGCCATACGATGAAGGCGGACTATGATGATTCAAAGGGAATTGCGGACTATGTGCCCCCTGCTAATCTCAATAAATGGATCAATCAAAGCATGCTCAATCAGCAATGCGAACGCATTGTTTTACAAAATCGTGCAGTGTTTGAAAACATTGGGTATGTGCCATCCATTGCCGGCACCAACCCACAAGGCGGCAAAGGCAATGAAAATTTGATGTATATTGACATCCAACCGATTGCCAAAGAAATCCCGCCTGAAGAGATGGACCCCACATCGATCCGCTACCACAGAACACCTCCTGCCAATATTAAAATTGCATGGTACATGCGCCCTTTCATGCATCAAGGCACCTTTAGAAATCGTAGCCTTCGCGGCATGAGTTTTTATCTCATGTGGTTTTTATTGACATTGATGGCTCTAGCAGGACTCCTCATCATCATTGTTGGCGTTGCCCTTAAAACGGATCATCTCACCCTGTGGCAGCTGCTCTATCTCTCAATACCAATGGGCTATTTTTATTTGGTGATGCGTTATGTGACACTGCCCCTATTTCGATTGCCAGAATATCGCATTTTAAAGGCGCCGCCGTGGATGATCGCCATGAATCAATCTTCTGCTGAAATCGAAATGCACCGCGATGAACATTCACAAATCACAAGTTTGACACAATTCATTGGTGAATGCCCCATTTGCAGTGCTCAAGTGACATTGCGTGAAGGTTGGAAAGATCAGCGTTTACCATTGGTGGGCCGCTGTGGTGAAAGTCCGTTTGATCATGTGTATAGTTTTGATCGCGTTGAGATGACCGGTCGTTTATTAACGCGCCGTTGATCGAATATCCCGCCCATAAAAAAAGCGCCCGAAGGCGCTTTTTAATGCTGTTCACTTAGAAGTTATAACGCACCCCTAAAGTGACTTTGGTATCGTGATAGCTGTTTGAACCTGCGCGGTAACCCACATCACCCCAAACACTTAAGTTCTTCTGCACTTGGCCTTCAATACCGAGCTTCATTTCACCTAAGTTGCGTGAGCCATGTTGATCCACACGAACGCCATCAAAGCTGGCATAAAACGGTTTTGAATTGTGATAGTAATTCAATTCCATATAAGGCGTCACAACATTGCCATTGTCCAAGGTTTTCTCCATGAATAAGCGAGCCCCTAAACGCGTTTCAATGTTGTTTTTACTGCCTGTGATGCGCGTGCCTGTGGAATCTGTGATGCCGTTCATCTTCGCCCCCATCCACGTCACTTGCGCTTGTGGTTGTAGGTAAAGATCATCCGTCAATCCGAAGGTGTAACCGCCTTCTAATGAGGCAATGAAACCTTTGGTTTTCATCTTCTCGCTACTGATTTGATCACCGGTCACATTGTTGTCAAAGTAAACATATTGCAACGAGCCATCAAGGTAGAAGCCTTGCGTCAATTGATCGCCGAATGTCGCATAAAGCCCCAAGCCATAACCATCGCTGCTGCCTTTAGAGTTTAAGCCATTGTGTTGCTGTTGACTCTTGATTTTGCTGTGACCATATGCCCCAAAGACACCCACTTTAATTGGCTGATCATCCATCGTTGCGCGAAGGATATCACCACCGATCATCATACGATAACTGTCAATCGTGGTGCGGTTGTGTTTGCCATTGTCATAGAATTGACTGAACTGGCCACCCACCAATGTCCAAATGCGGCTATCTTCTGACAAATAGTTACGCTCAGATAATTTGTGGTTGAACAACGTATTCGCCACATTTAAGCCACCAACATACACACCTGTTTCAGGACGGCGACTTTCATCATCCGCAGCCGTCACTAACCACCAGTTGCCATCGCTGCCTTTTTCTAAGTGATAGTCAAAGGCACCGCGCACCGCACGGCCTTCTTGTGTGAGTACCATGGTATTGGTTTTGCCGCCAATGCTCACCACTTCAACTTTCTGCGTACCATCGGCTAATTGCGTCAATGGCGCACCGTGCATGTCATCCACTTTAAGGCCACTTTCACCTTCCGCATTACCGGTGATGATTAAGCGACCGGCCAATTCACCGTCACTGGCGATGTGAATGAGGCTGCCTTTTTCAGCTTTAAAGTTGCCTTGCACTGTAAAGTTGCCCATCGGTTGATCCGCTTGATGATTCACTGTGCTGCCCACATCTAAATGGCCTTTTAAGAACACATCACCATTAACTGTACCATAACCGCCCATGCCAGCATTTTGATCCACGGTAACCAATGCCGTGCCATTACCATAGACTGCATCTTTCTCAATGTTGAGATAACCATTTTTCACCCATGTATGGCTGCCAAACTGATCATGATTACCTTGTACGCGGATTTGCATATCTTGAGCACCATCGATCACCAATGTACCGCCATTGCCTTTCATGGTATCACCAAGTAACGTGCTCGATTTACGTACTGTCAATTCACCACCATTGATGCTGAGTGCTGAACCTGACGCCACATTCAATTGATCCACCGTTTGCTTCATGCCATTGAGATCAAACTGACCTTTGTTGTCAATGGTGAGATTGCCTTGCGTACCAAACACTTGATTCATGCCCGCAGTGATGCTTGTGCCATCAATCACAGTATCGCCCGCATAGGTGTTCAAATTGCCAGAGAGCGTGATGCCTTCGCTGCCTTTAAAGATGAAGCCACCTTCACCTTTAAGCTCCGCACGTAGATCACGGCTATCTGTGGTTGTATTGCTTGCATCCGATAAAACCACCACATTTTTGTCTTTAAAGGCTTCAATTTCATCTAAACCATAATTTAAATGAATGCCTTTGTCATCCGTACGCAAACCATTAAAGCCATAGAATGCTTCACCGGCACCATTTTGAATCACAGCAGAACTCTGTTTAACATCTTTAGACTCAATGAGTTGGCCATTCATATCCGCTAAGAAAATGCCCTCATAATCCGTCACTTGATCACCCTTCGCATCTTTAGTGACCACTTTGCCTGAAATCAAGGTTTCACCAGTCACGCCAAACTGTTGATCTAAGAATGATGTCTTTTGATCCACCTGATCAGCATCAATGCCATGTTTTTCCACCGTGGTTCGATCCACTTTCAATAAGTTCTGATCCCCCACCAATGTGATGGTGTCAGATACAGTTAAATGGTTAGAACGGTTGCCACCACTCTCTTTTTGTAGTGTCATCGCCCCCTGATTAAAGGTGAGGTTTTTCAAGGTTTGACCATCAAGCGTTAAGTTCGCTTCACCACCCGCTAAATTCACATGGGCTTGATCAAGCACGGTAAAGCCCGTTTGATCAAGGGCAAGTTCACCACCTTTGACAGCAAATTCACCGGTAAAGTCGTTTGCACCCACATTTTTAAGGGTAATGGCGCCGTTAGCATCGACAGACACGGTACCTGCACCAGACAATGCATAATTGACATCATACGGTGCATCGGTTTGAATGTTCCACGAGCCTTGATCTGCCACACTCACTGTGCCATTAAAGGCATCATGCTGACCTTTCACCGCCACTTGACCGGTGGGCGTCACATTGATATTCCCGCTGCCAGCGATTGTGTTCAACAAATCACCTTGACCGGCAATGTTCACCACAGCTTTATCCGTCAAATTCAATTGACCATGACCTAAACCTTGTGTCTGATTTAAATTCACCGAGGCATCATCTACATTGACCGTTGCCGCAAACTCTTTGTTGATGCTCTCAACATTCACCGTGCCTTTAGCAATGTTCAATGTTGCTGTTTGATCCCCGAGCAATGCACCTTTAATGTCAGAGGTTTGTTGATCATTTAACGTGAGTGTGCCGGCATTTAGTTCAAGACGCGCACCTTCATCAATCACCAACTGATCCACTGTTTGCGCGTGACCATTGAGATAAAATTGTCCTTGATTCACCAAATTCAAGGCACCTTTTTCCCCAAAGACATTGTCTGCGCCTGCAGTGACAGTGGCACCATCAATCACCGTGTTACCTGTGTAGCTGTTTTTGCCATTAGAGACCTCAATGCCAAGATTGCCTTTGAAGGTAAAATCACCCTGACCGATTAATTCAGCCGATAAATTGCGTGACTCAGTGGTGACATTCGTTGTGCTCGACAACACCGCCACATTTTGACCTTGATAGGCTTCAATCGCAGATAAGCCATAATTCAAATGAATGCCTTGATCATCTGTGCGTAAGCCATTGAAACCATAAAATGCTTGACCGGCACCTTCTTGAATTGTCACCGCGCTTTTTGCCACTGCATCATTATCAACGCGTTGGCCTTGCAAATCTGCTAAATGGATCTGTGCATCACCTTGTTTCACCACTTGACCTTTGATCAACGTTTCACCGATGAAACCCTCTTGCTGATCTAAAAATGAGAGCGATGTGTCCACTTTGTGATCAAACTCTGTTTTTTCCAATTTCGTGGGATCAACACGCAAACTGTTATCCTGACCTTCAAGTGTCACTAAACCTGTGACATTCAAATGGTTCACACGATCATTCGTGTCTTTAGTTCGCAACGTCATCGAGCCTTGATTAAAGGTTAAGTTTTTCAATGATTGATCATCTAATTGAAGCGATGCATCACCACCAACTAAACTCACACTTGCATTTGTTAAGACATCAAAACCTGTTTGATCAAGAGCAAGTTCACCGCCTTTCACAGCAAATTCACCCGTAAAGTCTTTTGCACCGGCATTTTTAAGGGTAATGGCGCCACTAGCATCCACAGATACGGTGCCCACACCTGACAATGCATAATTGAGATCATACGGTGCATCGGTTGTGATGTTCCAAGCCGATTGATCGGCTAATGTCACCGTGCCCGTTAAAGCGCCATGTTCGCCTTTGACATTTAAATCACTGCCTTTGCCAAGTGCAACGGTCCCTGCACCACTGATGACATTATTTAAATCGCCTTTGACGCCATCATTGATGTTCAATGTACCGGCCACATCCACAGTTGCAGTGCCAAGGCTATTGAGGGCTAACACATTTGCGGCGCCTTGATCCATGACCTTTAAAGTGCCTGTGAAGTCACTGTTGTCTTTATGCAGCGTGACACCATCGGCTGCAATGTTTAAGGTGCCTTTGCCGGCAATCGTATTGTTTAAATCACCTGCCCCCTTAAGGGTCAATGTACTCTCATCATTGAGGGTCACATTGCCTTGCCCTAAACCATCGACTTTCGCTAAGGTCACTGCGGATTGATTGTTTAAAGTCACCGCAGCATCTAAACTGCCATTACTAGCGTTAATGGCCACTTTACCGTGATCGATCGTCAATTGAGAATCTTTACGACCAAGCAATTCACCTTCAATCGTGGAATTTTCATCTTTCGTTAACGTTAAATGACCACCATTAAGATTCACTACACTCAGTTGATCCACATTCAATGCATCCACCGATTGCTTCATGCCCGCTAAATCAAAAGTGGATTGACCTTTTAAGGTTAAATCACCTTGTTGGCCAAACACATTGTCCATGCCCGCGGTGATCACCGTGCCATCAATAATCGTATTGCCTGTGTAGGTATTTGGGTTACCTGATAAGGTAATGCCTTGATCGCCCGTAAAAGTAAAGCCACCTTTACCCACCAATTCCACGCGTAAATCACGGCTGTTTGTGGTCACGTTGCTTTGGTCAGATTTGACCGTCACCACTTTGCCATCATAGGCCTGAATTTCATCTAAACCATAGTTTAAATGAATGCCTTTATCATCGGTGCGCAATCCATTGAAGCCATAATATGCTTCACCAGCGCCATTTTGGATCTCAACGGTACTTTGTCCCACATCTTTTGCTTCAATGAGTTGACCATTGCGATCCCGTAAGAAAATGGCTTCAAAGTCATCAATCGGGTTGCCGGCATTGTCTTTGGTCACCACCTTACCGGACACCAATGTTTCACCCACAAACCCTTCTTGCTGATCTAAGAACGAGGTGGTTTGATCCACTTGCCCTGCGCTCGCATCGGTCACATGTTTATCCACCGTATCTTTATCCACCACGATGGCATTTTTATCGCCAATCAAAGTGATGGTATCGGTCACTTTAAGGTGATTGGATGCATTCGGGTCTTTTGGATCTAACGACAATGTTCCATTGTGAATCACCAAATTGTCCACATGCTGGCCATCGACGGTCACCGTCGCCGCCCCGCCCGTTAGATTTAAACTCGCATTATTTAAAACATCAAAGGCGGTTTGATCGAGCTGTGCATTGCCGCCCTTCACAGTAAAGTTACCCGTAAAGTCTTTTGCACCCACATTTTTAAGGGCAATGTCACCGTTAGCATCCACAGAAACAGTACCTGTACCAGACAATGCATAATTGACATCATACGGTGCATCACTGCTCACATTCCATGTGGCTTCATCACCGGTGGTGAGTGTGCCTGTAAAGCCATCATGTTCGCCTTTAACATTCAATTGATTGTCCGTTAAAGTGATTTAACCGTCACCACTGAAGCCATTATTGAGATCACCATTGATGCCATCGGCAAAGTTTAACTTGCCTTCAATCTCTAAAGCACCTGTGCCTAGATTATTCATGGCGGTCACATTCGCTGCTGCAGGTTTTTCAATGCTGATTTTCCCCGCAAACTGGCTGTTGTCACCTTTTAAGGTCACATCACCTGTATTGAGCGCTAAAGTATTGGTATTGTCACCGACAAATGCATTGGCCAATGTGCCGCCGCCATTGATATTAACAGCGTTTGCGCCTTGAAGCGTCACCTTGCCTTTGCCTAAGCCATCGGCTTTGGCAAGATCCGCCGTGACTTTGTTGCCTAACGTTACGTTAGCGACCAATTCACCATTGCTTGCGCCCACTTTGAGCGCGCCTTGCTGTACATTCAATGCTGATTGATTCGTGCCATTCAATTGTCCATTAATCTCATGGATTTGATTTCCGGTTAAATTTAATGTCCCTGCGTCAAGGTTCAATTGTGTCTTATTGCTTGCTGTTACTCCCGCCACATTTTTTGTGTGTGTGCCTAAATCTAATTGAGCTTGATCAGATAGCGTCAATGCCCCTTTTTGACCAAGGGCTTGATCCACGCCCAGCGCCACTTTTGCATCATTTGTTAATGCCGTCGCGCCTTCATAATCATTCGTTTGCCCGGTCACTGTCACCAAGGGTGCACCAGTAAAGGTAAAACCACCTTTGCCCGTCAATTGTACAAAGAGTTTTTGCTCGCTTGCCCCTGTACTATCAATGGTCACAGATTGGTTTTCATTGGCAGACAGTGCTTTTAAACCATAACCCGCATGTAAACCGGTATCATCTGCCACCACTTTTTGATAACCGTAAACACCTTGCCCCTTCGCTTCTTGACCCACGATGTCTTTTTTAATATTCATGGCATTAATATCGCCACTGTTGGCCACTAATGTCACATCATCACGATCTCCTGAAGTTTTACCTGCGGCAAAGGTTTCCCCTAAAGTCACTTGATTTTGTTGATCTAATAAAGTGCCTGTGGGCTTCATTTGATCAATGGCAGATTTTTGACCCAATAAATTGGCATCATCAATCATAATGGTATTTTTACCCGTCAAAGTGATGCCATTTTTCGCCGTCAATAAATTAAATGCCGTGCCATTATTTAACACATGCAATTTAGCATTTTGTAATCCTAAGCTGCCCACAGAAACATTGTCATGCACCTGTCCTGTACCATTTGGCAAAATGCCAAGATACGCATTGCCTAATGCATTTTCACTCAATGAATCTACTTTTAAAATGCCGCGCTCTACTGTAAATTTACCCGTAAAATCTTGATTTTTCGTTTCATTTTTAAAAGTAATCATTTGATTTTGATTACCGGCACTGATGTTAACACTCCCAGCGCCTTTGAGCTGATAGTAGAAATCATAGTTATACAGTTTTTGTAGATTCCATGTTGAATCTGCCGTTGCCACATTCAGCACGCCTTTGAAACTACCATGACCACCGGTGACTTTAATGGTATTTTTACCCACATTGATGGTACCAGCATCATAAAGATCACTGTTAAAATCTGTCACTTTACCATCTGCAAATGTTAATGGACCTTTAACCCAAACCTTATTATTTGTGCCAATCCCATTATTCACACTGACAATTGCTGACCCTGATGTATTGATCGATGTATTACCCGTGAATTGATTTTGCGCATGATCAAAACTATTTTGTGCATAAATATCTAAGCGCCCATCGCCAATGATGGTATTTAGAAACTGACCATTTGCCCTTGTTTCAACAATCCCTAAATTCGTTAAATTAATATCTACAGAGCCAAACGCATCTAATTTATACAGTTTCAATACGGCTGCTTTGACCTGACCATCTTCAATGCCCACATTCAATTTTGCATTAAAATCAGGGTTAGAGGTACGGGCATTCATTGTGCCACTTAAATTATAGGTGCTTGTGTCATCTGTAATGAGGCGTAAGTTATCGTTAGAAGTTAAAGTACCACCATAACCATTATTGATGACACTACCATTGGTGAATTTAATGTATGGTTTAAGCTCACGTGGAGAATCAAAACCAACCAAAGAGTTGTACAGTAAAGCTGTACTCCAAACATTGAGCACACTGCCATTGTCCACCTCTACGCCACCACGATAGCCGAGTGAGAGTACACGTCCACCTAACTGGCTATTATTATCAACTTGCACAATAAATTTAGTGGTATCTGAGAGTGGCACATATCCCCCACCTATATACATCCAGTTATCAAATATTACCTGACTGTTATTGATGATCTTTGTATAATACGTATTTTGATCAGTGGAGGTCACGCCAGAAAGATCATAGCCTGTATAATAACGTCCGTTAATGGTCAAATGACTGTTGTCCACTGTCCAACTGGTATCCCCTGCTTGACCGCCATTATTGACCCAAAAAATCTCTCTTTCATCGGTAATATTAGAAGCAAAATTAAGCGTATAAGTCTTATCTTTCGTCAAAATTGACTCTGTGGTGTAATAAAAGGCACGTTTCTCAGATAGACCGCTGTCCTGTCCATTATTTAATAAATCCTTTAAGCTGTCGGCCTGCGCACCACCTAGGGCTGCCGAAAGCAACAATAAAATGCTCGCTGCGATCTTAGTGCGTTTAAATGTGCGTGCCCCCTCTGTCACGACACTGCCGCCCATACCACTTGAATGCTTGGCATATTCTGATGCCACCACCAACATGTTTAAAGACTGATTCCAAACAACTTTAAAAATATTATTCATAATGCATGACCCTTTTCATTAAGTGGTACTATTTTTTTGATGTATTCGAAAGCATATTAAAATATCAAATACAGTTTCTTAAAACTCATATAATTTTTAAATTCCCATGGTACTTATACCATGTTATTATTAAAATAATTAAACTAATATTATAATTATATTATTTAATTTACTCATCACTGATCACACAAGGAGTCTTTTATGCAAAAGAAAGTTGTTGTTTTAGGTGGTAATTTTGCGGGCCTTGGCGCGGCACAAAAAATCAAAGAATACTCAAAAGATGATGTGGCCATTACCGTCATTGATCGAAAATCTTATCTATTGTATGTGCCAAATATCCCTGCTGAAGTCTTAGAAAATCGCAATCCTGAGCTTTCCCTTACGATGGACATTCGTAAAGTGCTCCACAAAGAACACATGGATTTCATTCAAGCGGAGATCACTCAAGTTGATCCCATCAAACAAACCGTCACAATCACGCCGAATGAACGCCCCGGTGCTGAGCCACAGATCATTGATTACGATTATTTAGTCATTGCCGTAGGCGCAAAGCTTGCCTACGATCACATCGAAGGTTTTGCAGAATATGGCGATACGGTGTCTGACTTTTACCATGGCAATAAATTGCGTAAAAAGCTCCATGATGGCACCTACAAAGGTGGCCCGATTGTCGTCACCTCTGCCCACTTCCATCAAGGTGATGGCGCAGATGGTTTAGCACCTTATCCTGGCGGCTCAATCCCACAAGCGATGGCAGCCTGTGAAGGGCCACCGGTTGAAATCAGCTTAGGGCTTGCCGATTGGCTGGTGCGCCATAAAATGGGCGATGCCAGTAAGATTTCCCTTGTCACACCCGGTAAAATGATCGCAGAAGATGCCGGTGAAAAAGTCGTCACCGAATTGCTCAATACCGCTGCAAAAATGGGCTTTAAATACCATAACAATGTGGAAGATGTGGTCAAACTGACGAAAGATTCTATCATTTTTGCCAATGGTTTAGAGCTGCCGGCGGAGCTTAAAATCGTCTTCCCTGATTGGGTGGCGCATGATTTTGTCAAAAACATCGAGCATGTGGCCGACAGCAAAGGCTTTGTGATCACAGATCTCCTGATGCGTAACCCGACTTACAAAAACATCTTTGCAGCGGGCGATTGCGCGGCAGTTACCATGCCAAAATTGGGCGCAATTGGCCATCAGGAAGGTGAAATCATCGGGCGACAAATTGCCTTAGATTTAGGGCACATGAGCGCTGATAAAGCAAACGAGCCCTTAAAACCTGTTGTGTTCTGCATTGGGGACATCGGCAGCGGCAAAGGCTTTTACATTCGTTCCGACTCATGGTTTGGCGGCGATACACAAATGCTGAAAATGGGTCGCATTCCTTATATGCTCAAAATGCAGTATAAAGACATTTTCTTTAACACCGATGGCAAAGTGCCCGTTTGGGGTGAAGAGGTGGCGCGGATTTTGGCAGAGGACTTCTAATCATCACAATCAAAAAGGCAGCCTAAGCTGCCTTTTTTATATTATGCACGACTTAACTTATGCCGCTTTTACCACAGGATGGAAACGCAAAATCAAGTAGCCTAAAATGCCCGACAAGAATGAGCCGATAAAGACGCCAATCTTACTTAAATCTTGTAATTCAGGGGCAGCAAATGCCAACATGCTGATGAACAAGCTCATGGTAAAGCCGATACCGCACAACAATGCCACGCCATACACTTGTAACCATGTGGCACCCGTTGGGCGATTGAATAGACCCAATTTTTCACCGATGAATACAATGCCAAAAATACCGATCTGTTTACCTAAGAATAAGCCCACAGCCACGCCTAACACAACAGGATGTGCCAACATCGATAACTCTAAGCCCGCAAAGGAAACGCCCGCATTTGCTAAACCAAACACCGGAATGATGAGAAAGCTCACCCAATTGGCCAAACCATGCTCCCAAGCCAATAATGGTGTTTCACCTTTTGCATTCTCTTTTACGCCATTTAATGGAATGGTTAAAGCCAACGTCACGCCCGCTAATGTGGCATGAATGCCGGATTTTAACACCATGAACCATAAAATCACGCCAAACAAGAGATACAAATAAGGTTGCACCACTTTTGTCTTATTGAGGACCACAAGCGCAATGATGCTCGCTAACGCGCCTAACAAGTAAATCAAGTTCAATTCACTGGTGTAGAACACTGCAATGATGATGATCGCCGCTAAGTCATCAATGATGGCCAATGCCGTTAAAAACACCTTCAATGACAATGGCACGCGGCTGCCTAACAATGCTACGATCCCAAGGGCAAAGGCAATGTCTGTGGCTGTCGGAATCGCCCAACCATTGAGGGCTGCGCCATCATTTCGGTTAAAGAGATAATAGATCACAGCTGGCATTGCAAGCCCTGCTAACGCGGCTAACCCTGGAAGAATACGCTGAGAATTCGTTGCCAGCTCACCCACCAAAAATTCACGTTTTAATTCAAGGCCCACATACAAAAAGAAGATTGCCATAAAGGCATCATTGATCCAATGTAAAACGGATAAACCTGCCACATAACTTTCTAAGATGGCAAAGTACTGGCCAGACAATGGACTGTTGGCAATCACAAGGCCAAGCAGTGCCGAAATCATCAAGACAATGCCGCCTGCCGTGGGTAAAGAAAAAAAGTATTGAATTTTTTTGTACATCTAATCTCCTAAATCGCATTTTAATCAAGCTGCTAATTTACTAGAAAAGTGGTTTAAAAAACAATATTTCCGAAAAAAATATCATAAATGATTTAAACAAACGCAATCAAGCACACCGAAAAATCACGCAATGACTGCATTTTCCTCATTGAAAGGTATTGCACGCGTTGAGGTCGCCGGTTTTAAATCCACGCTCAAACCATGCTTGACGCTGTGCAGATGTGCCATGCGT
Source organism: Wohlfahrtiimonas chitiniclastica DSM 18708 (assembly GCF_000375345.1). GTDB lineage: Bacteria > Pseudomonadota > Gammaproteobacteria > Cardiobacteriales > Wohlfahrtiimonadaceae > Wohlfahrtiimonas > Wohlfahrtiimonas chitiniclastica. Next base: position 246,896 of record NZ_AQXD01000001.1, on the reverse strand, counting down.
AAAGCTATCCGGCACCACAGCGCCACCGCTTTGTTTTTGTAAACGGTCATCCCCAATGGCTTCCGCTGTTTTCATGGCTTTGTCTAAATCGCCCATTTCAAGCAAACCACGTTCTTGCACATATTTGCCCCAAATGCCCGCAAAACAATCTGCTTGCAACTCCATTTTGACGGACAATTGATTGGCCTCTTTTTTACTCGCGCGTTGCTGCAATTGACGCACTTGTTGATTGATGCCCAATAAATTCTGCACATGATGGCCAACCTCATGCGCCACCACATAACCTTGAGCAAAATCGCCGCCACCGCCTAAGCTTTTACGCATGTCATCATAAAAGGAGAGATCAATGTACACTTTATAATCAGCCGGACAATAAAATGGCCCCATCGCCGCTTGGCCATAACCACACGCTGTTGAGGTTTGCCCTGAATAGATCACAAGTGTGGGTTCTTGATACGTTTTGCCAAGCTTTTTAAATTCGCGCTGCCAGAGATCTTCCGTCATGCCCAATGATGTTGATGTGAAATTCGCCATACGCTCTTCTTCGGGTGAAATATTCGCCGATTGCGCATTTGTTTGTGTAGGCATTTGCCCTTCTAATAACGGCGATAAATCCACGCCATAGTAGCCGGCAATCATCACCACAATAAAGAGTACGACGCCTGCTTTACCATTCATCGGAATCGGCAAGCCCCCTAAACTGTTTTGACCACCTGAGCGGCGACGATCTTCGACATTTTCACTGCGTCTTTCATTTTCCCAGCGCATGTTTACTCCATCTATTCATTTGATTGAAAGTGTGTATTGTAGATCATTACGGGCAAATGTGAGGATTTCTAATCATCGCCAAGCTTAATTGGGTGCAGAGGATTTTTGCACCATTCGCTCCATGAACCGGCATACAGCGCCGTTGCCCCAAAGCCTGCATAGGCCATCGCCAATAGATTGTGGCACGCGGATACCTGAGCCACATTGATGCACAATGGTTTGATCCTGATGATGCTTGAGCAAATGATTGAATGCTTCTGCCAAGATGGCTTTTGGTTTAAATGTGCCATCACTCTGCAAGTTGAGTTCAAAAGGTCGATTGATGGCAGTCGGAATGTGCCCTGCCACAGGATCAAGTGGCTCAACTTCTCCTTTAAAGCGTGCATGGCCACGCGCATCAATGATGCAAAGGGGTGGCTGAGGCTGAGAAATCGATGCCATAATATCATCCGCCGTCACCGTCTGAAAATTGGATGGCAATGGCATGATGTCCCCTTGTTGAGGCGCAGCATCAGGCACAGAGGACACATCGCCCTCGGCCGCTTGCCATGCGCGTAAACCGCCATTGAGAACAAAAGTTTGCCCATGACCTAAATGGTGCAAAATCCACCAAATGTATGCTGCCATCATGGTGTTGCCAGCATCGTACACAACCACTGTATCACCTTGATGAATGCCTAAGCGCTGCATCACATGGATCAATTCATCCGTACTTTTTAAGGGATGGCGCCCTGATAACGGCGTCACCGTTGTACACACATCCTTTTCTAAATCAATGCGCCGCGCGCCTTTGATGTAACAATGATCCGCTTGAATGGGCTGCATGCTCGATTCTGCCGCTAAAATCACGAGCGATGCCGATGGCATCTGCGCTTTTAACGACTCTACTGAAATGAGGGATGAAATGGCTGACACTTTGACCTCCTTAAGGGATTGATTTTATCGAAAAGTATTGTAATCTAACTCATTTTAACCATTGGAGCGCCTCTTGACTGAACTTGTCCGCGACACCTTAACCCTGCCAAACAATGGCCAAAAATTACTGCTCCACTCTTGCTGCGCTCCGTGCTCAGGTGAGGTGATGGAAGCAATGGTGGCTTCTGGCATAGACTTTACCATCTATTTTTATAACCCGAATATCCATCCATTGAAAGAGTATGAAATCCGCAAAGAGGAAAACATTCGCTTTGCTGAAAAATTCAACATCCCTTTCATTGATGCCGATTATGATAAAGACAATTGGTTTGAGCGCGCAAAAGGCATGGAAATGGAACCCGAACGCGGCATTCGTTGCACCATGTGTTTTGACATGCGCTTTGAACGTACAGCGCTCTATGCTCATGAACATGGCTTTGATGTGATGACAAGTTCCCTTGGCATTTCACGCTGGAAGAACATGGCACAAATCAATGATTGTGGTGAGCGCGCCGTTGCCCCTTATCCAAACCTCACTTATTGGGATTACAATTGGCGCAAAGGCGGTGGTTCTGCACGCATGATCGAGATCAGTAAGCGCGAACACTTTTATCAACAAGAGTATTGCGGCTGCGCCTATTCACTGCGTGACACCAATAAATTCCGTAAAAGCAAAGGGCGCGCACCGATTAAACTTGGCGTCATGTATTATCAATAAATCAAAATCCCGAGCATTGCTCGGGATCGTTTTATGGTTCATCGACTGTTATTCAACCACTGCAATGCGAAGGTTATTCGTTCCGCCTTGCACATAATTGAGGGAACCGCGCGTAATGATAATGCGATCGCCCTCTGTCACCGCTTGATTCTCTTTTAAGACCGCAATTACTTCATTGACCACATCTTCTTCATTCGCATGATGAATGTTAAATTCTAACGGTTCGACACCGCGATATAAGGTCATCCAACCCGCAGTTTTCGCATGACGTGTTAAAGCATAAATGGGAATGTCAGAATTGACGCGGCTCATGAGCATTGCTGTGGTGCCCGATTCCGTTAAACACACCAACGCTTGCACATCATAATGGTTGGCCAACACCATTGAGGACATCGCGATCGCCTCATCCGTTTGCGTGAACTGTTTATTTTTAATCATGGAGTTAGCGCTTAAATGATTCATCATCTCGCTCTCTGCCCCAATGCAGATTTCTGCCATCGCTTTGACCGTTTCCACAGGATATTTACCGGCGGCGCTTTCAGCAGAGAGCATCACAGCATCTGTGCCATCTAACACCGCATTAGAGACATCCATCACCTCTGCGCGCGTTGGGCATGAGTTCTCAATCATCGACTCCATCATTTGCGTCGCAGTAATGGTGGCACGATTCAACTCACGCGCCCTTAAAATGAAGCGCTTTTGCACGCCCATCAATTTTGCATCGCCAATTTCCACCGCCAAATCGCCGCGGGCAATCATGATGGCATCTGACGCTAAAATGATCTCATCGATGTTCGCCACCGCTTCAATGCGCTCGATTTTTGCCACCAAATGCGCCTGTGAACCTGCTTTTTTCAGCAATTCACGCGCTTCATCCATATCACTGCCATTTCTTGGGAAAGAGACTGCAATGTAATCGGTGTTAAAATTCGCCGCGCAAATGAGATCTTCGCGATCCTTATCCGTTAAAGCAGGCGCAGACAAACCGCCGCCCTGTAAATTGATGCCTTTACGGTTTGACAATGTGCCGCCAATCACAACTTTGGTATACACCTCTAAATCTTTCACTGCCGTCACTTCAAGAACGATTTTGCCATCATCGAGCAGCAAAATATCCTTAGGTTTCACATCATTGACTAATTCTTTATACGCAATGCCCACACGCGTTTCATCGCCGGCATCATCGGCATGTGCGCTGTCTAAAATAAAGGACGCGCCTTCTGTCAATTCAACCGAACCATTTTTAAATTTCTCAATGCGAATTTTAGGACCTTGTAAATCCGATAAAATCCCCACATTCACTTTTAAACGCGCAGCAATTTCACGCACGGCATTGACGCGTTTAATGTGATCCTCATGGGTGCCATGGGAGAAATTCAGACGCACCACATTCACCCCAGCTTTAATCATACCTTCTAACACACCCGGGCGATCACTCGCTGGCCCTAATGTTGCAACAATCTTTGTCCTTCTTTTCATCAATTGCTCCTTTTTTCATGCATTATGAATATAAATCTGCCCCATCGATAAAACAAAATCGCAGTTTGTGGTGTAATTCAGTACAATATACCGCATGATTACTTTATTAACGAATATACTAGTTGGGCAACATGACACAATCTATTTTTAATCGTGAACTCATCGATAAATATGACAAGGCTGGTCCTCGTTATACCTCTTACCCCACCGCTGTACAATTTACCACCGAATTCACCCGCGAAGATTACATTCAAGCCGCATTAGCCTCCAATGAATCTGATCGAGATTTGTCCCTTTATTTTCACATGCCATTTTGTGACACCATCTGTTTTTACTGTGGCTGTAACAAAATCATCACCAAAAATCGTAAGCGCTCTTTGCCATATGTTGAGCATTTACTCAAAGAGATTGAAATGCAGGGCAAGCTTTTTGATCGTCAACGCAAAGTGAAACAGCTCCATTGGGGCGGCGGTACGCCAACGTTTTTATCCCGTGATGAAATGCTCACGGTGATGGATGCCACTGCTAAACACTTCACATTGCTCGATCAAGATCAAGGCGAATACTCCATTGAAGTGGACCCGCGTGAAGCAAATGCTGACACTGTGCGCTTTTTACGCAGCATCGGCTTTAACCGCTTGAGCATGGGCGTGCAAGACTTCAACCCAAAAGTGCAAGTGGCGGTCAATCGCATTCAACCAAAAGAGATCACCCTTGAAACCTTAACCGCCGCACGCGAATGTGGTTTTAGCTCCATCTCTGTGGATTTGATTTATGGTTTACCTTTCCAAACGGTCGATACCTTCAATCAAACGTTAGAAGAGATGATTGAAATCTCACCGGATCGTTTATCCGTCTTTAACTATGCTCACATGCCGCATCTCTTTAAAACACAAAAGCAGATGAATGCAGAAGACATGCCAAAGCCTGAAGAGAAACTCTTGATCTTCAAAAACATCATTGAGCGCTTAACTGATGCAGGTTATGTGTATATTGGTATGGATCACTTTGCAAAACCGACGGATCAATTGGCCATCGCGCAGCGTGAAGGCAATTTATATCGCAATTTCCAAGGTTACAGCACCCATTCTGATTGTGATTTAGTGGGCATGGGTTTATCGTCCATCTCGCAAATTGGCAACATCTATGCACAAAATGTGAAAGACATGCCAGATTATGAAGCGGTGATCAACAGCGAACAGTTGCCGATTTGGCGCGGCGTGACTCTGACGCCTGAAGATGAACTTCGTCGTTATGTGATCACAGAGCTCATGTGTAACTTAAAGCTCGACATCAATGATGTCAGCCGCCGTTTTAACATCGATGCAAAAGAGCATTTTAAAATTGAATTGGAAGATCTTCGTGCAATGGGGCCAGATGGCTTAATCGTTGTCGAAGGTGACACTTATTACGTACAAGATCGTGGCCGCTTACTCATTCGCAACATTGGCATGGTGTTTGATGCCTATTTGCAAAAGAATGATCAGCGTTTCTCCCGCGTCATTTAAAAAACTTCCTGAAAAGCTCTATAAATTTAGAGCTTTTTTTTGTACTCTATATTTTCCACCTATTTGCTGGATATAATACAAAGGATTTTCGATGAAAAAGATATTGACCATTGCAGGTTCAGACTCAAGCGGCGGCGCTGGCATTCAAGCGGATTTACGCACCTTTGCTAAGCATGATTTGTATGGCTTTTGTGCCCTCACAGTGATCGTGACGATGGAAACGGACACATGGTCACACGGCGTGTTCCCGATTGAATTGCCTGTGATTGATGCTCAAATCAAAACAGCCCTTGAGGGCGTCGGCGTCGATGCCATTAAACTTGGCATGTTGCCAACCCCAGCCATCATTGAAAATGTCGATGGTTATTTAAAGACTTGGGCGAAAAAAGTGCCTGTTGTTGTCGATCCTGTGATGGTGTGTAAAGGCAATAAACCTTTATTCCCAGAACATGCCGAAGCCATCCGCACCCATTTGATCAAACATGCCACCGTCACAACGCCAAACTTATTTGAAGCGGCACAATTAGCAGGCATGGAAGAGATCACCAATTATGAAGAAGCTAAAGAAGCTGCACGCCGCATTTTAGCTTTAGGTTGTCAAGCTGTGGCCATCACTAATGTTGGCCGCGTGATGGCACCGAAAACCTCTGGCGATCTATTCTATGATGGCCATGAGTTTGTGTTGATGGAAGGCGCCTTCATTGATACCCATCACACCCATGGTTTAGGCTGTACATTTGCCGCACATGTGGCTGCAAACCTTTGCAAGGGTTTTTCTCCGCGCGAATCTGTCTTTGAAGCCAAAGAAGCCATTAAAAAAGGCATTAAAAATCACTGGGCGCTCAATCAATTTGTGGGCACCTTAGATTTTCCAGACAGTTTTAAATAAATGACATTAAACCATTGATGCTAAAACCCTGCTTGCAGGGTTTTTTATTCTGGCCAAGATAAGCTTTGCATATAGCGGTCAAATACAAAGCGCCCCCCTTGATGCTCAAAGAGTTGCGTACTGACACGCACACAATGATAACTGTTAGATTGGCATAAATGCACCACACAATCGGGGTTTGGATCATGATCTGTATTGGTATAAATGCTGGTTAAATTAAAGATTTGGGATAAAAATGAGTAAAGATATTCTTCTTCAAATGCCGTGACATTTGCAGAAAGGATCAAAATGGCTGTGGGCGGATGAATGGGCTGATTGGCAAACTCGGTGCGTTGGATCTCAAATTCTGCACGATTAGGATGGTGAAGAACGACATATTGCACATGACCATTGTGCCACACGAGCTCATCATAAGTACTGCTCCATGCAAGCGTTAAAGAAAGCAAACCTAACATCACACCACAAACGAATCGTTTCCACACCTGCATCATTGCTCACTTTATATCACGGGCCAATGATCCATTGGCATCTTTAAGGACTGAGTAACTGCGTGTTTTTTATTTGCATCAATTTATGTTTAAAATCGTCGATCTGTGATGGCTCAAGCGAAACCGTACACACACAACGCTCTGCATAATCCGTGGCTTCCACCACCGCTTTTGACACATGTAACAGTTGTTGAATATCACTGGTTACATCATAATCATAAACGAACTGTAGGGATTGTAAAATTTTATGCTCGATAACTTGAGCTGCGTCTAATGTTAGGCGTGCAGACTTCTGATAGTTCGCCACAAGCCCGCCGGTGCCAAGCTTAATGCCGCCAAAATAACGCACAACTGCCACCAAAATATTGGTGACTTTAAACGCTTCAATCTGCCCAAAGATTGGGCGCCCTGCTGTGCCACCGGGCTCACCATCATCACTAAAGCGATACAATTCATAATGTTTGCCAAGCCGATAGGCATAGCAAACATGATTGGCATTTGGATGCATTGCCCGTAAATCTGCAATGATGGCTTTAATTTCCTCTTCAGATTGCACGCGATGGGCAAAGCCCAGAAATTTACTCTTTTGTTCAGTAAATTCTGAGTGCACATTCGCCGCAATTTCAAAGTAGGTTTCAGTCATGATTAACGAATTTTAAGGGAGGCTAAACCGATTAAGACCAAGATCACCGTCAAAATCCAAAAGCGTACAATCACGCGTGGCTCAGGCCAACCTTTCAGCTCAAAGTGATGATGAATCGGCGCCATTCTAAACACGCGCTTTTTAAACATGCGGTATGAACCCACTTGAATGAACACAGAGAGTGTTTCCACCACAAATAAACCACTCATGATGAAGAAAACAAGCTCTTGGCGCACCACCACAGAGATCGCACCCAATGCGCCACCTAATGCTAAAGCACCGACATCGCCCATAAAGACTTGTGCAGGATAAGTATTGAACCATAAAAAGCCTAAACCTGCGCCAAAGATTGCGGCACAAATGATGGCCATTTCGCCTGCGCCTTGCACATATGGAATGGCTAAATAGTTGGCAAATTCCACGTGCCCTGTGGCATAAGCAAAAATGGCAAGCGCAGCAGCAATTAAAATGGTGGGCATGATGGCCAAACCATCTAAACCATCGGTTAAATTCACAGCATTACTTGCGCCCACAATCACAAAATAGACAAACGGAATGAAGAAAATGCCTAAAGGAATGTACCACTCTTTAAAATATGGAATGAGAAGTTGCGTGCCCTGATCGCCTGCATTGTAATACAAAATCACCGCAGCCAATAATCCGCCAATGGTTAAATAGAGATACTTTTCTTTAGCGCGCAGCCCAAGGGATTGCTTTTTAACCACTTTGCGATAGTCATCAATAAAGCCCACATAACCAAAGCCCCATAACACGCCCATCACCACCCAAACATTGATGTTGCTTAAATCAGCCCACAACAACACCGCCACAGAAATGCTCGCAATGATGAGCACGCCGCCCATCGTTGGCGTCCCTTTTTTGGATAAATGGGATTGCGGACCATCGTCACGCACAAATTGCCCAATTTGATTGGCCTGCAATTTACGAATGAATTTCGGGCCAAAAAAGAGCGCAAACACCAGCGCCGTCAAAACCGCACAGATGCCACGCATCGATAAATATTGAAACACTCGCAAAGCACCCCATTGATGCTCCGCTAAGTATGTGAGTAACGCATATAACATTTAAGCTTCCTTCTCTTTTTGAACCATCGCCTCGGCAATTAAATACATTTTCATGGAGTTTGAACCCTTCACCAAAATGGCAACCGATTCATCTTTAAGTGTGGCCAATGTTTGGTTGATGTGGTCAATGATGGCATCGTGATCTGCATACACTTGCCCGCCTTCACCAAAGGCCTCAGCACTTTTTGCGGACATCTCACCTAAGGCCAAAAGCTGATCAAAGCCGCGCACTTTTGCATAACGCCCGCACTCTTCATGCATTTGCACCGCTTGTGTGCCCAATTCACGCATGTCTCCTAACACAAGCCAGGTGTGATCGGCAATGCCTTCTAATGCGTCAATCCCTGCGCGCAAAGAGGCAGGATTGCCGTTATAAGCATCATTGAGCAAAATGTGATGATCGCTCAATTGAATCTTCTCTAAACGCCCTTTGACGCAGTGCAGATTTTCAAGCCCTGTTTTAATTTCATCTAAAGAGGCGCCTAAAGCATACGTAGCGGCCGCCGCTGCACAGGCATTTAAGATATTGTGAATGCCCACTAATGCCAACGTCACACGGATAGATTGCCCATGAATCACCAAGTCAAATGATTGACCACTGATGTTTTTTGCCATCACATCGGCAGTGTTACGAATGCCAAACGTTAAGACGCGATGTTCTGTATTCAGGCTCTGCCAATAGTCTGCATAATCATCATCGGCATTGATGATCGCTGTTCCACCCGCTTTTAAGCCTTCAAAGATTTCACCTTTAGCGCGCGCAACACCTTCAATGCTGCCAAAACCTTCTAAATGGCAAGGTCCTGCATTGTTCAAAATCGCCACATCTGGACACGCAATATGAGTTAAATAACGAATCTCATCAAAGTGATTCGCCCCCATTTCTAACACGGCATATTCATACTGATCGGTGAGCTTTAAAATCGTCAATGGGCAACCCACATGATTGTTATAGTTGCCCTCTGTGGCCAGCGTTGCCCCTTTGCCACGCAAAATGGAGGCAATCATCTCTTTTAATGTGGTTTTGCCATTTGACCCCGTCAATGCAACCGTTGTGCCCTGCCAATCGGCCATCCATGCCTTTGCCAATATGCCAAGCGCCTTTTGGCTGTCTTTGACCACAATTTGGCTGATGTTCACAGATGGCGTATAACGCTCAACCACCGCACCAATGGCACCTTTTGCCTCAATGCTGTCTAAAAAATTATGAGCATCGTGCTTATCGCCTTTCCATGCAAAAAAGAGCTGGCCGGCTTGAATCAAGCGCGTATCTGTAGAGGCACCATAAAAAATGGCATCCATGCCTTTGAGCTCACCTTGTAGGATTTGGGCTGCTTGTGAAAGTTTCATACAATATCAACGATCCTGTGTAATGAATGCTGCAACAATTTCAGCATCGGAAAAATGGTGTTTGGTGTGGCCAATGATTTGATAATCTTCATGCCCTTTACCCGCAATTAAGATAATGTCCCCGGCTTTGGCCACACTCACAGCATGTTCAATGGCCAATTTGCGATCTAAAATGCGCTGAACTTTTTCTGGCGCTTTAAAGCCTGTAAAAATCTCATCGCTGATGGCAAGATCATTTTCCGTGCGTGGGTTATCATTGGTCACAATCACATGATCCGCATGGGCTTCGGCAATCTCCGCCATCAATGGACGTTTGCCGCGATCACGATCCCCGCCACAACCAAAAATACAGTATAAATCGCCATTTGGAATGTGTTTTTTCAAGGCTTTTAACACTTGCAATAAGGCATTAGGCTTATGGGCATAATCAATCACCGCTACGGCACCATTGTCTAAAAAGATCGCTTCCATACGCCCTTTGACCAAAGTGATTTCAGGCAGTAAGTCAATGATGCGCAGCATCTCAATGCCAAGGGCCAATAAATTGCCCACCATCGCCACTAAATTATGGGCATTGAAATGGCCATACAATGGGCTCTCAATGGCATAAGATTGCCCTTGATGCGTCAATGTGAAACGTAAGCCTTGGGCATGAAGATCAATCTCTGAAATGCGTAAATCATTCTCATGCTCACATGCCTGCTCCCCAAAAGGATATAAAGCGCGCTCACCTTTTGCTTGTAAAGCCTTAAATAAATCATATCCAACAACATCATCGATGTTCAACACTGAGGCGGTCGAGGCATACTCATTAAATAAGCGCTCTTTCGCGGCGCGATAATTGGCCACGGTTTCATGGTAATCTAAGTGATCACGGGCAAGGTTCAAAAAGGTGGAGACCGCAAAAGATAAACCGGCCACGCGCCCTTGATCAAGGGCATGAGAGGTGACTTCTAAGACAATGTCCACAGATTCAGCAGTTTCAAATGCTGCCACAATCTCATCAATGGAGCGATAGAGTGCTAAAAAATCCGGCGTGGTGTGAGTGTTTTCTTTAAGGTTATCTAATGGACCAATGCCATTCGTCCCAATCATGCCCACCGCTCTGCCTAACTTTTGTAGGGCAACGGCTGTAAACATCGCCACAGAGGTTTTGCCTTCCGTCCCTGTGATGCCTATGATGTTGGTTTTTTTAAGTGCCGCTTGATAAAACATCACCGCAGCTTCTTTCATGAGTGCATGAATGTCTGCCACTTTAAATGCAGGAATGTCGGAGGGCACATTGCCCGGCTCACCCTCATAAAAAATGGCGGCAATGCCCGTTTTACGTAATCCATCGATATAATCTAAACCGTGACCGTTTGCCCCTTGCAATGCAAAAAACAGATCACCCTGCTTAGCATAGCGACTGTCTGACGACAACCCCGAGACCGTCACTTCTTGCAACGAAATGGGCAGTTCAAGCGTTGGAAATAAGTGTAAAAGTTTCATGGGGTTTTCCTTATCAGTGGGATAACATTTGTAGTTTAGGTAACTCCGCTAAACCATCGGGTTTGACATTCAAAATGCGCAGTGTATCACCCATAATTTCAGAGAATACCGGCGCTGCCACAGCACCACCATAATATTGACCCGCGGAAGGCTCATCAATCATCACCACCACCACATAACGAGGGTTAGAGATTGGGCCAAAGCCGGCAAAAAATGCACGGTGCTTGGTATTACTATAGCGTCCTTTTTCAATTTTACGTGCGGTGCCCGATTTACCGGCCACGCGATAATGCGGCACTTTCGCTTTAGAGGTGGGGTTATTGGTGATCACTTTCTCAAGCATGCCCACCATGGAGGCCGCCACAGGTTTAGAGAAAATGCGGCGGCGCTGTTGATCTGTCTGAGGGGGTAAATCTTTGACAATTTTTAAAGGCTCATAAACGCCACCATTGGCAAACACAGAGTACATCTGCGCCAATTGCGCCGTATTTAGGCTGATGCCATAACCAAAGGATTTGGTGGCATGTTCAAACTGATTGCGCTGCCAAGGGCGTACATTGCCTAAGTGACCGGCTTGCTCACCGACGATCCCTAAGCCCGTTTTATGCCCAATGCCTAAAGATTTATATAAATTCCATAAAACCTCTGGCGGCATTGAAAGCGCCACACGCGCCACACCAATGTTACTCGACTTCACCAATACGGTGATCAAATCCATGGATTCTGATTTAGACACGTCTTTGATGGCATTGCCGCTCACCATGAATTGATAACCCGTTGGTACCACGCTTGTGGGGCGCCATTTTTTAGACTCAAGGCCAAGGGCAATCACAAAAGGTTTAATGGTGGAACCTGGCTCATACACATCGGCAATGGCGCGGTTTTTCATCATTTCAGGAATGCGGTGCTGTAAATTATTCGGATTGCCAGAAGGCTGACTGACCAATGCGAGCACTTCGCCCGTCCAAGCGTCCACCACCATCGCAGTACCACTTTTTGCTTTATGCTCAATGATGGCATTTTTAAGGGCTTGATAGGCCGCCAATTGAATGCGTCGATCAATGGTGAGCACTAAGTTTTTACCGGATTCTGCCCCTTCAATCAATTTAAATTGATCAATGATGCGATTGGCCGAATCTTTCACCACCTGTTTTTTACCCATTTTACCTTTGAGGTGATCCTCAAACGTCAGCTCAATTCCCTCGATGCCCACATCTTCTGAGTTCGTAAAGCCAAGGAGCTGGGCGGTCACTTCCGCATCCGGATAATAACGCTTATACTCTTTTTCAATGGTCACGCCCGGTAAATTCAGTTTGACCACATCATTCGTTGCATGGGGCGGCAATTGGCGCTTTAACCACACAAAGCGAGAATTGTCACGCTTGGTCAACAACTCATACAGATGCTTTTCCTTCATGTCGAGGGCTTTGGCTAAATCTGGCAAATACTCGGCATAAGGCAATAAAATTTTAGGGTCCGCCCAAATGGAATAAACTTCCGTCGAGATGGCCAAAGACTCATGGTTGCGATCCATGATTGCCCCTCTCACCGCAGGAATGTTTTGTGTGCGTAAAACACGGTTGTTGCTCTCTGATTGCAAAAATTGCTGATTGAGAATCTGTAAATCAAAGGCACTGATCATCAATGCAACGGCTAAAAGATAAAAAATACCGAGCACAAACATGCGACGGTAATTTTGACCGGGCAACACTGGTCGTTTGCTTTTCGCCTTTTTCGAGCGACGCTTCTTTGGAGTTTGACGCATCATGAATTATTGAATGTAACGATCTTTATCATTTTGAGCACTCACCAATGTTGCAGTCTTTTTCTCTGTCACATAGACGATGCTCTCTTGTTTAGGTAATACCATGTTCAAGCGATCACGGATCGTTTTGTCCATCAACACCGCTGTGATCAACATGCTCTCTTCTAACTTGAGTTTGTTCCACTCTGTATCGTAGTCCATTTTTTGCGTCAGTGCTTTTTCGTACTGATGCCATAAATGACGATGCTCTTGTGTGGTGTGAATTTTTAACATTCCCACAGCAATGAGCGCTAAACCACACAAAATCACCAAACTTTTTGTGATATTCACGGTAATTTCTCCGCTATACGCATGATGGCACTTCTGGCCCGAGGATTATGACGCGACTCTTCATCGCTCGCTTTCACAGGTTTGCCGATCAATTTAAGTGTGGGCTCAGACACAAACTGCGCCACAGGTAAATCTGGCAATAAATCTTTCGGTTTCGCATGGTGATTCATGAAGTTTTTCACGATGCGATCCTCTAATGAGTGGAAGCTGATCACCACTAAACGACCCCCAGGATTTAATAAATCATAGGCGGCATTTAAGGTTTGGCTCAGCTCCGTCAGCTCTTCATTGACGGCAATGCGAATGGCTTGAAACACACGTGTTGCCGGGTGTTTATGTTTATCTTTAAAAGGCACCGCTTCTGAGATGATCTCTGCCAATTGATGAGTGGTTTCAATCGGGGCAAGCTCGCGGCATTTAATGATGTGACCGGCAATTTTACCCGCAAAACGCTCTTCCCCAAATTCACGAAAGACGCTGGCCATCGTGGCAAAATCACTCGTTGCCACCCATGTCGCTGCACTGATGCCAGAGGTTGGGTCCATGCGCATGTCAAGCGGGCCATCTTTCATAAAGCTAAAGCCACGTTCTGCATCATCTAATTGAGGTGATGACACACCAATGTCTAACAATACACCATCGACTTTTTCAAAATGTGCAGAAGCCACCGCCGCTTTAATATCACTCATGCAGCCGGCAAAAAATGTGAAATTTTCAGCCCCTTTAAAACGCTCTTTGGCACAGGCTTGCGCCGTTGGGTCGCGATCAATGCTGATTAAGTGTCCTGCTGTCAATCGTTTTAGGATTTCAGAGGAATGACCGCCGCGGCCAAATGTCCCATCCACGTAGACGCCGGCAGGTTGAATATTGAGCGCATTAATCGCCTCATTTAAAAGAACGGAAACGTGCTGAAACTCTGACATGAAAAAATCGATCCAAATATAGTTTTATGCCATACTTTTACCACTTTTCCCCACTTTTTTCCACTCTTATTTCCACTCTTATTTCCAAGCGCCGCCTTGGCTGCATCATTATTGCGCACCTCATTTGTGCACAACGCCACATTCCATGCAGCTGCAATGCCATTACATTCATCTCTTTGAATTTAAATTATTTTTTTAAAAACCATACCCAAAAACCCCAATATTGCATGGGGTTTTGAGGGGAATTTCATGAGTTTTTCACAAAGTTATCCACAGAAGATGTGGATAACCTAGGATAACTTTGACTTAAGATGTGCGCTCTTTTTCCGCCACTTCAATCTCTTTGCCTAAAAAGTAAGAAATGGTTGTACGAATCACCACAATGCCAGCAAGCACTAAAATGTCATCTAAACTCGGATTCATGATGGTTTCGATGATGTCTGAGGCAATCAACACCTCTAAACTCAATAAAATGTACGAGCCTAAATAGATTTTAATGTGGTTATTTTTAGAGGCCACATCAAAGCGATCACCGCCCTTGCCTTCATTGATAATGAAACCAAAAAAGGCTTTGATCACGCCCACAAGCAAAATGGCGATGGAAAAAACATTGAGTGCAAGCACCGTATAATGCGTGATTAAATGCAACATATTGCCTCCTAATGGATGAAAGTTAACAGAACAATCCATGCCGCCGCCATCGCTAAGCAAATGCATGCGACGGGAACGCCCGCTTTGGCAAACTCTTTAAAAGAGATCATGATGCCATATTTTGCGCTCTCCTCCACGGCAATGATGCCGGCTAAACTGCCAAACACGATTAAATTGCTGGAAAATCCTGTGCCAAGCACTAAAGCAGCACCTAACACATCGGCATTGCTGCCCACATGAACATAAGGCGCAAGAAGCATCACCGCAGGATTGTTGCCCACAATGTTGCTCAATACAGCGCTTGAGAAAAAGAGGGATAAAGGATCATTGAGATTCAAACCAATGGCCTTTAAATCACCGAGCAATGCTTGTGGTAAACCTGTTTTTGCCATCGCCGCATTGACCACAAATAGACTCATGATCAAAATGAGCAAACTATAATCCACCTCTTTTAACACATCTTGGGAAGAGATTTTGCGATTCATCAGCAACACCGCCGCACCTGCAAGTGCCACAATCGCTTGCGGCCAAATATTGAGCATAAAGGCGATGATCACTGCCACTGTCACGATGCTCGCTTTAATGGTTTCTACGGTATTGAGCACCGCAACATTCGGCGATGTGTCATGGCTTTTACGATAAAACGGCGGCAGATCCCAACGATTACGATAAATGAGCACAATCGCCGCCCACACAATCAACAGTGACAATACAGCAGGCACGCCTGCAACCTTTAACAATCCTGTGAATGAGAGTTCTAACTGCTGTGCAATGATCATATTTTGTGGGCTACCGATCAATGTGCCCGCTGATCCTGTATTCGCAGCAAAGCAGAATGCCAACACAAATGGCACCGGGTTTAAACCACGCGACAATGTCACTGCAATCAACAGTGGCGTCATTGCCACCACCACAACATCATTCGTTAACACTGAGGATAAAACGCCCGACACTACAATCAAAATGGCCAGTAATTTTGGCGGACTCACTTTTAACGTCGCCACGCGCTCGGCTGCAAAGCGGTAAAAGCCTGACACGCCAAAAGCGCCCGACACCACCATTAAACCAAACAATAAGCCTAAACTTGGATAACTGATGGCATTCCATGCTTCTTGACCGCTGATTGCGCCCATCACCAACATGGCAAGCGCGCCAACAAGCGCAGCGCCCGTGCGATCGAGTTTGAGCCCCGGAAACTTCCCTAACGCCATAACGGTGTAAACCAATAAAAATATGATGACTGTACTATTCATTATTCTATCTTTCTTTATTGTGGATGAATCATGGTTAAAGCATAGAGCATAATGCGCCATTGTGATGCATTATGTTAGAATTCTGCCATAATCCTTCATTTTAAACACAATTATGCATACATTACTCAATCATAAAATCACGCAGCCGGACAATCCTCGACATGCCACCCCGATTGTGCTCATTCATGGTCTATTTGGGGACATGAACAACCTTGGCATGATCGCCCGTGCCCTTGCTGATTACACCACCATTCAAGTGGATGTGCGCAATCATGGCGAATCTTTTCACACAGATGTCATGAATTATGGCGAGATGGCAAAAGATGTCGTGGCACTGCTTGATCACCTCAATGTGGAAAAAGCCATCATCATTGGCCATTCAATGGGCGGAAAAATCGCCATGCGCATGACAGAAATGATGAATGATCGCATTACGGCTTTAATCGTGATTGATGTTGCGCCCGTTGCTTATCAAGAAAATCGTCACAGTGAGATTTTTGCTGCCCTCAAAGCCGTGAGTGCTCAAGGCATTACGGATCGTAAAATCGCTGCAGCTGCGATGGCTGAATATTTAGACGAGCCCTTTGTGATTCAGTTTTTATTAAAATCCTTTCGCGCGGGCAAAGGTGAATGGAAATTTAATGTGCCTGTTTTAGAGAATCAATACGCGAACATCGTGGGTTGGGAAACCATTGCCCCATGGAACGGTGCTTGTTTATTCATTGTGGGCGGTGATTCACCGTATGTCTCCCGTAAAGATCAAGCCGCGATCACCGCGCAATTGCCAAATGTGCAGGCAAAAGTGATTGCAGGCGCAGGTCATTGGGTGCATGCACAAAAAACCGATGCTGTGGTGCGCGCCATCGATCAATTCTTATCAAAAGTGGATGCGCCTTAAATTTTAGGCATAAAAAAAGCCTTGGCGTCCCAAGGCTTTTTCATCGAATGCTTACGGACGAACCGCAGTCACTTCGATTTCTACACGCCATGCAGGGTTTGCTAACTTCGCCACCTGAAATGCAGAACGCGCGGGTAATTTGCTGCTTTTGCCATCAAAGAATTTGGTATAGCCATCCATGAAGCCTTTAAAATCCATTGTGCCGTCAGTTTCTTCGCCGCCCACTAAGAACACTTGCATTTTAACCACATCTTCCATGCTTAAGCCTAATTGAGCCAAATGCGCTTGGATTTGTTCTAACACATTGATGGTTTGCTCTTCTGTGTTACCGTAAGATGCCAATTCTGCATTTGGTAAATCGGCAGCTTTTTTTGTTGGCACTTTGCCACTTAAAAAGATGATGTCTTTGCCCGCATTGATCTCTACAGATTCAGCAATTGGGAAATTGTCCATTTTATGTGTGATCACTGCTTCTGCTTTTGTATCCGCAGCTGCTAAACTCAAAGCAAATGGCACACACAATAATAAACTTTTTAAACGCATATAAACTCCTTCAATAGTATCGATGTGGGGATGAATCCTCACTCGCGCGCATGATACCACATCTGAAAACATTGATAAATGTCAAAGTTTTGCCACTTTACCCGCGCCGCTGCGGCAGCCATGCGGTGGCTTCGGAGTCTTCATCATAATAATAACCATTCGGAATCGATTGCAGTTCAATCAACATGCCCCAAGGCGACAATGCATAAATACTGCCATTGCCTTCGCTGTCTTCATGGCGCGAATTGCCATGGATCTGATCCAATAACTGCCCGCCTGCGGCTTGAATGCGCGCCACACAGGCTTCTAGATCATCACAATAAAGCGCCATGTGATTGATGCCAAAGTCACACAAACGCAAAGGCTTACGCTGCTCCAGCGCTTTAATTTCAAAGAGCTCAAGCCCCGGTCCGTTGCCAATTCTGAGCATGCGCTGACGAATGATCTTCGCGCCCTTTGGCAAACCTAATTGCAACTCAACAATTTGCCCACCGCGCGGTTCATCTTGTAAGGTTAAACCGTCATAACACCACTTTGCCCCGAGGGCTTTACGGAAAAATGTCGTGGCGGCATCAATGTCCGGGACCGTCACACCTAAGTGATGAATCCCTCTTGGCAATTCACCAAAGGCATCTTTTGCACATTGAACCGTCGTCAATCGTTCTGTCATCGTTTCCTCCTAAAGGGCTGTGAGCATCATCCATAGACACAATGCCATGATCACCCACAAAGAATTCAAAAACTGCTGCTTACCCCACGCTTCTTCGCTTTTATGAATCGGGCGCTGTAAGCTGAACCACCAAGCGGCAACCGTGATCACCATTACGCTTGGCAACCAAAAACCTCGCACCTCAAAGGCTGCTAAATAGAGCACTGCCAAAATCATGGCACTGACATAAGCAAGCATGCGCATTTGTGTGCGCTCAAATGTGATAAAAAGCGGCGGCATCGGAATGTTTGTGGCCAAATAATCAGCTTTTCGATAGAGCGCAATTGCATAAGAATGCGCTATTTGCCATGTCGAAAAGATAATGAATAAACACACCACCGTCATGTCTAATTGCCCTTTGAGCGCCACGTAACCCACCAAAGGCGGCACCGCACCAGAAATGCTGCCCACCACAATGCTAAGCCGTGAATTGCGCTTAAAAAAGAGCGAATACAAAATCACATAATCCACAAAGCCAATCATGGCTAAATGACCACTGAGTGGATTCACCAATCCATACAGCATACTAAAACCCACAAGTGATGCAATCACCGCAATGGCAACGGCCATTTCTAACGAAATTTCACCATTGACCAATGGGCGGTTTTTCGTGCGCGCCATGTGCCGATCAATGTCACGGTCGATGATGTTATTCCACACAGTGGCAGAAATCATCACGCCTGTGATGCCAATCAAAGTGTACAGTAAACGCGCGCCCTGCCATTGACCCACAGCACCATATGCCAGCAAAAATCCTGCCAGCACCGGCATTAAATTGCCCAAAATGATGCCATGTTTAATGAGCTTTAAATACGGGCGCATAGGCATCACATCGGCAATTCTGGCATCATGTTCATGTGTAGGTAATACATCACCCAACCTGAACCGCCAATGACGATCAATAAAATGATTCCGGTAAATGACAGAGATGCCACATTCCAGCCATCATTGTCTGATTTTTTGATGTGTAGGAAATAGACGATCTGCACAAAAATTTGCGTGATGCCACACACGGCGATGATCGATGCCAATAAGCCAATGGCCACCACGTCTTTCAAATACACCACTGTGCCAAACGCCGCTAAAGTCAATGCGATGGAAAAGCCATAACCCACCAAATAGTGAATCAAATCTGAGCGATTATTTGTGGTCATAGTGATACCCCCATTAAATAGACGATGGAGAAAATGCAGATCCAAATGATGTCCAAAAAGTGCCAAAAGAGGCTAAAGAGTTTAAGGCGCGTGCGTGTTTCTAATGTTGAGCCTTTCAACGCCAATTGAAACATCATCACCAGCATCCAAATCATCCCGATGGATAAGTGAAAACCATGGAGTCCCACCAAGGAGAAAAAGCCTGATAAAAATCCACTGCTTTGGGGGGTTGCGCCAATGTCAATAAAGCCGATGAACTCACGAATTTCTAAGGTGAGGAAAATCCCCCCAAAGATAAAAGTCGCCACCAATAACCACAAAGTTTGCTTGATGCGCCCTGCATTTAAAGAGAGCATCGCAAGCCCGCACGTTAAGCTACTTGTTAAGAGCGCCATTGTCTCCACAAAAGCATTGCCAAGATCAAATAAACTTTGTGGCGTATGTCCATCGGTTGTATTTCGCACCAACACCACGAACACCGCGAAGAATGTGCCAAAGATGATGGCATCGGCCATTAAATAGATCCAAAAGCCAAAGATCTTATTGTGGGCGCTCTCTTCTAATTGGCGCATTTTGATCTCTTGACTGTTGATGGCATTGATCATGAGCGACCTCCTTGTGCCAGTTGATATTGCTGAACATGTTGTAAAAAGGCTTGATCGGCAGCGGCAATGTTCTCTTTCGGAATTCTCACCTCTTCATGTTCGCGGAAACTTTCCACAATCCAGAAGATGATCGCTGCACCAAAGAAGATGATGCCAAGCCACCAAATGCTCCACACCAAACAAAAAGCTGTTAATCCCGCTAAAACACCGCCTGACACAAACCCAAGGGCTGTATGTTTGGGCACATAAATGTCCTCATAAGTTCGATGCGGATCATACGCTTTGCCCTCTTGTTTGAGCTTCCAGAACATGTCGATGTCATCCACTTCAGGAATGACCGCAAAGTTATACGCAGGTGGCGGTGATGGAATCGACCACTCTAATGTACGGCCATTCCAAGGATCGCCCGTTTCATCGCGCAACTGTTCACGATGTTTAATGCTCACAAAGAGCTGAATCAACATGGTGATGATGCCAAAGAGAATCATCACAGCACCAAAGAATGCCACCACTAAATACGGTCCATAACGATAGTCAATGTTTTGACTCACGCGGCGCGGCATGCCATCAAAGCCCACTAAATAGAGCGGAACGAAGGCAAAGAGGAAGCCAAAGAACCAAAGATAGAATGATGCTACACCCCAGCCTTTATTAAGCTTGAAACCAAAGGCTTTCGGGAACCAATAGTTGTAACCTGCCATGACGCCGAAAACAACGCCGCCAATGATCGTATTATGGAAGTGCGCCACCACAAACATGGTGTTATGCACAGAATAGTTCACGCCCGGAATCGCAAGCATCACACCTGTCATTCCCCCAAGCACAAAGAGCACCAAGAAACCCACTGCCCATAACATTGGCGGTTCCATGCGCACTTGCCCACGATAAATGGTGAACAGCCAGTTAAAGACCTTCACGCCTGTCGGAATCGCGATCAGCATGGTAGTAATGCCAAAGAAGGCATTCACATTCACCCCTGCGCCCATCGTAAAGAAGTGATGAAGCCATACAGTCAGCGACATGAATAAAATGGCAATGATCGCCCAAACCAACGCTTTATAACCAAAGAGATATTTACGGCTAAAGGTTGACACCACTTCTGAGAAGATCCCAAAGACTGGCAAAATCAAAATGTACACTTCCGGATGACCCCAAGCCCAAATGAGGTTCACATACATCATTTGGCTACCGCCGCCCAATGTATTGGTGAAGATCTCAAAACCTAAATAACGGTCAAGCGCCAAAAGTAACATCGTTGCCGTCAAAATGGGGAATGTTGCTAAAATCAAAATGGACGTACAGAAGGTTGACCAGGAAAAGAGCGGCATCTGAAACATTTTCATGCCAGGCGCGCGCATGCGTAAAATGGTCACAAACATATTGATGGCGGCAAATGTGGTGCCAAGCCCCGAAATCTGGATGCTCCACATATAATAATCCACGCCAACGCCCGGGCTGTATAAGCTTTCAGAGAGCGGTGCATACGCAACCCAACCTGTTTTGGCAAATTCACCAATCCCGAGGGATAAGTTAATTAAAATCGCCCCAGCAACGGTGAGCCAAACGCTGACCGCATTTAATACAGGAAATGCCACATCGCGGCGCCCAAGTTGCTGCGGAATGATGATGTTCATCAAACCAATGATGAATGGCATCGCCATAAAGAAAATCATGATCACGCCGTGGGCTGAGAAAATCTGATCATAATGTTCTGGCGGTAAATAACCCACGCGATCCCCCGTGGAGGCGAGCGCCATTTGTGTGCGCATCATGATGGCATCGGAAAAACCGCGCAGCAACATCACAATCGCCACGATGATGTAGATGATGCCAATGCGTTTATGATCTGTTGTGGTGAGCCAGTTCGTCCAGAGCCAGCCCCAACGGCGCGTCACAGTGATGGTGGTTAAAACCGCCAGCACCACTAAAATGATGAAGCCAAAGGCCGCCAAGGGAATGGGATGGCTCCATGGAATGCTATCAATGGTTAATCGTCCAAACATATTTGGCTCCTTATGGTTGAGAGGCAGGCATGTGATGCATGTGCATCATGTGTTCTTCCAGTTCTTTAAGATCCATGAACTGCCCGATGATGCGTAGATAAATGCCCTTGTCGATGGGATGGAAATATTGCACCGGTGCATTGATGGGCTGAGCTTTCACCATCTCTTGGTATTTTGCCCAAGTAAGCGGATGATTATCTGTGCTCTGCATTTTTAGCACCCATGCATCAAAGTCCGCCATTGGCACAGCAATCACAGGGAATTTCATGTCAGAATAACCCGCGCCGCTAAAGCCATACGATGCCCCTTGAAAGCGCCCTGGCTCATTGACAATCAAATGCAAGACGTTTTCCATGCCGCTCATCACATCAAGCTGCGTGCCCAATTGCGGCACAAAAAAGGCATTCATCACTGTTTGAGAGGTTAAGCGGAATTTGAGCGGACGATCCACCGGTAAATAGAGCTCATTGATGGTGGCAATGCCCTCTTCAGGATAGATAAAGAGCCATTGCCAATCCATCGAAACCACTTCGATCACCAGCTCATCATGCTCTGATTCAATGGGCTTTTTCGGATTGAGGTCAATGGTGCTTTGAATCACGATGAACGCTAAAATCACCGTAATGACAATCGGCACGCCCCACATGAACTTTTCTAAAATTTTTGACTCCCGCCACTCAGGGTGATATTTCGCTTTTTGATTCGATTCACGAAACCACCATGGGAATACCACCGCCATGATGATGCACGGAATGATCACCAGCAGCATGATGCCGGCGCTGAAGATCAGGAGCCATTTTTCATATTCAGCGATTTCACCTTTCGGATTAAAGAGCGCAAGATCACAGCCTGACAGAATCATCAGCGCTAGGAGCATCACGCCCGTGCGTACAACTTTTGTGTAGGTTTTTCTCATTGTAGTCACCCATAAACGAACTGCATTATGTCAATTAAAATCTGTCGTTTAATATAAAAATTAATTAAATATAAATTAATTTTTATTTATTAATAGAGAATATCCGAGATAATGGGTGACTGTCAAATCAAGCCAATGCAGCGCCTGCCTTAAAGCAATTGGTTCAGGCATCTTCGCCCACCACATAACCGGTGATGTTTTTATAAATGATGTTTTGTTCTCACTTCATGTAATTTCATCTTTATATTGCTCTAATGTTGTTATGGAAATTGACATGATTGTAACAAAAATCGGCGCACAGAGCGCCGATTCAGATGATCCACTCAATTTTACACCATGCCCAAAGCGATTTTACATTTTTCTAATGAGCGGGCTTGTGAGGCTGCATACATCTCAAGCTCATCAATGACAGAGGCACCTAAATCCGCCACAAATTTTGCTTCGCTTGAATTTTGGGCATAATCAGCTTGTGCCCCTTCCCCTAAATTCGATTGGAAAATACCCGCCGCACTCACTGGCAAAAAGTCTTCATACACAATGGGTTCATAAGTGATGGCGCCCGCGGCAATTAAATCTGCAGCGCTCATCTCTTTTGAGTATTGCCCACGATTGGCCAACCCTTTTTCTGTGGGATAATAGGCAAAGAAGGCCAAACCTTGATCATGCAGCGTTGCATAATCGTCCGGAAAGGCTGCAAAATGTTTTTCAAGCGCCGCATAATATTCATCGGCATTGTGTTCTGTCGTTGCAGGCACTTCTGCACGCGTTTTATTCAACAGTTCATCATATAAAGCGCGACCTTTGGGCGTTAATGCAGCACCGCGCTGCTCAATCTCCCCAAAGCGTGCCGTGTGGCTGCCAGTATCATCCGCTTGCTGATTTTTAAAAGAGACTGCTTCTTCTAAGGCCTTAAAGCTGGTTTGACGCAATAAAATTGGGCATTGTCTGCGCGGTGGGCCTTCAACCACGGCTTTGGCATTCATGCCACGTGCAGGCATTTGTTGCTGAATCACATCAATGTCCACCGTTCTTGGCGTCAAATGGTTGATGTGTGGCCCTTTAAATGCCACCACATCCGCAATTAAGCGGTGTTGATCATGTAGATTCTGATACTGCTCTGCCGTCACTGTTGCATCCGCATGCCAGCGGAAAGTTTCTAACACTTCTTGCACAAATTCGGTTGCTTCTGCTTCTGTCAATCCGCCGGCTTGCTCATGTTGATCAATTAAACGCAAAGCATTGTCAGTAAAAATATTGCGCTCAGATAAAATGCGCGTTGCTTCTTCACGCAATGCCTCATCATCGATCAACTCTAAGCGCAATAATGATGTAAACACACGAAATGGGCTGATTTTCAGCGCATCTTCATGAATGGCACGAAATGCCGTCGAATGCACAGGCACACCAGCCGGCGTTAGATCATAATACCCCACAGGATACATGCCCATCACGGCAAAAAGGCGGCGAATGGTGCCGAGTTCTTCGGCCGTACCCACGCGAATGGCGCCGTGGCGCTCTTCATCTAAGCGTTCAAGCTCGCCCGTTTGTAGAAGGCGATCATACAAATTGCCATCTTCTTGCAATGTGGCCGCATTGACATCGGACACCAAATTCATCAAATCACGATACAGGGGCACCTCGTTTTGATACATATCGGACATCGCCGCAGAAAACTGTGCGCGGATCACATCCGGCGAGACAAATACAGCATTAGACATATCATTTCTCCATCGATGGTTTGGTTATGGTGTGTAGGCAATCGCCTAAAATGGTCAGGCCTGCTTCTAATTGTTCAGGCTCTATGGTTAAAGGGGCTAAAAGGCGGATGATGTTGCGATGCTTGCCGCTTGGCATCAACAATAAGCCACGCTCACGCGCCATCGGCAATAATTCCGCCAATAGTTTTGCATTCGGTTCGCCATTTTCTGTGATCAAAGGAATGCCACGCATTGCGCCAATGCCCGTTAAAGGTGCCACGCAGGTCAAGCCCTCTTTGAGCCACTGTGCATGATGGGCTTTGACGGTTTTTTCATAATGCGCGCCCCAATGCTTAAGAGAATCACGATCTGATAGAATTTCAATGGTGGCCAATGCTGCAGCACACGCCACAGGATTGCCAGAATAGGTGCCACCTAAACTGCCTTTAGGGAGATTGTCCATCAAATGAGGTTTCCCCATCACCGCGCCAAGGGGCATGCCGCCTGCAATGCTTTTTGCTAGCAACAATAAATCTGGTTCAATCCCTAAATGTTCAAAGGCAAAGGGTTTGCCTGTGCGACCAAAGCCCGATTGAATCTCATCTAACACCAGCACAATGCCATGCTCATCACAAAATGAGCGCAGATAACGTGCAAAGTCACGATCTAACAGCTGAAAGCCTGCTTCACCTTGCACAGGCTCTACAAAGATGCTGGCAATCTCTTTGACATCAATTTCCACCTGAATGAGGCGCTCTAATGCTGCAATCGCCATCTGGCAGCTGATGCCATTGTCTGGGCTTGGAAAAGGCAAATGATACACAGGACCCGGCAATGGTCCTAAACCTTGCTTATAAGGTGCGACTTTGCCATTTAAATTAAGGGCAGCCAATGTGCGACCATGAAAACCACCATCAAAGGCAATGCTTGCTGTACGTCCTGTATGGATACGCGCAATTTTAAGGGCATTTTCTGTGGCTTCTGCCCCGCAGTTGGTCAGCATGCCCATCATTGGGATGCGCGTTGGAATGAATTTTGAGAGCGCCGCCATCAACGCTTGATACGGCCCATGTGGCGCTGCATTATAAGCATAATGGGTGAGTTTCTGGGCTTGATCCACAATCGCCGCCACGATTTTCGGATGACAATGCCCTAAATTGAGGACACCAATGCCGCCAATAAAATCAATGTACGCTTGCCCATCTGTGTCCCACACAGTGGCGTTTTGACCGTGTGAGAGCAAAATGGGGTGCACAATCGAGAGCGCAGATGTCACTTGCATGGTTGAATCCTCCGAGGCGGCAGATGCCTTATCATGTTGTAGAATGGTTCTATAACAACAAAATTACCTAGGTGATTCAAACGAAAAAAATGCGGTGGTTTATTCCTTTTTTTCCGATTCTTCTAAGATTTGATTCGATAAATGCCGCTTTGTCCAATCAACCAGTTTTTTTATCCTAGGAATATCTGCAGACTGTGCTTCATACGCTAAATAATATGCACCATGGCTTGCCAGCTCATAGTGCCAAGGTATAATCAGTGAGCCTCTTATCAATTCATCTTGTACTAAGAACTTAGGCACCAATGCAATACCATATCCCATTTCTGCTGCTTGAATACATGCCGACCATGTTTCAAAACCCGGACCTTGATAACAACGATCAATCTCTACATTTTGACTTGAAAAATATAAATACCAAGAAGCAGAGCGTGATTGACACTGTAACAAAATATAATTTTGAAACTCCTCTACATTTGTAAGCTGTTTTGTATGATTGCTTAAAAATTGTGGCTGACAAACAGGGATCATCAATTCATCAAATAATTTAATTGTTTCCAAACCCTCCCAAATACCACTTCCAAATAAAAAGGCTACATCAATACCCGCTTTTGCTAAATCAAAAGGCTGCACGTAGTCTTTCAAATTTAAATGAATATTTGGATATAAATCATAAAATCCTTTTAAAGCAGGAATTAACCAACGTGCACCAAATGTAGGATGAGCCGCAAGACTTAAAATCTCTCGATCACTTTCATAAGACAACATATGCAATGTAGATTCTTCGACAACACCAAGAATTTTTCTGACCTCTGGTAAATACATTTGACCTGCTGTAGATAATCGCAAACGCTTGCGAACTCGATAAAATAAAGTTGTTTGCAAAGTCATCTCTAATTGTGCCACTTGTTTACTAACGGCACTTTGAGATAAATACAATTCTTCCCCAGCTTGTGTAAAACTTAAATATCTTGCAGATGCCTCAAAGCATTGTAATGCAGCCATAGATGGCACTTTTTTACGTGGAATTCTTGAAAAACTCATACCCCTATTCACCCTCAAATTAATGCATGGACTCATCCAACCACAAAAAACTTTAAGCAAAATAGGAATGACCTTATGCAGAAAGCTCTCTTGCAGTTATGTCTCATTTGCCCCTAATCTAGGTGAACACATGATCTAAATCAATTATGAATCTATATTCATATTGCACAGAACCATGTAAAAGCTCAACTTTTAATGCAAAAAGTATTTTATTTCAATGCATTGCATCAAAAATACATAACAATTATATTTTATTCATTCAAGAGGAGGTCACAATGATCGCATTGTGGAAATGGTATCGGAGCAAGTCTTTTATGCTCAAAATTACGGTGGGTTTTACGCTTGGCTTAATTTTTGGCCTAACATTTGGACCTGCAAATACATTTTTTGCGCCCCTAGGTATCATTTTTATGAATTTATTAAAAATGATTGTCATCCCACTCATTTTTTTATCTCTTATTGTTGCAGTCAATCATTCAAATCCTACAGAACTAGGGAGAATTGGCGTTAAAGTATTTCCAATTTATGTCATTACTACAGGTATATCGGTTGCCATTGGCATTATCATTGCAAGTATTATGCGTCCAGGAAAAGGTGTCTCAACAGATTCTGAGATTGTAATATCAGTCCCTGAACGTCAAGGTTTTTTAGATACACTCATCAATATGATTCCCACTAATATCATCAAATCTTTTGCAGATGGTAATATTTTATCTGTGGTATTTATGGCAGTGATTGCTGGCTTAGCAATTTTATATATGCGCCATGCACAAGATAATAAGCAACAAGACATGGGATATACTCTCATGAAATTTACAGAGGCGGCCAATGAAGCCACATTAAAAATTTTAAACGGTATTTTAGAATATGCCCCCATAGGTGTATTTGGCATCACTGCTGCAACTATTGGCAATCAGGGAATCGACACTGTCATCGCATTAGCAAAATTTGTCATCACTTCATACATTGGTGTGATTTTATTATTGGTTGTCTTTTATCCTATTATTCTTAAATTATGGGGTGGTAAAGTCATTCAATTTTATAAAGATATTAAAGAATCAATGCTTACTGCCTTTGTTACATGCAGCAGCTTAGGTACCCTACCAATCACATTACGTGCTGCTAAAAAAGCAGGCATTGATGAACGCATTGCCAATCTGACATTACCCATCGGGGCAACTGTCAATATGAATGGCACAGCATTACGTCTTGGGGTTGCAGTAATTTTTGCCTCTGAAATTATTGGCATGCCTTTAAGTATGGTTGAATTAGTTTCGATCGTTGTTATTGGTACATTAGCAGCAGTAGGTACAGCTGGCGTACCAGGCGCTGGATTAATTGCCATGTCAGCTGTTTTTGCTCAGGCAGGATTACCTATAGAAATAGTTGGTTTAACTGCAGGTATTAATGTATTAGTTGATATGGTTTTCACGCTTGGAAATGTTACAGGTGATCTTGTGGCTGCAAAAATGGTTGATTTATCTGAACGTCGGCATGAAGCGAAAAATATAAAAATACAAATAGATCCTCAAGCATAAACAAATCTATTTGTATGAATTCAACAACGAAACACTTAATGGTCTTCGTTGTTGTTTATCATTCATTGCACATTGTTCTAAAAGGCCCTGAATCAATCACGCGCACGATTCTCATATCGATATTATATTCTGAGTCTTCAACGCCAAAGAAATTGATATTACTTGCTTGTAAAGTGATTGGCCCTTCAACACCACACATACGCTCTCTAAAACTTGTGGATGTTAAATCCGTTTTAATGCCCAAAGCCTGAGCCGCTGATTGCAATTGTTCATCGTTCATATCTTGTAAATCATTCAACACAAATGTGGTCTGCTGAGGCTCACCTTTATGCATCACGATCACAGGTAATTTGGGCACATCTTTGTCATCCACTTGAAAATAAAAACCATCGCCAAAGGGGCCATCACCCACATAATAGAGTTGTCCCGATAAAATCTGAGAACCCACATATACATCATTGCGCGTATATTGCGTTGTCTTTTGATAAATCAGAGTAAAAGGCTGCTCATGACTGACAATTTCATCTGCCTGTGCTGAAATCAAGAGCGACAAGGACACAGTTAATAATAATTTTCTCATCATAATTACTCACTCATCTTTTAGTTAATGAATAAAAAATCGGCACATGGCCGATTTTTTATTATGCTTCAAAGCCTTCACAGACCAGAATTTCAAAGCCTATACCAGTTACAATGCTGCCTGCGTGAATTTTGGCAGTTTTACGAAGTTCAATGGCGCCATTTACGCTGATGTTGCCTTCTGCCACCATCAATTTTGCGCGCCCGCCTGTGTCGGCAATGCCCACCATTTTCAATAGGTCATTTAGGGCAACATGGGGATGGCTTTCAAGATAGAATTTAGTTTGTTGTGTCATGAGAGATTCTCGGTTTTGCATGCAAAATCTGCATACTGTGATTAAAGACTGAATGTGCATATCATAACAAAATTATTTTATGTTGATACAATCAACCAATACAAAAAACATGTTTAAAAAATCCAAAAAAATCGACACGTTTTGACGACGTGTCGATTTCATCAACATATCTTAATCATTCTGATGCCCTGCCCAGCTCGTATTTTTTATTTTAAATTCGTTGGGTGAAACAGAATATTCTCAAAATCCCTCTTTGTCTAAAAGAGCAGCTGCTTGTTTGATTTTTTTGCTAGGTGATTGTACGACTTCACAAGCTGCTAGAAAACCATCAAATTGCTGATTAGTTAAGACAATCTCATGATAAGCATTGAGAGTTTTTGGCGCATTTTCTTGTACTAACTTAGATAAGTATTCCGTTAAAGTCACCCCAGTAGCCAAGGCTGCACGCTCAGCTGATCTTTTGACTTCTGGCAAAAATCTTGCCTCAATTCTTTCTGTTTTTACGGTCATGATCTATTTCTCCTACTTAGGATATAAATTATATTACCCGGCAATTAGACGTACAATAATATTTCAGAAGAAATAAATGAGCGCGTTACAATCGCTCTTTCGTTTACTCAATCAGATTTAATCTATTCATTTGGCATGTACGTTTCTTATTTTGTGAACATTTCAAAAGACAAATAGCAAAAAACCCTGTGTTTAACAGGGTTCTAGGCTTGTTTATATGGTGGGAATAAGTTAGGACCTTAAGATATTATACTACACTATTACATTGATATATTTAAAATTACTAAAATATATTATGACATATACTTTTTCTATTTAGGGACAGAAGTGAAGTGGGGCAAAATACCTCATAAATAAACTGAGTTTCTTGTGCTCTTACCATGTTGACCTATGCTGTCAAATGTAGACACTTTAACTTGGGAGATTTTCATTATGCAGCATGACGCTCATAATATAAATTTGCCAGTTGTGTTGGCGACATCCATCCTAATCCTTTTTGAATCCTAGTTTGATTGTATTCAAGTTCAATATACTGAGTAATATCAGCTTTAGCTTCACCTCTCGTTTTGTAATCTTTGTGATACATCAATTCATTCTTTAAAGTTCCCCAAAAACTCTCAATTGGTGCATTGTCATAGCAATTGCCTTTACGGCTCATTGAACCTAAAAACTTATGTCTCTGAATAATAGATCGATAAGCTTTACTACAATATTTGCTACCACGATCCGAGTGCACAATTAATCCTTTGGATGGCTTTTGATTGCGAATTGCCATATTCAGTGCATCACACACTAATTGGGAAGTCATATGTTTATCAATTGCATAACCGACAATTTCATGAGTAAAAAGATCTTTAATACCTGCAACATACAACCAACCTTCAGCAGTCCAGATATAAGTAATATCACTGCACCAAGCCTGATTCGGCTGACTATATTCAAAATATTGGCCTAATAAATTAGTGTAAATAGGTTTATTATGTTTTGATTGAGTGGTTTGCTTATATCTACGATGCTTAGTGCACCGAATGCCTAGCTTTTCTCGAATAGTACGCACCATGTACAGGCTAATACTGTAACCCTGAACCAATAAATATTGATGTAAGCGTTCATGACCATATAAACCGTTTTTGGCTTGATGTGCCGCTTTAACAATCAATTCACAACGATTACGATGAGTCGATTGGATACTTATTTTTTTATTAATCCATTGGTAATAACCAGAAACGTGTACATCAAATACCTTGCACATTCGATTAATACTGAACCTTTTAGAGTTATTTTGTACAAAAGCATACTTCTCTAACTGTTTTTTGCGAAGTATGCTGTGGCCTTTTTTAGGATTTCACGCTCCTCTTCAGCGATCCGTAGCGCACGCTTTAATTGTTTGTTTTCTTCTAGAATAGCCATGATATCTGGGTCATATTGTTCAGTCCCAATCAGTTGGCCTTTATTGGCTTTGTTACACCAATTAAATAGAGTTTGCATCGGCAGTCCCAACTCACGAGAGGTTAGGCTGATATTGCCATTA
The DNA here is from genome assembly GCF_000375345.1 of Wohlfahrtiimonas chitiniclastica DSM 18708. Taxonomy (GTDB): domain Bacteria; phylum Pseudomonadota; class Gammaproteobacteria; order Cardiobacteriales; family Wohlfahrtiimonadaceae; genus Wohlfahrtiimonas; species Wohlfahrtiimonas chitiniclastica. The sequence continues at coordinate 215,338 of NZ_AQXD01000001.1, read as the reverse complement.
TGTTCTTCTACTTTTTTAACAGCTTGCGCTCTAAATTCTGCTGTGTACTTTTCACGTTTAGTCATAAAATAATTCCTTGGTTATGAGATAATATTACCAAGTTTTAGTGTCTAAGTTCTTCAGCATAGCTCAATGGTGAGCGTTTCAACGATGCAAAACCGTAGTATAATGTTCGATGATAACTTAATACTTCTTTAGTTCATAGGATCAGCATTATTCTCTTTATCTACATACTGAAAAAGTTTATCCGTCGTTGTGACTATGTTTTCAATCTCGGAGTTGCCTGGCGCTTCCATAATCAGTAATAAATTAATCAGTAGTCCTTGATTAGATAATAGATTCCCTGCTTAATTTAATTCAGATAATGCTCTGCGAGCTTTAATATATGCTTTAAGCACTTCTTTAGTTTCCAAATCTACATTTGGTGGCAACAATGGTAAGTTATTGTAGGACTGATAACAATCCAAGTCATACTTTATCCTTTAATTATTGGATAAAGTATATGTTGATACAATCGACATATCAACAGAACATGTTTAAAAAATCAAAAAAAATCGACACATCATGACAACGTGTCGATTTCATAAACATATATGGGTCAATATTGGTTATTCCTCATACGTCTTAGCCCATGAAGGGAGTTTAAACTGCTCTGCAATATATTTATTACGACTGGTTTTCTTAGCATTAAGACAGTTTTGATCATTCTGACTGCCCTGCGTCACCTCACATTTTTTTAATACCGCCTTTGTTTCTTCCATATTATTTTCATAGTATTCAACTGGTTTCACTTCTGCACTGCATGCAATGACTAATAAGGGGAAAAATCCAAACAAAAACTACCGATTGTCAGTGATTCGTTGTATTGAACTGATACTTATCATATGGCTTATTGATTAGCGCAATTTTAACCTCATTAACTTTCAATTTTCGCATTCTATATTTCTCATCGCTCTTTTTTACCAATACATTTTGAGCCCATAAAAAGCATCTCAATGCGACTCTCGTGCGTCCCTATGAACACTAGTGGTATATCCTCATTATCCAAAACCATAAACAACGTCACATTCGGATGTACTGCTCTTTAATTAATGGCTTTAAACCATCTATATCTGATTCAGGTAAAAAGTCATGCGTGGCACGAACAGATGATTCCCAAATTACAATGAGCACATCATATTGTGATGGATTAGCTGATTGAATTTTAATCATAACAATCTCTCAAACCCCTCATTTTTACTAATGATTTCATAATTATTTTTTTTTAAAATGGGACAAAAGTTGGGACAAGAAAGCTTTAGGCAACAAAAAAGCCCTTGAATAACAAGGGCTTAGATGTTTTATATGGTGGACATAGGTGGAATCGAACCACCGACCCCAGCATTATGAGTGCTGTGCTCTAACCAGCTGAGCTACATGTCCGTACTGTGTTGAGGAGTCGCATTATAGAGAGGTTCTATAGAGTCGTCAACACTATTTTTCAATTTGATCATTCTTTGATCAAAATAACACAAATCTTTTCAGAGCGCTATCATAACTCCTTGTCTTATAAAGAGGTTAGCCATGAGTGATTTAGTCGAACTGACGCCCGAATCCCACAATATTATCATCGATATGCCCTATGCAGATGAAAGAAATTTCACGCATCGCGCAGTTTATGATCAAGCACGCGTATTATTGCACAAAGATGCAGAACTTAAATTCCGTAAAGCCATCGAACAAGCCGCTCATTTAGGGCTACAATTTGTGGTGTATGATGCTTATCGCCCACCTAAGGCACAATTTATTTTCTGGGATCATACGCCCGATCCTGACTTTTTAGCCAATCCACACAAACGCGGCTCGCCCCATTCTCGTGGTGTTGCCCTTGATGTTGGCTTAGTGGACATGAAAACACAGCAATACCTAGACATGGGCACGCCCTTTGACAGCTTTTTACCAGAATCTTGGCATGCTAACTACAATGTCTCCATTGAGGCACAAAAAAATCGCCTGATGCTTGCAGGCATGATGCTCAATGCAGGCTTTGATAATTACTCTCATGAATGGTGGCATTACCAGTTTTTTAACAGCTATGAATACCCACTTGTGGAAGATGATCGCTTAGGCGTCATCGAATAACAAAAAAACCGCTCAAACGAGCGGTTTTTATCATTTTTCAGGCACAAATTGATCTGGCAATTGAATGTCACTGTCTTCAAAGAAGAATTTGACCATTTGCTCTTCAATGAACTTACGCGCATTCGGATCTAAAGGATTCACGCGATACTCATTGATCAAAATGGTTTGCTGTTTTAACCATTGCTGCCAAGCTTCGTTAGACACGTTTTCAAAGATTTTTTGACCAATCTCACCTGGGTACATCGGACGAGCTAAACCTTCAGCCTCTTTTTTTAATTTTTGACAAAATACAGTGCGTGACATTTTCAATCCTCTATAAAAAACAAAAGCCAGATAAAAATCTGGCTTTATAATATAACTTAAATTTTCAATTAAGCAAAAAGGCTGCTCACTGATTCTTCCGCGTGGATACGGCGGATGGTATTGGCAATGATGTGTGACACAGACAATACACGAATTTTTTCACAGGCTTCCGCTTCAGGACGCAATGGAATCGTATCTGTCACGATCATTTCATCTAATGCTGAGTTTTCGATGTTTTGGATCGCTTTACCCGATAAAATTGGGTGAGAACAGTAAGCACGTACAGACAATGCACCATTTTCTTTCAATACATTCGCAGCAGAGGCTAAAGTACCGGCTGTATCAACGATGTCATCCACGATCACACAGTTTTTACCACGCACATCACCAATGATGTTCATCACTTCAGAGACGTTTGGCGCAGGGCGACGTTTATCAATGATCACTAAATCATTGGTTTCTAATTGTTTTGCAATCGCACGCGCACGCAATACACCACCAACGTCAGGCGAAACAACACATAAATTTTCTGGTTGTAAACCGATGATGTCACGGTACATTACTGGAGTTGCATAGATGTTATCGACAGGAATTTCAAAGAAACCTTGAATTTGGTCAGCATGAAGATCAATGGTCAATACACGGTCACAGCCAACGCTTGTGATCATATTTGCCACAACTTTAGCAGAAATTGGTACACGCGCTGAACGAGGGCGACGATCTTGTCTTGAATAACCAAAGTAAGGGATAACCGCTGTGATACGCATTGCAGACGCACGACGAAGTGCATCAACAGTCACCAATAACTCCATTAAGTTGTCATTGGTTGGGTAGCAAGTTGGCTGAATCAAGAAAACATCTTTACCACGAACGTTTTCATCGATAGAAACCATGACTTCACCATCAGAAAAACGACCAACAGTAGCTTTACCGAGAGTCATTCCTAGGTGTTCAACAATTTTTTCCGCTAATTCTGGGTTTGCGTTACCAGCAAAGATCATCATCTGAGCGCCGCTCATGACTATATTTCCTTGATTAAAAAGTGATGGATATGAAGATGATGTTTGCAGCATGGATATATGACTATATTTTTCATAAGCATTAGAAGCTCAAAACTGCAAACTCAATTGAAAATAAGAAATTTGGCTGGGCTGCCAGGATTCGAACCTGGGAATGGCGGGATCAAAACCCGCTGCCTTACCGCTTGGCTACAGCCCAAAAGATGGATTGCATTATAGGGATTTTTGAGGACTTGTCTACCCCTATATGTGCATAACTTTTGATCAATTATGATAAATCATTATTTTTCAGTGAGTTATATTAAAAATTTCTTTGATTTTTTTTGAAAAAAGTTGTTGCACACAGCTTGACCCCTGACAATATACCTTTTTTCACCCCATTTTTAATGAATTTTTTTTTGAAAAATTCTGAAAAAACTTTTAAAAAAAGTGCCAAAAAAACAAAACCGCCTAAAAATTAGGCGGTTTTGATATCAGCGATCCTCATTTGAGCTTCAAATGAATGGTGCCATATGCATCATCTTGGACAATTTCCACCATTTGTTGCTTCGTCAACTCTAAAATCGCCATAAACGATACCACAACGCCAAGCTTGCCCTCTTTTAAATTGAGCACTTTCTCAAAGGAGATGAAAGCCACATCACTTAAACAGTCTAAAATGTTCACCATGCGCTCTTGCACCGACAAGACTTCCGTCGTGATCACATGCTGCGTATAGTGTGCTTGATCCTTCAATAGACGCTTTAACGCCGCTGTGAGCTGATCAATGTGCACCTCGGGTAAGGCTTCATTGACAATGAGCTCTGGCAGCACCGGCGTGATGGGGAAAATCTCTTCCTCAAAGCGTGGCAACAATTGCAGCGCTTGTGCCGCTTCCTTATATTGTGCATACAATTGTAAGCGTTCCATGAGCTCTTGACGCGGATCCGTGCCCTCTTCTTCCTCTTCCACTGTGGGATGCTTTGGCAATAAGAGGCGCGATTTGATCTCAGCGAGCCAGGCCGCCATCACTAAGTAATCAGATGCCAACTCAAAGCGATCTTTTTTCAGCACATCCACATAGGACATATATTGACGCGCAATTTCAGACAAAGGAATGTCCAAAATATCAAAGTGATTTTTACGGATCAAATAGAGCAATAAGTCAAAGGGTCCTTCAAAGGCATCAAGCCACAGCTCAAGCGCATCGGGCGGAATGAAGAGATCCGTCGGTGCTGCCACCGTTTCCCCTTTATAAATCGCCCCAACGTTGTCCTGCTCAAAGGATAACTGCATCTTATAGACCCACAGCTTTTTTCAAATCTGCAATGAATGGCACTGTATGCGCGCGTGCTTTCTCAGCGCCTTGCAATAAAATGTTTTCCACATATTGCGGATTGGCCATCAATTCATTGTATTTTTCACGTGGTTCACTGAGTAAAGCATTGACCTTTTCAAAGAGCACTTGCTTCATCTCGCCCCAAGCAATGCCTTCTGCATACGCTTGGCGGATCTGTGCGCACTCTTCTTCAGTGGCAAAGGCTTTGTACATTTCATACAATGTAGACTGATCGGGGTCTTTTGGTTCACCCGGCTCACTTGAATCGGTCACAATGCGCATAATCGCTTTACGCAACTGTTTTTCAGGCAAGAACAATGGAATGGTATTGTTATAACTCTTACTCATTTTACGGCCATCTGTGCCCGGCAATAATGCAACATTGTCAGCAATTTTGGCTTCTGGCAAGACAAAGTGCTCACCATATAAGTAGTTAAAGCGCTGGGCAATGTCACGCGCCATTTCCACATGTTGAATCTGATCGCGCCCGACAGGCACATCGGTGGCATTGAACATTAAAATGTCCGCCGCCATCAACACAGGGTACGAGAATAAGCCCATGGTGATGCCTTTATCTGCATCTTCATCATTGCTTGTATTCGCATCCACAGCCGCTTTATAAGCATGTGCGCGATTCATCAGCCCTTTGGCCGTCACACAGGTCAATAACCACATCAATTGCGTGATTTCAGGAATGTCTGATTGACGATAAAACGTGGCTTTTTCTGTGTCTAATCCTAAAGCGAGCCACGTTGCAGCAATCTCTTGACGCGACTGAATGATGCGTTCAGGCTCTTGGCATTTGATCAAGGCATGATAATCGGCTAAAAAGAAAAAGCAGTTATCATTTTGCTGACTCATTTCAATGGCAGGACCAATGGCGCCTGCGTAGTTGCCAAGATGTGGCGTGCCTGTGGTGGTAATCCCCGTTAATATAATTCGTTGAGACATTTGACTATCCTAAAAAAAGACTCCGATAATGGATAAAATAAGTTTGATCACATAGCTTGAGATCAAGCCTAACGGTAAAATGTTTAAATACAGTAGCCCAAGTAAAATCCACACGCCATACGGCTCGATTTTTTCTAATTGTTTGGCCGCATTGTAAGGCAACAGCATCATCGCGATGCGTCCGCCATCGAGGGGTGGAATGGGCATTAAGTTTAACACCATTAAAAAGACATTAATGGAGACGCCAAAATACGCCATTTTTAACAATCCAAGCCCCATGCTCGGTTCATTTGTGACATGCATGGTGCTTGAGACAATCATCAACACCAACGCCCAAATAAAGCCTTGAATGAGATTTGATAAAGGTCCTGCAAATGCCGTCAATGCAATGTCTTTGCGTGGGTTTTTAAAATTGCGTGGATCAAATGGCACTGGCTTTGCCCAACCAAAAACAAACATCGAGCCTGCCATGCTTGACACCACAAGCATCACCATGGGCACCACAATCGTCCCGATCGGATCAATGTGCTTTAACGGTGACAAAGACAAACGTCCCTGCATTTTCGCCGTATTATCGCCTAACAGATTGGCCATATAGCCGTGCGCCGCTTCATGAACAGTGATGGCAAATATCAATGGGATGATCATCAACAATAAGGTGGGCAAATCAAATTCCATAAACACTTCCAAATAATGAGAAAGGTTCAATTGTAACAAAAAAGGCAACGACTGCCGAAAAGATCACGCACTTTTCCCGGTGGCTCAATCACCACAATTTTGATCTAGATTCAACATTATGGGGCGGTATTTTTGCCCTCATAATGCTACAATAGCAAAATTTTAATCATACTTACTTGTATTCTATTGGCCAACATAAGGTTATAACAAATGCGATCACATAGAACCCTTCACAGCAAAGGTTATACGCTCATTGAGCTGATGATAACTTTGGTGATTTTCGCCATCATTGCCCTCTTTGGCTTGCCCGCATTTTATGCATTTTTGGGCAAGTCAGACATGAAAAACCAAGTGGCTCAAGCCGCAAACTTCCTGCGCTCTGCCCAAGAGATTGCCACAGCCACGAACCGCACAGTTTATGTTTATACAGAAGGCTATAAAGGTTATGATGCTGCGAACAAAGCACAAAAAGAGAGCTACTGGAATCAACCTTGGATCATGTCCTTTAAACCTGTGGGCAGAGATTTTGTGACCTTTAAAGAACAAGAAAAAGCGCTTTTAAAAGACAACTCACCGTATGAAATTGCCCGCCAAAGAGTCTTTAAAGATAATGGCCAATTTAACATCTACACTCTAGAAAGTGCCATGAATGCAAGCAATGGTTTGATCAGTGAACCTGGTGGCATTTATGCGCTCAATGGTTATCGCAGTCAAAATGGTGGCAAACCAGGTTTTCTTAAATTTTCACCGTCCGGTGAGGTGACATTGCCCATTTTTGTCATTGCTAAAAAGGGGAAAAACTATTCATTCACTAGCCTTTCAGCGAAATGGCGTGATGTGTTTGATGGTACCTATAAAGGTTTTGCTAAGGGCAATTCAACGGGCAATGTTGTGGCGCTCTTAGGCGGTTGCCGCACCCATCAAGGCAAAATTGCAGACACCATCAGTTACACGTTTAACCAAGATGCCATGCTCCCTGCGGATCTGTTCGCGATGGACTCGGCGAATAAATTTTCCCCAGCCTTTGCCTTTGGCAATTCAGCCTGCCATTCAGTTTTCATGCAATAAACCGTTAAGTTAGGACATCACATGTTAAAAATACCTCACAGTAAAGGGTTGTCCATCATTGAATTGATGGTGGCATTGGCCCTTGGCATTTTACTTCTTTTCTCCATGTTGGCATTTTATGCCGTGACGCAGCAAAATGTCACCACGCATCGTATTGCCAATCAAGAGCAACAACAATTGCGCAAGCTCTTCAATCTCTTATCAAAAGATTTAGAAAATGTGGGCGCGTTTGAATGCGCTAAAAACAGCGACATCTTTGATGACAATCGCTTCCCACGCAATGTCATCGCGCTTGGTGACTATAAAAATAGAGATCGTAAACAATTTGTGTTTGCCCATCCGATCACAGAAGCACATGTGATGGACAGCCTTGGCATCATTGAAGCAACGGGCAATGAGCTCAATTATAGCCCCATTAAAGTGGCATCAAGCTGCGGGCAAGACGACAGCAGCCTATATGTGGGTGCCACCATTCTTGAAGTGATTCCACCGAAAGATAAACATGGCATTTTCATCACCACACAAGAGTTTACGTCTCAATATACAGATTTCGTCATTCTCTCTACATATCAAACACGCGTCAGTAAAGAAAGTGACTTGGTGCCCACAGGCTGGAAAACTAACAATGCCCATAAAACGGTGGTTTCTCCTTATCCTTTAAGCATTCATGATGCCGTTTCTCTGTTACTGATGGCCAATGAAAAGGAAATGCGCCTGCCCTTTAAACAAAATGATGTGAAAATTGAATTAGGCTTCTCAAACCATCAAGAGTCCTCTTCTGTGCCAAACATCAAAATGACTAGTTTAACCACAGGCGGCTGGTTAGATCCTTATGAGAATGAAACCAAATACAATTTAATTGTGGACAAAACAGGCAACCACGAAACCGCTAAAAAGGTGAACAAGCAACTTCACAGTGAGTTTGCAGCACCGATTAAAGATATGATCACCTATCCTTTAAATAAAAAGGCGACCGAGCAAGTGCGCGCCATCCGTTTTACTTTCACGCTTGTGAATCCTAAAACCAATGAAAAAAGCACCCTTGAACGCGTCATCCGTTTTAAAAACATGCATTTAAACTCATTGCATAAAGATGCGTAATTCATAGAATTTCATGATTCGCGCATCATAAAAAAGCCATCAGAGATTGATGGCTTTTTGTTTAACTTTGTTTTGCTAAATCTCTTTAGAGAACCTTAGATCAATCGTGGAGTATTCATCGCTCACCTGCGTATCAAAGCTAAAGTACTTTAAGAAGTTATAACGCATGATGCCAAAAGCGCCATTGCTCTCTTCAAAAATACTAAAGCCAATGCCCACATAGAAGTTTGGCGTTAAATATTTACCGATGCCAAGGCTCGTATTGCCTGACAGATCCTTCATCACACCAAAGTCCGTTAAGCCGACACTTTTGGCAAAGCCATCTTCCGGCGATGTGACAATTTCACCGGATGCAATGCGCTGCGCCATTTTGGCAATTTGCAGCACTTCAATCGCCGTCAATGAATCCACATCCGTTCCTAACGCTAAATAAGAGACAATGGAGTTTGCTGGCATCGTCGGCTGAGAGAATAAGTTCAACTTCGGATTATTCGCCGTGCCCGTCACGCGCACACCCACGCTCACCTTAGAGCCCGTGCGTTTGTTGTCAAACACGCGGGATGCTTGGAATTCAATATTCGGATTGGTCATGTTAAGCCCTGTAAACTGAATGCGCCCTTTATCGAGCGTCAATTCTTGCCCAAGCACATTGTACACACCGCTGCCAATATTGATGATGCCGATCGCCATCAGTGGCTCATTGACGCTCTTTTTAAGGTCAATCCCACCTGTCAATTTACCCACAAAGCCAACGGCACCCACAGAGACTTTATCGCCTAAGGAGATGTTAAAGTTCATGGAGGCTTTTTTCCAAAAATCTGGTTGTTCTTTATCAGTGGGCGCAGGCAATTTCGATGAAATCACAATGGTATCCGGTGACACATGCTCCACACTGCCACGCGGATCATCCGAGCTCTTATAAATAAAGCGCAGCTCCGGAATTTTCAATCCCCCTTGAATATTGAGCTGACCATTACGCATGGTGACATCCGCATTTGGAGAAACAAGCGCTTTAACATTGGTGCTGTCCGCAAGGAGCAATTGATCGCCCCGCAATTTTAAATTGGCATTGAGGGTGACCAAATCAATATCCCCAAGGATCGTCATGCGACCTTTACCTGCCATCAAACCACCTGTGATGTTCAATGTGGGCTGCCCTTTATTAAGCACCACATTGAGCGCAATGTTTTTGAGCAAAGTATTGTATTCCGCATTATAGATCTCACCATTGGCGAGCCCCATTCTAAAGCCCACTTCCACGCCTTTTGGCTGAGAGAGTTCGCCCGCTGCTTCCGCCTGCATGGTCAATTGACCTTCAAGCTTTTGTAGCTGTGGCACAATCGGGAGAATCCATTTTAATGTGGGCGCATTGCCATCAATTTTTACTTTGACCAATTGACGGCCAAAAGGATCATCTAATGAACCACCGCCGTGAATCTGTAAATATTGCCCCCAATCCACATCCACCGTTGAGGTGATGGCTTCAGGCTTAGCACGCACCAATACTTGCGTTTTCGTTAATGGTACATTGATCTCATAGCCTTGCATGCGATAGCGAATTTGCCCAGAAGATAATGATGCATCCACAATCCCATTGAAACTTTTTTGATCCTTAAATTGCCCTGCCACCACAAGATCCGCGGTGGTATTGACCTGAATTTCAGGCGGTAAAAAGGCATTGATGCGCTTAGGTTGCAAACGGCGCACCGCCAATGTCCCAAAGCTATTGCCTTCATGATGCTGACCTTGCACACAAATGGTGGTGGGTAACTCTGCTAAACAGAGTTGCGATAAACTCACATCACCACTGGATGCCACAACTTTCGCAGGATTGAGCAAGGTATAGCGCCCAATGATGTCGCTGTACACATCAAAGCGGTTAATATCGAGCGTCCACTCTTTTTCCCCTTCAGCATTTGTGACCACATGCCCAATGCCTTTAAAATCTGTGGTGTTAAAAATACTGCGGATTTTAAAGTCAATGTCATGTGTTTCCAGTGATCCCACCGTGGTGAATGTCATTTGATCAATGAGGGTTTTCTCTTTATCCACAATGTTTTTTGCGGTCACAGCAATGTCAAACTGTTCAATTTTTTCCGCATGGAGCTCAACTTTACCCGATTGAATCGAAAACTCATCAAACTTTAGATTGTTCAGCGCCGCGACAAAATTGGTGGTTTGCACTTCATTGTGCTCAGCCGTCACGGTGAGTTCATCAAGGATCAAGCCAAAGCCTTCAATGTCGTGGCCTTTAATGTCACCGGATAAGAGCGGTTTTTTCACATCGCCCGCGATGCTAAAATCACCTTTTAACGCACCCGAAATGTCAGGATAGGCATCTTTTAACTGTGCGAGATACAAATCTAAATTCGCTTGAATTTCTGTGGGGCGACTCAGTGACCATTGCCCGGTTGTTGCCAGTTGATTAGAAATGTTAAAGAGCGTCAAATCCCATGAAACATCCGCTTGATTGCGAATGTCGATCGCGCTCTCGATCACCAAAGGCTTGGCCAATTTATTCGGCCAGTTAAAGGTGATGCTGTCATGAATGGTTAAATCATTTAAAGAACCCGTTAAAATCAAGCTCATGGCATGATCAAAATAATCATCCCCCACGCGCATTTCTCGGGTGGCATTTTTCAAGCGAATGTTGATGTGATCATTGACTTTATCTGCATCAATGCTCGCGCTCATGTTCAAAGGCAATGTCACCTCTTCACCAATATTGAGAAGCCCTTGATACAACACATCTTTAAATGCCCATGTGGTGTGGCTGATTTCGCCATCTTTAACGCTTGCACTCTCCACATACACCGATAAATCCGGCAGAATCACGGCCACATCATTGGCTTCGACCGTTTGAATGTAAATGTCCACAGGCAATTGACCACGCTCAAAGGAGAATGGTAAAAATGGCGGCGCATTTGGATCCTCTGGCGTCGGTTCGCCCGGTGTTTCAAGCATCACATCGCCGCTTTTCAGACGCACACTTTCAATCACCACTTTACGATCTAACAATCCCTTTAAATTCCATGCTAAGGCACCGTGATTGAGCTCAATGTGATTGTCATCATTCAATTGCAAATAAAGACGATCAAATGCAATGCCGCGCCACAATGTGCCGCTTAATTCATCGATCTGCACCATATCATTGAGGGTCGATTTTTTAAGCCCATAATTGACGAGCTTTAAGCCGCTTTCAGTCAAGAGGATAAAGGCGATCAATCCCACCACAATCACCACTAAACCCACCAAAGCATAAATGAAACGCTTGAGCCAACGCCAAGGACTTTTACGCGAGGATTTTACAGCCGCTTCTGTCGGGGCGACCGTGTGTTTCTTATCAGATTCTTCAGTCATATCATCATCTATACAGGATTGTCACAATCAATGAATTCTACATCAAGTTGATGCGTCTGAGCCAACCATTTGCCCAAAGCTTCGATGCCATAGCGCTCTGTGGCGTGATGCCCTGCACCATAAAAATGGATGCCCATTTCACGAGCGCTGTGGGTTGTGCGCTCACTCGCTTCACCGGTTAAATAGGCATCCACGCCCGCAAGTGCGGCTTGATCAATGTAATCTTGCGCGCCACCACTACACCAAGCAACAGTTTCAATCAACTGATCACGTTCTGATGGAATGTGTAACGGCGTGCGGTTCAGCACCTTTTCAATCACATGGGCAAACGCTTCCCCCGTCATCGGCGTGGCTAAACGACCTTTTAAAATCAATGGGTTGGGATCATGTGGATCTAACCCTTCAACAGCCTGAATGTTCAACAACTGCCCTAAGCGCGCATTATTGCCAATTTCTGGCGCCATATCGAGGGGTAAATGATAACCCATTAAACCAATGTCATGCTGCATGAGAGCTTTAATGCGACGATATTTCGCATGAATCAAACGCATGTCTTCCCCGCGCCAAAAGTAACCGTGATGCACCAATATAAGATCCGCCTTGCGCTCAATGGCAGCCTCAATCAGACGCATGGAAGCGGTGACACCTGTGATGATTTTTTTCACCTCATGGCGCCCTTCGATCTGTAAGCCATTTGGTGCATAATCTTTAATGGTTTTGGCATTGAGTTTGGCATCTAGGATGCGTTCTAATTCAAAAATATTCATGGCTGAGCTCCTTCACTCATGGCAATTTGTTGGCGCGGCAATTGCCACCCGTGTTCCTGACACACTTCTAAACAAGCATGATTGACCAAGCGTTCAATCCTAAAATAAGAGCCGCCACATGCCCCTTCAAACTCCATGATGATGGCATATTCAATGGCTTGCCCATAAATGATGCGTTTGACCTGCACGTTTAAACTGCGTAAATACTCTGTGACACCAATCTCTGTGAGCTTTTCACGCACCTTTTCTTCAAATGCACTGGCAACGGTGCTCACTGGCAAATCCGTGTGACAATAATCGAGCCCAAAGGTTGGGGAGACATAAAAACCATGGATTAAATTCTCCACCTTCATGGCATAAAACTCTGGCGTTGGGATCATCGTTTCCCGAAAGAAGCTGTCTAAATAGACCATTTCTGGCGTTTGACGGCGCACTTTGGCATATTTGCCATTCGGTAAAAAGATGTCATCCCCGACTTTTGTTGGGAACCAATCCTCTTCTGAATTAAAGGGGCGCGAATTTAAATGGGCAATCTCGCTCAATGCAATGCGGATGCGGCCATTTTCCAATAACGGATTGACGCACGTGCAATAAAAACTCAAGCGCGTCACCACCCACGGAATGCCACGATACATAATGCGTTCACCTTCACGCACCGCACCTAAATTCAAAAAGATTTTCAGCTCACTCACATATTGTGGCGCATAATTGCGTAAACTGATGATGCCAAGGAAAATCACCAGCACTGCTAGGCCAAATAAGACCATATCCCCTTGAATGTAAATGACGCTTAAAAATGCGAGCATCGCCGCGATGTACACCACAATGCTGTAAATGATCCACAAAAAACGTAACCGCGTATTGACCTGCTTATGTGCCTCTAAACGGGCTTTGTGCCAATTGCGATTGCGTTTTTTATCAAACCACATGAATAACCGCTTAGCACCCACGCCAAAAATGAGCACAATGGTCGCACCTGCCAACACTGCTAACAATAAAATCAAGCCGCGCCCAAGAAAAATGGAACTCAAAGCATTTTTGATGCGCACTTCTAACGGAATGTCGCTGCTTTCCAGCTCTTTGATTTGCAGCTCGATGATGTTTTTTTGATTCAGTAACTCTTGCTGATGCGCGCCCCACTGTTTACTCAATTGCTCCACGCGCTTTTTCGCGCTCGGCGTCAATTGATCTTGCGGAATCTCTTTTAAAGCATTTAAGCCGTTCGTTAATGTTTTATAGCGCTCAGTCAGCACGCTGTTTTCATAGCTTAAACGATCTTTTTCCCGCGGCTTTGCCGTCAATGAGCGAAGCTCTGCAAACAGTGGTTTGACAATCACCAACAACTCTTCTTGCCAATTGTAATTGTCCGTCTGTTCTTGTGTTTTAAAGTTTTGGGGATTGATGCCGCCAAAGACCATCTTATTGAAAACATCCTCTAAACTCTTTTCTTGTGACTTTAAAGTTTTCAATTGCGTTTGCAGCTCTTTTTGCTGCTCTTCATCGCGCGTTTTTTTCAAAGTGGCTTGAAGGTTCTTTTGTTTCTCTAAATTTTCACTCAACGATTGCTCCACGCGATTGAGCTCGGCAAATTGTCCACTGTCATCTGCATGACTGATGCCCATGACGCTCAAAAGCCCCATGATCAAAAAGGTCTGTAAACCCATCAGGAATCGTTGTCTAACCACATCATCTCCTTGATTGCGTGAATAAAAAAAGCGCCCTTGCGAGCGCTCATTTTAACAATGTTATGCCAAAGTATAAACCTTGAGATCTGCCTTTTCTAATGCCTCTTTTGGCCCAAGGACAGCAATGTCTGCCCTTTGACCCACAAAGTATTTCTCAGTCACTGCTTTTAAGTCATCTAGCGTCACCTTCAAAACGTTCGAACGGAATGCTTCACGCACATCTGGCGTATTGCCAAAGTAATTGGCAATCGCTGTTTGTTGATATTCAGCTGCCGGAGATGCGGGTTTATCAATGCTAGAGATCACACCAAGCACAGCCTCTTCCAATGCTAATTGCTCATGTTTGGTGTTCAGCATCCAGTCAATGGCGGCATCAAAGTCTTTCAATGTTTCAGTTAAACGAGGATCACGATAACTGAAGAAATTAAATGCGCCACCTCTTGGATTGTAATTTGCACCACCGCCATAAGCCCCTCCTTGTTCACGAATTGCACGGTGTAAATAACCGTTGCGTAAGAATCCCGCTAAAATGGTCAATGCAGGTGCATCGGCTTCTCCACTTGTTGCGGCACGATAACTTTTGCCACAATAATGCACAGGTGCATTGATGGCCCAACCAATGTTTAAAGCATCCGTTGGCACTGCAAATGGGAATTGATACGGCGCATGATCACTCACTTCATGGCTCAATGCACGGGTGAAATAATCACTAAAACTTGGCAATTCCACCACACTTGAAACCGCCATGAGCTCATATTCAGCCGCTTGCAATTTAGCCAATAACGCTTTTAAGTCAGCGGCAAACGCTTCACATGCTGCCACATCTTTTAAGCGATTCGTCAATTGATTGCCCTGCTGAATGCCTCGCATACCGCCAAGCTCTTCAGAGAGATAATTGATCTCAGAAAGGTTTTGGCTCGCAGCACCCATCGCATACATGTGACCGTTGGACACAATACCTTCTTCACGGGATAATTTCAATTGGCTCAACAACTCTTGAATGCGTTTGATTTCATCAAAACGCGCATTGAAAAATGTCTCTTTTAAGAGATCACTTAAGTGCGCGCTGTTGCTCGCTAAGGCTTTACCTGACAACGTCCATAAACCTTTTAATTGACCATCTTTACGATCTGTTTGATAAACCGTTGCAGCGCTCAATCCGCCAGTTACCGCATAAATGCGTGCTTGCTGCTCGGTGTAACTCAATTGACCACAGCCCACATCCGTTAAGATGCTGTTCAAGTACGGCAATAAACGGCTTTCTGCTTCAGTTAAGGCTGGCAATTTCACCAATAAACTTTGATAGATCATGCCATTGGTGTTCACAGAACCCGTATAAATGGTTTGACCATTGACTGTGCTTGCTTCTACATGTGGGATGGCTAAAGTTTCAGGAATGTCTTCACGCGTCACCATCGGTAAGCAGCTGATGTCATCTGTTTCATCTTGGCGGCGTTTTAATTCGGCAGCTTCTGCAATGATTTTTGCTTTCTCTTCATCGGTTAATTCTGCTTGAATCGCTGCTAATCGGGCTTTTTCATCCGCAACCAATTCATCAGCAAGCGTATGGCTTGGCTTCACAGTTAAACACAATTTATGTGGATTGTTGATGAGTAAGCGATCAATCAAATTCGGAATGAATTTAGGATCTTTGATCTCTTCACGCATTGTTAATAAGACATTATCAATGGCTAAAGCATCAATCGCTTCACCGCCATGAAGTACTGGCGCTAAACATTGTAAAATCAAGTTTAAACCATAGGGCATTCTGCCTTCTGTGATTTCGCGGGCGGACAATTCAATTTGATGCAACACTGATTCCACTACAGAAACATCCACAGATTCATCACGCACTTTAAGGAGCGTGGATAAAATCAATTCATCCACTTTTGCAGCGTCTTCTGCTTCTGCACCTTCTAAACCTGCGCTGAAGAAAATCTCTTTGGTGCTGTCTTCTAAGCCGCAGAATGTGGAAGGTGCAACGCCTAAATCAGAGGATTCTAAGGCTAGACGCAATGGTGAGCTTGAGTTATCAAGCAATACACCACTTAAAATGCGGGCACGCATCACATCATACGTATCATAAATGGGGCCAAGCAACCATGCATTGATCACATGGGTTTTCTTCTCCATGCTCTCTTCTTTTGGCAATGGATAATAGCTGGTCACATATTTAGGTGCACTGAAGCGATGTTCATCTGGCACAGCAAAATCAAATTTCTCTTCAGAGAAATGGGACAATACGCGCTCTTCAAACACTTTTTGATGTGCTTTAGGATCTAAATTACCATACGTCATGATCACGCTGTTTGATGGGTGATAATGTTTGGCATGGAAAGCTTTTAACGCATCGTGTGTTAAATCAGGGATGTTCTTAGGATCGCCGCCTGAGTTGTGATGATACGTCACGGTTGGGAATAAATTTGTAGAGATCTCTTGATAGAGTAATGAGATCGGCGAACTCATCGCGCCTTTCATCTCATTGAACACAACGCCTTTATACACCAATGGACTTTCAGGATTGTTCGGCTCTTCAAACTCAAAGCGATGCCCTTCTTGCAAGAAATCATAATAGTTTAAGTTCGGGAAAAACGCCGCATCTAAATAGATGTTCATGAGGTTGTAAAAGTCTTTCTCATTTTGGCTCGAAAATGGATACGCCGTCCAATCCGAAGAGGTGAACGCATTCATAAAGGTGTTTAAAGAGCGGCGGATCATCATGAAAAATGGGTCGCGCACCGGATAATTTTTTGAACCACACAACGCCGTATGTTCAAGAATGTGTGCCACACCCGTTGAATCTTGCGGCACCGTCAAAAAGCCCACTAAAAATGTATTGTTTGTATCTTCAGAAGCGATGTGAAAATGTTTTGCTTTCGTTTCGTTATGAACATACTCTTCTAAAGTGACGTTCAACGAGTCGATATAGGTGGATTTTAGTTGGGTAAATGACATCTGACAATTTTCCTCATCGATTAAAAATGAATGACATATTATGCCATGGATACGCTCAATAATGGCTATGGAAATGAGAAATTCAAGGCGGGGATGATTTATTGCATCAATCATTGCTATAATGGAAATCAAACTTGTAATACTCAATGAATGATAAGATTTATTTTCATTTGTATAAACAACTATACATAAAGAATAACAATATAGAGGTCAACTTATGAAAGAGTCAGGGTTTTCTCGTAGAAGCTTCTTAAAGTGCCTAATGGTGGCAGGTGTTTCTGTCTACATCGCCAAACCCTTTAGCAAAGCACATGCTGCGCTGTTTGAAGAGAACATTTTGCAATCCCCAAATTGGGATCCTAAAACCAAGCGCGTTTTATATCGCACCGATGCTTTTGCCAAAGTCACAGGAGAGAAAGTCTTCTCCATGGACATTCGTGCAAAAGACATGCCCAATTGGCCAGAGCAACAATCACATGCCCTATTTTTGCGCGTCACTGAAGCTGATAAAATCTATCAAGGCTTTGATCTCTCCATTCTGAAAGATGGTTTAATGCCTGATCGCATCGTCACGGCAAAAGACCTTGAGCGTGATCAAATCTCCTTCCCCGCTTTCTTTGGCGATGACATGTTACTGCCTGAAGGCAAAACGCCCGCTTACCTTGGGCAATCTGTCGCGCTATTGATTTACAATGATTTTGATCGTTTTCGCTTTGCCAAAAATGCCCTCAAATTCAAACCCGACATCATAAAATATGGTGAAACCACAGGCTACATTCAACGTGATCCATGGGGCACTTATCGTGGCGTGCGCATTGGTGCCGCTGATCCTTACGCACCTGATGTTTATTCAAGCATGAAGGACATGAGCATCAATCCTTCTGGCTTTAAAAAATTCTTACCCGTATGGCCAAAAGGCAAAGAAGGCGGCAAGCTTGATCAAGAAGGCATGTATTATGCAGATCAATTGGCAAACGAGATGGCAAACCCACCGGAAGATTGGTTGGTGCTTGATCGCACTTACCATTCGCAATCCATTGACACCTGCGCGATGGAGCCGAACAACTCCAATGGTTGGTATGATGAAGCCACCCAATCTCTGCATTTAGTGGTGGCAGCCCAATCGCCCACAGAAGTGATGGCTTCGGTCATTGAAATGATCAGTCGTTCTCGCTTTGCCCTTAAAAATCTCTTTTTACACCCATGTTTCACAGTGGGCTATGGCTCAAAAGATCATGCACCTGAACCCATTTTAGGCGCAATGGCTGCATTATATGGCAATGGTTTACCCGTTCGATTGGCCAATGATCGCTATGAGCAATTTCAATCTGCCTTAAAACGTCATCCTTTTGACATGCATTTTCAATTGGCAGTGAATAAAAAAACGCACAAAATTGAATCCTTTATTGGTGAATTCATCGGCAATGGTGGCGGTCGCTGTAACTTTACGCCAGGTGTGATGGCGGTTGGCGCAACGGGTGTGCAAGGCATTTATTACATTCCTAAAAGTGATCTCTCTGCTGTGGGGCTCGCAACGCGCTCTGTGGATTCTGGGTCTGCGCGCGGTTATGGCACATTACAAGCCATGCCATCTTTAGATACATTGATGGATGAAGCGGCACATCTTTTAGGTGCTGATCCTGTTGAATTTCGCCTTAAAAACCTCTTGCGATCTGGCATGAAAAATACGCAAGGTGCAATTCCAGGTGGCATGATGCGTGGCGATGAAGTCCTCACAAAATGTGCAGAACATCCCATTTGGAAAGATCGCAATGCTCGTAAAGCTGCGTATGAAGCAAAGCATCCTGGACATATTTTCACCACGGGCATCTCTTGCGTGCAAAAAGATTATGGCACCGGCCAAGAGTCTTCCTTTGCCAAAATTGAACTCTCACCAGATGGTAAAATCTCCTTATGGCACAGTGGTATTGAGATTGGTACAGGAATGTCCACCTCTCAGGCGGTGTTGTGTGCAAAATGGTTTGGGCGCCCTGCCGATGAATCATCGTATGGTTTATCAAAATGGCCGGATTTACCCATCATTGTCAATCATGATCCTTCTGCCCTCACACAAAAAGAACAAGATCAATTACAACTCAACCCATTGTGGTCACCGGCTTATAGCTCGCCTGCCAGTGCGAGTAACTCTGCCTATTTCTTTTCCCACACCACAACTGAAACGGGTCGTTTACTCTTTGATTATGGCTTATGGCCGGCCGCTGTTTCCATTTGGACAGAAGGCATTGGCGGCGGACAAGCAGCGCCCCTTGTAGTGCGTAAAGAGGATGCCCGCTGGAATGAACGCGGCTTAACTGCCAATGGGCTTGAACCGCTCAGTTTAGCGCGCCTTGCGAAACGTGTGTATGAAATGGGCGGTTTAACGGGTGCAGTTGCCCATGCATTTAACCGCTGGCAATGGGCAGAAGCCGATTTCACAATTTTTGGAGAAAATACGCGCCGTGCATTGGATGCCATCTCTTTACGCTTTGGCGATGCAAAAGAATATCAAGTCAATCCACGTACACGCGCTTATTATCCTTATGTACAACGCAGCAATGCAGGCGTCACATATTATACGGCGCTGGCCACTTGTGTGGAATTAGACATCGAAGAAGCGAGTGGCACCGTCACTGTCCTCAATCACCATACCGTCGTAGAATGTGGTAATGTCATCGTACCGCAATTGGTTTCTGGGCAGATCGAAGGGGGTGTTGCCATGGGCATTGGTCATGCGTTATACGAATATTTACCACAATTTGAAGATGGTCCCGGCAATGGCACATGGAACTTTAACCGCTATCACTTGCCACTCGCAAGCGAAGTGGCGGTTTGGACACAAACCAGTGAAGTTTTACCACCTTTGTCAGAAACTGATCCACCGAAAGGCATGGCGGAAGTTGTGATGATCCCTGTGGTTTCTGCCATCACCAATGCCATCGCTGCTGCAACCGGTCACTATTTTAATCATCATCCCATTTTGCCAAAACAAGTTTTGGAGGTCTTAAATGCCAATCATCTATAAACCACTCTCAATGACCGTCAATGGCAAAAAAGTCGGCCCCATCGATGTCCCTGAAGGCTTAATGATGCTCGATTTTTTACATGAATATATGGACTTAACCGGCTCGCGCATGGGCTGCGGCCAAGGGATTTGTCATGCCTGCGTGCTGATATTAGATCACCCTGATGGCACAAGCGAAGAGATGCGCACATGCATCACGGGCGCACACTTCTTTAACGGCAAAACCGTGCGCACCATCGAGGGCATCGCGCAAAAAGATCCTGAAGATCCGCATAAAGAAAAACTCTCTAAAATTCAGCAAGCCTTCATTGACAACTTTGCCTTCCAATGCGGCTATTGCGCACCGGGCTTTGTGAATGCTGCCACTGTCTTTGCAGAAAAATTGATGCGTGAGCCCATTGCCCGCGCGGATCTTGAAGATGCCATCATCGAAGCCCTCAACCATCACATTTGTCGCTGCACTGGTTATGTGCGCTATTATGATGCGGTGCGCGATGTGATCCTCAATACACCTGGACTGATCAAGGGGTAAGACATGAAAAAATCACGGATTTTACGCATTTTAAGCGCTGTGGTGATCCTAGCCATTGTGATTGTAGTGGTGCTCACATGGATTGAGCGCCTACGCCCAGGTCAACCACCACAAGTGGCACAATTCACTGAGGCACAAATCAATCAAGGTCGCTACTTAGCGGCGGTTGGCGACTGTGCATCTTGTCATACCACAAACAATGGTGCACTGTTAGCAGGTGGCTATCAAATGGCAACACCTTTTGGCACCCTTTACAGCTCAAACATTACGCCATCGGCTGACTTTGGTATTGGGCGATGGACGGCTGATGACTTTTATCGTTCGATGACAGAAGGTGTTTCACCCATTTATCACAATATTTATCCTGCGATGCCGTATGCCTATTTTACAAACATCACTCGCCAAGATTCCGATGCGCTCTATGCTTATTTGATGTCCATCCCTGCCATTGATGTGGCGCCGCCACAAAATGGACTCAATTTCCCCTTTAATCTTCGCGCCATGTTGATCGGTTGGAACATTTTATTCTTAGATAAAACGCCGCTGCCGTCAGCTTCAAAAGGCGACTCCCCAGAATGGCAGCGAGGCAAATACATCGTCGATACTTTAGGGCACTGCTCCATGTGCCACACGCCGATGGGACCCTTTGGCGAAATAAAGCGCGATCAAATGTTTAAAGGTGGCATCATGGGCAGTTTTGCCGCGCCCGACATCACGCCTGAAGGCTTAGCGAATCGTGGCTGGACATTTAAAGATCTTCAACAATACTTAAGCACAGGATTAGCGCCACAAGGTTCTGCCTTCAGTGACATGTATTTAGTGATCCACAACAGCACGCAATATTTTACAGATCAAGACATTACGGCCGTTGCCACCTATTTAATGGGTGATCAGCCATTGGCGCCTAAAACCATCACAGAAGGCAATGGCAATGCAGCTGGGCGCGATACTTATCTGACCCTTTGTTCAGGTTGTCACAGCAGCGATGGCTTAGGTAAGCCAAATGTGGCGGTTGCCATGGTGGGCAATAGCACGGTGCGAAATGCTGATGCTCACAACCTCATCACGGCGATTTTAGAGGGATTGCCTTGGCAAACCTTCCCGAATGATGAGCGTTTACAAGCCATGCCAGCCTTTGCAAAAGATCTATCCGATGAAGCCATTGCCAATCTTGTGAACTTTTTACGCGTACAATGGGGCGGCTTGCCTGCTGATGTCACCCCTGACATGGTCAAAGCCCTGCGTTGATCAATCATCATCAAACAAGATGGCTGCCTGTGCAGCCATTTTTGTGAGGAGAAAACATGCAAATGTTGGATTTAAACGTCTTAGAGGATGCCATCAATTGGCTCGAACAAGGCAAAGATGTCTGGCTGTGCACCGTGGTGAGCACTTATGGCTCTGCGCCGCGCTCACCGGGCGCCCTCTTTGCTGCCACACAAGAGGGTCAATATGTGGGTTCATTGTCCGGCGGCTGTATTGAAGAAGATTTCTTAAAACGCATCCATCAACAAAGCTTTATGGCACCAAGCCAAATGGTGAGTTATGGTTATGGCGAAGGGAATTTTCCGCCTTCTGTTGCCCTGCCTTGTGGTGGCACCATTGAAGTTTTGGTGGAATATCTGATGCCAACAGCTGAGCACATCGCTTATTTGCAATCCATGCACAGTGCATTAAAAGGTGACTGGGTTGCCCATAAAGTGGTGAAAATTGGCGAAAAAGCTCACTTAAATGACAATCACGATGCCCTTGAAACTCGCGTTACCCTGCATGATGATTTCATCACCATTACGCTGCAAAGCTTTACCACCGTTTTCATTGGCTGTATTTCTGCTGTGGCGCTCTACTGCATTGAGTTTGCCCATGCTTTAGGCTTCCATGTTTTGGTGTGCGAAGATCGTGAAGAGGAGTTGCGCCAACTGAGATCACGCCCAGAATTGATGCGCAAAATTGAGCTCGTTGAAACATTCCCTTGCACCCATTTAGAAAAACATGGCGCAAACGCACAAACAGCGATCTTATCCCTCACCCATGATCCGCGCATTGATGATCTAACCATGATGGCCGCACTCGATACGAATGCATTTTACATTGGCGCAATGGGCTCACAGCGCAACAGTGACAATCGCATGGCGCGCCTTAGAGAAGTGACGGATCATTCAGAAGCCACCCTTGCCCGCATCCATGCACCGATTGGCCTTAAAATTGGTAGCAAAACCCCAGCAGAAATTGCGCTCGCGATCCTTGCGGACATTGTGCGGGTGAAAAATGGCGCAGCGTGATCAATCACACACGCCATTACACAACACAATGAACTCGGCTAAGGTCTCTGCGCCGAGTTTTTTCATGGCGCTTGCCCGTTGAACTTCCACCGTGCGCACAGAAATGAGAAGATGCTCAGCTATTTCACGATTGGTTTTGCCTTCATAAACAAGGCGGCTCACTTGTTGTTCACGCTCTGTGAGCTCTGAAAATTGCTGATTCAAACAAAATCCACGCCATAAACGGTGAGTTTCTGCCTCTGCATGCTGTAGGGCTGCGGCAAGTTTCACAGAGGAGACCGGTTTTTCTAAAAAGTCCACCACGCCTTGCTTGAGTAAACTCACCGCTTGGGACAATTCACCATGCCCAGTTAAAATAATCGGCGCAATCACACTGCCTTCACGCTTTAAATATTCCACCACGCTTGCACCATCCATTTTTGGCATGCGAAGGTCTAAAATCACCACAGCCGGTTCATAAAGTGCCACCGATTGCACAAAGATTTCACCATTTTCCCACGGTTCAATGGAGGCATCCGTCAATTGCTCAATTAAAAACTGGCACGATTCACGCACCTCAATTTCATCATCCACGATGTGAATTTTCATCTTTTGCCTCCTGCTGTGATCCGCTTGATAAAATGATGCGCACGCACGCGCCCATTTCTCCATCTTTGCGATTATCGATTCTAAATTTGCCGCCCACTGCTGTCATTAAACGCTCGCAAATCACCAATCCTAACCCTAAGCCGGTGGGTTTTGAGGTTCGAAAAGGCACAAATGGCGCATCTAACTCATCTTGCGTAAAGCCCGGGCCATTGTCTGTAATGAGAATTTTATAAAAGTCTTGGTGACAACTCGCCTCAATAATGATCTCCGTTGCGCCCGCTTGCACCGCATTTAACAGCGAATTCATCATCACTTGCTCAAGCACAGACACCACCGTGTAAATTTGCTGTTCACAATTGATGTCTAACGTGATGGCGACGCGATTTTTGGTCTGTAAGCGAATGATCTCTAGCATCCGATTCATAAAATCATGAAAATTAAACCACTCAAACTGCTGCATGGTTTTTGGCTTGACCCACGCTTGTAGATTTTTAATGATGGCACTGCACTGCTCAACCTGCGTCACGATGCGCGATAAAGGCTGAATGAATTGATTCGGTGCTTTGCCGCGCTCAATGCCAAGCAATGTGCCTTCGGCATAATTACGAATCGCCATCAAGGGTTGATTGAGCTCATGGCCGATACCGCTGGCCACTTCACCCAAAATATTCATGCGATCTGCCTTTGACAACAATGCCTCATAATCATGTAGACGATGATATGTGCTCTCTAGAGCAAAGCGGCGCTGACGGGCAACATATGTGAGCCATAGATGATTCATGGCCAACACGAGCATCAATAAGATGATGGCAAGCAATCCTAATTTATATTCATTCGCAAGGCGCACAAAGGTTTCCCACAATGTTTCATCAATCTCAATGAGCCCTGCAAAACGCTTCATGGCGTAAATTTCACCAAGACTAATCGGCGTTTGCCAAGTGGTAAGGGCAGGATCTGTGTTCTGCCATAAAATTTGCACGATCTTTTGTGCCAAAGCTTCATCCACATTTGGCAATGCGGCCAATGACCAATGATAGGACAATGGCGTTGAACTTCGACAACGCCCACCTTGCACCTCATTTAACACCCGAAAATCTGCCACATTCAGCAATCCTGATTGCCCTAAAGTTTCCAATAAACAGGTGGGTAAAATGGCCGCTGCCGCCAAACCACTTTCCACCAGAAAAATGCCGCGCTCAATGGGAAAGCCTGTCATCTCAATGAAATAGTCATCGGGCGCGGATAAGCCTGCATCATAAATGGCTTTATAACCGAGTAAAAATCCGCCCAATGCATCTTTAGACACCGCCGTCACTCGCTGGCCTTTTAAATCTTCTAATGTGCGAATCTGGCTGTTTTTTCGCACCACAATTGCACTGCCAATGGCAGATTCAGGATTAAACAAGGCGCTGTTTTGATCAAGGCTTGCCAACCAGCGCCATTTGACCTCTGGAAAAATGGATAAAAATGCCGTTTGATTTGCAATCAATAAATCGACCGATGCATCTTTTGCCACCGTTTGAAATTCTTCAAACGTCACCGGTAACACAACCACTGAACGATCTAAATGACTGGCCAGCAACGTTTGAAAGCCTTGCCAACTCTCTAAAGTCTCTTGTGCACCCATCGGCGCTAAAATGGCAATCGTTAAGGCATCTTCCACATCTTGTGCAAGCGCCATCATGCCACTTGTGAGCAAACACACACAAAACCACCACTGCCGAAACCTTTTGATCATTATAGTTGTTTCCTTTCTTGCCACAGATCAATCTTTGCCCCTGAATGTGGTTTCCCACAATAGAGAGAAAATGCAAAAACCTCGATGATATTTACATGATTCTAGTGGTTTTTTGGGAAATCACAAATAAAAAGGATGAGGTTTATGAATTTGAATCGTCGAGATCTTTTAAAACAACTTGCCACCATCACAGCAGGCGCAACAGTCATGAGCTTAACGCAAGCTCAGTCTTTGATGGCACCGGATCGCCGCGAAGGTGATGGCACAAAACGCTATGGCATGATCATCGATTTAAGGCGCTGCATCGGCTGCCAAGCGTGCACGGTGAGCTGTTCTGTAGAAAATCAAATGCCGCCTGGGCAATTTCGCACCACAGTGCGCCAATATCAAGTGATCAATGAGCATCATCAAGAAGCCACCAATGTGGTTTTACCGCGTTTGTGTAATCATTGTGACAATCCGCCATGCGTGCCTGTCTGCCCTGTTCAAGCCACCTTTCAACGTAAAGATGGCATTGTGGTGGTGGACAATAAACGCTGCGTCGGCTGTGCTTACTGCGTACAAGCTTGCCCTTATGAAGCGCGCTTCATTAACCATGAAACGGGCACTGCGGATAAATGCACCTTTTGCGTCCATCGTTTAGAGGCAGGATTGCTGCCAGGTTGCGTAGAATCTTGCGTGGGCGGTGCGCGCATCATTGGGGATATGAAAGATCCTGACAGTGAAATCAGCCAAATGCTGAACACATTCAAAGATGACATTAAAGTGCTTAAACCCGAGCAAGGCACGATTCCCCAAGTCTTCTACATCGGGCTCGATGAAGCCTTTACGCGCAATGTGCAAGGTCAAGCGATGCTCTGGCAGGAGGTGAAATTATGATCCGCGAATTATTGACCCATCCCCAAGAATTGGCATGGCTTCCGTGGGCTGTGCAATACTTTTTCTTCATTGGCATCGCAGCGACAGGCGCGCTCGTTGCCGTGTATCTTCGCTTGTTTCATCGTGGGCAATACCGATTGGCAGAACTCATCACGCTTGCCATTGCCGTCACAACGGGCATTGTGGGACCGATTGCTCTCAGCGCTGATCTTCATCAGCCTGGGCGCATCCTAAATTTCTATCTCTCCTTTACGCCATGGTCATGGATGTGGATTGGCGCCATCATTGTGCCCTTCTTTGTGGTGTTCTTATTGGCACAATTTTTATTGGTGCTGCGAGAAAATACCGATCCTGACAAACTGTTTAAAGGCTTTAAAGCGCTCCATTGGTTTAACTTTAATGAAAGTAAAATTCTGCCATGGATGGGCATTTGCCTTGCCCTCTTTGCCTTTGGCCTTTTGCTCTACACCGGTAAAGAGGTGAACATCGTACAAGCTCAAGCCATTTGGCACACGCCGTGGTTACCGTGGGTGCTCTTTTTTACGGCATTACAAACGCTGCCAATGCTGGTGAAAACTTGGCAGCGCTTGGCTAACATCACAGAAAATAATGCTTGTTTAACGCGCATTCAGTTCATTGCGCTCTCTGGCGTACTCGTGACATTGGTGGGGTGGGGTTTGTCCGAGACGCCAGCGGGGGCAGCTTTTCGTTCATTGCCTGAACAAGGCAGCGTATGGTTCACCATTGGTTTAGGGTTGGTGGTGTATTGGGTGTCCTTGATGCTCTTTACCGTGCTCACTTGGACAAACAAACGAACACTTTCCCCTTATCTATATCTATTGCTGTCGCTGATGAGTTTATCTCTGGCATGGACGATTCGCTGGGCGATCCTCATGCAAGCGCAGACATTACCCAAATACAATATCTTCATCAATCCTTATCATCTCTCGTGGGGATTTGATGGTGCACTTGGCATCATCTCCACCTTTGGCTTATGGATCACCTTATTGATCATCGTTTGGAGTCTACTCAACGATCGCTGGTTTACGTTTAAAGGAGCACACCATGGATAAAACCAACAAAAAACGTCGCAATCTTCTCAAAGGGCTGGCAGCCGCAGGCGGTGTTGGTGCATTCATTGCAGGTTATAGCAATACCGCCAAAAATATGGCAGTGGGCATGATCAAAGGCACCTCAGCTGAACCTACGGACAATCGCATTTTTGGTAATGCTTTAACGGTGGAAGGCGTGATTAAAGATGGTCACTTTACTCAAACGCCAGGGCAAGTGATGTCTAACACTCAATGCTTTGGCTGCTGGACTGTGTGCGGCGTACGTGTGCGCGTGGATCAAGCAAAAAATGAGGTGCTGCGCATCTGTGGCAATCCTTACAGCCCCTTATCCCATGATGAGCATTATCCTTATGATCTACCCATTGAAGAGGCATGGGTACGTTTAGGCGGTGAAACAGGCATCAATGATCGCTCCACAGCCTGTGCGCGCGGTGCGGCGATGGGCGAAGGTTTAACGAGTCCTTATCGCGTCTTAAGTCCATTAAAACGTGTGGGCAAACGCGGCGAAGGCAAATGGCAACGCATCTCCTTTGAACAATTGGTCAAAGAAGTTGTGGAAGGTGGTGATCTCTTTGGCGAGGGTCATGTGGAGGGTTTGCGTGCCATTCGTGATTTAGAGACACCGATTGACCCCAATTTTCCGGAATATGGCCCGAAAGCCAATCAGCTTTTGGTCACCGATGCGGGCAATGAAGGGCGTGAAGAGCTCGCTAAACGCTTTACCTTTAACTCATTTGGCAGCAAAAACTTTGCACAGCATGGTTCATACTGTGGGCTTGCGTATCGTTTAGGTTCTGGCGCCGTGATGGATGACATGCAAAAAAATGCCCATGCCAAACCGGATTTTGATCACATTGAATTTGCCCTATTTATGGGCACATCGCCTGCACAATCGGGCAACCCATTCAAACGCCAAGGGCGTTTGTTGGCCAAAGCCCGCACCAAAACACCAGAAGAATTCTCTTATGTCGTCATCGCGCCAAATCTTCAGCTCACCAATACCTTAGCCGTGGATGATAACCGCTGGATTCCCATTTTACCGGGGACAGATTCCGCGATGGCAATGGCATTGATGCGCGTGATCATCGACGAGCAATGGTACAACGCAACATACCTTAAAACGCCGGGTAAAGCTGGCATGGCACATCATCAAGAGGTGAGCGTTTCAAACGCCACGCACCTTGTGATCAGTGATGAATCCCATCCATTGTATGGCCAATTTTTGCGTGAATGGGACATCACAGAGATGGATGGTGCACGTTCAGACAGCGCTCTTATGGTGATGGATGAAGCGAGCCACACCTTAATGAAAGCCGATGATTGCCTCACAGGCAGCCTTTATATTGAGGAACCTGTGCGCCTCAAAGATGGCACTGCGCCGCTTGTGAAATCAAGCATGACTCTACTCACGGAATCCGCCCATCGCCACTCGTTAGAAGAATACAGCAACTTGTGCGGCGTGCCCGTTGCCACCATTAAAGCCTTGGCCAAGAAATTCACAAGCCACGGGCGCAAAGCGGCTGTCATCACCCATGGCGGCATGATGAGCGGCAATGGCTTTTACAATGCATGGTCCATCATGGCGCTCAATGTATTGATTGGCAACATGAACCACAAAGGCGGTTTATTGGTCAATGGCGGTAAATTTAAAGAGTATGCACCAGGACCACGTTATAACTTGGTCAATTTTAAAGGCATGGTGCAACCAAAAGGCATGCTCCTTGCTCGTGCAAAAAAACCGTATGAAACCTCCACGGATTATAAAGCACTCGTCAAAGCCGGTAAAAATCCATACCCAGCCAAACGTCCTTGGTATCCATTTGCCGGCGGACAAAGCTCTGAAGTGTTGATCTCTGCCCTTGCCCAAGATCCTTATCCATTAAAAGCATGGATTAGCCATATGACCAATCCTGTGTATGGCATTGCAGGCTTTCGGCAGTTATTGGGCAAGCAACTCGCTGACCCGAAAGTGTTGCCGCTCTTTGTCGCGGTTGATGCCTTCATCAATGAAACCACCGCTTTTGCCGATTACATCGTGCCGGATACTCATAATTTTGAAAGTTGGGGCTTCACTGCACCTTGGGGCGGCGTGCCTTTTAAAGCCACAACGGCGCGCTGGCCTGTGGTTGAACCACGCGTTGAGAAAACTGCCCAAGGTGATCCCATCTGTATGGAGAGTTTTTTCATTGCCATTGGCGAGCGCATGAATTTACCGGGTTTTGGCGATGAAGCCATTCAAGATGCAAAAGATCCCACCATTCACTACCCATTTAAACGCCCTGAGGATTACTATTTGCGCGCCGCAGCGAATGTAGCATTTGATGATGCGCCCGTAAATAATGCCACAGAATCTGACCTTGTGCTGACCGGCGTCACGCGCATTTTGCCAAAGATTCAAGCCGTGCTCAAACCTGAAGAACAAGCCAAAGTGGCGTATGTATATGCTCGTGGTGGGCGAACAAACCATTTTGACACCGGCTGGGATGGTGATCACCTTCGTAAAAAATGGCCAATGACGATGCAACTGTGGAATGAAAATGTCAGCGTGCACACGCACAGCACCAATGGCGAGCGTTACAGCGGTTGCCCGACTTATTATCCTGCGCGCTTTATGGATGGTTCGGACATGCGCACCCATTATCATAAAGATCAATGGCCATTTTTGCTCACTTCATTTAAATCAAACCTCATCAGCAGCACGGCGGGTTCAAACCTGCGCATGCGCATGATCAAGCCCACCAATATTGTCGCCATCAGCCAAGTGGATGCTGATTTACTCGACATTAACAATGGTGATTTGGTGTTCATCGAATCGCCCTCCGGTAAAAAAGAGGCACAAATTATGGTGCTCGATGGTGTGATGCCCGGTGTGATTGCCATTGAACATGGTTATGGTCACCGTGACATGGGCGCACGGGCACACTACATTGATGGCGAACCGCTCTATTTTAATCGCCATGTGGGCAGCGGGCTTAATCTCAATGATTTAGCGATCCAAGATCCGAGCCGCGCCATTCCGGCACCATGGTTAGATTGGGCAACCGGCGCTGTGGTGCGCCAAGGTATTCCTGCCCGCATCACTAAAGCTTAAGGTTAAAAAAAGCCCGCATTGCGGGCTTTTTCATCATTCAATCGGTGCTTTAAAATCACTGTAACCTAAGCGGCGATCACGATATGCTTGATTCGCCTGTGCACATGGCACGCTGTGTAAAATGGGTCTAAATTGTTCATCTTGATCAAAATAGGATAAACCTAGATCACGCACAGCCTGCATCTTCACATAACATTGATTATAAGCCGTTTTAAAGGCATCAAAATCATTCACAAAGTGTTGCGTCAAAGCTTGTGAGCGCTCACGATACAATCCTTCCCACGCTTTACAGCTGCTGCTTGCGTCATAGCCTTCGGCATGACAAAAATCATATTTTTTAGCATAAAGCTCAAAAATATCCATCGGTTGCAATACTTCTGTGGCTTTTTCCCCCACCACATTTTGCCAAACTGTGCATGCAGATTTTGGGCGTTTGTCTTCCCCGCAATAGGTTTTCTCTTCACCTTTAAGCTCTAAATATGTCACACTTTGCATTTCTGCTTTACCTTGTGTGACGGCGGATTCATACACTTCATCCCACGCCGTACATTCAGGTGTTTTGTTAAAAGAGAAAGCATTGACACATTCTGAACCTAAATAAGCGGCAATTTGTTTTTGCCATGTTTGATCTTTTAGGCTTTCATTAATCGCATCACGCGCAGTTTTCACTGCCTGTGCATGGCGCTCTTCGGCTTGCTTTTTCTCTAACTCATATTGCATGCGTTTATGTGTTTTGATGGCGCTACTTGCCGCGTTGCACTCAGCATCTTTCTTTAAACGATCAAGCTCAGAGGTTTGACCGCTCATGAATGCTTTACGGGCAGCTTCGTTGCAGCTTTCCATTTTTTGCTCAGCTTTACCAATATTATCTAAATAATAGGCTTCATTTTTCTCAGAACATGCCACAAGAAATACACTTGCAACCGCAACAGCCATAACTTTTTTCATGATGATCCATCCTTTATGATTATTAAGCCGATCAGTCTAAGGGAGTTCATCGCCGATTGCGATTCAAGTATCGTTAATTTTCGTTATGTTTTGTTATACATGACGTTATGCATTGCCTTTTAAATAGCGATTAAACTCTCTGATTTGAATCCACAAAAAGAGCGCTGCGGTGCATGTAGAGATCAAATCTGCCACCACAATGGCATACCAAACGCCCGCAATGCCAAAATAATGGGGCAAAATGAATAATCCCGGAATCAAAAAGAGAATCTGACGGCTTAAGCTTAAAAAGATGGAATGCTTCACTTTACCAATGCTTTGGAAAAAGATCGTCACCACAATCTGAAAGCCCACCAACGGAAAGAGCATCGTCACAATGCGAATGGCAGAAATCGCCACATCAGACAACGCAGGCGATGGATTAAACGGCATGATGACCCATTCTGGGAAAAATACGCCAATCACCATCGCCACAATGCCAATGCCCACACCAATTTTAATGGTTTGCAGCAAAGCTTCACGCAGCCTTGCAATCTCTTTAGCCCCAAAGCTATAACCCACAATCGGCTGCATCCCTTGCGTCAAGCCAAGCAACACTAGCACCACGAGCATCAGCAACACATTCACAATGGTATAAGCGCCAACCGCCACAGAGCCGCCATATACGCGCACTTGCTGAATGATGATGAAAATAATGCTGCTTGAAACAATGTTCATCAAAAATGGCGATAAACCAATGCTGAGCACCGCTTTAGTGATCTGTGCATCAAAGCGAATGTATTTGGCCTTAAATTGCAACACCGAATGCCCATTCACAAAATGCTGCATCACAAATAGCGTGCCAATGAACATGGATAAAATGATGGAGATCGCAGCGCCTTCCATGCCCCATTTGAGCCAATAGATGAAAATGGGCGCAAAAATGCCGTTCAGCACCAATGTCAATAACATGGTGTACATCGCTTTTTTCGGATAACCCGATGCACGCATCATGTTATTAAAACTAAAACAGAGGTTTGAGAAAATCGCCCCCGGTAAAAAATACTTTAAAAAATCATAAGTGTGCTGATAGCTGCCTTCATCAGCCCCTAAAAAGTGCACCAATGGCGTCAATGTGAAAAAGAATATGAAGGAAATGGTTAAAGTGATGACCAGCGTCAGCAATAGTGATGTACCGACAACACGCTCGGCTTTTTCATAATCCTCATTACCAAGATAAATGGAGATGCGGCTCCCTGCCCCTGCACCCACTAACATGCCAAAGGCGGCAATGATGGTCATGATCGGTAAAGCAAGCCCCATTGCGCTCATTGCATCGTCATTGAGATAATCCGCATTGCCAATGAAATAGCGCGTAATGATGTTATAAAGGGCGCTGACAGAACTACCGATGATGGCAGGCAGTGCATATTTCCATAAGAGTTTTCGAATCGGTGCATCTCTGAGTTCTAGCATTCTCTCGGACAGTGCCATAATAATCCTCCATTAAATTGAGGCGAATAAAAAAAATCGCTCCTCGTATGAAGAGCGATCTTTGTTCGCTTTTACGCTTAATTATAGCACTATAAGCGGTGAACTGATGAGGTATTCGTGGTACCACTTGGCACCAATGCGCCAGAGACCATCACCACCAAATCATCTTGTTTTGCCAAGCCGCTCAATAATGCCTCTTCTTTACCAATGCGGTAGAAATCATCTGTGGAACGAATTTCTGGCACAACTTTTGTGGTCACGCCTTTGACCATCTGCAATTGACGTGCTGTTTTTGCATTGGTGGTTAAGGCTAAAATGCGCGCCGTTGGGAAATATTTACGAATGGATCGCGCAGTTTTCCCTTGATACGTTGCCACCACGATGAGTGGACACTCAAGCATTTCAGACATTTCAACCGCACCTAAACACACCGATTCAGTCACGCGCATTTTTTTACGTGGTGCAGACATGCGACTGCCCATTGAGCCATCTGTGCGTTCACAAATCGCCGCCATGATGGACACCGCTTCCACTGGGAATTTACCTTTCGCAGTTTCGCCAGATAACATCACAGCATCGGTGCCATCTAAAATGGCATTGGCAACGTCGCCTGCTTCTGCGCGCGTTGGGCGTGGGTTTTTGATCATCGAATCCAACATTTGAGTCGCGGTGATCACAACTTTACGCGCCGCCACACATTTTTCGATCATCATCTTTTGTGCAAAAATTACCTCTTCTACAGGGATTTCCACACCTAAGTCACCACGTGCCACCATGATGCCATCGGATGCTTCTAAAATTTCATCAAAGTTGGTTAAACCTTCTTGGTTCTCAATTTTAGAGATGATTAAAATATCTTCCCCGCCATGAGCATTTAAGTGTGCACGAATCTCTTCCACATCCGAACGCTTACGAATGAAAGAAGCTGCCACATAATCCACGCCCATTTCACAGCCAAAGATTAAATCTGCTTTATCTTTTTCTGCCAATGCCGGTAAATTTGTGACCACGCCTGGTAAATTCACACCTTTATTTTCGCCTAAATCGCCATCGTTGAGCACTTCGCAGATCACATCTTGCCCACGAATCTCCACAACACGCATGCCAATTAAGCCATCATCAATGAGCACAATGTTGCCCACAGCTAAGTCATTGCTTAAACCGTTATAAGTCACCGCGACGCGCGTTTCATCGCCAATCACGCTTTGATCACTTGTTAAGGTAAAGGTTTGACCGGCTTTTAAAGAAACATCTTCACCATCTTTTAACTTAATGGTGCGGATTTCAGGGCCTTTGGTGTCAAGCAAAATCGCAGCATTGCGCTGATGCTTTTCACATACGGCACGCAAGTTTTCAATGCGTCCACGATGTTCATCAAAATTACCGTGAGAAAAATTGAGGCGCATAACGTTCATCCCTGCATCGAGAAGCTTTAACAACACAGCTTCTGACTCAGTTTTAGGACCAATCGTACATACAATTTTCGTCTTCTTCATACACACCCTCTATCATGGTTAAATTTTAGATCATTCTGGCATCACACCATGTTTGATCTCATCAATTAAAATGTCATCCGCCGGTGGGAATTCAATGGCTGACAATTCAGACACATTCGTCCAACGAATCACTTGATTTTCGCGCCCGTAAGGTTCCCCTTCAAAGCTATAGACATCATATACCACAAACTCGATCACTTTATCATCATAATCGTGCGTAAAATCGACACGATGCACAAAATCATTGACAAGGATGCCGATCTCTTCGTCTAACTCACGATCTAAGGTTTCGATGTCTGTTTCACCCATCTCGACCTTGCCACCTGGAAATTCCCACAATCCGCCAAAATTTTTATTGTCAGGTCTTTGACAAATTAAGATTTCGTCCATTGCTTCATTCCAAATAACTGCCATCACAACGCGCAATTTTTGCTTTTCTTCCATCATTTTTCCACTGTCTGTAGTTGGTTCTTTAAAAAGTTAAAACAATTGATGACGGCAAACGCCATCGCCTCTTCCCTTTGATGCTTCGGGATCTGAATAATTTTTGAGAAATATTGGTCACGCACACATAAATGGAGCTGGCACTCATATACGGTGGTGCTCTCTGTGAAATTTTCACTGACGCCAAGGACAATATCCACATTCAATGTCTCTTGAGCCGCTTCAAACGTCGCTTGATCAAACTTACCCCGCAACACCATGCCGCCTTTAAAAGGCTCAAGATTTTCACCATAGGCCGTCAAGCGACTGGCCATCATGCCGGCTGTAAACCATTCCACGCAGCCAAGGGTTAAATCTTGCGCAGCACATAATTTTAAAACGCAGCGCTCCATCGTTTGTTGATTGTGCCCAAAAATATAGGGCGCTAAAATCTCTTCTGCCTCTTTTTGATACGGTGCAATCATGGCTTGTGCCGATTTTTCATCGGCTGCTTTTGCAGAGATGCGTACACTGATGCCATTGATGCCGGAGGCTAAATACGACAATTTTGGGTTGCCAATTTCAGCTAAGCGATCATCTAAATCCGATAAACGCTCAGCCACATGGGATTCTGGCAACCCCCATAATTTAAGGACTTCTGTATAAATGCGTAAATTATCCGGTGAAATCTTCCGCAACATTGGCACAACTGAAGACTCAAAAATCGCTTTCATTTCATAAGGTACACCTGGCAATAAAAAGTAATGTTTCCCCTCGTGATTGAGGTATAAGCCGGGCGCTGTGCCAGGGTATTTCTCTAAAATTTGGCACCCTTGTGGATAATGCGCTTGGCGATAATTATTCTCGCTCATCGTGATGTTGCGACTCGCAAACTTCTCACGGATCATTTCGGCTAAGGCTTCATCATAGACAAGCGGTAAACCTAATGTGGTGGCCAATGTCTCTTTAGTGATGTCATCTTGCGTTGGGCCAAGGCCGCCGGTGGCAATGATGATGTCCGCCCGTTCTGTCGCCAATGCAAACACCGATTGAATGTTGTGGGCATTGTCCCCCACGGTGGTTTTAAAATGGCTGTCGATGCCAAGCATACTGAGCTGCTGGGATAACCAAACAGAATTGGTGTCCACCAACTGCCCAAGCAGTAATTCTGTGCCCACTGAGATGATTTCAGCTTTCATTAATCATCGTCCTCTATGTTGAGTTTTTTTAATCGATAGCGAAAGGTTCGAAAAGAGATGCCCAACTGTTTCGCCGCTTCGGTTTTGCTGTCATGTTCTGCCAATGCCCGTTTGAGAATTTTACGCTCAACGGCGGCTAAATATGCCTCAATGTCATCGATGTGATCGGGAATCACAGGATCTTCCTGATCACCTGTATCCATCAGATCATTGATCATTGGTGGCGGTGCATTTTGCACCTCACTGACTAATACTAATTCATTGTTTGAATTAAGCAATAAATCTTTTTCTTCAATCACGTCCCCATCACACAGCGTTGAAGCGCGCTCTAAGATGTTCTCAAGCTCACGCACATTGCCGGGAAATGCATAATGATCTAAACGACGCAAGGCGCCTTCTGTGATCGTCACAGCGCGGCCATTGTCATGATTCAAACGCTCTAAAATCACTTTAACCAAAATCGCCACATCGCCCCGACGCTCACGCAACGGCGGCACATGTAGCGAAATCACATTTAAACGGTAAAAGAGATCCTGACGAAATTCGCCTGCATCCACAAGCGCCGCTAAACTTTTATGAGAAGCCGATAAAATCCGCACATTGACGGGGATTTCATGCATTGCACCAATTGGGCGAATGGCACGCTCTTGAATGGCACGCAGTAATTTCACCTGCATTGAAAGCGGTAAATCGGCAATTTCATCGAGCAGCAATGTGCCGCCATCCGCAGCCTGAAAGAGCCCTTTTTTATCTTTATCCGCACCTGTAAAGCTCCCTTTTTTATGGCCAAAGAGTTCACTTTCCACCAAATGCTCCGATAACGCACCGCAGTTCACCGCAATGAAAGGTCCATCAAATCGTGGGCTTTCTGCATGAATCGCGCGTGCCACCACTTCTTTACCGACGCCTGATTCACCGGTGATGTAAATTGGGGATTGAGAACGCGCCAATTTACGGATTTGATTGCGAAGAGACACCATCGCCACAGAATCGCCATATAAACCATGTTTAGAGGCCACTTGTGGGATCTTTTGCGTTTGCACCGCATTGAGGGCTAATTTACGCAGTGCATTGATCTCAAAAGGCTTAGAGATAAAATCAAATGCGCCAAGCTTAAGCGCTTCAATCGCACTTTCCACATTGCCATGCGCCGTCATCATCGCCACTGGTAAATTCGGCACTTTATCCTGAATGTAACGCAGCACATCGAAGCCTGAACCATCGGGCAATTTTAGATCCGTCAAACAGACATCAAAGGCTTCATTTTGTAGTGCCACAATGGCATCTGAGACTGAATAGGCTTCCACACATTCAATATCAATGGATAAAAAACTCATGGAGATCAGTTCGCAGATGTTCTCTTCATCATCAATAATGAGCGCTTTATACATTCAAATCCTTTCAATTATTATTCGTTGATTCGTTCATTATACAACTTTCGCAAAAACGATTCTAAAGCCATGGCGACCTTTTTGATCATCCACATATTGCACGATGCTGCCATTGGCGGCACAGAGCTCTTTTGTGATGTAAAGCCCAAGCCCTGTGCCCTTTTTATGGGTGGTAAAAAAAGGCTCAAACAGTCGAAAGCGCGCGTTATCGGCAACACCCACGCCATTATCATAAATGGATAAAATCGTTGTATTGCCTTTTTGCTCAGCTTCCAAGGTAATGTGTAATTCTGTCGGCTCAATGCCTGAATGAATCACCGCATTGGTGATCAAATTATGCACCACTTGGCGCAGTACAGAGAGGTCAAACAACACCCGCTGCACATCATCATGAATGATGAGATGGACATGCTCAACCATGTGGGGAAACTCCACAAAAAACTCATCGAGCAATTCATTTAAAAAGCCCTCAAGTTTAATGTATTGGCGCTCTGCCTCATTTTTCCGCGCGAGCACCAACACATCATTGATGATGCGATTCGCCCGCTGCACATTATTATTGATCATATCAATGAGGCGTTTTTCCACCGTGTTCAGGTTTTGCTGCTCCCCAAGCAATTGACTGGCTTGATAGATCGATGCCATCGGATTTCTGATCTCATGAGCGATCGCCGCCGTTAAATGCCCAAGCGCCACTAATTTTTCTTGCTGCGCGCGCCGACTCACTGTTTCCATCGGTTCAATCTGAATCACCGAATAGTGATCTGTCGGCAGGTCAATCTCGCTAAATTCAATGTAATATTTGTGATCATTGTATTCAAATAAAGACGGATCCAAAAATTTCAGCTGACTCCAGAGGTAAAAGCGCTCTGTCAAAGTGGGCAAATACTCCATCAAATGGCTGTTTTTAAGCTCCATATCCCCAAACCATGATTTGATGTATTGATTCACCAAAATCACTTTGCCTTCTGAATTGAGTACAATGAGCCCAGATTTTGATTGCTGTAC
This sequence comes from Wohlfahrtiimonas chitiniclastica DSM 18708, assembly GCF_000375345.1. Taxonomy (GTDB): domain Bacteria; phylum Pseudomonadota; class Gammaproteobacteria; order Cardiobacteriales; family Wohlfahrtiimonadaceae; genus Wohlfahrtiimonas; species Wohlfahrtiimonas chitiniclastica. The sequence continues at coordinate 176,869 of NZ_AQXD01000001.1, read as the reverse complement.
CACCGCTTCATGCAAAATGGCGGCATTGCGCAATTGCTCATTTTGCGCTTCCACCAAACGTTGGGAAGCCTCATATTTATGCAGCCATAAATTTGTGAGAATCAGCGCCACAAAAGCAAAGCAGTTTTGCCCAATCAAACGCAAAATGCCTTGAGACACCATCAATTGATACCAACTCATCTCCGGAATTTTGGGGTCAAAATCAAATTTTAACCACAGCATCAATTGAATGCACACAGAAACACCGAGCAATAACAGCGCGCCAATGCGGGATAAAAATGCCCCATGCACCATAAAGGAGATGAGGAGCAAAATCACCAATGGGCTGTCTAAACCATCGGTGAAGTAACACAGTGCAGAAATGAAGCCTAAATCCAGCAGCCCAAAAAAGAAAATATAACGCGTGGTTTGATAACGCACGCGCTTTAGAATCAGCGTGGAGATCAATAAAAAGACGAGATACGTCAATAAGATGTAATGAAAATATTGGGAGATCGGCAACGCTTCTGGCGAAACCCTCGCGCTCAAAATGTAGACCGATGACAAAATCACCGCCATGATCAAGCGAAAGATGCCCAATAACTGCATCGGTACGCCTGTTGGCTGAATTTGCTGAGCTTGCATCATTATTAGAGGTAATGCACCAACAGTGTGCGAAGTTTATCCGCATCATATGTTTGCGTGCTGCTGAGCGCGATCAGATCGACATTGAGATCTTTTAACACCTTTTGCAAACCCGCAGGCGGATCAAATGTGATGGCTGCCACCGCAGAAAAACTGTGTTGATCCACCAGCATAAAGTCACATGTGATCTGTTTTAACTCTGCGCTCAATTGCTGCTGAATCTCTGGCGCTAGGCGCGGATCAATGCTGATGAATGTTGCCAATTGCGGCTTTGGAAACACTTGCAAACGCGAACCGCTGACCAATTGTTGCAACAATAACAACACTTGCTGCTCTTGCATGTTCAAGGCGCTGGTTTTCGTGCGAAAGGCATTGGGAATATTCGGATTGTGTTGTGGCAATGGCTCAGGTTTTGGCGTGCGACTTCTTCGCATCAAAAACACAAAGCCAATGATCACAATGAGGGTAAAAATAATTTTATAAAACATACGGCGTCCAATTATTGAGGATAAAAGCGATTGAGATAATCACTGATGCGCACTTTTTGATTGCCTGCTTGGTAATGATAAATCACCACATTTTCTAAAATACTCTTCACATAACCGCGTGTTTCACGGTACGGGATGGACTCCACCCACAATGCCACATCCGCCATTGGGGGATCAATCCATTTCACCACTTTATGCGGACCCGCATTATAACTGGCTAAAATATAAGGCCAATGCTGCCCAACAACGCCACTGACATCATTTAAATAAGCCGTGCCATAACGAATGTTGTACACAGGATCATATAAACTGCCGCGTTTTTCACCCAATTTTGCCGCCATTTTTTCTGCGGTGGGAATGAGGAGCTGCATCAAGCCATATGCATTGGCATGGGATTTAGCATCCGGTTGAAAGAGGCTCTCTTGACGAATGAGCCCCCACAACAATTCAGGTGGATAACCATAGCGCTTTGCCGACTGCTTCACATCTTTGCCATAACCCATCGGATAACGAATGTGCAATGCACCCGGTTGCCTTGCGGCAACGGCAGCACGAATGCCTAAATCATAAAAACCTTTTTCATACGCTGCAAAACTTGCGGAGTTTTTCTGTGGCTGCGTTGCAGTGCGTAAACCTTGGAACCATGCTTGATGGGCAAAATTACGCTCATCCACCGCCATTAAATCTAAGCCCAATTTAAAATTGGCATCGGTTAAAGGCGCAACGGGATCAGCTTTACGGCGCACCAGTGACGCAAGCACAGAATAGGGTTGCTTTAATTCATCGGCGGCTAAAAAGCCATAAAAACTGGTTTGGGAGGCAATGGTTTTATAGAGCTCATTCGCCTTTGCTTGCTGCCCTAAACATTGATGCATGCGACCTTGCCAATAAGTCCATGTGGCATCTTCTTTCGCTTTTGGGGATAAGCGCTCTAAATAATCGAGGGCATTTTTACATTGCCCCGCTTGTGCGCTCAATTTAAAACCGCTGATTTTTACATCATCGGTTTGCTCATTTTTTGCAATGGCTTCAATGCGTCCTAAAGGATCAACCGCATCGGCGCGCCCTGCTTGGAAAACTGTTAATAAATTACGTAATTTTGTGTATTCGCTGGCTGTGACCAATTGATTTTTACGCACAAATTCCAGCCCTTTTAAAGCATTGGTGGAATCACTTTTGCCCCACTGCTGCACGGCTAATGTATAAAAACGCGTGGAATCTTTATAATATTGTTTTTGCGTCATCAACTGCCCAGCAGGATTGTCAATCACATTGATCATGGATTGATAATACGCACGCTTATCACTTGGCACATGCGGCAATAGGGCTTTGGCGCGCCCGATGTTTAAATTGGCAATCAGTTCATTGATTTTTTGATCCACCACTGTTTTTGGGGCATATTGATCGAGCCAAACTTTTTCTACAGACAAACAGCTTGATAACGGCGTTGCCACTTTCACCCAATAACTTTGAAAGCGCGCGGCATCAAAATCTTTCGGGCGCGTTTTTAAAATGGCATCATCATAAATACAACGTAAAAACTGGCTTTGCGTCTGTTTTAGTGATTTCTCAATGAAGGCATAATTTTTTTGTTCAAGCTCATAGCGATAAAAATCTTGGCTCAATGACGCATTGAATAAGGTGTTCGGCGTGCGCTCGATAAAGGCAAGCACTGTTTCTTTCGGGAGTGATTTTAAATTTTGTTGCACATAATAATATTCAAGGTAAGGGGCAACCGTCGTGCCTTTGAGGGCTTTGAGCGATTGTTGATACCCTTGAACATTGCGGCTTTGAATGAAGGATTTGCCTTGTTGAAAGGTCGCGATCTCCTGCGACGACAACGCAAAGGCATGGCTCGCTGCTGCACATAAAGAAAATACCGTAACAACTATTGCTTTGACCTTCATTCGAATCCTTTATTTTTTCAATTTATTCTGGCATTACTGTACCAAAAATTTTGTCGCCTGCATCCCCTAAACCTGGAAGAATGTAAGCATCTTCATTTAAACCATCATCAATCGATGCGGTATAAATTTCGATGTCAGGATGTTTTGCCTTCACAGCTTCTAAGCCTTCTGGCGCACACACTAAGAAAATGCCTTTGATTTTCGTGCAACCTTTTTCTTTTAATAGATCAAGCGTTGCGATCAATGTGCCACCGGTGGCAAGCATTGGGTCTAAAATCACCGCGGTGCGCTCTTCCATGAAAGAGGTTAATTTTGCGTAATAAGGACGTGCTTCTAATGTCTCTTCATCACGTTCAAATCCCACCACAGACACACGTGCACCTGGCACTAAATCTAATGCGCCATCAAGCATGCCGATGCCCGCACGCAAAATTGGCACCAATGTCACTTTACGACCTTTTAAGCGCTCAACTTCAACCTTGCCTGCCCAACCCTCGATGGTCACCATTTCGGTTTCTAAATCTTTTGTGGCTTCGTAAAGTAATGACATTGCGATTTCAGAAGACAAACGGCGAAACTCAGCAGTACTGATCTCCTTTTTACGCAATAAACCCAATTTATGGGCCACCAATGGGTGTTTAACTTCAACGACTTTCATATGTATCTCCAAATTTTGACCAATCTACAGTAAAAAGTCCCAGAGTTTGGGACTTTTCATTAATGATTATTGTGCCGCAGCATCGATGGCTTTTTTCATTAATTCTTTTAATTCCCCACTTTCATACAACTCTAAAGTGATGTCACATCCGCCGATCAATTCGCCGCCGATGTAGATTTGTGGGAAAGTTGGCCAATCTTCATAAAATGGCAAGTAGTTATAAATATTTTCATCATCAAAAATATTCACGGCCGCAAATGGTAAGCCTGTGCTTGCCAATGCTTGTGCTGCACGGCTAGAGAAACCGCACATAGGGAACTGTGGTGTGCCTTTCATATAGATCACAACAGGGTTTTCCGTCACTTGTTGACGGATCAATTCTAAAGTTTGCTCTTTCATTGATTCACTCCTTCATGAATAAAAAAATCAGGCCATTCTACCATTTTATGCCCATCGATTCACTTTAAATCGCACCGAACTATGATCGGATTTCGCCATGCCCTAACACAACATATTTTTGCGAGGTCAAACCTTCTAAACCCACAGGACCGCGCGCATGGATTTTATCAGTGGAAATGCCAATTTCCGCCCCTAAACCAAACTCAAAACCATCACAAAAACGCGAAGAAGCATTGACCATCACGCACGCTGAATCCACCAAGCGTAAGAATGTGGTGGTGTGCGTATAATGCTCACTGATGATCACATCTGTATGATGCGAACCATAATGATTAATGTGCGTGATCGCCTCATCTAAATCTTTCACCACTTTAATGGAGACAATCGGGGCTAAATATTCCGTGCGCCAATCAATCTCTGTGGCATGTGTAACGTTAAAATCAGCAGATAAAATCTCATAAGATTGATCACATGCGCGCATTTCCACCATTTTTGTGGTAAAAATCGCCGCAATTTTCGGTAAAAATTCAGCAGCCACTTTCTCATGCACAAGAAGCGTTTCTAATGCATTGCATGGCGCATAACGCTGCGTTTTTGCGTTATCCACCACTTTCACTGCCAAATCGATGTTCGCAAATTCATCCACAAAAGTGTGACAAATGCCATCTAAATGCTTAATGACAGGAACAGTTGCTTGATCATTAATGCGCGCCACCAAAGAATTGCCACCGCGCGGAATGATCACATCGATATAATCTTTTGCCGTCACCATCAAATCCACGATGTTGCGATCTTTTGTGGCCACGATCTGTACAGAATGTTCAGACAATGCCGTTTGCGCCAATGCTTGGCTCAATAAAGTTGCCAAATATTGATTGGTATAAAAAGCATCGCTGCCGCCACGCAAAATCGCCGCATTGCCGGATTTTAAACACAACGCCGCCGCATCAATCGTCACATTTGGGCGCGACTCATAAATGATGCCAATCACGCCAAGTGGCACACGCATTTTACCCACCATAATGCCAGAAGGACGAGGTTTTACATCCGTCACTTCACCCACAGGATCAGGCAATGCGATCATGTCTAACACGCCGCTCGCCATGCTGCGAATGCGGGCATCATCCAGCAATAAACGATCAATGAAGGCTTCGGCTAAACCATTGGCACGTGCGGCATCGCAATCTTTTTGATTTTCCACCATGATTTGATCAATGTGGGCCATGATTTCATCGTGAATCAATTGTAGAGCGCGATTTTTCTCAGCGGTTGATGCGCGCAATAAATCACGGCTCGCGGCTCTCGCTTGCTGCCCCACTTGATCCCAATAGTTTTGTAATGTCTCTGCCATAATTTTTCCTTAAACGCTCTTATATATCATCAATGATCATGATATTAGCGTCTTTAGATTAATCGTACAATGGCAATTCTTCCCAACGGGTTAAGATGGCTTCATCCGGCTCGATCACCTGCTCGCTTAAAGTTTGGGCATACCACTCTAAGGAATCTAAAATATCCTCCCCACCTGAGGTGAGATTCAAAATCATCACCTGCGGCGAGCTCGACTCAATGATCAACCCGCAGCCGCCCATGTAATAACCGCGCTCACCATCTTGCGTTGCATTGATCTGTGCTAACCATGCATCAATGCGCTTTGGCATGTCTTGCGCGCTCGGATGAATCAATGTGATGCGTAATGTGCCACATTTTTCTAACTTTCGATTGTGTTTTGACCACAACCATTGATGACGCACCTGATAATCGCGTTGATAAAAAGTGGTGGTTTTTTGCTCGATTTTCGCCATTTTCTGCTCCATTAAAAAAAGCCCACATCTGCGGGCTTTTGTGATCCATTCGTGAAAGAATTATAGATCTTTTTGGATTTTAGCGTTGATGTCTTTTGATAAGTCTTTCGTGGCATCTTTAGTATCATCCCACGCATCTTTTGCTTTATCTTTCAATTCATCGGCTTTCTCAGATGTTTTTTCCTTGATCTCTTCAGCTTTATCGGCCGCTTTCTCTTTTAAATCTTCAGCTTTGTCACCGGTTGAATTTTTGATTTCATCGGCTTTTTTATCTGCAGATTGCTTCAATTCTTCGGCTTTATCGGCCGCTTTATCTGTCAATTCACCTGTTTTGTCTGCCACTTTATCTGCAGTTTCTTTGATGGCATTTTCAACTTTTGCACCTGTTGATTCAGCGAATGCCACAGAACCGCCCACTGCAGTTACCGTACCTAATACTGCTGTTAAAAGAATTTTATTAATATTATTCATAACTTTTACCCTCATTTAAATTAAATCGGTTCATGTAATATATAAATATTTTAATTAAGATTCAAACCTTAATTAATCACAGCTTCATCTTTAAAGTAGCACGCTTTTCTCAAAAACTTCAACTTTTATCGCTCTATTTTCTCAAAACGATCCCGTATAATGGATAAAATTTTCTCCTGAAGGAAGCACGATGAAAACCAATTTAGTCACCCGCGGTGGCTTTGAGATTTTACAAAAAGAGTTGCGTTTTTTGTGGTCACAAGAGCGCCCTGAAATCACCCAGAAAGTGGCTTGGGCAGCGAGCCTAGGCGACCGGTCAGAGAACGCGGATTATCAATATAATAAACGTAAATTGCGCGAAATTGACCGCCGCATTCACTATTTAACCAAGCGTTTAGAAGAGCTTCGCCCTGTGGATTATTCCCCTGAACAAGAGGGCAAAATCTACTTTGGTGCATCGGTGACGTTGAGTGATGAAAACGATGAAAATGATATCCTCACTTTTCGCATTGTCGGACCTGATGAGATTTATCATCAAAAAAACTACATCTCCATCGATTCCCCAATGGCGCGCGCCTGCCTTGGCAAAGAAGAGGGCGATGAGGTTAAAGTCAAAACTGAGCTCAGCCACAAAACGTGGATCATTGAATCCATTGATTATGGCAATGCCTCATGACCCTTCGCCATCTTGAGATTTTTTACGCCATCATGCTGTGCGGCTCTTTAACTAAAGCGGCACAAATGCTCTGCATCTCGCAGCCTGCGGCAAGTAAAGCTTTAAAACATGCCGAAGCGCGTTTAGGCTTTCGCCTTTTTGAACGCAAACAAAGTAAACTCATTCCCACGCAAGAGGCGCACATTCTCTTTGATCAAGCCCAATCCATTTATGGCGAACTCAATCAACTCAAAGAGCTGGCGCATAATCTTGCCAATCATCCACAAGGCCGATTATCCATCGGCTGCATCCCAAGTTTAGGCTTGAGCGTGGTGCCGCGCGTGACCGCGCAATTTGCCGTCAATCATCCCGCCATTGACATTGCCATCCGCACCGATCATACCGAAACGTTGATTGATCGCTTGATGAAATGCGACATCGACTTTGCCATAACTTTTCATCATGTGCCGACGCATAATCTCACGGCCATTCCATTGGTGAAAGTGCCCCTCGTCTATTTAGATGCCAAACCACAAAGCGCACCCATTCACATGGCAGACATTGAAGTGGAACGTTGGATTCATCCCGGCACGGACTCTTTAGCCCAACTCATTGCCCGCCATCGACAATTTCAGAATTCCCACATCAATGTGGAAACGTATTACATGGCGGCAGAGTTTGTTAAATTGGGTATGGGCTGCACCATCAGTGATATTTTTTCAGCAGAGCAAACCTTGCCGATTGACATGCTTTATCCCATCAATCCCGCCATGCATTTAGATCTCTGTTTATTGCATCGCTCGAATCTTGCCCTCTCAAGCGCCGCGCGCCATTATGCCCAAACGCTTAAAGAGTATCTAACCGCACAAATCCACACCCTTAACCAAAAGTTATACCTTAAGCAATAATAATCAATTGTTGCTGCGCCCTGAATCCGCTTTAATAGAATCAGAGGGGATTATAAGATTCTGGGGAAGATATGGAAAAGAGCATCACCATCATCGGCGGCGGCGTGATTGGCTTGTCATTGGCTTATGCGCTCATCAAAGATGGACAAAAAGTCATACTGTTAGATCAAGCCGATGGCATCGGCACCGGCGCAAGTTATGCCAATGGCGCACAATTGAGTTATCGTTATGTTACGCCCTTAGCGGATCAAGGCGTGATTTTACAAGGTTTAAAATGGCTTGGGCAAAGCGATTCCCCTCTCAATCTACGCATCAAACCCTCATTGACGCAATGGCAATGGCTGTGGCAATTTGCCCGCGCCTGTTCACGCAAAACCAACCAAATCAACGGTGCTCATATCTTAAGGTTATCGCTGCTGAGTCAATCGGTGCTCACCGATTGGCGCGAACAGGATGCGCTCGATGATTTTTGTTGGCAGCGTTCTGGCAAAATGATCATTCATCGCACACAAAAAGATTTTGATCAAGCGGCAGCAGGCATTGATCCGAAGTTTCAATCCATCCTCACACCTGATGAGATTGTGCAAAAAGAGCCTTCCCTTGCTCACATTCGTGATCAATTGTCTGGTGCCATTTATGCGCCGAATGATGAAACGGCCGATGCGTATCTCTATTGCCAAGCGCTTTTGAATAAACTCAATGCTTCCCCTAAATTCACCTTACACACTCAAACGTGTGTGGAAGATATTTTTCAACAAAAAGGCATGGTGACGCACATTGTCACCAATCATGGTTCTATGTCGGTGGATGAAGTGGTGGTTGCCGCTGGCAATGGCGCCCGTGAACTCATGACGCCCCTTGGCATTGAATTGCCGATTTATCCCCTAAAAGGCTACAGTTTAACGCTGCCTTTCCCAAAAGAAAGCAATTGCGTGCCCACCACAAGCGTCACCGATTATGGTCATAAAACCGTTTATGCCAAATTAGGCGATCGCTTACGCATTGCGGCGATGGTGGACATTGGCTATGGCAGCGACGTGCGGGACAATCGCATTCGTGCCCTTAAAAACATCGTCCAACAGACGTTCCCGAACCTTTATGGTGTGGAGAGTGCGGATGTTTGGGCGGGCTTACGGCCTTCGACGCCAAAAGGCCCGCCCATCATCGGTCAAACCCATTACCATAACTTATGGCTCAATGTGGGACATGGCAGCCTCGGCTTTACACTTGCTGCTGGCAGCGCCGCTGTCTTATCACAACTGATTGGGCACAAATCCTCCCCCATTGATTTAACGGGCTTAACCCTCTAATTTTTTGAGCCAATCGTGCAATAAAGTGGCCATTTGCCCTTGGGATGCACCCGATAAATGTGCCACAAGGGCATTTTCTAATGCCAAATGGCTTTGAACCGCGCGCGTGATTAAATCTTTGCCCGATGCAGTCAATGATACAATCACGCCGCGTTTATCATTCGCATCTGGCAAGCGCTCAATCCATCCGCGTTTTTCTAGGCGATTGATGCGATTGGACAATCCACCCGATGAGATCAAAATCACTGCTTGCAATTGGCTCGGCGTCAATTGATGGCTAGGATTTCTCAATAAAGCCGCGAGCACATCAAACTCTCCCACTTGTAAATCATATTGAGCTAAATTTTCATCCACTTGCCGATTGATGAGAGAGGCAAGCCGAACCACGCGCCCCACCACTTCTGTGCCATGTGTATTGAGGGTCGCATCATACTGCTGCCAATCCTCGATGATTGCACCAATCAAATCTGTTTTCTCTGCCATGTTTTACTCCTAAATTGGTTGCCATAGCATAAAGTATCTTTATCTAAAGACAAAATTGCGTTAAAGTATCTTCACATAAAGATACTTTTTAGACTTAGGAAGATTATGACCGCAACACCCTCTGCCATTCGTGGCGCCATGCTCACATTTCACAAAGACCCATTTTTTCATCCATTAGATGAGTGCTACACCTATGAATCTGATGCCATCATTGTGATGGATCAAGGCATCATTACCGCCGTTGGCAAAGCGTCTGAGTTATTGCCAACTTTGGGCGATATGCCCGTGACTCGTTATGAAAACAGCATCATCACCGCAGGATTCATTGACAGCCATGTCCATTACCCACAAACAGAGATCATCGCCTCTTATGGTGAGCAACTCATCGATTGGCTCAATGAATACACCTTCATTGCAGAGCAAAACTTTGCAGATAAAGCCCATGCGAAAGAAGTTGCAGAGATCTTTTTAAAAGAACAGCATCGAAATGGCGTGACGGCTTCAACAGTATTTTGCACGATTTTCCCTGAATCTGTGGATGCCATTTTTGAAGAGGCTGAAAAATACAACATGCGCATCATGGCTGGTAAAGTGTGTATGGATCGCAATGCACCGGCTGCGCTGTTAGATACGCCAGAAAAAGCCTATGATGAATCTAAAGCCCTCATTGAAAAATGGCATGGCAAAGGGCGTGCTGAATATGTGATCACGCCGCGCTTTGTGCCCACATCCACTCATGAACAATTGGAAATGGTGGGCAGTTTAGCCAAAGAATATCCAAGCACACTGATTCAATCCCATGTGTCAGAAAATTTGGGGGAAATCGAATGGGTCAAATCCCTCTTTCCCGATGCCATTGATTACACAGATGTGTATGATCGCTACGGTTTATTGAGGGAACGCGCCATTTATGGCCATGGCATCCATTTAACAGAGCGCGAAATGCATGTGTTGAGCGAGCATGGCGCTGCCGTTGCCCATTGCCCAACTTCTAATTTCTTTTTAGGCTCGGGCTGCTTCAATGTTCAGAGCGCGAAAGCGGCGCATCGACCCATGAAAGTGGGATTAGGCACAGATTTAGGTGCTGGCACCAGCTTCTCCATTTTACAAACCATGAATGAAGCCTATAAAGCGGCACAAATGAACAGCGCGCCCTATTCTTCTTTGCATGCGTTTTATTTAGCCACACGCGGCACGGCAGAGGCTTTGAGTTTAGCGGATAAAATTGGCAGCATTGCCGTTGGCATGGAAGCAGATTTAGCCATCATCAATCTTCACTCAACGCCCATCATCGAGTATCGCATGCGTTACGCAGACAGTTTAGAAGAAGCCCTTTTCATTCAAATGACATTAGGGGATGATCGCGCGATTGCTGACACTTACATTGCAGGACAAAAAGTCACACCTTAATGATTTTTAGATAATATTAATTTTTATCATTTTTTGATTAAAACATAATCATGAAATGAATATAAATCTTTGATATAGTAAATATAGTTCAATGATTCAGCGCATGAATCATTGAACGGCAGCATGAGCATTTCCGTTACAAAAGTCATACGACAAATCAATAAAGGAGTGTAATCAATGAGCGAAAAATTAGATATTTATGGTTTAGCTGCAGCGCGCGAAGGGTTATCAAACAACATCATTCGCGAACATGGGATTGATGGTGATTTAACCTACAATCTCATCAAAGATGAGCTGTTACTTGATGGCAACTCACGCCAGAACCTCTCCACTTTCTGCCAAACATGGATGGAAGATAATATTCATAAAATCATGGAAGATTGTATTGATAAAAATATGATCGACAAAGATGAATATCCGATGACGGCAGAAATCGAAAAACGCTGTGTGGAGATGATTGCCGATTTATGGCATTCACCTGAACCTGCGAAAACAGCGGGCTGCTCCACCACAGGTTCGAGTGAAGCTGCGATGCTTGGCGGACTTGCCATGAAGTTCAACTGGCGCAACAAACGCAAAGCGGAAGGCAAACCCTATGATAAACCGAACATCGTCACCGGTCCTGTGCAAGTGTGCTGGCAAAAATTTGCCCGCTACTTTGATGTCGAAATTCGTGAAGTGCCCATTGAAGCCACTCGTTTAGGGTTAGATGCAGACATTTTATCGCAATATGTGGATGAAAATACGATCGGTGTTGTGCCAACGCTTGGCGTCACATTCACATGCCATTATGAGCCCGTTGCAGAAATCTGTGCAGCTTTAGATAAAATTCAAGCCGAAAAAGGTTGGGACATTCCTGTGCACGTTGATGGTGCGTCCGGCGGTTTCATCGCACCATTTATAGAACCTGATTTAGTTTGGGACTTCCGCTTAGCACGCGTTAAATCTGTCAACGCTTCTGGCCATAAATTTGGCTTAGCGCCTTTAGGTGTGGGTTGGGTTGTGTGGCGCGAATGGAAAGACATGCCAGAAGATATGATTTTCTGGGTGAACTACCTTGGCGGCAATATGCCAACCTTTGCTTTGAACTTCTCTCGCCCGGGCGGTCAAATTGTGGCGCAATATTATCTCTTTAACCGTTTAGGTAAAGAGGGTTATCGCACCATTATGCAAAATCTTTATGGCGCGGCGCAGTACATTGGTAAAGAGATTGTGAAACTCGGCGACTTTGAAATCTTCTTTGATGGTGATCCGAAAAAAGGCATCCCTGCCATTTCTTGGACACAAAAAGCTGATTCGAAAAATTATAGCCTCTATGATCTCTCGGATCGCTTACGCATGCGCGGCTGGCAAGTGGCAGCTTACTCAATGCTGCCAAACATGCAAGAGACCGTCATCATGCGCTTAGTGCTGCGTCATGGCTTTAGTATGAACATGGCGGATATGTTCATCAATGATGTCAAACGCTCGCTTGAGTACTTTGAAAAACATCCCGTTGCCGTGACACAAACGGCCGGTGAAGCGAACGCACACTTCGATCATAGCGGTCGCTAATCACGCAATACGCTGAATCATAAAAAGCCCAAGTCATGCTTGGGCTCTTCCTTCATCATATTAAAAATAGATAGGATTCATTATGAGCATGCAACCTAAAAAAATGTCCGTTTGGACCCTTGCCATCATGACTGTTGCAGCTGTCTGTAGCTTGCGCGGTCTGCCTATGATGGCCAAAGAAGGCACTGAGATGTTCTTCTTCTTAGGCTTTTCCATTTTACTTTTCTTATTGCCTGCATCCTTAGTGGCGGCAGAGCTTGGCAGCGCATTCAGTCAGCAAAAAGGCGGCGTTTACACATGGGTGGGCGCAGCATTTGGTAACAAATGGGGTTTTACCGCCATTTGGCTGCAATGGATCCAAAACGTTGTCTGGTATCCATCTGTTTTAGCATTTGCGGCCGCCGCCCTTGCCTATTTAATTGGGCAACCTGATTTGGCAAACAGCGGCATTTATACCGGCTCTGTCATCATTGTGTTTTATTGGATCGCCACCTTCATCTCATTAAAAGGCTCGAACTTTGCCAGCAAAGTCACCTCCATTGGTACCATTGTGGGCACCATCTTACCGGGCGTATTGATCATTGTATTGGGGATTTTCTGGTACCTTGGCGACAATCCTAACCACATGTTTGATGTTACGAAAACTGCAACCGGCTCCATGGTGCATGCGCGCTTTATGCCACATTTAACTGATTTATCTTCTCTTGCCTTCTTAGGCGGCATTATTTTGCTCTTCGCAGGCGTTGAAGTGCATGCCGTGCACGCGAGCGACTTAGAAAATCCACGCACACAATTCCCACGTGCAATTTTCTTAGCTGCCATCATCATCTTATTGTTATTTGTGTTAGGCTCAGCCTCCTTAGCCATCATGATTCCGAATGAAGAGATTGATTTGAACCAAGGCTTAATGCAAGCATTTTTAATCTCACTCGACCACTTTAATCTCCATTGGTTGGTGGCACCTTTAGGCTTATTCATCGCCTTTGGGGCATTTGCGGGTGTGATGTCTTGGATCACAGGGCCAAGCCGTGGTTTATTGGAAACAGCACAAGAAGGTGAAATCCCACCTTTATTAGCCAAAACCAATAAAAATGGCGTGCAGCAAAATATTTTGCTCATCCAAGGTGGCATCGTCACCATTCTCTCATCCCTCTATTTCTTTATGGACAATGTGAGCGTGGCATTCTTCTTATTATCCGCAATGACGATCACCCTTTACTTAGTGATGTACATGCTCATGTATGCAACCGGCATCAAGCTTCGTTATACGCAGCCTGATCTACCGCGCGCCTATAAAGTACCCGGCGGGAAAATGGGCATGAACACGATTGCGGGCGTTGGCTTATTTGGCGTTTTATTTGCCTTTACGGTCTCCTTTGTACCGCCTAGCCAGTTACCCATTGGCAATCCAACTTTATATGTGGCATTGGTGACGTCAGGCTTTGTGATCTTCTGTGGTTTACCGCTCTTGATCCAAGCATTTAAAAAACCCTCTTGGAAACAAAATAAGCAAACCTCATAAATTGAGTGCATATAAAAAAACCCAATCCTAGGATTGGGTTTTTTCTTTGATCTTACCTTAACCGATCACGATTTGATGGTTGTTGAGTAACTCTTCTAATGAAATCTCTGTGGGTTGATTGGTCAATAATAACAACTCTTCTTGCTGATAATGATCATCCACACCATCACGATCAACACTGAGAGTCACGGTTTGATCTTCTGCATTATGCTGCAAACTGAAGTATTGCGAAATGTTCGGAAGATTTTCAACCGTTAAATCATCCTGATGAATAAGACCATTAAAGAAGTCTTCGGAGAACTCAATTTTACTAGATTCTGAAGATTCCTCAGATTGATTAATGGCAAAGTTAATCACTTTTTCAAGTGAATGACCGCCCGTATTGTTATCTTCTAACAACTCAATCTTCGTCACATGTGCATCCGATGTATGATCTTCCTCTGACTCATCTATTGCCATCATGCGTGCTGCCACAGGCGGATTCACCGTCACAGTAAACTCATTGGTCACAGATTTTGCATCGCCATTGCCTTGTTCGGTGGCCGTCACTGTCATGGTAACGGGTAATTGACCGGTTGCAATGCCTTGTGGTAAATCAAGGGATAGATCTTTAAAATCTGTCACATTAGCCCCACCGTTCACTGTAATCGTACCATGTGAATCGGCAGTTGCTTCACTTGTCACAGCGCCACCATCTTTATCAACGCTGGTATAGATCAGTTTTGTCCCTTCAACCAATCCCGTCAATTTTAATGAGAGTGTTTCAGAACCATCACGGTCAGTAAGAGATGCCACAATGTCCGTCAATTCTACATCATCATTTTCAGAGCCTGTATAACCAAATGATACACCGTAGAAGCCTTTACCATCTTTACCCGTCATCTCTTCGGCTAAATGAACATCTTTACCCAACTCACCTTTAATGGCTTCAACGCTTGGGAAGTATTTAACATCTGTACCATCTGCTTCAGTGACTTTGAAGTTGTAGTTGCCTTTATCATCTTGGTTATAAATATACAAATTAAATGTATAAAAGCCAGATTCTTTCACTGTAAAAGTTTCTGTTGTCATACTTGGAAGGCCTTGCCAACTTACAAACTTACTAGATGTATTATCACCAATAATGATCAACCCATTATCATCTGCAGATCCGGTATATTTATAATCTTTACCCGCTTCTAAGTAAATATAGCCATTCATATATACAGCACTAGATGCTGGAAGCCCCCATCCATGTTCAGATTCTCTCCAACCCTCTGACTTCATCTCATTGGTTAATTCACCTTCAGGTCTTTGATGTTCAAACAGTGCATTGATGCCATTGACGAGTACCTTAGGATTAATCCCTGAACCCTTTGTCTGTGCATCATCAAAATCGTACAATTGACCACCAATTTCTTTATAACCTGCAATATTATTCCAGGTATATTTATTAAGGCTCAATTCACCCACATCAAAATTCATTTCTGTTTTTAAGACAGGGGCATCCGCCACAGGAGTCACAATAATCTTTTGTTCTGCAATGGTGCTATTACCATAGCTGTCCGTTACTTTGACTGAGAAGGTCACTTCGCCAGAGAAATTGTTTTCTGGTGTGAAGATAAAATGCCCATCATTATATTCATCCATCACGACAGAACCCTTTGAAGGATCTAGCGTATCCTCAAGAACCTCATATTTTAAGCTGTAGCCCTTGATACGGTCATCTTCTGGATCAGTTGCTTTCACTTGAAAAAATCTGCTAGCACCACTGTCTTCCTCAACAGTCTGTGTTTGAGTCGTCACTCTCGGTGCTGCATTGACGGTTGCATTACCCATTGCACCACTTGACTGATTACCTGCCTTATCCGTCACAGATGCTGTGATTGTATAAGTTTTTCCATCCGTCAAATCTTGTGTGGCTTCTTTTGGTAAATCAATAGACCACTTGCCATCTTTACCCACAGTTGTGGTGTAACTTTTACCTTCCACCAAAATAGTCACTGTGTTACCTTCTTCAGCCCCTTTTGTTGAACCCTTCACAGTAAAGCCATCTTTTTTCTCAAGCTGCGTAATGACCTGATCACCCGCAATGCTCTCAATCGTGATTTCAGGCGCGGTCACATCAATGTTCACTGTGAATTTAGGTGATGCCTCACTCATGACATCAGAATCTTTATCATAAGTGGCAGCTTGCAATGAAGCTTCACCTTCTGCAAAACGACCACTGGTCAAGATTTTCGCAAGATCTTTAGATTGCGTTGTCCAACGATATGTATCTTGTTCACCTTCCACCGGTACCAATTGATCTGCAGGAATTTTAATGAACTGACTTGGGTTATTGTGAACAAAAATACGCACCTCATCCACCATGGATTTTTGATACGCATTCAACACCACAGTACCACTGATTTGACCTTGTGGATCATCACTGTGCCCACCATTGGCGATCACTTGAACCTTGCCATCAGGATTGTTCTGATGATCTAAATATTGATCAATCACCGGAATTGGTAACGTCACTGTCGTTGGATCAATGTCAATGTCATTATTGACGCCAATGTTGCCGGCTTGATCTTTCACATAGACTTTAAATGGCTGATTTGGATCAAGATTTTCAACAGGCACACTGATGGATAAATACGGTTTACCATCCACAGCCGGCTCACCCACTTTTCCGGTTGCAATCTTCACATTGCCTTCTTGATCTGTATATTTGACCATCACTTCATCACCCGTCTTCGCACTGTGTTCTTCTTTCGGGTTGCTACTGATCAAAGCGGTGACTTTACCATCTTCATGTTTCACATAGGTTGCTTCTGGCGCAACAGTATCCACCACAAAGGTGTATTTTTCAGACACATCACCGACTTTACCCGTTGTCGGATCAACTGCACGCACTTGAAGATAGATGTCGTCATTACGGAGCTGATCTGCCCACCATGTTTTTTGTAAACCATCGGTGAGATCTTGCTCGCTCAATGACCATTTGCCATCTTTAACCGCCACTTCAAAGTACTGTGGATAACCTAATGAATCCATTTCCGCATCTGTGCCAGCTGCTTGTTTATTGACATACACACGAACTTTCTCAATACCTTGTGATGCAGTCCCTGTAATTTCACCGAGTGAATCATTGGTATAGATTGTATATGCGCCTTGATCACTCTCTACATTTGTTGGATCTTTCAAAGACGATGTGGTGGCAGATACCACAACATTTTCACCATCATCATTGATGGAAACTTTCACTTCATAAGGCTTACCTTCACTGTCTTTCACCGTAAAGATTTCTGTTAAAGGTCCTTTAGAATCGATCAGTGCTTTAGAAGTTTCTTCACCTGAGTTTAAGGTATACGTCCATTTGCCAGAAGTGTCTAAGGTAAACGCTCCATGATCGCCGGCGATTGTTTCACCGACCATTGTTTTAGAGGTGTTACTTGCTAAGTTTGGATCAATTTCGCTAGAAATCGTCACTGTTTTAGACACTTCACCTTCAGTTACAACTGTGTTAAGCACATTTTCAATATTATCGCCATAACCCGTGACAACAGCTGTTGGCGCATCAATGGTGTACTCTACCGCTTCGGCTGATTTTTCATTACCTGCAATGTCCTTAACCGCTGCAGAAACAGAACCTTCCAATAATTTAGCGGCTTGTTCTGGCGTCATTTGTGCAGTCCATGAACCATCTTCTTCAACCGTTGCTTCAACCGTTACAGGCTGACCATCGACTGTTTTATCAAAGGTAACTGCAACAATTTGACCTGCTTCTACGCCCGTCGTTGTACCTTTAACTTCAAAGCCCTCTTTGCCTTCTTCGCCCCAAGTCACTTTTTCATCTGTCGCCACTTGTGTGATTTCAATCGTAGGGATGACTAAATCAAGTCCGGGCGTCTCTTCACTTGAATGACCTGGTAATTCTGTATCGGCATGAATGGTATCACCTTGACGGTCAACAGTCTGAGCTTCCACCGTCACTTTAGAGCCATCGACAATGCCATCTTCCCGCGTCAAATGATAAGTGTATTGACCTTTTGACGAACCATCCGGACGATCTAACTCTACATCACGCTCAATGGTCACAGGATTACCATCTTTATCTGTCCCTGTGATCGTTAACTTCACAGGACCTTTTTCAACATTATCTGTTGTGCCCGTGATGGTGCCTTTTGGCGTAATCTCTGTGGTGATTTTACTAACATTTGAGACCTTGACCGTAATCGTCGCCGTCGATGATAATTTGTCACTACTACTATCCGTAGCCGTCACTTCTAATTTGTGCAGTGGCGCTTTACCATGATCAAGCATTTTGCCATCAGCTAATTTGATAATGCCGGTGCTAGGATCAATGACAAACAAGCCATCTTCATTGCCTTTAGTGATGGTATACGTAAGCTTATCTCCATCTACATCTACATCTACATCTTCATCTTTACCTGTTGATGCATCATGAACGATAGAATCTTTAACACCTTGTTTCACTGTTACTTCAGCATCTTCAATATTAGGCGCATCGTTCACAGGATTGACAGCCACAGGCACGTGATTTTTAGGCGCAGAAGCCGCCCCACCATTGTGATTATTATCACCACCGCCGCCACTTGCTAAAGCTAAACCGCCCGCAACGCCCGCGCCACCTAATAAAAGCGGCAACCATGGAATGCCATTGTCATCTTTAAACAGCACATCTGATGTTTCATCTTCATGCGCCACAAAGAAATTCACAATGACAATGGTTTTCCCATTTTTTAATTTTAAAATTAAGTCGTTGCCGTCTTGTACAAACTCAGCAACATCCGAACGATATAACTGTGTATGAACCTTCGACGCTGTCTCTAAAACGATTCGTGAACCGCTAACAGTCGATTGATCCAATGATTTTTTATCCACAACAATAACAGATGACATTGATTTAAAACCCCTAGTTTGCCCGCACGCTCATTCATGGATGAGGTGTCAGTCATAGTCATAATAATTAGATTAAAGCGCTTCGCGCGTGTCCTTTAAGTGATGATTCAGTTGTTTATTTTTTATTCACAATCATCGGGTGGCCGTGGCCATCGAGTGACAATAAGAAGACTCGATTTTTATCTGCCTGAATGTTCACATCGAATGTTGCTGTGCCTGTGCAATTGCTGGCCGTTAACGTGTAATGATCAGGTTTTAAATAGTAAGTGGCATGATCGTTCGCTGCAAAGCGGCCGACATTAGTATCATTGATTGAAAAAATGATCGGGCAATTTGGCTGTACCTTGTGATCTCGTGAGACTTCAACATGTTGAGCACTTTGATCAAGTGCATCCTGATAAGGATGGTTCTTTTTCACTGAATCCGTTGCAGCACAACCCGCTAAACCTGCAACCATCAAGGCAATCATTAAATTTTTCATGGGACGATTTAAGTTCACTAACTTTTAGTTTTGTTGAAAAGTGTAAAATATAATCAAATTATGTATTCTAGTCAATGATATTGTTATCTTTATTGCACATTAATCATTACTGTTATATGAAACGCTGAGCATTTCCTTACCGTTGTATAGTGTAGGACACATCTTTCTTTTTTGTTGCTATCACAAAATTACTTTTATTAAAATTTTTATTCTTCCTAAATTTCAATTGGTTAACCTATGTCAAAAAATCATATTTTTTCTCACAATGTGCTGATGACATTTCATGCAAAATCTGTGGCATACTGAACTTTTTGGAGGAAATCATGATCAAACGTTTTAACATCGGCCCAAGAATGTGTGACGCAGCAATTTATAATCAAACGCTTTATTACACCTCAGTGCCTTTAGTCGATGACAATTGCGCCCATGCTCAAATGACAAGCATTCTCAAAGACATTGATGATGTGTTAGCAAAAAATGGCAGTGAGAAAAGTAAAATTTTGGATGTCACCATTTTCCTTGTGAATCCTGATGACTTTGATGAGATGAATCGCGCATGGGATGAATGGGTTGATGCTCAAAATCCACCCGTACGTTGTACTGTTCAAGCAGGACTCATGCGCCCTGAATGGAAAATGGAAGTCAAAGTGATTGCAGCGGTATAGTTGTTAAAATCTGCTGAATTTTCAAGACATAAACCTAAAAACTTTTATGAAATCAATGATATTTCCCGTATCATACGCCCTTTCATATTCGCAGTTTTTAGGTTTTTTAATGATCACTTCTTCCATTTACCAACAATGGTTCTCCAATACACGTAAAGATTTACTCTCAGGATTGGTGGTGGCACTTGCCTTGATCCCTGAGGCCATCGCCTTTTCCATCATCGCGGGTGTTGATCCAAAAGTGGGCTTATACGCCTCGTTTTCCATGGCTGTTGTGATTGCATTTGCAGGTGGCCGCCCTGCGATGATCTCCGCTGCAACAGGTGCGATGGCACTGTTAATGATTACACTTGTTAAATCTCATGGCTTAGACTATCTATTAGCCGCAACACTACTCACAGGTGTTTTACAAATCTTAGCCGGTTACTTAAAACTCGGCGCGTTGATGCGCTTTGTGCCCACTTCTGTTGTGATCGGCTTTGTCAATGCCTTAGCCATCCTCATTTTTATGGCACAATTGCCAGAATTGACGAATGTCACTTGGCATGTTTATGCTTTAGTGGCTGCAGGACTTACCATCATTTATCTATTCCCTTATGTGCCGATGCTTGGCCAGTGGCTGCCATCCCCATTGGTGTGCATTGTGGGTTTGACGCTCTTTACATACCTCATACCGCTTGATCTGCGCACTGTGGGTGATATGGGCGAATTGCCGGACACTTTACCCATCTTTTTTCTGCCAGACATTCCATGGAATCTTGAAACCCTCCGCATCATCTTCCCTTATGCGTTGGCCATGATGATTGTAGGGCTCTTAGAATCGATGATGACGGCCGCGATTGTCGATGAACTTACCGACACCACTAGTGATAAAAACCGAGAATGTAAAGGCCAAGGCTTGGCCAATATTGTCACAGGCTGCATGGGTGGCATGGCTGGCTGTGCAATGATTGGTCAATCAATGATCAATGTACGTTCAGGCGGACGTACGCGCCTATCAACACTGTGTGCAGGGTTATTTTTAATCCTCATGGTGGTGTTTTTATCCGACTGGATCAAAAGCATACCCATGGCCGCTTTGGTCGCTGTGATGGTGATGGTATCAATCAGCACCTTTAGCTGGGACTCCATCCGTGACCTGCCTAAAACACCGCTGCTGAGTAATTTAGTGATGCTCACCACTGTTGGGGTTGTGATCTATACACATAATTTAGCGTTTGGCGTCATCTCGGGCGTGATTTTAGCGATGATCTTTTTTGCCTATCAAGTGGAAAAAAGCCTCACCATTACCCATGTCGTATCAGAAGATGGTCGCACGTGCCGCTATGCAGTAACAGGACAAATGTTTTTCAGTGCTGCTGAAAAAATGCAGCAATCCTTTGACTTTAAAGCACCGATTGACCATGTCATCATCGATGTGCACAATGCACACCTTTGGGATGTCAGTGCGCTACAAGCTTTGGATAAAATCATCCATAAATTCTTACGCGAACACGTGAGTGTACGCATTGAAGGACTCAATCCTGAGTCAGTGGTTTTGATGCAAAAATTCAGTGATCATGATCCAACCATTTTTGCCTAAACATTAAAAAAGCCCTTAGCTACCTAAGGGCTTTTTGCTTGATGACTTAAAACTCATAACGATAACCAATATTGAGCTGTTTCTGATTAAAGCGTTGACCTTTGTTATAGTTCACATTGAAATAAACGTTGTGCTGTTGACCAATTTTCGCATTGATCCCCACTTCATATTGCCACCAATGACCTTTCATCGAATATGACTCACGGCTGTGGTTGAGCATAAAGTCCCCATCGTTTGAGAACTCTTTTAAGTATGATGCTCGAGCATACACATTCACTGGGTTTTCAGATTTAAACTGATAACCAAGCTCAGCCCCCACGCGCCCTAACCAAGAATCACGGCTTTTCACTTTCACATTTAAGCCATTACTCGCTTTATATGTGCCGCTGCCAAAGTGCGTATAGGTCAATTGCGCTTGCGGTGTGACATAGAAGTTTTGATCACCCTCTAAATAAAAACGCTGACCCACTTCTGCTGATACACCATATAAATTCAAAGATGAATGACCACTGACATTCGCACCTGCACTGTCTTTCACCCCAAATTTACTGCGCATATGGCCATATTTTAAGACGGTGTCCACATAAAAGTTTTGATCCGTCATATACGTTGCATACAAATATGCATTGTAGTTTTTCAAGGTGCCGTCACCATCGCGATCCAGGGTTTGCACCTCGCCTTTTGCCAAGTAGTTTGCCACTTTATGGAAATCTTGATCACCATGCAAATAACTCACAGCGCCCCCAAAGTAAACGCGAGAATGCTCTAAATTCACCTGGTAATCCGCACCTAATTGCATTGAGTAATACTTCATGTTAAAACCTGACAATAAACCATTGCCGAAAGAATCTAACTTACCGCCATAAGCGCGCCCCCAAAGCCCAACGTGATGTTGTCCTTCTCGAAGCTCACCCATCCGATGTAACAATGTTTGCGTATCCACAAAGTTTGCTAAATAAGTGCTGACAATACTGTTAGCCGCAGCATCTGCCGTCGAAGATAATACCGGTCGATTCGGTCCCACAGGTTTACCCGGATCAACTGGCGGTGGCACATTTTGATCAAGTGCATACAGCTCCCAATCTTTACCTTCATTGATTTGGCGCAGCCCAAATTGATAACCGCCTTGTTCAACGGCATGAGACAAGATAAACTGTCCCGCTTGCCCACCGCTGTCAGTGGTGACCACAGTTAAGCGATCATTCACCGTCACATCAGAAGCCGCATTGTTTTGCACATCTAAAGATTGTTGTGCCGCTGCATCTAATTGACCAACAGATAAAAGATCACCTTTTTGCTGGCCAATGTCCGTATGCATTAAAATACTGCCTTGCCCAGCTAAAGTATCAGCGTGCACCACCACAAAATCTTCAAAAGGTCGCGTGGTGTCACTTTCACCATTGAGTGAATGAAAGCCATTAATAATGACCATGCCATCATTGACCATATCCCCAACGGTTAAAAAGCCTTCTTCGCCTGTTTGATTGATCACAACCATTTGACTGTTTGAATCAATGCTAACGCCATCCACTGTCCGATCTGTCACTGTTGTGGCATTGACCGCCAACAAACCGCCATTGTTGATCGTTAAGTTTCCTGTGGATTGTGCACCTTCATGCAAATAACTGAGGCCGCCCTCGACAACTGTATTGGTGATGATGCCTTCTGCCGCAACCTCTTGTTGCCCATAGATGGTGGAATCTATGGCATGCCCCGTATTGCCTATATTTTGTGTGCCGCCTGCTGCAATCGTATTGCCCGTGGCCGTACCGTCATTCACATTTTGAATGCCACCATTGTTGACGGTGGTTACAGTGGCTTGACCACCAGCAGCTATGGTTTGTGTGCCGCCTGCTGCAATCGTATTGCCCGTGGCCGTACCGTCATTCACATTTTGAATGCCACCATTGTTGACGGTGGTTACAGTGGCTTGACCACCAGCAGTGATGGTTTGTATACCACCTTGTTCAATGGTATTGCTGTTTGCCATGCCGCCATTGATGTTTTGGGCACCTGACACCAAATTACTGTCCACAATGCCTTTTTCATTGACATTCTGTACGCCACCTGCTGAAACAGTATTATAACTGGCATGCCCATCATCAATATTCTGTGTGGCACCTTCATGAACCGTAGTATTCAATGCAGTGCCATTATCAGTCACATTTTGCATACCATCTTGATAAATAAAATTACCATCTGCTGTGCCGCCTTTAATATTTTGTGTACCTGAAATGGTGTTTTGCATCGCATGACCATCTTTTTCCACATTTTGAATGGCATCAAAATTGATCTGATTTTGATCCGCAGTTCCATTCACCACATTTTGTGTACCACCATCATGCACTGTTGTGTTGCTCGCATGACCACCTTGTGCCACGTTTTGTATGCCATCTTTATAAATGTTATTGTCATTTGCAGTACCGCCCGCAACATTTTGCGTCCCTGAAATCACATTCTGATTGGCCACACCATCTTGACCCACATTCTGTGTGCCCTCAAAATTGATCTGATTTTGATCCGCAGTTCCATTGATGATGTTTTGCGTACCGCCATCATGTACAGCCGTATTGCTTGCATGACCTTGATCTGTAACAGTCTGCATACCATCTCGATAAATATCATTTTTATTTGCCGTACCGCCTGAAACATTTTGCGTGCCAGAGACCACATTATTGTTTGCAGTACCTTGTGCATTCATATTTTGAACGCCGCCCACATCAATTTTATTGTCCGTCGCGGTACCACCCGCATTGACATTTTGCATGCCACCATTGTTAATGACATTCGTATTCGCCTGCCCGCCCTGAGAAACATTTTGCACACCGCCATTATACAATGTGTTGTTATTCGCAGTGCCGCCGGCAACATTTTGCGTGCCAGATATATTATTATCTTGCGCAATGCCTTGATGTTCAATGTTTTGTAAACCACCTGTATTGATTGTATTGGTGGTTGCAATGCCATCAATCACATGTTGCTCGCCGCCTTTTTCAACCATTGTTTGATTCGCTTGACCACCTTCGGTGATGATCTGCTTGCCGCCATCTTCAATGGTATTGTTGTTTGCCGTGCCGCCATTGACATTTTGTTGTCCAGAAATCGTATTATCCGTTGCAATACCATCTCGTACATTTTGTACGCCATTCTCTAACACCGTGGTTTGATTCGCTTTGCCGCCAGCAATGATGGTTTGCTCACCACCGCCTTCGATCATATTTTGATTGGCAGTACCGCCTGAAATGCTCTGAATCGCCCCATCTTGAATGGTATTATTGGTCGCGGTGCCATCGGCAACATCTTGCAAGCCGCCGGTTTTAACAGTGGTGTCATTCGCTTTACCGCCCGCAATGATGCTTTGACGGCCACCTGTTTCAATCGTATTTTGTGTTGCCGTGCCGCCACTGATGTTTTGAAGACCAAAAATCGTATTGTCATGGGCTGTACCATCGGCCACTTCTTGTTCGCCCTGTTTGGCAACGGTTGTATTTTCTGCGTGCCCACCTGCAATGATCCACTGTTTTCCGCCATCATCAATCGTATTATTGATGGCTTGCCCGCCGATCACTTGTTGCACACTTTCATTGCCAATGAAATTGTCCTCAGCAATGCTGTCATGAATCTCCTGAATCGCGCCATTGTAAGCCTTCGTATCTTTTGCATAAGCATTATTGAGCATTTGATGGGCACCATCGAGCGTTGTGTCAGACACTGATCCGCCTTTATCCACCATCTGGCGCGCAGAATCGGTTAAATAGGTTTGCTCTGCATGACCACCCTCATTGACAAACTGAATGCCGGTACCGCTCACATTGGTATTGCTTGCTTTACCACCTGAATTGACAATTTGGGCACCATGCTCAAACTCACCTTTACCGGTGCCGGTGACATTCGTGCCCGTCGCTTGCCCGCCATTGCTGATGATTTGAAAACCACCTTGATTAATCTCATTTGTAGTGGCCACCGCGCCCTCACCATTGATGATTTGATGACCGCCTGAAATGGTATTTTGTTCCGCTTGACCACCGGCATTAACATTTTGAACGCCGCCCTTTTCTACAGAGGTATTTTGTGCGGTGCCACCATTATTCACATTCTGTATCGCACCACTTTTGATGGTATTATCCGTTGCTGTGCCACTATTAATATTTTGGGTTGCGCCATCGTTGATGACATTATCTTTAGCCATGCCACCATTGACATTTTGCGCGCCATCTACAGTATTGTGTTGTGCCAAACCACCTTCAAATACATTTTGCCAGCCACTTTTTTCAATTGTCGTGTTGTTTGCTGTGCCATCTGCACGCACATCTTGCCATGAGTTGTCACCAATTGTGGTGTCATTGGCAACACCACCACTCACATTTTGCCCCGCCACATTCGATAAATGCGTACCGTTGGCCGTTCCGCCTTTAGTAATGGTTTGCCAACCTAAACCGGTGACTTCAGAATCATTGGCCACGCCGCCATCTCCAATGAGCTGACGGCCATCATTTCTCACTGTCGTATGGTTAGCGATGCCATAAACATCCTGATGACTATTGTCCAACAAAGTTTGGTTGGCAACCCCATCTTTTTGAATTGTTTGGCGACTGAGGTCATACAGCTCTGCATTGTCCGCACGTCCGCCAGCCTCAATGAACTGTTGACCCACATTTTCAAGACGCGTATTGGTTGCAAGCCCATCTTGACCAATCGTTTGTGTGCCATGATAAATGGCTGATTGTCCATTGCCGAGCACGAGCATACCATTGGCCACAGCACCATCTGTAATGGTTTGCTTGCCGCCATTTTCAATCGTTCCATGCATTGAACTTGAGCCGGCTCCCGTCACTGTTTGCTGACCAAGACCCGTCACAATGCTGTGTTCAGCTTGCCCTCCTTGCTCGATGGTTTGAGGTCCATCAATGGTTTCACCACTTGAGATTTGCCCTGCGCCTACTGTTGGCATATATGCCAATGCCATGGGTTGTAAGCTCGATGCAATCAATATGGAAGATAAAGCAAAACAGAGTTTAGTTTGTCGAAAGTTGGTTTTCATAGGTCGTCATCCATGGTCAATGTTGATCAATTGTGTGCCTCGGCCCATTATATTAAACTTTATTTTCTTAAACTTACATTATTTTACTTAATAAAAAGCAAAATGATTATGATCAAATAAAATAGAAATGGCCTGCAGATTTACAACATAATTGATTGAATTTATAGATTAATCATGCATATATTGCTGTCTGATATTTTTAACAAATATTAACAGCTGTAGATATATCAGGATTTTCGCCCACGAATCATTAATAATTTCTATCAATTCACCCATTTCAGGCATAAAAAAACCGACCTTGTCGGTCGGCTTTTGATGTGAATTTGATTATACGTTGAATCTAAAGTGCATCACATCGCCATCTTGCACGATGTACTCTTTACCTTCTAAACGCATTTTACCTTTCTCTTTCGCGCCTGCCTCACCTTTGTACGTGACGTAATCATCATATGCGATCACTTCTGCACGAATGAAGCCTTTTTCAAAGTCCGTGTGAATCACGCCTGCGGCTTGTGGCGCTGTTGAACCTTTTTTGATGGTCCATGCACGCACTTCTTTCACGCCTGCTGTGAAGTAAGTTTCTAAATTCAGCAATGAGTAACCTGCGCGAATCACGCGGTTTAAACCAGGCTCTTCAAAGCCCATTTCCGCTAAGAAATCTGCCTTATCTTCATCTTCGAGTTCAGCAATGTCAGATTCGATTGCAGCACAAATTGGCACCACAAATGCACCTTCTGCGGCGGCATATGCTTCTACTTTGTCTAATAATGGATTGTTTTCAAAACCATCTTCATTGACGTTGGCAATGTACATAACAGGTTTGATGGTTAAAAATTGAAGATCGCGCACCAATAATTTTTCTTCATCATCTAACTGAATGGAACGAACGCTTTTGCCTTCATCTAACACAGGGATGATTTTTTTGAGCACCGCCACTTGCGCTTGTGCTTCTTTGTTACCACTTTTAGCCACTTTTTCAACACGATGTAAAAAGCGTTCAGCAGAGGCTAAATCGGCCAATGCCAATTCAGTGTTGATCACTTCGATGTCATCAATCGGGTCAATTTTACCGGACACATGGATGATGTCATCATTTTCAAAGCAACGCACCACATGTGCAATGGCATCGGTTTCACGGATGTTCGCTAAAAACTGATTGCCTAAACCTTCACCTTGCGATGCACCTTTCACTAAACCCGCGATGTCCACAAAATCCACAAATGTTTGTTGCACACGCTCAGGATTGACAATGTCCACAAGCGGTTGAATGCGCGTATCTGGCACCAACACACGACCCACATTTGGCTCAATTGTACAAAACGGGTAGTTTGCCGCATCAATGCCTGCATTTGTCAATGCGTTGAAAAGCGTTGATTTACCAACGTTCGGAAGCCCTACAATACCACACTGAATTGCCATAAATAATTCCTTTAAAGTTACTTCTTACGATGTAATTCGTTCATGACGGGTTCAAAATCACCTGCCACCATCGCAGATAAATGGCGTCTTGCCTCCCAAATGGCATCTTCCATCAATTTCTGATCCGCGCCCGATGCTTTTTTAAGCACATAATTTGCCACAAGCTTTGCATCCCCAGGATGCCCAACGCCAATGCGCAAACGGTTAAAATTATTCGAGCCTAGAAAAGAAATGATGCTTTTTAAGCCATTGTGGCCACCATGTCCACCCCCTTGTTTGAGCTTCACAGCCCCCGGCGGTAGATCTAATTCATCATGCACCACTAAAATCTCTTCTGGCAGAATTTTATAAAAATGGGCCAGCGCCAAAACGGACTCACCGCTTTTATTCATAAAAGTTTCTGGCTTCAAAAGATAGACTTTGCGGCCATCTTGCACCATCTCACCCACCAAGCCCTTAAATTTACTTTGATAGGACAATGGTGTCGATGCGATCTCATCAATAAACCAAAAACCCGCATTGTGGCGGGTTTCTGTATATTCGGGCCCAGGATTACCTAGGCCAACGATTAATTTCAATGTCATAGACAATTATGCTTCTTCTGTTGCCTCAGCAGCATCCGTTGCTTCTTCAGCGTCGTCAGCGATGCGTGGCGCTAAGATACCAGCAACTTGATCTTCAGCTGGCGTTAAGATTTCAACACCTGCTGGCGCTTTAACGTCAGCAACAGTGATGTGTGCACCCACAGCTAAATCAATGATGTCGATTTCGATTGCGTGTGGTAAATCTTTAGGTAAACATTCAACTTCAATCGCTGTTAATGCGTGAGTTAAAACGCCGCCGGCTTTAACGCCTGCTGCATCTTCTGCATTTAACAATACAACTGGAACCATTGATTTCAATTTTTCGCCCGCTTTAACGCGTAAGAAATCTAAGTGAGCCAATAAAGGTTTGTATGGGTGACGTTGAACATCACGTAAAATTGCGCTTTCTGGTTTGCCATCGATTTCTACAGTCACGATGCTTGAGTAAACGTCTTCGTTACGGAAAACTGTCAATGCTTCGTTGTGGTTTAATACAATGCTTACAGCTTCTTGGCCAGCACCGTAAACAACCGCAGGAATCAACCCTTCACGACGTAGGCGGCGGCTCGCTCCTTTCCCCATGTCTTGGCGAAGAGATGCTTTAAAAATGAAATCACTCATTGTGAACTCCGATAATAGTTTGAAATAAAAAGTTTTTGACCGCGACCAGTCAAAAACATAAGCGCCACATTATAGCAATTTAATCGATATGCGCAATCTCTAATCGCGTAATTTTGCTCCCTTTTTTCACCTCTTTGCCGCGTTTTCCGCGCTCATCGATGAATTGTGCCCAGTCTTCTGGCTTTAATGTCATCTTCGCACGGCCAAAATGTAAAGTTAAAGTGTCATTGCGCCCAAGCATTTGTAAATCAAGCATTTGATCTTCGCCATTTTTAAACGCCGCCCCAGGAATCCCGATGATCTGATTGCCTTTACCTTTGGCTAAAACAGGCAACGCTTCAATCTCTGTGATCAACAAACGCCCTTTGTCTGTATAGGCCACCATGTAAGGTTTTGTCGCTTTATCCACTTTCATCGGGGCAAACATGCTCGCATCGCCTAAATTCACAATGGCTTTACCTGCTTTTTGACGGCTCAATAGCTCTGTATAATCCACCACAAAGCCATAACCGCTGTTTGCTGCCAATAAATATTGGCTATCCTCTTGATCACAAATGATCTGATTGATCACCGTATCGGCAGACAATGTAAAGCGCCCACTCAAGGCTTCACCCATCGTACGCGCTGATGGCAACGTATGCGCCGCTAAACTGTAAGCGCGCCCCGTTTGATCAAAAAAGACCGCTTGCTGATTATTGCGCCCAAAGGCTGAACAGAGGTATTGATCACCGGTGCGATAATTCATCTGTTTTGGATCAATCTCTTGCCCTTTCGCTGAACGCACCCAGCCCATTTTTGACAAAATGATCGTAATCGGATCACTTGACACCAACTCAAGCTCATCAATCGCCGCTGCTTGTGCACGGGTCACAATCTTCGTTCTGCGCACATCGCCATACGCTTTTTGATCTTCTTTGATCTCTTGCTTAATGAGCGCCATCAATTTTTTAGGCTCATTGAGTAAGGTTTGTAACTCTTGTTGCTGCTTTAAGAGCTCATCTTCTTCTGCTTGTAGCTTCATCTCTTCAAGCTTGGCTAAATGACGCAATTTTGTCTCTAAAATCGCATTCGCTTGAATCTCTGACAATTTAAACTGCTCAATCAATACAGCTTTGGGCTCTTCTTCAAAGCGGATGATGCGAATCACTTCATCAAGGTTCAAATATGCAATCATCAACGCTTCTAAAATGTGCAAACGCGCTTCCACTTTATTGAGCTGATGCTGCAAACGGCGCGTCACAGTATCGGTTCTAAAGGCGATCCATTCTGTCAAAATTTTCGCTAAGCTTTTCACTTCAGGGCGATCATTTAGGCCAATCATATTGAGATTCACGCGGATGGATTTTTCTAAATCTGTCGTGGCAAATAAATGATCCATCACGCGATCACATTCCACACGATTTGAGCGTGGAATCAACACAATGCGCACAGGATGCTCATAATCAGACTCATCGCGAATGTCATCGATCATTGGCAATTTTTTCGCTTGAATTTGCTGCGCGATGTCCACTTGAATCTTTTCACCGGAAACTTGATACGGCAATTCTGTGATGACAATGTTGCCCTCTTCCATCACATATTTGGCACGCAAGCGAATGGAACCTGTGCCTTGTGTGTAAATCTTTAATAACTCAGCTTTGCTATTGACGATCTCGCCGCCCGTTGGAAAATCTGGCGCAGGTACATATTGCATCAACGCTTCTAATGATAAATCTGGCTGATCAATGAGCGCGCATACAGCATTGGCCACTTCAGTTAAGTTATGAGGTGGAATGTCTGTCGCCATCCCGACGGCAATCCCTGTCCCGCCATTTAATAAAATGTTGGGCAAACGCGCAGGTAAACGCACAGGTTCATTGAGTGAACCATCAAAGTTTGGCTGCCAATCCACTGTGGCTTCATTGGTCTCTTTGAGCAAAACATCCGCGTATTTAGAGAGTTTTGACTCAGTGTAACGCATCGCAGCAAACGATTTAGGATTGTCCAATGAACCAAAGTTCCCTTGCCCATCCACCAATGGATAACGGTATGAGAAAGGCTGTGCCATCAAGACCAAAGCTTCATAACAAGCGCTGTCGCCGTGCGGATGATATTTACCGATCACATCCCCCACGGTGCGCGCTGATTTCTTGTGCTTTGACACTGCACTCAATCCGAGCTCGCTCATGGCATAAATAATGCGGCGCTGCACCGGCTTTAATCCATCACCCACATGCGGAAGCGCTCGATCCTTGATCACATACATCGAATAGTTCAAATAAGCTTCTTCTGCAAACTCCGCCATGGAGCGCACTTCAAAATTTTGTTGCGTAAATTGAGTCATAATTTTTTTCAGAAAATAGAAATCCCATCCTGTCAGACAAGATGGGATAAAAGTGAAGTTTAATTAAAATACAAATTGTGGTTGATCTTCAAATCCATGAAGACGTTCTAATTCCACTTCAAACAATGAATCCTCGCGGATTTGATCCAATTGATTTTGGAACACAACGCCGCTCGTCACTGTTTGATCCTGCATGCCCACAAATGCGAGCAAGCGACCGCCCGCGGTTAAACCTTCGATCCATGCATTTGGCACATTTAACACTGAACCCGTTAAAATGATCACATCAAAGCTCGCCTTTTCAAGGGCAAAGGTTTTCACATCAGCGGTCACATATTCAACATTATGAATGTTTAAAGAAGCGGCGGCTTGTTGGGCTTTTTGTGTATAAGCATCGTTAATGTCAATGCTCGTCACATGTTCACCAAGTGTCGCGGCTAAGGCGGCTAAAAATCCGCTGCCTGTGCCAACGACGAGAACTTTATCTGTGGGTTCAATGTTCACTTCTTGAAGAATGCGCCCTTCTAACGCAGGAAACAGCATCAAATCATCGCCGCCTAATGGCAATCTTGCTTCTGAAAATGCAAGCGGCTTTAATGCCTCTGCCACGAACTCATCACGGTTAACTTCATCAAATGCATTGAGCACTCGTTGATTTAAGACATTCCATGGACGGATTTGCTGCTCTATCATATTCAAACGCATATGATCTCTATTTTCCATAGTCATAATTACGCATTCCTCATTAATGGATCAAATAATCTAATTGTTCTTAAAATGGCGTTAGCTGTTGAAGGAAAAGTTTTTACACTCTACAATAACTACGCCTTTGCTTGGGTTATTCTATAGGAAAATCATCATGTTTGAAAATCTCGCGTTACACTCTTTTGATCCTGAACTCTTTGAAGCTGTTGAAAAGGAAGGACAACGTCAGGAAGATCACGTTGAATTGATCGCTTCTGAGAACTATTGTTCCCCACTTGTGATGGAACTTCAAGGCTCTAAACTCACCAACAAATATGCCGAAGGCTATCCTAACAAGCGTTATTATGGCGGTTGTGAATATGTGGACATCGTTGAAAGCTTAGCCATTGAACGCGCAAAAACATTATTTGGCGCAGACTACGCAAACGTACAACCACATTCCGGCTCACAAGCAAACGGCGCAGTTTACCTTGCATTGGTTCAACCTGGTGACACAGTTCTTGGCATGAGCCTTGATCACGGTGGTCACTTAACCCATGGTGCAAAAGTTAACTTCTCTGGTCGTACGTACAACGCGGTACAATACGGCGTCGATGAAAATGGTCTCATCGATTATGATGAAGTGGAAAAATTAGCCATCGAACATCAACCAAAAATGATCGTGGCAGGTTTCTCTGCTTACTCTCAAATCTTAGATTTCAAACGTTTCCGCGAAATCGCTGACAAAGTGGGCGCGTACTTATTTGTGGACATGGCGCACGTTGCCGGTTTAGTGGCGGCAGGTTTATATCCAAATCCTATGGAATATGCAGACGTTGTCACCACCACCACACACAAAACATTGCGTGGTCCTCGTGGCGGCATCATCTTGGCAAAAGCAAATCCTGACATCGAGAAAAAATTGAACTCAGCGATTTTCCCAGGCATCCAAGGCGGCCCTTTAATGCATGTGATCGCAGCAAAAGCGGTGGCATTGTTAGAAGCGGCGCAACCTGAATTTGTAGAATATCAAAAGCAAGTGTTGAAAAATGCTAAAGCGATGGTGCGTGTGTTCCAATCTCGTGGCTTTGACATCGTGTCAAATGGCACAGAAGATCACTTATTCTTAGTGGATTTAGTCAAACACGGCATCACAGGAAAAGCAGCAGATGCTGCCCTTGGCAAAGCAAACATCACTGTGAATAAAAACACCGTGCCCAATGACCCACAATCACCTTTTGTGACCTCAGGCATTCGTGTCGGTGCGCCAGCGATCACAACCCGCGGCTTTAAAGAAGCAGAATCTGAATTGCTCGCAAACTGGATGTGTGATGTGTTAGAAAACATCGATGATGAAGCGCTTGCAGCGCGCGTTGCGGACAATGTGACAGCGCTTTGTCGTAAATTCCCTGTGTACGCAAAATAATCGCCAACACTTTAACATATGATTTAAAAAGCCCTGTTTAACAGGGTTTTTTCATGCTTTGATCATTTTACCTGTGGCGGTAATTTCACCAACTTCATCGCCAATTTACGTGCTAAAGGCAGCACCACTAAAATGGTGGGAAAAGCGATCATCCATGAAAACATCCACACACTCACCCACGGGCTAAAGACATGGAGGCCGAGTCCTAAACTTCTGACCATACTCACAAACGAGATGACGCCGCTCATGATGAAGGAGACCATAAACGGAATGACCACCACCAATGCTTTCATCGGGAGTTTTGGCACGCCAAAAATCAAAGTGTCTTTAGATGCGTTGTTCGCCATAATTTGAACCTACAGAGTGTAAAGATGATAATTTAACACAGCGTAACTTATTGCTCAATCGTCCTGCCTCGCCCTCTGAAAATATCCCTCGCAAAAAGCCCCATGCATCTAAAAACTAGTGCTATAGTATTCTCTCATAACCATAAATCATAATTTTTGCGCGAGTTGTCCAATGATTTTCTTCACCACCCTCACTTCCGTTTCCGTCATGGCTGCGATGATGATCGTCGGCGTATTGCTGCGCCGTGCCTACGGTTTAACCCTTGAATCCCAGCGCTTAGTTGTGGCACTGATTGTCAATGTTGGCTTACCTTCGATTGTACTGTCGAGCGTGTTTAACTTTGAGCTTGATGCCACGATGATGAAGCAGATCCTCACCATTTTTGTGCTCTCTGTCATCATCAATGCCGGCGGAATTATTTTGGCGCGCTTTTTAGCGAAAAAATATCTTAAAACTGCCGAAAAGCAAGCGAATGAACTGGCCATCGCCGCCACACTTGGCAACACGGCTTTTATTGGCATTCCACTTTGCTATGTATTGTTAGGGGCGCAAGGCGCCTTGCTTGCAGCGATCTTTGATGCAGGGTTAGATTTTGTGATCTGGACATTGTGCATCTATTTATTACAACGCGATAAAGGCTTTCGCTTACGCAATTTAGCGGCGATGATCAACATTCCATTGCTCGCCATTGTCATTGGCTTAACGCTTGGCGCATTACAATTTGAAGCCCACGATGGTTTAAAGCAATTGACCAAAGCGTTAGCAGGGTTAGCAAGCCCGATTGGCATGATCTACATTGGCATGTTGATCCCTGACTTATGGAAAATGATCCGTGACATTGATGTCAAGCGCGTCACTTATGGCGTCATCTTCAAAATCCTGCTGTTTCCACTCTTAGCCTTTGGCTTCATTCTACTCTTACCAATTGATGACATTGTCATTAAAGTGCTCCTCATTCAAGTGACGATGCCAACCTTTACCTTAGCCTCCGTACTCTTTCAGCGCTATGGCGCAGATGTGAATTTTGGCACTGCAATGACTTTGATCTCTGTGATGGCATCTTTAATCACCATTCCATGCATGCTCTATTTACTCCATTTGATTGGCTTAAATTTCTAGCATAAAAAAAGCTCCGCAATGCGGAGCTTTTTGTTAAGTCAATGACTTATTTTTTGCTTTTAGCAATGTGATCATGCAACTCTTGCACTGAGTACACATCCATCATGAACATACTTTTCACGCCTTCACTCACTGCTTCACCACCCGCTAATGTGGTGTATAAAGGAATGCGTTGATTCAATGCACTGCGGCGGATGGAGTGGCTGTCTTTCACTGCTTGCGCATCACTCACCACAGTATTGACAACCACAGCGATTTCACCATTTTTGATGTAATCGATGATATGCGGACGACCTTCTGCCACTTTATGAATGGTTTGTACAAAGAAACCTTTATCCGTTAAGTATTGCGCTGTGCCGCGCGTTGCGCACAAACCGTAACCCTGTTCTTGGAAATTGCGTGCCATGGTTTCTAAATAAGGTTTATCGGCATCACGCACAGAGATGAAGACTTTACCCACTTTCGGTACACGTTCACCCGCACCTAATTGCGCTTTTAAGTAAGCTTCAGAGAAGGTTTTACCCACGCCCATCACTTCACCCGTTGAACGCATTTCTGGCCCAAGGATGACGTCTACGCCTGGGAACTTCATGAATGGGAACACTGCTTCCTTCACAGAGTAATAATCAGGAATCACTTCTGTGGTGAAGTTTTGTTCTGCTAAAGAAATGCCCGCCATTGCGCGCGCTGCAATTTTCGCTAAAGGCACGCTCGTAGCTTTACTCACAAATGGCACCGTACGCGATGCGCGAGGATTGACCTCTAACACATACACCACATCATCTTGCACGGCAAATTGCACATTCATCAAGCCCACAACATTCAATGCTTTGGCCATCGCTTTGGTTTGACGGCGAATTTCATCTTGAATCTCTGCACTCAATGAATAAGGTGGCAATGAACAACCTGAGTCACCTGAGTGAACACCCGCTTGTTCCACGTGCTGCATGATGCCGCCAATCACAACTTCTTGGCCATCAGACACACAGTCCACATCCACTTCAATGGCATGATTTAAGAAGAAATCCAACAATACAGGGCTGTCTTCAGACACTTGTACCGCTTCATTCATATACGTGCGCAATTCATCATCTGAATGCACCACTTGCATTGCACGGCCACCTAAGACATAAGATGGGCGCACAACGAGCGGATAACCCACTTCGTTTGCCAACACAATGGCTTCTTCTTCATTGCGCGCAGTGCGGTTTTCTGGCTGACGCAAACCTAAATCATGCAATACTTTTTGGAAACGTTCACGATCTTCTGCCGCATCAATGCTGTCTGCAGATGTTCCGATGATGTTCACACCATTTTCCACCAAAGCATTGGCCAATTTCAATGGTGTTTGACCACCATAATGCACGATCACGCCATAAGGTTGTTCAACACGCACGATTTCTAACACATCTTCTAACGTCAATGGTTCGAAATATAAACGATCTGAGGTGTCAAAGTCTGTGGACACGGTTTCAGGGTTACAGTTCACCATGATGGTTTCAAAACCAGATTCACGCAACGCTAAAGAAGCATGCACACAGCAATAGTCAAATTCAATCCCTTGACCAATGCGGTTTGGGCCACCGCCAAGGATCATAATTTTTTTCTTATCCGTTGGGCGCGCTTCACACTCTTCTTCATACGTTGAGTATAAGTAGGCTGTGTCTGTGTCAAACTCAGCTGCGCACGTATCAACGCGCTTATACACAGGATGCAATTTAAGGGCAAAACGTGCATCACGCACTGCTTTTTCAGAAACATTCAACAATTGAGATAAACGTTTGTCTGAAAAGCCTTTACGCTTCAAGCGACGCATGGTGGCAAAATCTAAATCTGCCAATGTACCCGCTGCAACTTTAGCTTCTTCTTGCATTAAATCTTCAATTTGCATCAAGAACCAAGGATCGATGGCACACACGTCAAAGATCTCTTCTTTGCTCATGCCAATGCGGAATGCATCTGCCACATATAAAATACGTTCAGGACCTGGGTTCACCAACTCACGCAAAATCACAGATTTATCTGTCGTGCGTGGGTTAAAGCCACATAGACCTGTTTCTAAGCCGCGCAATGCTTTTTGCATGGATTCTTGTAATGTGCGACCCATCGCCATCACTTCACCCACAGATTTCATTTGCGTGGTTAAGCGATCATCCGCCGCTGGGAATTTTTCAAACGCAAAGCGTGGAATTTTGGTCACAACATAGTCAATGGAAGGCTCAAAAGATGCCGGTGTACGGCCACCTGTGATGTCATTGCTCAACTCATTTAATGTATAACCGACTGCCAATTTAGCAGCCACTTTCGCAATTGGGAAACCTGTGGCTTTTGATGCCAATGCAGATGAACGTGATACACGTGGGTTCATCTCAATAACGATCAATTCACCATTGGCAGGATTCACGGAGAACTGAACGTTCGAGCCGCCAGTATCCACACCAATTTCACGCAATACTGCTAAGCTTGCATTACGCATGATTTGATACTCTTTGTCCGTCAATGTTTGCGCAGGCGCAACGGTGATGGAGTCGCCTGTATGTACGCCCATTGGGTCAAAGTTTTCAATCGAGCAGATGATGATGGCGTTGTCCGCTTTATCGCGCACCACTTCCATTTCGTACTCTTTCCAGCCCAAAACTGATTGCTCAATCAATAATTCATGTGTCGGTGATGCATCAAAGCCGCGCTCACAAATCGCTATGAACTCTTCTTTATTATAAGCAATACCGCCGCCTGAACCACCCATTGTGAAAGATGGACGAATCAATGTTGGGAAGCCCACTTTCGCCTGTGCAGACAATGCTTCATTCATGCTGTGACAAACATAAGATTCAGGGCATTTTAAGCCAATTTTTTCCATCGCTTCTTTAAAACGGCCACGATCTTCTGCTTTATCGATGGCATCTTCAGAAGCCCCGATCAATTCCACATTGTATTTTGCCAATACGCCATTGCGGCTTAAGTCTAAGGCGCAGTTTAATGCCGTTTGACCGCCCATGGTGGGTAAAATGGCATCCGGGCGTTCTTTGGCAATGATTTTTTCAACGGTTTGCCATAAAATGGGTTCGATATATGTCACATCTGCCATTTCAGGATCCGTCATGATGGTCGCTGGGTTTGAATTCACTAAAATGACGCGGTACCCTTCTTCACGTAACGCTTTACACGCTTGTGCACCTGAGTAGTCGAATTCACAAGCTTGACCGATCACAATCGGGCCAGCACCAATAATTAAAATGGATTTTAAATCTGTACGTTTTGGCATTTCTCTCTCCTCGGATTACTTTGCGCTCATGGCATCGATGAACTGGTCAAATAGGTAGGCCACATCATTTGGGCCCGCGCTCGCTTCAGGGTGTCCTTGGAATGAATATGCCACTTGATCTTTCAGACTGATGCCTTGGATGGATTGATCAAATAAAGAACGGTGCGTCACTTCAACACCTTCAGGCAAGCTTGCTTCATTCAATTGGAAACCATGATTTTGACTCGTAATCATGACTTTTCCTGTGGATAATTCTTGGACAGGATGGTTGGCACCATGATGACCAAACAACATTTTTTCTGTTTGTGCGCCTAAAGCTAAACCCAATAATTGATGACCTAAACAGATGCCAAAAATTGGTTTTTTCGCCGCCAAAATCTCTTGAATCGCTTTGATGGCATAATCACAAGGTTCAGGATCGCCAGGGCCGTTGGATAAAAATACACCATCTGGATTCATTGCTAACACTTCACTTGCGGGCGTTGTGGCTGGCACCACCGTTAAACGGCAACCGCGCTCTGCAAGCATACGCAAAATATTGCGTTTGACACCAAAGTCATACGCCACCACATGATATGGCTGTTTGATGTCTGTGTGGAAAGATTCACCTAAGCGCCATTCGCCTTCGGTCCATTCATAGGCTGCATCACAAGTGACTTCTTTTGCCAAATCAAGGCCAGCCATTGAACCAAAATCTTGCGCTGCTTTTTGTGCCGCTGCAATGTCAGGATTGTGACCGGTGACAATGCAACCGGCTTGTGCACCCTTCTCACGCAATCGGCGTGTTAAGCGGCGCGTATCAATGTCAGCAATCGCCACAACATTGTGACGCTTTAAATAATCTTCTAAGCTTTCAGTATTGCGAAAGTTACTCGCTAAAAGTGGTAAATCGCGAATGATCAAACCAGCAGCATGCACTGAATCAGATTCCTCATCCTCACGATTCGTCCCTGTATTCCCGATGTGCGGATAAGTTAATGTGATCATCTGTTTTGTGTAAGATGGGTCGGTTAAAATTTCTTGGTAGCCTGTCATTGAAGTATTGAACACCACTTCGCCGACTGTTTGACCCTCTGAGCCAATGGCCGTGCCGTGAAACGTGCTGCCATCTGCTAAAACCAATAGTGCTGGTATCGTCATTGTTGAATTCCTATCTCATGTGTTACATCATTTTTTTTGGGCAAAAAAAAACACGCCACTCTCAAACGAGGAGAGATTTACGTGCTTTGTGACATAGCTTCTCATGCCATAGAAGCGACTTATGATAACGAGGGATGGCGCTTTATACAAACACTTTTTTAACAAAAATCAAATAAAGTGATAAAAGTCACCAAAAAACAAGCGGCTATGGCATAAAAAAATCATTTTGTACTGCGCCAGACAAAACTGGTCATCGTTAATGTCTCTAATGCTATGTCTTGATTGAAAATTTCTAAGTCATCGGTCGCATCGGTTGCGCCAAGGGCGGATAAAAATGGATAGAAATGATCCGGCGTTGGCGCGGCTAAATGAAAATCAGGATGCGTGGCTTCTAGGGCTAAAATGCCCTCAATGTCACGCTGTTTAGTCAATTCCACCACTTGATCATCAAAATCTTTCACCCACGGACGCGATTGCATCTGCCTAATTTTATAGAGATTATGCACAATGTTACCTGAGCCAATGATCAAAATCTTTTGTGATCTGAGCACCTTTAAACGTTCACCTAGCGCATAATGGGCAGCACTTTTTTGATGAGCATCAATACTCACTTGCAACACAGGAATGTCCGCCTGTGGCAACAAATGACACAACACACCATAATTACCATGATCATACCCCCATTGATCACTCAATTGTGCCATCGGCAATACATTCGCCGTTGCATCTCGAATATTAAGGTCATTCACAGCAGGATAAATGTAGTCATAAATCTCTTTTGGAAAGCCGCGCATGTCATAAATCATTTTTGGCTGAGGTTCCTTGGTGACTTTTGTGCCTTCTGTATACCAGTGGGCAGAGAGCATCACAACGCCTGCAATGTCCGTTAATGTCTCCCCAAGGGCACGCCAATTGCGTGTCCATGCGTTGTTTTCAATGATGTTCATCGGGCTACCGTGGCCGATGAATAAAACTGGGGTTAAATGACTCATAAACACTCCAAAGAAAAAAAGACCAATAATCATAAATCATTGGTCGAAGGAAGGATTCATCATTGTCAAAGTGTCTAAATATTTACAACAATGCCTCAGGTGATTCAGGCAGAATTTGACCGCCATCCACAATGATCGTTTGTCCTGTGATGAACTTTGCCTCTTTTGAGGCTAAAAACGCCGCAGCATATCCGATGTCTTTTGGTTCACCTAATGTGTGTGTCGGAATTGTCGCTTTCATTTGATTGAGGTAGGTTTCGCCTTGGGCGGCTAAACCTTCCGTTAAAATGTTGCCCGGCATCACGGCATTGACGGTAATGCCAAAGCGCGCATATTCAAGGGCTGCGCTTCGCATAAAGCCTAATTGTGCCGCTTTTGATGCGCCATAATGGCTCCAACCCGGAAAACCTGTGATTGCACCTGTAATTGATGAAGTGATCACCACACGCCCATATTGCTGTTTTTCCATCGCTTTTAATGCACGCTGCACCACAAAGAACATCCCTTTGACATTCACAGATTGCATCAAATCCCAATCTTGCTCTGTCATTTCATCTAAGGTTGCTTGTGGGAAAATTCCAGTATTTGAACAGACGATGTCAATGCGACCATGTTTCTTTAAAATCTCATCAAAACATTGATGCACCGCTTGTTGATCCGTCACATCCATTTTAATGAATTCGCCATGAATGATAGCAGCACTCTCAACTCCTGCGACTTCATCAATGTCCGCGATGATGACATGTGCACCCGCTTGCGATAATGCCTCGCTGATGCCTTTACCAATACCTTTTGCGCCGCCTGTGACCAGCGCGATTTGACCTGTTAATGCAAACATCATCGCCTCCTCATTATTTTATGATTAACCTTTGATATTAGAGGAAAAACAAAACATTCTCAAAGGGTGAGAGAAAATTTCTGCGAAAAATCAAATTGAACAAGGATATTCTATCATTTAAAGGCTAGTCCATTGTCTTTACTGAAAAAATGTGCACACATGGCCGAGAAATTTTGCCACTATGAAATCTTCGCCATTTTGCGGTAAACTGCATGAACAAACATTATGAATAACCGATAGGAATGATTATGACATATAAGAAAACGGCTTTATCCATTGCATCTCTGCTTATTTTAGGCACATTTTCCTACGCACAACAAACGCCCACAGAATTAGAACCGAATGGCATCATCGCCTATTTTGCTGAAGATGGCACATTATTACCAAGCCGCGAAGGCAGTGAATATTATCGTCACTTTAAAGATGTCGTCAGCGGCTGTTATTTGGTGCAAGATTTTTATAGCCAAAATGACCAAAAACAAACCGATCCCATCTGCTTTATGGACCCAGGCGAATTGCAATCTTGGTTCCCACAAAGCCTATATGGCCCCCTAACCTTCTGGCATAAAGATGGCACAAAAGCGCAATCCGGTTATAGCCAACAAGATGGCGGTGGCAATGGCACATGGACCACATGGGATCAAGATGGCAATGCTTCTGATTATGAATTACAAAATGGTGAGTTGATCGTCAGTTATTTTGATGAAAATGGCAACCGCCAACCAAATGCCGTGGATGGCGGCACATTCCGCACGATTCTCTCTTATGATGAATCCTCGGACAGCTTTTTAGTGGCAGATTATTTCACAGACACCCGCACCCGCCAAATGGATCCTGTGGTGATTGCGCGTGACGATTTATTGCGCTGGAACATCGAGAACCGTGAAGGCACGTATGTTTATTACAACGAAGCCCAAGAGATCACCGCACAAGAAGAGTATGCCAATGGCAAGCTCAATGGCACTGTGACTTTCTGGTATCAAGATACAGGATTGCCTGCGCAAAAAATGGAAGAGATCAACTTTAAAGAGGGTCAACAAGAAGGCTTATATGTGAGCTGGTATCCAAACGGTTATCCACAATATCGCATCAACTTTACCGACATGGGCATTGACAGTGTTGCATGCTGGGATGAAAA
The DNA here is from genome assembly GCF_000375345.1 of Wohlfahrtiimonas chitiniclastica DSM 18708. Lineage (GTDB taxonomy): Bacteria > Pseudomonadota > Gammaproteobacteria > Cardiobacteriales > Wohlfahrtiimonadaceae > Wohlfahrtiimonas > Wohlfahrtiimonas chitiniclastica. The sequence goes on along the minus strand of NZ_AQXD01000001.1, from coordinate 134,119 downwards.
CTTTGTGGCAGGCACAGAAGATGAATGTATGGCGCGCTTAACTGGCACCGCCGAAGCCGCTGAAGTGGAAGCGAATGCCAATGATGAGATCAATGATGATTTAGATGTTGAGATCATCATTCCATCTGATCAAGTGGTCACGCCAACTGTTGAAGATCAAAGCGATTTAGAAGATGCCATCACACCTGATGCCACTGTCCTTTTCCCACATGATGAGGATAATCGCGTTTTGATTGATGATGCGGATGAAGCTTTTGAACCTGCCGTAGAAGCAACAGAAGCTGCGCCTGCCATTTCAGATGAAGATGAAGCGGCGGCAATTGAAGCCGTAGAAGAAGCCGATGATGTCCAAATCCCCAATCAGCCAGAACCTGAAACAGAAGGCAAACGCATTTTGCGCTCCCTTAATAATATTTTAGAAGCGCTCTAACTCACCATTCTGATTAAGCAAAAGGCGGCGGCGCAACAAATCGCTGCCTTTTTTGTGTGATCGGATGGGTGAATGCCAATTCTGCGGCATGTAAATGCAGGCGATTTTGCCCTTTTAATGCAGATGGATGGGCATAAAAACGATCCCCTAAAATGGGATGCCCAAGGGATTGCATGTGCACGCGCAATTGATGGGATCGCCCCGTCACCGGAATGAGCTCCACTAAGCTATTGCCATCGATGTCTTCATTCAACACTCGATAATGGGTCAATGCATCTTTCCCGCGTTCAAAACAGACCATTTGCTTTGGTCGATTCGGCCAATCACAAATGAGCGGCAAATCAATGCTGCCCGTCTTCTCTTCAAAAATACCATACACTTTGGCAATGTAGGTTTTCTCTGTTTCTCGCTCGCGAAATTGGCGTTTTAATTCCCGCTCGCTCTCTTTATGCAGCGCCACCACCATTAAGCCACTTGTGGCCAAATCTAAGCGGTGCACAGTTTCAGCTTCCGGAAATTCCCATTGCACGCGCGTTAAAATACTGTCCCAAAGCTCTGCGGGCTTGCCTGGCACACTCAATAAATCATGCGGTTTATTGACCACCATAATGTCGCGATCTTGATATAACACCACAAGCCAAGGATCAATGGCAGGGTCATAATAATAATCCATAAAACTCTCTAAACAGCTTTGAGTAAGCGCTGCTGCGCTTGATAACGTTGATATTCTGACACAATGAAGATGCCAACGGCCACCCACACAATCATAAAACCGATTAAACGCATGATGCTCATCGATTCGCCAAAAAAGAGCAAACCATTGATGAGTTGTAGCGTTGGGGAGGCAAATTGCACAATGCCCACTAAAGACAACGGGATTTTTTTCGCGCCTTCTGCAAACAATAACAGTGGAATGGTGGTGACTGCCCCTGATAAAATCAGCAGCGTCATGGGCAGGGCTGACAATTCAAAAAAGACAATGTGATCATTGATCATCGAATAGATCAAATAACTCACGGCAAATGGCAACATGAAAAACGTTTCAAAGGCGATGCCTGTTAACGCCCTCACAGGATATTTCTTTTTCAGTAGCCCATAAAAGCCAAAGGAGCTCGCTAAGATCAGCGCCACAAATGGCACCGTGCGGCTTTCAATAGTGATCCAAACAATCCCCATGATGGCAATCACGATCGCAAAAAAATGGGCGCGCGATAAACGCTCTTTTAAGATGATGCGCCCAAGTAAAATGCTAAAAATTGGCGTAATGAAATAGCCTAAACTGGCATCAATCACGCGATCATGCGTGATCGCCCAAAGATAACTGAGCCAATTAAAAAAGAGCAGCTGAGATGTGATAAACAGCATCAACACAAGCTTACGCTCTGTTAATACCGTCAGCACGCCACGCCACTCTTTTAATAATGTCGTGATCAACACCACAAAGATCACCGACCACACAATGCGCTCACTCATCAATTGCGTTGAGCTCATCATCCTCAGTGAATACCAATATAACGGGAAATTGCCCCACATGATGTAACACAGCAATGTATAGACAATGCCCTTTTTGTATTCACTTTGATTCACAGCTTAACCTAATTGCAGTTACGAGCGAAATTCTATTGCTGTTCGCGACCAGCCAATATTGTCTCCAATAAGTCTAAATCATAACGCAATTTATTCGCTGTTTCTTCACTAATTTTACGCGTGGTTTTAAGGCGCGTTAATTCTGCCCGCTCTGCACGAATCGCCGCAAGACGAAAGCGCAACTCAACTGAATCATAATATTCTGTTTCTGCATCCGTAATGCCAAGGGATTGGCGAATGTCTCGCGCCACATGGTTGTGAATGTCAGAGATGTGCTGCGGATCCACTTTGATTTCATTGTTGCTGATCAAGCGAGTTTCCAGCGTTTGTAAACTCGACAAGGCCACTTGTTGCATGGAAGCTTTTGCGATCTTGATTTCATGGTCAAGCTCATCATCGTCTGCGGAAAAGCCTTTTAATAAAATCGGTAAAATCACAATCGCCACAATCAAGGAGATCAGGATCACACCAATGGCTATGAAGATCACTTGATAACGTGCTGGCACAGAAATGATGGTGGGCGATGTACTGATGTACAACGGAATCGACAATGCTGCCGCTAATGTCACCGCACCGCGCACGCCTGCAAACGTCATGATCACCAATTCACGCACGCTCAAATCTTCAAAGCCCCATTTCTTGTTCTTGCGCCAAAAAAAGACTTTCTTTAAATGCTTCATGGCCAATAACCATAAAAAACGCACCAACATCAACATGCCATACACGATGAAAATGTCAGACACTAAACTCACAAAGTTTGTATCGCTGTCTGTGGTGATGCGCTCGATGGAATATTCAACAATGCCAGGAATTTGCAAACCAAGCATCAAGAACACAATGCCGTTTAATAAGTACTCTAACACCGACCAAATGCTGTTCGCTTGAAAGCGCATCTCGATGGACACGTCACTCATGGTATTGCTATACGTCACCGTCATCCCGGCCACAACCGCAGCTAAAATGCCTGATGCACCGATGTGCTCAGCCACGGCATACACTAAAAATGGTAACAGCAATAAAAAGATCATTTGAATGGCGGTTTCATCGCCCTGTAAACGGCTCAATGCACGCACTAAACGCACATATACCCATGTCACCACAAGGCCAATCAACACACCGCCACCAGCCATTAATAGGAAGTTGACGCCCATTTCGGCATAATCTGTGGTGGTTTTAAACACCATCGTGCCCATAATGATGGCCACTGCATATTTTAAAGAAACCAGCGCAGAGGCATCATTAAGGAGCGCTTCCCCTTCTAAAATCTTATTCATTTTTTTAGGTAAACGCCCTTTACCCACAATGCCTGACAATGCCACCGCATCGGTTGGGGATAAAACGGCAGCAAGGGCAAAGGCCACAGCTAATGGCACCTCTGGCATCAATTTCGGGATGAATAAGCCTAAACCTAACACCGTCACAAACACTAAAAAGAGCGCCAAACTCATGATCTCCCAACGAGATTGCATGAACTCATAAAATGGCATCCGACGACCATCAGCAAAGATCAGCGGCGGAATGAACAGAAACAGAAACAGATCCGGATCAAATTCCACATGTAAACCAAAAGATGGAAAGGCAATCGCCGCCCCAATGATGATTTGCAACACAGGCAGTGGTAATTTGATGGGTAAGAGTCGTCGGATCACATCCGAGAGCGACACCATGGTGATCAGTATTAATATTGTGTAAAAAATTTTCATCTGTCGTCGGTTCTTTTCGCTTTACTTGATTGTCAGAATGTAAAGATTGCCAAGGCAATTTTACGACTTATCCTTTCAGTATAAGATATGCATACCCTTTATGATGAACTATCGTTGGTGAAAAATTAAGCATTTTTTAAAAAATTAATCTAAAAATGAAAAAAGCCACAACTTATGCGTGGCTTTTTTAACGAAAATAAACGGTTTTATTTCACTTTTTCTAACACGCTCTCTAACGTTTGTGTGGTGAGGAAAAACTGCGGTTCAGTCACAATGAATTCAGAGAATAAAATCCCATGATCCGTTAACAGTAATTTTAAACGCTTCATGGTTTGATCATAATGGACAAAGTCATCATGATTGCCTTTAAAAACTTCAAGGAACGTGGCTTCATCTGGCACCACAAATACAACTTCCTCGCCATCCCATAACAGCAAATGGCCGCTGCCTAACACTTGGAACGTTGGACCCATCTCAAAAATGATGTGCTTCATCACTTCCCATAAAGGTTCAAGGTTGATTTGAATGAGTTGCGTGGCATAAAAACTGCTGATGTCACTCAATGTCACCATGTGCATATGTGCAACTTCACAATGCAATGCTGTTTCCATCAAAGGTTTTAAAACTTCCGTTATGATCCCTTGTTGAGAAAGATTGGTTTCAATCTCGCTCACCAATGCTTGATTGGCCTCATTTTTTGGCAATACCAATAACGCAGGGAAAATGTATAAAGGATCAGGCGATTCTGTGTCTCGATTAAAAGCCCCCACAGAAAACTTGCCATCAACGGCTGTAATCGTCACAATTGAAGGTTTAAACTGCTTGGCACGAAATTGGATTTTCGACACTTCTGTCATTTCATGATAGATCGGAAAGCGCGGGCGCATGATTTGTGACACTTGATAACCTGCGCCCACTAACACCATGCCCACTTCCGACAACGCAGGATAAAGCTGCACTAAAGCGGCGCTCACCTTGCGACTCATCTCTTCAGCCTCGGCTTTCGTTAAATATGTCTTAAACTCTGGGCTTAAATCTGACAATTGCAACATCACGCCAAAGTCTAAATACATCAATTCCGGTTGTGGGGTGTTCATGATTCTATCCTTTCACAAAAATATCCAAAAATTTATTCGTCTGTCTTATTGAATGAAAAAGTTCAGCGCTTTAATTTGGAACACTTCCACCAATAAATGAGACACCGCAGCAATGATACCGTATCCGATCACAATATAGGGCATCCATTTTCCACCAAATGCTTTAAAGGCAGATTTCTCACCGCTTGCCGCTTGCTTTTTACGATGGGCAAGCACGGTCATACCCGGAATGATTACCGACCAAATCGCCGCAAATAAACCGGCAAAACCGATGGCAATGACAAAGCCATTGGGCAAACTCATGCCCAAAATGGTTGGGGGTACAAACGTAATCACGGCTGTTTTTGCGCGACCTAAATGGGAATCGTCAAAATTACATAAGTCAGCAATGTAATCAAACAAGCCTAAACCTGCCCCTAAAAATGATGTCACCACCGCAAAGAAGGCAAAGAAATCGAGCATGTTACGGAAAAATGCTGTGAGCTGAACTGAATCAAATAGCCACAATAATTTATCGCCTGTGATGTGTTGAAATGAGGCGCGATCCACATTGCCCATGATGCCAAGCATCCATACGGCGTAGAAAATCAATGTGAGCCACATACCAATCATTAATGCCGCACGGATTTTTTTACCGCCTTCACGGCCATAATATTTCACAAAGCTTGGAACGCTCGCATGGAAGCAAAAGGAGGTTAAGAAGAATGGTAAACTGGCAAAGGCATAGATGGCGTAATTGTGCTCGCCCGTGGGTTCAAAGAGTTTTGTGGCAGAAACAGAACTTAACAAACCACTTAAGGCTGCAAACAATGTGATGAACATGGCCAACATCAATACCGTGGAAATGCGATCCACTGCTTTTGCGCCCCACCATACGAGGACAGATAACACAGCAGCGAAGATTAAGCCAGCCAAAGGCTTTGGCAGATCCACATCTAAATTCACTGCCAATGCATTTTTAATGACAGAACCTGAACCATCGACATACGCATACAATAATATATAGAGGACAAACGCCACAGAAAAACCATTGATGACACTTGCAAAGTGCCCAAGGTTATTTTTCACCAAGGTATGAAAGCTTGAGCCTTCAGGATAGCTCAAATTGACTTCTAAAATCTCTTCTGCGGAGTTTTGCATAAAAAAGGTGGTGATCAGCATGATAAAAATGGTCCATGTGAACCACATGCCCGCAGAGACGATGGGCAAGGTGAGCATCCCTGCGCCAATCATCGTCCCTGCTGCGATCATCGCACCGCCTATTACCGATGGTTGTCCTGTTTTCATAATCAAATTCTCATCTTATATTTTGCACAAAATACTCATTGTACCCATCCATTAAGAGAAGACAATATAAGATTCAAAGATGCATGGATTATGATTGCTTACGGCTTCCGTAGACGATGTATTGATCACGCTCCTTTGAGGAGAGACCTTTTAAATGCTTCAATTCATTTTCCGGGATCATGATGGAGCGCACACTGTTTTTATGCTTCACATTTGGATTATAAAATTCAATGACTTCCATTGAGATGTCTGAATCGCGAATGATCTTTTTCATTTTCTCAGAGTTTTCCACGCGCACACGCACCAAGTTTGGAATTTCACTGTGGCTCACGGCAGCTAAACGCTCACGATCGGCAATCACTTCAGACAATGCGAGCACTTTAGGAATGTACGCGCGCGTCACCTCTGGCAGGTCAATGTGCCAATAATCGGCTTTTTTACCTTTTTGACGATTCGCTTGAATGCTGCGCTTCACGCGCCCTTCCCCGGCATTATAAGCGGCGATGGTCAACAACCAATCCCCATCAAACATCTTATTTAAGTACTGCAAATAATCGAGTGCCGCTTTTGTGGAGAGCTCCGGATTAAAACGCCCATCATAATTTTTATGGACATCAATGCCAAAGTGCTCAGCGGTCACTTTACCAAACTGCCACAGCCCAACATAACGGCCATTGTTTGACGCACCTGGCTGATAACCACTTTCCACCAATGGAATCATGGCCAATTCAGCAGGCATTTTGCGGCGCTTTAATTCTTCAAAGATATAGCGCATGATCACCAAGCGATCTTCATCTAAATGATTAAAAATGCGGGGATCTTTTTGAAAGCTTTTGACGTATTTTTGAACTTCTTTATGCGTGACTTCGTCACTCAATTGACGATGCTTGGCAAAATCGGCAATCAAATGTTGTTCTTTTTTCAAGTGGCTGACTGTTTTTGCCGCAGGGTTCGCACATGCGTTGACCATGACTGTACACCACATCAGCACGGCAACGCTGAGGATGTGTTTGAAACTTTTTCTATTAAATTCAAACATCTAACTGAATGCCTATTTATTTAAAGTGCGCAATTTTAGCACAGCAACAAAAAAAGTCGCTAAAAAAATGCGCAAATTTCGCAATTCCGTCAGAAATGAAGGCGCGATGTAGTGGACTCATTCAGGGCTTTTTAAAAGCATCGCCCAGCGCACAATCCCTAAAACACAGTAGCCGATCACAAAAGGATAATGACAAATGGAGAGAAGGGAGATCGTTGGCGTATGCACCATCGTCACATCATAGATCATCACCACACAATAAATATAATGGCTCAATAACAGCATGCCCGCTAAAGAGAGCCAAATCATATGATCCCCGGTCACTTTTAGCACAACGAATGCCATACAATAAAAGAGCATCATTAAAATCACTGTTGCGGCTAAAAATTTCACCAAACCGAGAGATGTAATGTGATGATGTGTCATGCCGTTACTTGCAAAAAAATAGCCGATGCCAAATGAGATCAAGAGGATCAATCCACCTGTGCTCAATAATATCCCCAGCTTTTGATGTATATTCAGTGCGCGTTCCATCACTTTTGATCTCAATTTTCGGACATTGTTTGCTAAGTTTTTAGTCAATTTATCGTAAAAAAGTTCAGCATCCCTTCGCACATAATATACAATTTCATGGAAGGTATGAGCTTTTTTGAAAAAAATAATCAAGATTGCGCGCAATTATTCAATATCCTTTAAAACCCCGTCAAAAAGGTCACATTTTGTCATTTAGCCAAATTTCACTTAATTTTTGAAAAGTTCACGCGATATACGTATAATTGCAATATTTTTACGTGACTAATATGAGGCACTATGTCCACAAACGAGCATTCTAAGGTACTGTTAATCAATGGCCCTAATCTCAATATGATTGGAACGAGAGAGCCTCAGATCTATGGTTACACAACCCTGCCTGAACTCGAAACACAATTGACACACAAGGCCGGTGAATTACAGCTTGCATTGTCATGCTTTCAGTCTAATATTGAAGGCGAAATCATCAACCAAATTCACAAAGCAAAGTCTGAGAACATTGATGTCATCTTAATCAACCCGGGCGCGTATACGCACACAAGCATTGCCATCCGTGATGCCTTTTTGAGCGTAGACATTCCATTCATCGAAATTCACATTTCGAATGTCTTTGCAAGGGAGCCATTTAGACACCATTCATATTTGTCAGACATTGCCTCAGGAATTCTGGTGGGACATGGACTTTTTGGCTATGAGCTTGCGCTCTATCGCGCTAAAAACATTGTTTCATCAAGATCATCGAAAACTTAGTAGGAGAATAAAAACTCATGGATATTCGTAAGATTAAAAACTTGATTGACCTTGTTGATGAATCAACGATTTCTGAAATCGAAATCATCGAAGGTGAAGGTTCAATCCGCATCAGCCGTAATTCTCAAGGTGCTGCGGTTGCTCAAGTTGCCCCAGTTGCTCAACCTGCATACAACCCAATGCAACAAATCGTTGCCACAACAGCGGCACCAGCTGCGCCTGTTGCTGCAGAAAAAGCAGAATTGCCAGAAGGTAAAGTGATCCGTTCTCCAATGGTCGGTACCTTCTACCGCGCTGCGTCTCCAACCTCTAGCGTATTTACAGACGTTGGCCAAACTGTGAATGTTGGCGATACCGTGTGCATCGTTGAAGCGATGAAAATGTTTAATCAGATCGAAGCAGAAATTTCTGGAAAAGTTGTATCGATCCTTGTTCAAAATGGTGAGCCAGTCGAATTCGATCAACCGCTCTTCATTCTTGAATAAGATAAGGACCACTCCATGATTAAAAAAGTTTTAATCGCAAACCGTGGTGAAATTGCACTGCGCATTTTGCGAGCATGTAAAGAGAAGAATATCAGCACTGTTGCTGTGTATTCAACCGCTGACAGAGACTTAAAACACGTACTTTTAGCCGATGATTCCATCTGTATCGGGCCACCTCAATCATTTTCAAGCTATTTGAACATGCCTCAGCTCATTGCAGCTGCGGAATTGACAGATGCAGATGCCATCCATCCTGGTTATGGCTTTTTGGCTGAAAATGCTGACTTTGCAGAGCGCGTTGAAGAGTCTGGCTTTATTTTCATCGGCCCACGCGCTGAAACCATCCGTTTAATGGGTGATAAAGTTTCTGCGAAAAAAGCGATGATCGAAGCGGGCGTTCCTTGTGTTCCAGGCTCTCCTGGCGCATTAACGGATGACGCGAATGCGAACCTAAAATTAGGGGAAGAGATCGGTTATCCTGTCATCATCAAAGCCTCAGGCGGCGGCGGTGGTCGTGGGATGCGTGTTGTGCATAAAGCAGAAGATTTATTGTCATCAATCGAGCTCACTAAAGCAGAAGCCAGCGCAGCATTTGGCAATCCTATGGTTTACATGGAAAAATTCCTTGAAAAACCACGTCATGTTGAAATTCAAGTCTTATCCGATGAACACGGCAATGCCGTATTCTTAGGTGAACGTGACTGTTCTATGCAACGTCGTCACCAAAAAGTGATCGAAGAAGCGTTAGCCCCTGGCATCACAGATGAAGAGCGTGCTCGCATCGGTGAATCATGCGTGAACGCATGTAAGCGCATCGGTTACCGTGGTGCAGGTACATTTGAATTCTTGTATGAGAATGGTGAATTCTACTTCATCGAAATGAATACACGCATCCAAGTGGAACATCCTGTGACTGAATTGATTACAGGCATTGATCTTGTGCGCGCACAAATCGACATCGCTGATGGCAAACCGCTTAAATTCACACAAGAAGACATCACCTATACAGGTCATGCCATTGAGTGTCGCATCAACGCAGAAGATCCTAAAACATTCTTGCCATCGCCTGGCACCATCACAACATTCGTGCCACCAGGTGGCCCTGGCATTCGTGTGGATACCCACATTTATGCAGGTTATAAGGTTCCGCCTTATTACGATTCAATGGTGGGTAAAATCATTGCACACGGCCCAACGCGTGAAATCGCGATTGCGCGCCTACGCAATGCTTTACAAGAAACTGTGATCGAAGGCATCAAGACGAACATTCCATTGCACCTTAAGATCTTAAATGATCCGAACTTCATCAAAGGTGGTACGGACATTCACTATCTTGAAAAAATGTTAAAAGCAGAAGATTAATTTTTGCAAATAAAAAGCCCTGATGTTTCAGGGCTTTTTTCATATATTCATATCATTAAAACTGATAACTAATGCTCAAGCGCACATCTAAGCCTGGCGCTTTGACACTATCATTCAAATAAGGCGCATAGCTTTTATTAAAAAGATTATCAACCGTTAGATTGATATTGGGCGCATAACGATCATCTGGCGTATAACTCATAAATAAACCATGTACAGAATAACCTGGCGTTAATTGATAACTGAGTACGCCAGCTTTTGCATCAATCGTTGATGGTGTTCTTGTCTGCTTACGCACAAATTGACTTTGCCATCCCATGCTAAAATGATACTGCGGTACATGGAAACCAATGGTTGCGGTTAATTCACGCGGCGGAATATCTCTTAGCCATGTTTTTTGTTCATACCATACATCGCGAGGCGAACCTCGACGCTGTCCTTTCATTAAACTTGCCGCTAAACCGCCAAAGACATATGTACTTTCATACTTTGCTTCCAGCTCTAAGCCTTTAATGGTATAACCGCGGCCATTATGAAATGCACTCATGGGTTTACCACAACCGCCACTATTGCCAGTTGCATGGTGACTTTCACAATAAATCGCCCCAATTTTACGAATCACTTCATGATTCACTCGATTATGAAATGCAGTGGCACGAATAAAAAGCTGATCATCTTCCGTCAAAAGATCTGAGAAATTACCCATCACACCAAAACGCAGTGCAATCAATTTTTCCTTATTCAAATCGCGGCTTGTACCATTGGGCCCTGAAATGCCTTTCCCTTGCACAGTGTATTGCTCATCAATATTAGGGGCTTGCCAACTGCGTGAATAATCCACAAAAGCTGCAAATTGATCAATCGGCTGCCAATACAAGGCAATGCGTGGAGAAAATCCTTGATACGTCACCGAACGATAATCATGACCATCCTTTGCATTGGTTGAGGTATAACCTGCGACATTACCGAAGCTTTGATTTTTCACATGATCATAGCGCAAAGAAGGCGTCAATGTGAATTGCCCCAACTGAATTTCATCCATCACATAAGCACTGATGACGGTTTGACGACCAGCTGGCAAAAAGGGCGGCGTGAAATATCCATGATTAAATTCAGGCTTACCATACGATCCTTGATCATAAAACATTGTGGCATTTTGTTGTTTACGCAAATATTGCAAACCCACTGTAATGGTTTGTGTCACAACACCGGTTTCTATGATGCTTTGATTTTTAATGTGCAAACTTGTATTGCGATATGCCGTCCAATTCTCTTTACCTAAAGTTGACAATGATGCTGAAGGCTTTTTTTGCCCAGGTTGCGGCTTAATTTTTTGATCATGCTGCTTTGTCTCTGAATGGGTGAGATCCACCGTTAAATTCACCCAAGGATTCTCCGAAGGTGCATATTCAAAATTCGCACTGTAACTGCGATCTTGCTGCTCACGATAGAAAATACGACGCTTCCACTCATAATCATCCATGGAATTCACATTGATTGTATTGCCGCCCATCGCAGCAAACGGCATCCACCCCTTATAACGTGTATTATTTAAACTCAAGGTCAATCGGCTTTCTTCACCAAGATAAAGATTACTTTTGACCAAATAACTGTATTGATCAATCGCCGATCCTCGATATCGCTCATGATCTGCTAACCGCACATCTTTTGACAATGTTTTAGAAAAATAGATCAAACCATCCATGGTATTGGCATGATTTTTACCATAAACTGCCGCCGCATAATTGCGTTGATTATTATTGGTGTGATAACCCGTTTTGAGCATCGCACCCACAGATTGCCCTTCTCGTAAGAAATCTGTGGCATCTTTTGTGGTCATGCGCACACTGCCACCAAAGCCGCCATTGCCAATGCTCGGATCAAATCCACCTTTTTGCACATCCACAGCTTTAATCAGATCAGGATCCACATACAAAGTGCCTTGACGATATTTATCAAACGTCTTTAACGCACCATCCACCATAATGGGCACAGACTTACTCTCATTCATCCCCCAAATATTGATGGTTTGTCCACCAGGGCGAGGACTGCCGGACATGCCAACCCCTGGGATTTTATCCAAAACCGTTGCCATATTCGTTGCTTGAATGATGTTCATCTGTGTTTGATTGATGGTGCCTTGCCCCACTTCACTTTGTGACAAGACAGGATTCATGCCTAAAATGCCTTGATTCTCCCCTACATAAACCACAACGCCACTGAGATCAATGGCATTGTCTGTAGAGTCATCGGATTTTAAATTTTCTTGAGTCTGTGCAAATGCACTGTGAATGAGGAGCGTAGACAATGCGAATGCAATACGCGTTGATGGAAACTGCTTAGGGTGTAACATGAATGCCTCTTAATTACATACAACGACTTAATCGAACAAGATGAGATAATATTGATAACAATTCTCATTTGCAAACTAATTTCAATATTTGTTCTTTTTTCATACAAAACAATAAAAAAAGCCCCAAAACAGGGGCTTTTGGTGTCACCATAAAATTTAGAGCATATTCAACTCTAACTTCGCACGCAATGACATGCGCTCAGGGGTCCAGAAGGGTTCCCACACTAAATCCACATGGCAATCATCAATCCCTGGGGTTGCCATCACAGCATTTTGCACCCATTCTGGCATTGAGCCAGCCACCGGGCAACCGGGTGCGGTTAATGTCATGTCAATTTTAATTTTAAAGTGATCTTCTGTCGTATCTAAAAACTCAATCACATAAATCAACCCAAGCTCGTAGATGTCCACAGGAATTTCTGGGTCATACACACGCTTTAAGTTATTGATGATCTCTTCAACCACCGCTTCACTCGCTTCGGTTTTTTCAACGCCTTCAGCATAATAGATGACTGCGTCGTTTGGGGATTTCTCTTCACTCATGCTCAATCCTTCTTACTCTGTTTTCACAGGTTCTTCATTTTCTGTGAGGGCTGCATGCAAGGCATGCCATGCCAATGTGGCACATTTAACGCGGGCAGGATATTTTTTCACACCTGTTAAAATTGCTAAACGTCCAAGCTCACTCGTATCTACGTCTTCATCTGTCGTGACCGCATCATGGAAAACGTTGTATAACTTTTCCGCTTCTTCGATCGTTTTGCCTTTAACCGCTTCGGTCATCAATGAGCTTGATGCCGTAGAAATCGCGCAACCTTCCCCTTTAAAAGAGACATCCTGAATCACGCCATTGTCATCAACGGTTAAAAATACTTTGATTTGATCCCCGCACAATGGATTGTGACCACGCGCTGCATGTGTAGCCGGATCAATCACGCGAAAGTTACGAGGTTTTTTGTTATGATCAAGAATCACTTCTTGATACAATGCCTGCAAATCTGAATCCATCATTGTCGTCTCGCTCACCATATAGGACTAAAAGAGTTCACAATTATACGCCCTTTTTCATTCGCTCGCATTAAAATGCCATTAAATTGTGTTCTATTGAGTATTTAACGAGAATAATTTATCATTGCCAATCCACTTTCAAACTTATTAAAGGTGTATCCAATGAGTTCATGGTTCGAACGTCTTAATCCAATGCGCATCAAGAGTACCCATTCTAACAAGAAGGTACCTGAGGGCATCTGGAAAAACTGTAAAAGTTGTGATTCGATTCTCTATCAACAAGAGCTAGAACAAAACTTAAACGTTTGTCCGAAATGTAATCATCACATGAAAATCTCGGCAAGAAGTCGTCTCATCAACTTCTTAGACACTGATTCTACCCACGAAATTGGCGCAGAGTTAGAGCCCATCGATTTCTTAGGCTTTAAAGATGTAAAATCCTATAAAGTGCGCATCAACGATGCTCAAAAAACAACCGGCGAAAGAGATGCAATGATCGCAATGGGCGGTACATTGAAAAACATCCCAGTTGTGGCATGTGCTTTTGAATTTGACTTCATGGGTGCATCCATGGGTTCTGTGGTGGGCGAACGCTTTAAGCGCGCAGCTGATTTAGCCTTTGCAGAACGTAGACCTTTGATCGTCTTTGCAGCCAGTGGCGGCGCACGTATGCAAGAAGGTTTAACCTCTTTGATGCAAATGGCAAAAACCTCTGCCATCATCGGTAAAATGAATGATGAACACATTCCATTCATCTCCGTATTAACGCACCCAACTTATGGCGGCGTATCTGCAAGCTTTGCCATGCTTGGCGATGTGATCATCGCTGAACCTAAAGCCTACATTGGTTTTGCAGGTCCACGCGTCATCGAACAAACTGTGCGTGAAAAATTACCTGAAGGCTTCCAACAAAGTGAATTCTTATTGGAAAAAGGCGCGATCGATATGATCATTGACCGCCGTGAAATGCGCAATCAAATCGCCTCTTTATTGTCAAAAATGGGTAATTTACCTGAGCCATTTACCGAAACCTCTTTTGAAAAAGTGGACGAAAAAGACGAGAATGCCAAATAAAACTCTAAATGAGTGGTTAATTGAACTTGAAAAAATCCATCCATTAGCGATGGATTTTAAATTAGAACGCATCAAAAAAGTTTATCAAACCCTCAATGTGACGCCCATTGCGCCCTTCATCATCACGGTTGCAGGCACGAATGGCAAAGGTTCGACCACCAATACCATAGCTGCCATTTGTGAAGCTGCGGGCACAAGCTATGGCTTGTATACATCCCCACACATGCATCTCTTCAATGAGCGCATTGTCATCAATGGGCATGAAGCCACAGATGATGAGATCATTGAAGCGTTTGAAGCCATTCAAACGGCGCGCGGTGACATCACCCTCACCTACTTTGAATTTGCCACCTTAGCCGCTTTTTATCTCTTTAAAAAGCACCATGTGGCGATTGCCATTTTAGAGGTGGGTTTAGGGGGGCGTCTTGATGCTACAAACATTGTGGATGCCAATGTTGCTGTCATCACGCCCATTGACTTAGACCACACAAACCTTCTTGGCAATACCATCACAGAAATTGCCCATGAAAAAGCAGGCATCATTAAGGATCATAGCATTGTGATCACTGCTGAATCCGCACCGAATGTCTCGATTTTAAATCAAGCCGCTAAACAGCATGCCACTTTGATTGAAGCCGGCTGCGATTTTCATTATGCTGCGATCCATGACCATGCATGGCAATATCGCTTTAAAACACATACATTCACCTTGCCAATGCCGCGTCTTCAAGGCATGCATCAATTGCAAAATGCCGCCGCTGCCATCAGCGCACTGCTCCATAGCCCAATGGCGGATCAATTGACAGAATCTGTGATTGCCAAAGGCTTACAAAACACGCGTTTACAAGGCCGCTTTCAAAAAGTTGTGCATCAACATCGTGAATTTTATTTTGATGTGACGCACAATCCGCAAGGCGCTACTATTTTACATGCATTGCTTGCGCCCTTTAAAGCCCACAATCGCCCTGTGATTGCTGTCCTTGGCATGCTCAAAGATAAAGATGCTGCAAACCTTGCCCATGCTCTTAAAGATGATATTGATACATGGGTGCTGGCAGGTTTAGAGGGTGATCGCGGACAAAGTTCAGAGGCATTAAAAGCAAGAATCGCCCCCATTTTGTCAGAGACAACACAAATACATACTGCCCATTCTGTGGCGGATGCTTGTCAAATGGCGACAGAAATTCAGCAAAATGATGCTATAATTTTGGTGTTTGGATCATTCCACACAGTCAGCGAAGGATTGAATTGGATTAACCCGAGATAAAAACCATGAATAAAAAACTTCAACAACGCATTGTCGGCTGCATCGCACTCATCGCTTTAGGTCTTTGGATCATTCCAAATTTATTATCATCCGATGATTATCATGTGCCGGAAAATACCGCCGTCGAACAAGAAGATGACTTCTATGCAAGTACATATGATGAACCTGCAACCATCACACCACCTGTCGATGCGCGTCCTGTGTCGCCCTCTGTCCATGAACCCATCACAGAAAATATGTGGGAAGCGGTGACGGACAATCAGCCCTCACTGCCGATTGACAACAATGTGTCCATTGCAGAGCAATTGTTAGCACAAGCCAATCAACAGGGCAAAGCCGTGCAAGCCCCACAAGCACAATTGCAAAATAAACCGAATAAACAGCCGACGCAAAATCAGTCTAAGCCCAACAATAACGCAGCGAAACCTGCCAACACTAAACCCGCGCCGTTGCCTAAAATTGAGCTCATCGGCTCTGCACAAAGCCAAAACACCCAAAGTGCAAACGCTGCTCAGCCTAAATTCACATGGTATGTGCAAGTCGGTTCATACAGCAGTCGCGAAAATGCCACGCGTGTGATGAATGAATACAAGCGCCGCGGTTATGCCTCTGAAGTGGCGTTAATCTCTAAGCAATACAAAGTGCGCATTGGGCCCCTTAAAACCCAAGACAATGCCAAAAATGTACAAGCGGAATTAAAACGCCAAGGCGTGAACAGTTACATCATTCAAATTCAATAATCGAGTAAATTAGGACCTTATGAACTACATCGACATCGCCATCATTGGCATCATTGGATTATCGACCGTCATTGCATTTTTCAGAGGGCTCATCACCGAAGCCCTCTCTTTGCTTGTATGGATCGTTGCCTTTTGGGGCGCTGCCTACTTCTCTCAAGATGTGGCGGCGATGCTGCCGGATCAATTGCATTCCATCACAAAAGGCAAAATTGACTTAAATCCCACAGAAGGCTCGACAGAAGAGTTACTCGTCTCTATTTTAAGTTATGCCATCACCTTTTTAGGCATTCTATTTTTGGCCGGTCTTGTGAATTTAGGGATTTCTCTGCTCATTCGCTTTTTGAAAATCTCCTTCATTGATCGCATCTTAGGCATGGGCTTTGGCGTATTGCGTGGCTGGTTAATCGTGGCATTTTTAGGCCTATTTGCCATGAATGTGGGCTTAAACAGCATTCCGATGTGGCAAAAATCACAATTGACGCCATTTGTGGAATCAAGCGCAAACTTCATTGCTAAATTCCTCCCACAAAAATTCTTACAACAGATCAACATCAGTGAACTCTCTAAACTGTTGCAATCAGATTTACAAAGCCCTAAATCCACCCCTGCGCAACAGCACAATCAATCATAGTTAGGAGAATCGATATGGACAATGTCTCTCAAGATGAGATCAGCAAATTCAACCAACACGATTGGTGGACGCCCAATGGCAGCTTTCAAACGCTCCATGACATTAATCCCACGCGTTTTGAATTCATTACCGAGCATGCCAATTTACATGGCATCAAAGCCCTAGATGTCGGCTGCGGTGGCGGCATCATCGCCGAAGGTTTAGCAAAGCGCGGCGCAACCACCACAGCCGTTGATTTAGCCATCGGCGCATTAGAAGTGGCGCGCGAACATGCAAAAATCTCTGGCCTTGACATTGACTATCAACTCTCCACCGTTGAGGCATTGGCCGATTTACAACCAAACACTTATGATGTGGTCACGTGCCTTGAAATGCTTGAGCACGTCCCCGATCCACAATCGATTTTAGATGCGTGCAGCAAACTGTTAAAACCCGGTGGCAAACTCTTTTTATCCACCATCAACCGCACATTTAAAGCCAAGCAATTGGTGATTTTTGCAGCGGAAACGGTGCTAAAAATCGTACCGAAAGGCACGCATGAATTTGATAAATTCATCACGCCATTTGAGTTGTACACCTATTGTGAAAATGCTGGTTTAGCCGTCAAAGACAGCCGCGGCATGAGCTTTAACCCCTTCAATCGTGTGGCTTATTTAACAAAAGATTTGTCCATGAACTATCTGTTATATGCACAAAAGCCAACACTCGCTGCAAAAGAGGAAGAGAAATGAGTCGTTTAGCCAATAAAGTCATTTTAATCACCGGTTCTACAGGCATGGTGGGCCGCAACAGCGCATTGGCCTTAGCAAAAGAAGGCGCCACCGTTGTTCTGCTTGCCCGCGAGAAAAAGCAAAAGATCGTGGAAGATTTATATGATCAAATCGTGGCCGCCGGTTGCCCTGAACCTGCCATTTTGTACATGGATTTTGCTAAATGCAGCAATGATGATTACTATGCGCTCTATGAAACATTGGCGGCTGAATTTGGGAAACTCGATGGCATCGTGCACACTGCGGCCAATCTTGGGAACTTAACGCCCCTTGCCCACACCAATCCTGAAAAATGGTTATTGAGCATCAACACCACATTAAATACGCCTTTCTATTTAACGCAAGCCATGTTACCGTTGTTAAATAAAGCTGAACGTGGTTCGGTGATCTTTTTTGACCACGCTGAAGTGGCCGATGGCTCACAAGCTTACTGGGGCAGTTATGCCGTCGCAAAAGCTGGCTTAAATACGTTAATGAAACTCTTTGCCGGCGAGTTTGAATCCCAAGAAAAAATTCAATTCAACAGCATCGATCCTGTGTGCTTAAACTCAGCAATGCGTTACAGCGTCTCACCTTCTGGCAACCGTGATGCAAAAAAAGTGGCAGATGTCATCACACACATCATTGATTTAAATGATGATGCCCGCCCGTTCACCACAGGACAAACCTTCACCCTATAATTCACCTGACTGAATAAGGAGCGTGACATGGCATTTTTTAAAAAATTGGCTGCCATCACCACATTATCTGTGATGGCCATCAGCTACGGAAATAACGACATTACAACACAACCGACCCATGAATACACCCTAGACAATGGCTTAAAACTCATTGTGCGCGAAGATCACAGAGCCCCCGTTGCCATCACCATGGTGTGGTATAAAGTCGGCTCAGTTGATGAGCCACGCGGCAAAGGTGGCATCTCACACATGCTTGAACACATGATGTTCAAAGGCACGCCAACCCTTGGCCCAAATGAACACTCCACCATCGTGGCGAACTTAGGTGGGAAAGACAACGCCTTTACCTCTTACGATTACACGGCTTATTTTGAGATTTTGCCCAGCTGGGAATTAGAGACCAGTTTACGCTTAGAATCTGATCGCATGCACAATCTTGTGCTCAAAGAAGCAGACTTTGCACCAGAGCGTCAAGTGGTGGCAGAAGAGCGCCGCATGCGCACAGACAGCAATCCGCAAGCCCTCTTTTATGAAGCGTTTAATGCCACTGTTTGGACAACGAACGCTTATCGCAATCCCATCATTGGTTGGATGCCAGAAATTGAAAGCTGGACGTTGTCAGATTTACAAAGCTGGTACAATGAATTTTATCGCCCAAACAATGCAACCGTCGTGATTGTCGGGGATGTGGATCCTGAAAAAACCCATCAAATGGTTCAGCAATACTTTGGGGAGATTCCACGCGGCGCTAAAATCGTTCGAGAAAATAACTTTGAAGTGCCACAAAACGCCACAAAATACATTGACATGGCAGCGCCTGCAAATCTACCGGTGCTTTTTATGGCGTACAAAGTCCCAAGCATCAACAGCACTGAGCATAAAGAAGAAGCGTATGCCCTATTGCTCGCCTCAGAGATTTTAAGTGGCAGTACAACCGCGCGTTTACCGAAAAAACTGGTCAAAGAGACGCAGCAATCCCTCGATGCTTCAAGCTACTACAATGAAGGCGCGCGTTATGACACCACTTTCTTTTTAAGTGCGGTGCCTGCTGAAGGTGTGGCGTTAGAAACATTGGAAACTGAGCTCAAAGCCGCCATCAATGAACTGCAAACCACATTGGTCAGTGAAGAAGAACTCAAAAAAATCCTCACTGCCTATCGCACCGAGCAGATTTATGCCAAAGACTCCATCTATTCGCAAGCGATGGCCATTGGCGCAGCTGAAACCACCGGTGAAGGCTGGCAAAACCGTGACAATTTGGTGAGCTATTTAGAAAAAGTGACCCCTGAGCAAATTCAACAGGTGGCACAAAAATATCTCAATGACAGCAACTTAACCATTGGTCGTTTGCGTGCACATGCACCCGACAGTCAGGAGGAATAACCATGTTTAAACGCATCATCATGACTCTCACCTGCCTAGCGATCAGTACCACAGCAATGGCATCTGACATGAAATCAAAAATCAAAGAGTGGCGCACCGATGAAGGTGCCCGCGTTCTCTTCATCAATGCACCAGAAATCCCAATGGTGGACATCATCGTCTCCATGGATGCTGGCAGTTTTCGTGAAGGTGATCAACATGGCTTAGCCGCTATGACAGCCACAATGATGACTCTTGGCACAAAAGAGATGGATGAAAATGCCTTCTCTGAAGCGTTAGAAAACATCGGCAGCAGCATTTCTGCGGGTTCTAGCATTGCAACCACCACCATCAATATTCGCTCATTGACAGATGAAGCTGTGCTCAATCGCACCCTTGAATTATGGTCAGAGATGATGGCATCACCTCGCATGGATGGGGCGATCTTTGATCGTGAACGCGCCCAAGCCATCGATGCACAAAAAGCACGTTTAGACAATCAAAGCGCGATTGCAGGCGAGCTGTATCAATCCCTGCTCTTTCCAGATCAGTTGCAAGGCGTTACAAGCGAAATGCTTGAAGCCTCTTTAAAAGCCATGAAGATTGAAGATGTCAAAGCCTTCCGCGAGGCTTATTACCACGCCACCGATGCCAATATCGTGATCGTGGGCGCTTTGTCGGAACAAGAGGCTAAAGCCATCAGTACAGCATTGAGCGCACAACTTGGCAAAACTGACAAAACATTGAGCCCCATTCGCAATGATGCCAAAGCCGTTAAAGCACAAACGGTGCGTCAACCTTTCAATGGCCCACAAAGCCAAATCATGATGGGTCAAGTGAGCATTGATCGCTTCAATCCTGACTTTTTACCCTTAACGCTCGGCAATCATGTGTTAGGTGGCAGCGGATTAACATCCCTTTTGATGATGGACATCCGTGAAAAGCAAGGCTTAACCTACGGCATTTATAGCTATTTTAGCCCAACCTTGCTCCATGGTCCTTTCACCATTGGTCTGGCCACTAAAAATGAGAGCGTTGAACATGCCATTGAAGCCACCCTCAAAGAGACCAAAGCATTCATCGCCAATGGCCCAATGGATGCAGATTTAGAACGTGCGAAAAATAATTTAATTGGCAGCAGCATTTTGGCATTAAGCAGTAACCGTGGATTAGCCTCAGCGTTACTCACCATTGCCCAATATGATCTACCGCTAGATTATTATGACACCTATCCTGATCGCATCCGTGCCATCACGAAAGAAGAGATTCAAAAAGCATTTGAGAAACACATTCACCCCGATGACTTCACCATTGTGATTGTTGGCGGTGCTGCTGAGTAAGCAAAACTGAGCTGTTCACACAATCCCGCACCCTGCGGGATTTTTTATACCTAAAATAAATATTCTCACAAAATAAGAAAATTTTTTGTTTTCAAAAAAGATCATTGCTATTGTAATCCTAGGAGTGAGATTATGAAAAGCACTGATAGATTATTGAACATCCTGTCTTATATTGCCTCTTGCGGTAAACCCGTCTTCCCAAAGCACATATCACAGGCATTAAACATCCCGTTATCCTCGGTTTATAGGATTTTAAATATTCTCATAGAATGGGAATTTGTTACACCATCCCGAAAATATGGGGCCTATACTTTAGGTGCCCAAAGCTTAAAGGGACAACATTTGCATCAAACCTATTCCATCTTTAATGATGATGTTGATGCGGTGTTGCAAAACCTTTGTGATGTAACAGGGGAATCTGCGGGCATTGTGGTGGCAGA
This sequence comes from Wohlfahrtiimonas chitiniclastica DSM 18708, assembly GCF_000375345.1. Lineage (GTDB taxonomy): Bacteria > Pseudomonadota > Gammaproteobacteria > Cardiobacteriales > Wohlfahrtiimonadaceae > Wohlfahrtiimonas > Wohlfahrtiimonas chitiniclastica. Next base: position 112,183 of record NZ_AQXD01000001.1, on the reverse strand, counting down.
TTACACAGAAACCATCTGCATTAAAATGGTGGAGAGTGAACAAGCGCTGCGCTGCTCATTTTTGCCCGGTCGCGTCAATCAATTAACATTAGGGGCAAGCGGTAAAACCTTGCTCGCTTTTAAAGAAGCAGCGATTGGCAATGCCATCATCGAACATGCCTACCCAAAAGATTGCCCAGAGAAAGAAACCCTCATCACGGATTTAGCACGCATCCGCGCCCAAGGCTATGGCCGTACAATGGGCGAGATTGATCCTGGGGTACTTGGCATCTCTGCCCCCATTTTCCGTCATCAGTCCGCCATTGCAGTGGTGACATTGATGGCCCCCTATTTCCGTGGCAGCGCCCATGAAACACAGTGGATTGAAGCCATTTTAGAAGCGAGCGCCGCCATTACCGCCTTAATTGGCCACGACCAATAAAAATTTAACCAAAGGAGTTTTCATGTCTGATCCATTTGTCTGGTCCGGACGCTTTGATGGCGATGATGTTTGCCATCGCCGCCTATTTCAAGTGATCAATCAATCCACTGCCCCACAATTTGGCTTACTCGGCTTTGAAAGTGATGAAGGCGTGCGCCGCAATCAAGGCCGATTAGGTGCAGCAGCGGCTCCTGATTTGATCCGAAAGCAAATGGCGAGTTTCCCTGTACATCAAGCATTTAGCCTCAAAGATTTTGGCAATGTCAGCGTTGAGCATCAAGATTTAGAAGCTGCCCAAGTTCAACTTGGGGAAAAAGTGACGATGTTGATGAATCAAGGCATCACGCCCATTGTGTTAGGCGGTGGCCACGAAACAGCTTATGGCAGCTTTCAAGGCATTTTTCACCATGTGGCACAGCAGCATCCGAATGAATCCATTGGCATCATCAATTTTGATGCGCACTTTGATTTAAGAGCCGCCGATGAAAACACCTCTGGCACGCCATTTTTAAATGCCGCTCACCTATGCCAAGCGCATGATCAACCCTTTCATTATCTTGTGCTTGGCATTGCAGCCCACGCCAATACACGCGCATTGTTTAATACGGCCGATCAGCTCAATGCCACATATGTGATGGATACAGATCTTGCAGACCTCAAGCAAACACTCAACACCCTCACCACATTTGTGAATACTGTGGATCACATTTACATCACCATTGATTTAGATGTGTTTTCAAACTTCATTGCCCCTGGCGTCAGTGCGCCTGCGGTGCGCGGCATCAGCGTTGCCACATTTGAAGCCTTATTCACTCACCTCATTGACAGCGGCAAAGTGCGCTTATTGGACATTGTAGAGTGCAATCCTAACTTTGACATTGATCAGCGCACCACGAAATTGGCCGCTTTCATCGCTTACCAATTCATTCAATACCACATTCAGAAGGAGCCTTCATGAACTTGCACCTTGACTCACTCAGTACGCTCTTTTTAACAGTTTTATGCCTGCTATTGGGTTTATTTTTAAAAAATCGCCTCTCATGGCTCCAAAAATTTTGTATTCCAGCGCCCGTGATTGGCGGTTTCATCGTCAGCATCGTAATCTGGATGCTCAGAAGTTTTGAGCTCGCAACATTCTCCTTTGACACCAGCATCCAAAGCTTTTTGATGGTGGCATTTTTCACCACCGTTGGGATTGATGGCAGCTTTCGCATCCTCAAAAGTGGCGGCAAATTGCTTCTGATTTACTTATGCATCTGTTGGTTTTTGGCGCTCTTTCAAAATACGTTTGGCGTTGGCATTGCCTTATCATTGGGGGCTGATCCGATTTTAGGCGTGATGGCTGGCGCAGTCTCATTAACCGGTGGACATGGTGGCGCAGCTGCCTTTGGTGGCATGGCAGAAGGTTTAGGACACTCATCGGCGGCTGTTGCTGCCATTGCCGCGGCAACTTTTGGTTTGATTGCTGGCAGCATTTTAGGTGGACCTGTGGCACGCTTTTTAATCAAACGTCACAACGTCAAAATCGAAGCCATTGATGATGCGCAAAACCTCCCGAATGAGCCGAAAACTTTAGCAAATGCCATTAAAGAAATTGATGTGACTGCCTTTTTGAAGGTACTCGCCATCATCCTTGGCATTATGGTGGTTGGGCGCATTGCCTCTGAGCAATTCACAACATGGACAGGCTTTTCTCTGCCGAGTTATGTGGGCGCAATGATCATTGCCATCGTGGTCCGTAACCTCAATGATTCTGTGCGCATCGTGAATTTGCATCAAAAATCCATTGATTTAATCTCAGGCGTATCGCTCGGTTTATTCTTAACAATGGCGATGATGTCCCTTAAAATCTGGGAATTGAGCGACATTGCGTTACCATTACTCATCATTTTATTGCTACAAGTGACCTTTATTGTGCTCTTTGCTGTTTTCTTTGTCTTCCGAGTGCTTGGCAAAAACTATGATGCAGCTGTCATGTGTGCAGGTTTAATGGGTCATGGTTTAGGCGCAACGCCAAATGCTATGGCAAACATGACGAGCGTGTGTGACCATTACAAAGTGATCTCCACTCGCGCATTGATGATTGTGCCGTTAAGTGGTGCAGTATTAATCGACATTGTGTCGATCCCTTATCACACCTATCTCATCAACTATTTCTCATAAATGTGTGAAGTAACCAATTGATCAAACCGCCTTCGGGCGGTTTTTTTATTCTTTCACCCAAGCTTTACGCTTTAATAAAAAAATAACCGCGCCATCATTATTGCGCTCTTCTGTATAAGCGAGCACTTCAGGATATTCATACAACCAGCGGCGCACATGATTTTTCAAAATCGGCGTAAAATTCTTAGACCCTAAACCGCTGCCATGGATGATGCGCCCACACACGCCCTTAGACTGCACATAATGGCAAAATTCCGTCAATAGCTCATCTAGCCCATCCATTTTATGACCATGCAGATCTAAGCTCTCTACAATGCGATAAGTGCGCTGCTGAAGCTTTTGCACATCACGGTTGCCCTGCCCATTTTTTGAGTGCTGAATGGGCGCGGCCTCATAGGTTTCACCAATATAGAAATAATCATATTCGATCTCTTCATAATGAGGACGCACACGCACTTTGCGCTTTGGCCTCAAAGTCAATGGATCAACGCGATCACTGTAAATGCGCTTCACATCTTTCATCACGCTTGCAAACTCTGGCTCAGGTGCCATGGGCTTTTGCACAGCCGCCGCCATCTTTGCCTTCAATTCATCGCGACGAATGACGGCTTTGACCTGTTTTAATTGTTTTTGATAATCCTTTGCCATGGTGACTCTTTTGAATGAACGGAAGGTTTTACCCTATCATTGACACTGCTGCGTTTCAACGCCTGACATAAAAAAAGGGCCCTTGGCCCTTTTCATTTAATCTTTGATGCAATGAATCTTACAATTCAGCAAATGGGTCGTTCAACACGATGGTTTCAGAACGATCTGGGCCTGTAGAAATCACATCCACGGGCGCATCAATCAATTGCTCAATGCGTTTGATGTAGTTTTGCGCGTTGATTGGCAACTCTTCAAACGTTTTCACGCCCACTGTGCTTTCAGACCAACCTGGATGAGATTCATAGATCGGTTCACAACGTGCAAAGCGATCGGCACCGTATGGAGGATAATCCAACGTTTCACCATCTAAATGGTAACCTGTACAGATTTTCACTTCTTCCATGCCATCGAGTACGTCTAATTTCGTTAAGCATAAACCAGAAATACTGTTCACTTCTACAGAGCGGCGCAATACAGGTGCATCAAACCAACCACAACGACGCGCACGGCCCGTCACTGAACCAAATTCATGGCCACGTTCTGCCAAGCCATAACCCACATCATCATGCAACTCTGTTGGGAATGGACCTGAACCGACACGTGTGGTGTAAGCTTTCACAATGCCCATCACGTAATCAAAGTATAAAGGACCGACGCCCGTACCGACAGCAGCGCCACCGGCTGATGTGTTGCTTGATGTCACAAATGGATAAGTACCGTGATCGATGTCTAAGAATGTGCCTTGAGCACCTTCATACATCACACTCTTACCTTCTTTGCGTAAATCATTCAACTCTTCAGAAACATCCGTCACCATTGGCAAAATGCGTGGTGCCAATGCCATGATTTCATTGTACACAGCATCCACACTCAATGGTTCTTTGCCAAAGTAGTTTTGCAATACAAAGTTGTGGAATTCCATCACTTGAACCAATTTTTCTTTAAAACGTTCAGGATAGAAAAGATCCGCCACACGAATCGCGCGACGTGCCACTTTATCTTCATACGTCGGACCAATGCCGCGACCTGTTGTACCGATTTTGTTCACGCCCAATTTTTCTTCGCGCGCAAGGTCAATGGCAATGTGATAAGGCATCACTAAAGGACAAGCTTCTGAGATTTTCAAACGCTTATCAACATCCACACCTTTAGACAATAATTCATCCATTTCGCTTAATAAAGCAACTGGCGACAACACAACACCGTTACCGATGTAACATGTGATGTGTGGACGTAAAATACCAGATGGAATCAAGCGTAAGACTGTTTTTTCACCATTGATCACCAATGTATGACCGGCATTGTGACCGCCTTGGAAACGCGCAACTGCCGTTGCTTTTTCCGTGAGAAGATCAACAATCTTACCTTTACCTTCATCACCCCATTGAGTGCCAACGACAATGACATTCTTACCCATTTGTTTTATTCCCCGATTTCAAATTTTGAATAAAAAAAAAAGAAATGCAATTCAATGATGTTTTCGCACGCTATTTAGGCTGAAAATATTTAAAGAATTCAGAATCCGTATCGAGAATTAAGATGTCGCCATCTTGCTTAATACTCTTCTGGTACACTTCTAAACTACGATTAAATTCGTAAAACTCAGGATTGGCCGAGAACGATTTTGCATAGACTTCTGCGGCAGTGGCATCGCCTTCACCGCGTAAAATTTCCGCTTTCTTATACGCATCGGCTAAACGAATTTCGCGCTCTTTATCGGCTTTGGCAACCTTTTCAACATATGTTGCTTCACCGCGGGCACGGAACTCTTTTGCCGCACGTTCGCGTTCACTGTTCATACGATCATAAACGCTTTGCTTCACATCTTCAGGCAACTCAACGCCTTTGATGCGCATGTCAACAATCGCAATTCCGTATTGCTCACCGGTTAAACGCACATTTTTTAAGATGTCATTTTGAATGATCGAACGCGTTGTATTCCCGCTGACTTCATCAATCCCTGCCACCACATCTTGTAAATTACGATTGGCAAATTCCGCACGATAATTGTCTTGCACCACAGGGCGCAATAAATTATTCAAACGCGCAGGATTACCTTGTACACGCTCATAGAAAACTTTTGGGTCTTCAACGCGCCATTGCACAAACGTATCAACGATGAGATTTTTCTTCTCAAGGGTTAAAAAGGGTTCAGGATCGGTGTCTAAGGTTTGTAAACGACGATCAAATTTTTTGATGGTATTGATGAATGGCACTTTAAAATGCAAACCTGGCCCGATGTTATTTTGTTGCACAACACCAAACTGTAAGCGAATGGCCGTTTCCCACTGTTTGACAATGTAAATGGAGTTCGCTAATAAGAACACTGCAATAACAGCGCCAATCACGATTTGTGTAATTCTCTGATTCATGTCTTGCCCTACTCTAAATTAACGACCATCTTGGCGACTGCGAATGTTCACAGCACGCTCTGGGGTGGTATTCACGCTCGTTGCCGACTGTTTTGGCAACATGGCTTGCGGTGCAGTTTTGTTTTGAGATTCGCGAATCGTTGTGGAATCAATGTCTAATTTAATGGTTTGTTGCTGACCATTGCTCAACAACTGATCTAACGGCAACACCATCAAATTATTGCTTTGTGTATTCATCAACACTTTATTGGTGGTTTGGAAAATGTTTTCCATCGCATCTAAATACAAGCGCTGACGCATGATCACAGGGGATTTAGCATACGCGGTATTTAATAACGTAAAGCGTGCCGCCTCACCTTCTGCTTTAGCCACAACACTTTGTTTATAACCTTCCGCTTGAGCCAATTCACGTTCAACTTCACCATTGATGCGTGCTAACACATCTGTGACATAAGTGTTCGCTTGGTTGATCATGCGCTGTTCATCTTCACGTGCTTTGATGGCATCTGTAAAGGCTGCTTGCACGGATTTTGGTGCTTGCGCATCCACTAAGTTCACATTGGTGATTTTTAAGCCCACGCCATAAGAATCGAGCACTTGTTGTGCTAAGGATTTAACCTCTGCCACCAATTGTGCGCGCCCTGACGTTAAAATGGCATCTAAACTGGTTTGACCCACACGTTCACGCAAAGCACTTTCCACCACATCGCGAAGCGTGCCATCAGGATTGCTAGAGGCAAACCAATAGGCCGCAGGATCTTGACGATCAATTTCATATTGCACTTCAACGCGCACATCCACGATCGCTTCATCTTTTGTGAGCATCATGGTCTCTTTATTTGTGCCAATTGTCGCGGAGAAACGGTTCTCAACGTTGATGATGCGGTGCTCACCAATTGGGGATGGGAAGCGCCAATGCATACCAGGACCTGTGACCGATTGCTCTTTACCTAAAAAAAGCACCACGGCATTGTTACCCGTATCCACGATATAAATGCCCGTGAGCATCCATAAAATGAACACCACAAATGCACCAAAGCCCATCACTTTGCCGCTTAAATTATTGGGCATTTTGCTAGGTGATCGAGGTGCTTGATTTGGCTGATTGCCATTCCCACCATTGTTTGAAGATTTACCAAACATTTTATTTTTTAAATCTTTCAATAAAACGTCTAAATCTGGCATATCCTCTTGCTTTGGTTTTTGATCTTGACCACGTGGCGGCTCGTTAGACCCCCCCGAATTTTGACCATTTTTAGGCTCATTCCAAGCCATTTCTACAGTACTCTCTTTCATCTTTCCCTTAAATTAAAGAATTTTTAGACAAAACTTGCCATACGCTACCAATTTTTGCCATAAATTGCACCTAAAATCTCTAGTTGAGGTATTTTTGGGCATCAACATCATGCTTTAACAAGCGGTCCCACTCAGCTTTATGCATCAATAATGCCATTTCAAATTCACCTTGTTCATTCACAGACTCATTTTTAACGGCATTTAATGCAAATAGCTTAGCACGTAATCGCCCTTGTGATGGCGGGAGAACAACATTTTTCGTCACATGTTGATCTTTAAAATAATCACCAATGGCATCTTTAAGGGCTTGAATCCCTAAATCTTTTTCTGCCGAAATCCACACAGCAGACGGCTGCTGTTCATCGTTATAAATGACATGCGGCTCGACATTTTCTAATAAATCAATTTTATTGTTCACTTGAATGCGCGGCACAGCTTCTGCACCAATGTCCACCAAGACATTCGCCACCTGCTCGCTTTTAAATTCGCGCTCAGGATCACCAGCATCGATCACTTCTAATAAGAGATCAGCATCGGCTGCACTTTGTAAAGTAGAATGGAATGCGGTGACAAGCTCATGGGGCAATTTAGAGATAAAACCCACCGTATCGATCAACACCACATCGCCAATGTTTTCTAAAAAGAGTGTGCGATGCTTAGGATCAAGCGTGGCAAAGAGCTTATCTTCCACATAAGTGCCCGCATCTGTTAAACGGTTAAATAGACTCGATTTACCCGCATTCGTATAACCGACAAGCGCCACAACTGGCACGCCTAAACGATTGCGCAGTGCTTGTCCTTGCTCGCGGGTTTGTTGGACTTTTTCTAATTTCTTTTTGAGCTGCTTAATGCGTAGCCCAATCATGCGTTTATCCATCTCAAGCTGAGATTCACCGGGACCACGCAGACCCACGCTACCGCCACGCAAACTGTCTAAATGCGTCCACATGCGCACCAAACGCGAGGAAATGTGCGTCAATTGCGCAAGCTCCACCTGAAGTTTACCTTCAAAGCTTTCTGCACGCTGTGCAAATATGTCAAGGATGAGTGCCGTACGATCGACCACACGGACTTTTAAGAAACGTTCTAGGTTACGATTTTGTGAAGGAGAGAGTTCATGATTAACGATGACAACATTCGCCTCAAGCGCATTGACAGCTTCTAAAACCTCTTCAACCTTTCCTAAACCTAAGAAGTATTTTTGATTCGGCGTTGCGAGCTTGCCTTTAATCAAGGTAAGCTCGCTCACGTCCGCAGCTTTGACCAGCTCTTGGAATTCTACAATTTCTTCTGCATGGGCATCTTGTGTCTGTAGACTCACAAGAACGGCTTGATCTCCACTTCGTGTCTGACTTTCGTTTTCGAACATTTATGTCTGTATGCCGGCTAAAAAGTCAATTCTAACACGAAATTCGCTTTGGCGATTAAATTGTGATTTCTGTTTCAACTTCTTCAGAAACGGCTTCATCACCATCGAAGCTCACACGAATGCTACGTGCAGGTACGATTGTAGAAATCGCATGCTTGTAGATCATTTGGCTAACGTTCGAGCGCAATAACACCACGAATTGGTCAAAAGATTCTACTTGACCTTGGAGTTTAATACCGTTGATCAAATAAATAGAGACTGGGATTTTTTCCTTACGGAGCACATTTAAAAATGGATCCTGGAGAGATTGAGATTTTGCCATTGTTATATCCTTCACTAATATTAATTAATTTTGAGAAATTTGTTACATCTTTATTGTACTGATTCGACTATCTCCACCTAGTGACCATTATATACATAAATACTTCCCTTGCGTAATAGAAACTATAAATGTCAATCATAAAGTCACCAAATACTGCTGAACCTAGAAAGATGTTGACCAAGTGATGTGCTTTTTAATTTACATCAAAACAACTAAAAGCATAGAATCTCTTCACCCGATGGTGTCAGACGCTACACTCTCAATCATACAACTTTGTCAACAGCCTTTCATTGTCATAAAACACAATGTTATCTACTTTTACAATGAAATAGAACACAGATAGATCCATAAACAGCTCGTTTATCGATCATTGGGCCTGCACACATTGAAAAAGCGACTTTTTCAACAGCTCTCCTTTTTCGTCAAGCTGTATTGTATTTTTAGATGAATATATTGGAATCAGTCTGTATTATATCCTTTTACGAGCAGGATATAGACCTTTTTTTGTACACATTCGTATATATATATGAAACGCTACGTTCTAAAAAAGGAACAGACTAAGGAATAAGTGCGATATTTATGAGCAAAACGAAAAAACAGTACGTTTGTCATGCTTGTGGCAACGTCACCCAAAAATGGGCCGGTCAGTGTCTTGAGTGCCTAGAATGGAACACCATTGAAGAGGCGATTGTGGAAAAATCACCGCCCACTTCCGCGCGTTTATCAGGCTATGCAGGCACCGCAGGCAGTGCTGCGATTCAAACCCTCAACAATATTCAAAAAGAGGAACATCAGCGCTATGATACAGGATTAACCGAGCTAAATCGAGTCCTTGGCGGTGGCTTGGTCACAGGTTCTGTGGTGCTCATTGGCGGTGATCCTGGCATTGGTAAATCCACCATTTTATTGCAAACAATGGTGCATTTCAGTCAGCATTATGATGTGCTGTATGTGACGGGTGAAGAGTCCCCAAGCCAAATTGCCTTGCGGGCAGAGCGCTTATCCTTGGCACAAAGTGAGCTTAAGATTCTTTCTGAAACATCTGTAGAAAAGATCATCGCCACGGCAGAAGCCCTCAAGCCAAAAATCATGGTCATTGACTCCATTCAAACCATTTTTACAGAGTTTCTCACCTCTGCACCCGGCAATGTGGCACAAGTCAGAGAGAGTGCTGCCCTACTCACTCGATATGCCAAACGCACCAATACTGCCATCTTCTTAGTGGGTCATGTCACCAAAGAAGGTGCAATCGCAGGCCCTCGCGTGTTAGAGCACATGGTGGACTCTGTTTTGTACTTTGAAGGTGAAGTTGGTTCGCGTTTTCGCGTCATGCGTGCCTATAAAAACCGCTTTGGTCCTGTCAATGAGCTTGGCATCTTCGCCATGACGGATAAAGGCTTACGTGAAGTGAGCAATCCTTCTGCCATCTTTTTATCGCGCCACGATGAGCCCAGTGCCGGCAGCGTCATCATGGTGACCAAAGAGGGGACGCGCCCGCTTTTGGTTGAGATTCAAGCATTGGTGGATCAATCCTTTGGCAACTATCCGCGCCGCGTAACATTGGGGATTGAGCAAGCCCGCTTAACCATGTTGCTTGCGGTATTGCACCGCCATGCCGGCATTGCCATGAATGATCAAGATGTGTACGTCAATGCTGTAGGTGGCGTCAAAGTGACAGAAACTGCCTCAGATTTAGCCGTCATTGCCGCAACTTATTCAAGCTTTCGCAATAAAGTGATTCCGGCGGATTTAGTGATTTTTGGCGAAGTGGGTTTATCCGGTGAAATTCGCCCGATTCCGCATGGTGAAGAGCGCTTAAAAGAAGCTTTTAAACATGGATTCACCAAAGCCATTTTACCGAAAGGCAATGCCCCAAGGAAAATTCCGGAAGGCTTAAAAGTGGTCTCTGTGACGAAATTATCTGAAGTGATTGATGCACTCAATGATTTTAGCGAATAAAAAAATCCCCGCCTCAGCGGGGATGCTTTATTTACCGATACAGAAACTTGAGAAAATTTCCCCGAGCAACTCATCTGTACTGAAACGCCCTGTGATGAGCCCAATGTCATCTTGGGCAAGGCGAATCTCTTCAGCCACCAAATCAATGCTGTGACCTGCCGTCAATAAACTTTTCGCCACGGCTAAATGCGCCAAACTCTCTTTTAACGCAATCAAATGGCGTTCACGTGCACTGAATAACCCTTGCGTCGGCTGAAACTGCACGATATTGACAATCGCATCTCTTAACAGATCAACACCTTGATTCTCTTTAGCAGAGAGCGCAATCACATTGCCTGTTTGTCCGGTGGCTTTGCCCGTTAAATCCACTTTATTGCGCACATGTAAAATCGGCACATTCAATGAGGACAATAAAGGATCTTCCTCAAGGGTTTGATCACGATCATCATGAATCCATAAAATCAAATCGGCTTTTTTCATGGCTTCACGCGTGCGGCGAATACCTTCTTGCTCGATCACATCTGTGGTTTCACGAAGCCCTGCTGTATCAATGATGTGAAGTGGCAAACCATGAATCACCACATGCTCTTTTAATGTGTCACGCGTTGTGCCGGCAATGTCCGTCACAATCGCGCTCTCTTCACCCGACAATGCGTTGAGAATGCTTGATTTACCGGCATTGGGTTTACCGGCTAACACAACCGTCACGCCATCGGTGAGTAACTTACCTTGATTGGCACTCGCCAATAACGCTTGAATGTCTCCTTCTACGGCATCAAGACGCTTTAACACATTGCCATCGGTGATAAAATCAATGTCCTCTTCACTGAAATCAATGGTGGCTTCTACATAGACACGTAAGTGAATCAATGCATCATTGATGGTGCTCGTTTTGGCAGAAAATTGCCCAGAGAGCGAATTCATCGCCGCTTTTGCCTGTGCTTCACTTTGGCTCATGATTAAATCGTGGATTGCTTCGGCTTGCACCAAATCCAATTTACCATTTAAAAAGGCACGCTCTGTGAATTCACCTGCTTTCGCAGGCTCTGCCCCAAGGGCATACACACGCTTTAATAGACGATTGAGCACCACTAAGCCGCCATGACCTTGAAGCTCCACACACTCTTCACCTGTAAAAGAATTCGGCCCTTTAAAGTAGATGACCAAGCCTTCATCCATCACTTCATCATTGTCATCATAAAATTGTGTAAATGTGGCATGACGCGGCACCAATGCCTCTTTTTTGGCAATGCGTGCGCCAATGGCGTGGCTCTCTGGCCCTGAAATGCGCACAATGCCCACACCACCAATCGAGGTGCCAGATGCAATGGCTGCAATGGTTGTCTCTTTCATGATTTCCTCTTAAATTTAATCTCGCGAAATAAAAAATCTCCTACAATGTCGCCATTATAGGAGATGATCATTCAATGCATTGAAAAATTATGACATTTTCTTTTGAGCAGCTTCAATGCGACGATTGATGAGCCACTGTTGCAAGATGGTCAATAAGTTGTTCACGATCCAGTATAAAACGATCCCTGCGGCAAACCACATGAACATGAAACCAAACACCAATGGCATGAATTTCATGATTTTAGCTTGCATTGGGTCTGGTGGCGGTGGGTTAAACATTTGTTGAACAAACATCGTTGCACACATGATGATCGGTAAAATGAAGTATGGGTCCATGATCGCTAAGTCATGAATCCATAAGATCCATGGCGCTTGGCGAAGCTGAACGCTCTCTTGCAACATCCAGAACAATGAGATGAAAATTGGAATCTGAATGAGCATCGGCCAACAGCCACCCATTGGGTTCACTTTCTCTTTACGATAAAGGGCAATGGTTTCTTGGCCAATCTTTTGTTTATCTGAGCCATAAAGCTCTTTGATGCGCTGCATCTCAGGTGCTAAATGACGCATTTTTGCCATCGAGCGGTAACCTTTTTCAGACAATGGATACAAGATCAATTTTGCGGTTAAGGTTAATAAAACAATTGCCCAACCCCAGTTGCCCACAATGCCATGGAAAAATTCAAGCACCCAAAGCATCAATGCAGAAATCGGGCTGAACCAACCATAGTCAAGGGTCAATTCTAATTTAGCATTCGCTTTCTCTTCTTGACCTTTGTCATTCACATAAGTGTATTCACCAGCATCCACTAAATTCTTTTTGATTTTAGGGCCTGAGTATAAACTGTTTTTAAACTCATAAGATGCATGTGCAGGCACCACAACAGGATCTTTAGACATTAAGCGGATCATCGCCATGTCGCCCGGTAATTTTGCCACTTCCACCACATGTGCATGAGTGTTTAATGCAAGCCATGCAGAGGTGAAGTATTGTTGAATCATCGCGCCCCAACCGGCTGTACCTTCTTGCTTAATGGCAGGTGCTTTTTCAATCAATTTATCAAACGGAACTTTTTTATAGCTCTCTTCACCCATCGAGAACACAGGACCCGTATAGCTTGATGCACCCATTAAATGGCCGCTGGCTTTCGGATCTTTTTGTAACAACTGCATGTAGTTGATGCCTTGCCATACATTGTCAGTGTTGTTGTCAATTTTTTGGGTAAAGCCGATGTCATAGCTACCACGTTTAAACTCGTAAGTTTTTGTCACCACGATGCCATTGGCATCTGTGTACGTTAACGGTACGATTAAAGTGTCTTGACCTTCTTCTAAAGTATAACTGTCCGCTTGTGCGCTAAATTCTGTGCTGTGTGGGAAAGAAGCTTGACCCGATGTGCTGATTAAACCTGTTTGACTCACAAAGCGACGCTTAGGATCCGATGACAACAAAGCAAATGGCACATCTTTTTGCTCTAAGCTTTCAGAGTATTTTAATAACTTAACATCTTCGATGTCTGCACCGGTTAAAGCGATATTAATGGAAAAAACGTCTGTGGTGACAGAGATTTTTTTAGAATTCGTCATCATGCCATCTGGCACATTTGCTGAATTCAATTGTGGCACAGAGCCATCGGTGGCTTGGCCATCGAGCATTTGTGTCACGACTTGTGCACTTTGAGCCTCAGGCGGCTTCGGTGCATTGGCAAATTGCCACTTACTGAAGAGCATAAAGGCCAACAGACCAAAAATGCCCCAGAGGATTAATCGATTATTTTGCATAGTAATATCTTTAACTCAAAATTTAACAAAGAAGATGCTACGGAACAGGATCTTTACCGCCATCACAAAACGGATGACAACGGATCAATCGCTTGAATGTTAGCCAACAGCCTTTGATTGCACCATATTTTTGAATGGCTTCGATGGAATAATTTGAACACGACGGTGTGAATCGGCATTGCTGCCCCACCCATGGACTCAAAATCAGTTGATACAACTTAATTAAACCAATTAAAATCGTCTTCACAACTTTTCTATCCGCCCCCAATGCTGTTTCAAAGATTGATGCAATAGTTGTCGATTATCTAAGGAAACGTTCCCTTTGACAAGCACAACAATATCAAACCCCGTCAATTTTTCTTGCTGCAAGCGAAAAGACTCACGCACAATGCGTTTTACAAGATTTCGGTCATGCGCCTTTTTAAGCTGCTTTTTTGCAATCGCAAGCCCTAAGCGCCCTTGCCCTTTTTCGGCCTGTGCCTTTGCGAGCACAGTAAAGTAGCGATCAGAGGATCGAAATGGATGATCAAATGTGCGACTGTAATCCGCTGGCGTCAATAAACGCTGCGCTCTGGTAAAACGATAATTCATGAATTTCCCGCTAGAATGTAAAAAGGCGCTTTTAACAGCGCCTTTTTAGCAATAATCAGTGATTATGCAGATAAACTTGCACGACCGCGAGCACGACGACGGTTTAAAACTTTACGACCGTTTTTAGTTGCCATACGTGCACGAAAACCGTGGTCACGTTTTCTCTTAATTACGCTTGGTTGAAATGTACGTTTCATATTGAACCCTTAAATGTTTTGTAACGCAAAAATAAACAAAAATTTTAGCTTTTTATACCAAAAAGTCAAGTTATAGTTTAGCTTCGCTTCGTAAAAGCTCTGCTTTATCCGTTTTTTCCCAACTAAATGCCGTAGCTTTAGTCTCGATATTATCAGCATTTTGATATGTGATTTCATACGGATCACGGCCAAAATGGCCATAAGCAGCGGTTGGTTGATAGATCGGATGCAATAAATCGAGCATCTTTGTGATCGCATAAGGGCGAAGATCAAAATGTGTGCGCACTAAACGCTCAATCTCAGCTTCAGGAATTTTATTGGTTCCAAAAGTTGTGATGGAGATTGATGTTGGCTCAGCCACACCAATTGCGTAAGACACTTGAATTTCGCACTTATCTGCAAGGCCTGCTGCCACGATGTTCTTCGCAACATAACGTCCTGCATATGCTGCTGAACGGTCAACTTTGGAAGGGTCTTTTCCTGAGAAAGCGCCCCCGCCATGGCGTGCCATACCACCATATGTATCCACAATGATCTTACGGCCAGTTAAACCGCAGTCGCCCACAGGTCCGCCAATGACGAAAATGCCTGTAGGATTGATGTGGAATTTGGTTTTGTCTGTGATCCATTCATTCGGAATCACTTGCTTGATGATGAGTTCCATCACCGCTTCTTTTAAATCTTTTAAGCTGACATCCGGATTGTGTTGTGTCGATAATACAATCGCATCAATGCCTTTGATGTTGCCTTCATCATCATATTCAAATGTGATTTGGCTTTTAGCATCCGGGCGAAGCCATGGCAATAGGCCAGATTTGCGTACTTCTGATTGGCGTTGCACTAAACGGTGTGCATAAGTAATTGGCGCTGGCATCAATACATCAGTTTCATTTGATGCATAACCAAACATTAAGCCTTGGTCGCCCGCACCTTGATCTTCAGGTTTCACGCGGTCAACACCTTGAGCAATGTCTACGCTTTGCTTACCAATGATGTTTAAAATTGCGCACGTTGAACCATCAAAACCCACGCTTGAAGAGTTATAACCAATGTCATTGATGACATTGCGCACTAAATCTTCTAAGTCCACCCACGCACTTGTGGAGATCTCACCTGCGATGATCGCTGCCCCAGTTTTCACCAAGGTTTCGCATGCCACACGTGCATGAGGATCTTTTTGAATGATGGCGTCTAATACGGCATCGGAAATTTGGTCGGCAATTTTATCTGGATGTCCTTCAGACACAGATTCTGACGTAAATAAATAGCTCATATTGAATTCTCTCAAAGTAAATGGTGCGTCCGAGGATGAAACAACCTAAGACAATACATCTATTGTACTCTTGTATCCGAAACGTGTTAACCACCGAATACAACCCATATAACAAAGCCCACCCGCATGGTGGACTTCGCTATTTTATCAGCTATCGAATAAGAATCTAGGATTATTTTACTTCAACCCAGCCTTTTGCAATGGCGCGGTTCAATGCAGAGATCACCGCATCAATGGATGCACGCGCAGTATTTGCATGAATCGCCACCCCAAATAAGGTGCGTGATTCCACTTGCATTTCCACAAATGCCACCGCCTCTGCTTTTGAACCTTGGCTGCGGGCGTGTTCATGATAACTCACCACATCCACATCAATCTTAAGGGTTTCATTTAATGCATTGACTAAAGCGGCAATCGGTCCATTGCCATGACCTTTGGCATGATATTGCTGCGTGGCAGTTGTGATCACAGCACTGATCTCTGTATTACCATTTTCATCTTCCACAATGCTGATGGGCTGACCAATCACTACATTGCCTTTCGTTAAATATTCACGGTTAAATAAATCAAAGATCATCGGCGAGGTGACCTCGATGCCTTTCGCATCCGCTTCCGCTTGCACGGTTCGACTGAACTCAATTTGTAAACGACGCGGCATATTAATGCCATGATCTTCTTCCAATAAGTACGCAATGCCGCCCTTGCCCGACTGACTGTTCACACGGATCACCGCTTCATAGGAGCGACCTAAATCATGGGGATCAACGGGTAAATAAGGAATTTTCCACATTTGATCTGGCTGATTTTTCATATCCGATAAACCCTTACGAATCGCATCTTGGTGCGAGCCTGAAAACGCCGTAAACACCAATTCGCCCGCATACGGATGACGCGGATGCACTTTAATCGCCGTACAATGCTCAACCTCACGCACCACTTTATTGATTTGCGAGAAATTCAACTCAGGATCCACGCCTTGCGTATACATATTCAAGGCAACGGTGATGATGTCAACATTCCCTGTGCGCTCACCATGGCCAAATAAACAGCCTTCCACGCGATCGCCGCCTGCCATCAATGCCAATTCAGTGGCTGCAACCGCGCAACCTCTATCATTGTGCGTATGAATGCTCACAATCACGCTGTCACGGCGGCTGATGTTGCGGCAAAAATACTCGATTTGATCGGCGTACACATTCGGCGTTGCCACTTCTACTGTTGCAGGCAAGTTAAAAATGATGGGTTTTTCAGGGGTTGGATTGGCAATTTTCATCACGGCTTCACACACTTCTACCGCAAAATCCACTTCTGTGTCTGAGAAAATTTCAGGGGAATATTCAAATGTCCAATCAGTTTCTGGGTATTTTGCCGCCTCTTTAACCAATAATGAGACGCCATATTCCGCTAACGCAATGACCTCTTCTTTCGTTTTATTAAAGACAACGCGGCGAAACGTTGGGGAGGTTGCATTATAAACATGCACAATCGCTTGCTTACAGCCCTTTAATGCCTCAAATGTGCGCACAATCAAATCCTCACGCGATTGCGTCAATACTTGAATGGTGACATCTTCAGGGATGCGATTTTCTTCAATCAAACGGCGCACAAAGGTAAATTCTGTGTCAGACGCTGATGGGAATGCCACTTCAATCTCTTTAAAGCCACATTCGATCAACAAATCAAACATGCGTAATTTTTGTTCGATGTTCATTGGCTCAATCAAAGCTTGGTTGCCATCGCGTAAATCCGATGATAACCAGCGGGGGGCTTTGTCGATCACTTTGTCAGGCCAGGTGCGATCTTTCAAACGAATGGGGGCAAAAGCGGGGTATTTAGCAGAAGGTTGCGCAATCATAATGTATCCTTTTTCCTACGGTGTAATGATGAATGAATGAATGAATGAATGGTTTTGAATTGTTATGTTTTTTCTAAGTCGCACAGCATAACGCCACGCAAACCAACGGTGGTTTTTTGCATGGGTACTGTCATTTTGGATTTTAAAACTCGCTATGAACATCAATCATCTCTTCTCGTTACTGATTCAAACTCTGGCCATATACGTGGCCAACGTCAAAGGCTGCAATCGTTGCGATTACAGCAGAATAAGTCGTAGGAGAGATAAATTCACAGGATTCGTTTTCATAGAAATTAACATAAAAGGATTTGAGCCATTCGTCAAGCAATTCATCCATTTTTCTGCCAATCTTTATAGAAAAATATATATTTCAATGAGATAAACTAGAATCATTCACCCATTTATCGCCCTTACCCATCATCAGGCAATAAAAAAGCCTGACAATGTCAGGCTTTTTCGAGCTAATTAAGCATTATGCTTTCTTAGGGTTCATCACTTCTTGGAAAGTTGTGGCAGTTTCAACCACTTTTGCTTTTGCCAATACAGTTTCGATCACTTGATCTTCTAATGCGATGTTACGCACTTGTTGCATGGTTTTGTCATCTTTCTTGAAGTGTGCTTTCACTTCTTCAGGATCTTCATAAGTTGCCGCTAAGTTGTCTAAACGCGCTTCAACATATTTTTCATCTAATTTCAAATCTTGCGCTTTCACTAATTCCGCTAAGATCAAGCCTAAACGTGCACGTTTTTCAGCTTCTGTGCCAAATGCTTGTTGTGCAATTTTCATGAACTGTTCAGCTTGCTCTTGATCTTTTGGCTCTGGGAAATTAGATTGTTTTGCCATCGCTTGAATCTCAGCCATCACCAATGCTTCAGGGATGTCAAAAGGATTCGCTTCAGACAATGCAGTCATCACGTTTGTTTTCAATTGGTTGTGAAGCACGTTATTGAGTTCACGCACCATGTTTTTAGATAACTCTTCACGCAATTTAGCGATGCCGCCTTCTTCGATGCCGAAAGTTTTTGCAAACTCATCGTTCAATTCAGGCAATTGTGGGGATTGTACTTTATGTACAGTCACATCAAATTCAGCCGCTTGACCTTTTAAGTTTTCAGCAGGATAGTTTTCTGGGAATGTTACGTTGATTGTGCGAGTTTCGCCCGCTTTTACGCCCATCAATTCATCTTCAAAGCCAGGGATCATAGAGTTTGAACCCAACACTAAAGGCACATCTGTGCCTTTACCGCCTTCAAATTCTACGCCATTTGCACGGCCAACGAAGTCGATCATAATTTTGTCGCCATTGGCAGCAGCGCGATCTTCATCATTCCAAGTCGCTTGTTGCTTACGCAATGTTGTGATCATTTCTTCTAAATCAGCGTCTGTTACTTCAGCAGTTGGCTTAGCGATTTCTAATTGTGCTAAATCGTTCAATGTGATTTCTGGCATCACTTCAAATTCAACTGCAAATTTCAATTCACCTTCAACTTCAGAAGGGACAATCACAGGGTAACCTGCAGGCTTAAACTCTGCATCTTTGATGGCATCTCTGAATGTTTCGTTGATTTTTTCGTTGATGATTTCATTTTCAATTTCAGCGCCGTGCATGTTATCAACAACTTTAACTGGCACTTTACCAGGACGGAAACCATCTAAGCGGATGCGCTTAGACAATGCTTTTAAACGCTTATCTTTTTCTAAGGAAACTTCAGCTGCATCTAATGCGATTTGTACGCGACGTTTTAAACCTTCTAATACTTCAACTGCTGACATAATTTAAGCACCTAATTTTAATGTAGAAATAAAAAAAGGTGCGTATATACGCACCTTTGTCACCTGGTGCGAGAGGAGAGACTCGAACTCTCACGGTTGCCCGCTGGAACCTAAATCCAGTGCGTCTACCAATTTCGCCACTCTCGCAATGAGAAGAGAATTATACGCGCTTCTCATTTCTTGTCAATACACGCCGTTTACGTGATCAAAAATTGGTCAATATTTGATCATTTCATCAAACGGTTCGGATCTTCGATCTCATTTTGCATGCAAGCTGCGGATAACGTATTGCGAAGCAAACAGGCAATCGTCATTGGACCGACGCCACCTGGCACAGGTGTGATGAACTCAGCTTTTGGTGCGGCGGAATCAAAATCCACATCGCCCACCAATTTATTTTTGCCATCCACTTCAATGCGGTTAATGCCCACATCAATCACAGTTGCACCCTCTTTAACCCATTCACCTTTGATCAATAAAGGCTGACCGACCGCCGCAACAATGATGTCCGCCTCTTTGCACACTTCTGGTAAATTTTTCGTTCTAGAGTGCGCCACCGTAACAGTACAGTTTTCTCTCAATAACAACTGAAACATCGGTTTACCCACAATGTTTGAGCGCCCAACAATCACCGCTTTTTTACCGGTTAAATCACCCAATTTATCTTTCAGCAATAACAATGATCCTAATGGCGTGCATGGCACCAAAGAAGGCTCGCCAATCGATAAACGCCCCACATTGACAGGATGGAAGCCATCCACATCTTTTGCGGGTAAAATCGCTTGTAACACCGTTTGCTCATGAATGTGTTTTGGCAAGGGCAATTGCACCAAAATACCATGCACAGCAGGATCGGCATTGAGCGTCGCGATCAAATCCAATAATTCTGCTTGCGTTGTGCTCGCATCTTTTTTCAACGTCACAGAGTTCATGCCGCACTCTTCGGCAAATTTCTGTTTATTGCGCACATACACTTGGCTTGCAGGATCTTCACCCACTAAAATCACCGTTAATCCTGGGACTAAGCCATGCGTTGCTTTGAGTTCTGCAATTTGCTCAGTCAATTTTGCACGCAAGCCTTGAGCAAATAATTTACCATCAATAATCATTGTTCCTCCAACTGTGTCTGACAAGAATGTGTAATGTGTAATTCACGGTGTTTCACGATTAACGGATAGCGCTTGGCCACATTACGTGCCAATTGCTCCACCAAGTAAACGGATCGATGCTGACCACCGGTGCAACCAATGGCGATTGTTAAATAAGCACGCGTGCCCTGCTCAAATTTTGGCAGCCATGCATCAAAAAATTGCTCGAGATCTTTTAAGTAGGCCTGCACATCATCTCGGTCATTGAGATAATCAATCACCGCTGAATCGCGCCCGGTTTGTGGGCGAAGCGAAGGCTCCCAATGAGGATTCGTTAAGCATCTGGCATCAAACACAAAATCAGAATTCAGTGGTACGCCATTTTTAAAGCCAAAAGACTCGATTTGTATGAAGAGTTGACGGCGCTCATGCTCAGCTAACAGATGTTTTTTCAACACTGCACGCAGATCATGCACACTCAGGCTTGATGTGTCGATGTGTAAATCTGTATATTCTAACAACGGCTGAAGGAGGGAGCGCTCATATTCAATGGTATCTAACAATGAGCGATGGGTTTTATAAAAGGGATGGCGGCGGCGCGTGTCACGATAACGCTGTAAAATCGCCTCATTTGTGGCATCTAAAAAAACAAAGTCTGTCTTTTGTGGTAAATGGCGCAGCGCACGAAAGACTTCATCGGTGCGTTCTAAATCTTCTGGAAAGCCGCGGGCATCGACCACAATGGCTAAGTTTCTCTGATCGTCCTCTTCGGCAAATTTTTCCACAAAGGAGAGCACAAAACTCAGCGGTAAATTATCCACACAGAAAAAGCCTTCATCCTCAAACGTTTCAAGGGCAATGGATTTTCCTGCGCCCGACAAACCACTGATGATTACGATTTGCATATAGCCTCACTCAAAAATGAACAATGAATTTTGCGACGCGCGCATTGAACTCCGAATTTTCCACACTGTTTGCTCATTTGAATGATCATGGATATCAGTGCTCTCGGATGATGGTTGGCAATATGCCTGAGGGCTCGCACAGCGCTTGATAACGCTGACTTAGCCCTAAATGCTCGATCCAAATCACCTCGCCGGTTGCGCGGTCTTTTAGGAGCTGTATGTCATGGCGAAGCCATGGCTCTAACGCGATTTCTTGCAGAAGTTTTTTCACAGTTTGGGATCGATCTCGCCACATAGGATGAAATGAACCGCCATTTTCGCGGTTTACGAGCATTAAATCAAGCCCACGCCAAAAAGATAATGGGGGCGCATGATCACTTTTCACCCATGCCACGCGATGGTTCACCACAGGTTTAGGTTTTAAAAAGTATAACGTGTGCTCAAAAGCACGGATGCACCAATCATGCATGGCAAAGCAGCTTTCGGAAGTGGGCTTTTTCGCCACAAACATTGCAAAGCACTCATCAAATTGACGCTTTTCTAAAATCACATGGTGCAAATTGAGCCAATGGCGCAGCAAATTCTTTTGACGCAGCCGCGACAATGTTCGCATTTCTGTTAAGTCTAATTGCCCATTGGCAATGGCACGCTTACCATCCATCTCGGCAATTTCTAACAATAATGCGTCGCTCTCTTGAATGAGCTCAGCACTTCTTGCAAAGGTCTGTTCATAATGGGGGAAAAACTCCGCCACTTTTGGAAAAATACCATTACGGATTTGGTTGCGCGCCTCTTCCACACCATGATTGGTGTAATCTTCCATCCATGCGATGCCAAGGCGTTTACCGGTTTGATAGAGCGTAGATTTTGAGATGCTTAACAAAGGACGCAACACTTCTAATGCATGATCACCAAAGTGCAAAGTGGTCATCGCACGCATGCCGCCTAAACCTAAAGTGCCTGAACCCCGAAGCAAGCGATACATCACTGTTTCGGCTTGATCCGAGCGATGATGCGCCACCAACAACAAAGCCTTACCGCCCTGCGCTGCCATTGTTTTGGCAAATTGGATGTAACGGGCTTCACGTCCACAGGCTTCTGCACCCTTTTGATCAATGTCGATCACCACATCATAATTGATGAAATCTATGCCATAATGTTTGGCTTTATCACGGGCAAAGTTCGCCCAAATGATGGAGTCTTCCCCATGCCATTGATGATTGACATGAATCGCCGTAATTGGTGGCAAATTCGCACGGTAAGTGTGGAGCCAATGGAGCAGCATGTTTGAATCAATCCCCGCACTTAAACCGATGTAGAGGTGATCATACTCATTAAGCGTGGCATGATATTTTTGAAAAATTTCCTCGTACCAATCAGGGATCATAGCTCCGCCCCAATGTTTAAGTGAAAACGCACAGTATCACCAAATTCACGGTTAAAGCCGTGGGCAATGTCAAACTTCACCACGCCAATTTGTGAATACCAACGGGCACCGACACCTGCGCCCACTTTCCAATTCGGTTTAGGGCCATTAAACGCATCCCCAGCATCCACAAAAGTGACGCCTGCCCACTCTTTCGTGAAGCGATGTTCGTATTCAAAACTTGCCACCACCAATTTTTTACCGCCATAAATCTCATTGTTGCGGTAACCTTTTTCACCGATGCCATTGTAACGATAACCGCGCACGGAGTTATCACCACCGGTTTGGAACAGTAGCGCTGGCGGCATGTTGTATAAGTCTTCACTCGGTACAAAGGTATGCCCGATTTGTCCACGTAAAATGATACGATCATTCTGGAAGCCCGGAATCGGGATCACCGCCGTGCCTTCGGCCTTCACTTGAATAAAGTTCACATCAGAAGCAATCTGTTTTGCGGCCCCACGCACCATCACAGAACCTTTCAATACCCACGCAGTGAACCAAGGGTTTTCAATGTTTTGCCATGTAAAGGTGGCGCTTGG
The DNA here is from genome assembly GCF_000375345.1 of Wohlfahrtiimonas chitiniclastica DSM 18708. Lineage (GTDB taxonomy): Bacteria > Pseudomonadota > Gammaproteobacteria > Cardiobacteriales > Wohlfahrtiimonadaceae > Wohlfahrtiimonas > Wohlfahrtiimonas chitiniclastica. The sequence continues at coordinate 88,847 of NZ_AQXD01000001.1, read as the reverse complement.
CACGATCATTTTAGTGTGGCGACGCACACCATCGGGCGTTCTAAAGCGGTCATTGCGGTAATCTAATGCATAAACTTGTTTTAAATTATCTTTTTGGTGTGTGCTCGATGCACCAATGACAAAAGCGGTGTAATCACGGTATTTGGTGTCTTCATAATCATAACGCACATAAAAATCATAAAAGCTGGTGGCCGGTCGTTTACCCGGTACAGTATACACCCAGACAGCGCGGCGTTGCTTTTGGGCTAAGAGTAAATCCACTGTCATTTTGTGACCCATCGGATTTAAATAACGCCAAGTGCCCAACCCTGAAATTCTCGCACCAATGTCCGTGCTGTAACCTAAACCCACGCTAAATACGCGGCGCTTTTTCGGTGTCACTTTAATGTCTAACGGCACACTGCGGTTGGCATGGTCAATCGTTGGGGTGATCACCACCTCTTCAAAATAGTCAGAGGCATCTAGATCTTGTTGTAACTCTAAAGTACGCGTATCTGAAAATTCCGTCTCTTCATTCATCATCACATAACGGCGCAAGAGGTCTTCAGAAAAATAATCGCTCTGAAACGTCACTTCCCCAAAGTGATAACGGCGTCCTGTATCCATCGCTAAATGCACAAGACTTTTATAAGTGTCTAAATTGACAATGATTTGATGCACCGGAAAATCCACCTCAAAATAACCCATCGACAAAGCGCGGTTATAAAGGGTGCTTTTCATCTTCTCGTAGCTCACCTGATTTAAAGGTGCACCTAAACGCAAGTCGCTCTCTTGAATGATGGTTTTAAAGATTTTTTTGCGGCGCCCCTCACCTTCAAGCTCAAAGATCAGATCATTAATCTTAATGGGATCTTCAGGGTTAATTTGATAAGTTGCAACCCATGTATCGCCCTCTTTCGTGAGGTTTGTTTTAATCTTTGGGCGATAAAAACCATAAGGTTCAAGAGCCTGTTGAATCTCCGCGGGGGCTTGCTCGTTCAGCCACTCGACGCGTAAAGCAGGCGGCGCTTCTCGGTTCTGATATTCATAAATGCTCAGAGCATTTTGCACGTTTGTTAAGGCGGTTTTGTGCCCGTCTAAGCCTTCGATGCGAACAGTCAATTTGTCCGCATGCGCTAAACCTAACGTCAACAAAATGGCGATGCACGGGAAGTATACTCTCATCCTAATTCGTTCATTGTATGATTAAGAGCGGTAATTATAACAAAGTCACAGATTTTATTTGTTATAATCACCCATTATTTTAATTTACAGATTTTAGGTATGATGAGTCAACAGAACATTGCGCCCGTGCTCGAGGTACAGAACTTACATAAGTCCTTTGGTGAACTTGAAATTCTCAAGGGCATCTCTCTATCCTTGTATAAGGGAGAAGTCATCTCTCTTTTAGGTTCTTCGGGCTCTGGCAAAAGTACTTTTTTGCGCTGTTTGAACTTATTAGAAAACCCAAATGCTGGCACCATTGCCCTCAATCAAGAAGTGCTTGAATTAAAAGCAAGCCCTAAAGGATTGGTGGCAAAAAACCAAAAACAACTCCAAAAATATCGCAGCAAAGTGGGCATGGTGTTCCAAAGCTTTAACTTATGGGCGCACATGACGGTGCTTGAAAATGTGATTGAAGCGCCCGTCCATGTTCTTGGCATCCCGAAAAAAGAGGCGATTGCCACCGCAGAAAAACTCTTAGACAAAGTGGGCTTATTAGATAAAAAAGATGTCTACCCAAGCAGTTTATCAGGCGGTCAGCAGCAGCGCGTTGCCATTGCACGCACCCTTGCCATGAATCCTGAAGTGATCTTATTTGATGAACCGACCTCTGCCCTTGATCCTGAATTGGTGCAAGAAGTCTTAAAAGTGATTCAAGAGCTCGCAGCTGACGGCATGACCATGATCATTGTGACGCATGAAATGGACTTTGCACGCAATGTATCAGATCAAATCCTCTTTTTCCATCAAGGCATCATCGAAGAGAGTGGCGAGCCTGAAGTCATGTTCACCAATCCCACCTCCGAACGCTTTAAGCAATTCATTAATCATGTAAAATAGCTGAGTCTCCTCACTCAACACTCATAATTAAAAGGTGATCAAATGCATAAGAAAGGTTTTACCCTGATTGAACTGATGATTGTTGTGGCCATCATTGGCATCATTGCCATGTTTGCTGTGCCAAGTTATCAAAATGCCCAACGCAAAACAAAAATTGCCGAAGGCATTGCAGCATTGACAGCGGCGCAATCCCAGATTGAAAAAACACGTCTTGAAAAACGCAAAACTTATAATGAGATCACCTTAGCTGATGCAAATATTGCCAATACAGTCAAGCATGGCAGCACAACCATCTATCAACTTGCCTACAATCATGATGCCGGCAAACAATACACCTTAACGGCAACGGCGCAAGGCAATTGGTTAAAAGCGACGGATCCATGCAAAACGATTGAGCTTAAAAGCAGCGGTGAAATTACGCCCTCAGAGTGCCAAAAATAATCGCATAATTTACCTCTCCCCATTTTCTGAAAATGGATTTCTTTGCTACAATATCGCCCCGTCATTGGTCTAGAAAATTAAAATGGATGTAATAATTGAAGAATGTCTCTCGGAATTGTCTGGCAATATCCCTGAAGACGACTTTGCTATGTGGGTTGCCCCGCTCAAATTTCTGATTAAAGAAGATAAGGTCATTATTTTGGCAGCATCTGACATGATCATTCGTTGGGTGAAAAAAAATTATGAAGAGATCATCACGAAGATCTTTGCAAGCAAATTAGACCGTGACATTACGATTCAATATGGTGTGGGCACTGAAGATGAATATTCAGCGCCTGCCGTTGTGGAAAAGAAAAGCCGTAAAAGCGGTGGACGCGGCGGGCGTTCACGCGATGTGATCAAAGATTTCATCAAAGAATCGGCCATTGAAACAAGCAATCTTAATCATGACTTCACTTTCAATAACTTTGTTGAGGGTAAATCCAACCAATTTGCTTTAGCTGCTTGTGCCCAAGTGGCGCAGCATCCAGGCACATCCCATAATCCATTGTTCATTTACGGCAGTACGGGGCTTGGCAAAACGCATTTGATGCATGCCGTTGGTAACTCCATCCGTGAAAAATATCCGGATGCCCGCTTAATTTATCAGCACTGCGATAGCTTCATTGAAGACATTGTGCGCAGCTTTCGCAACAATACCCATTCTGACTTACGCCACTTTTATAAAACCTTAGATGCGCTATTGATCGATGACATTCAGCTTTTAGCGGGCAAAGACACATCTCAAGAGGTTTTTTTCCACACCTTTAATACGCTCCTTGATGGTGGCCATCAGGTGATATTAACCTGTGACCGTTACCCTAAAGAGCTTGAAATGATGGAAGATCGTTTAAAGTCGCGTTTTGCATCCGGGCTCATTGTGAACATTGAGCCGCCTGAATTAGAGCATCGGATTGCAATCTTGCTGCAAAAAGCAGAAAACTGGGGGCTCAATTTGCCGCAAGAGACGGCATTTTTTATTGCGCAAACCGTCAAAGCCAGCGTGCGAGAATTAGAAGGCGCATTAAAACAAGTCAATGCTCTGGCAAACTTTAAAGGCTCACCGCTCTCCGTCAGCATTGCCCAGGATGCTTTAGGCAGCCTGATGGAAATTCAAAGCCGCCAAATCACTTTAACGAACATCCAAAAAGTGGTCACCACTTATTATGGCTTAAAAACAGCGGATTTAATGGGTAAATCTAGAGCGGCAAACATCGCCAAGCCAAGGCAATTGGCCATGTATGTGGCGCGCTTATTGACGCAACACAGCTTGCCTGAAATTGGCCGCGCCTTTGAACGCGACCATTCCACGGTCATGCATGCTTGCCGTAAGGTCGAAACAGAACTCAAAAAAGATTATGCATTGCAACGCGACTTTGAAACCATCAGAGCCACATTGACACATTAATCATCCTCGCAGTAACGCTTGTAAATCCCCCAATACCGCCGACAATTGCTCCTTTTTCACCTGAAGTGACTCATCACCTGGGCGACGCCAAATGATGTTTTTTTCTGGCAATTCGTCTAAAAATCGGCTTGGGGTGCACGGCTCCCATTCACCATAACGCTTACGCTGACGGCAATACGTTAATGATAAACGCTGACGCGCCCGCGTAATGCCCACATAAAACAATCGCCGCTCCTCTTCCACCGTATCATTATCGATGCTGTTTTTATGGGGCAAAATGTCCTCTTCCATGCTCACAAGATACACATAAGGAAATTCAAGCCCTTTGGCACTGTGAAGGGTCATAAGCGTCACTGCATTGTGTTCTTTTTGCTCGCTGTCATTGTCTAAAATGGAGACCAATGTCAGGTGCGATAAAATCTCCTCAAAGGGCATGTCATATTGGTCGAGCCAATTGATCAAATACTGAATGTTGCTCTGTTTGCGCTCAAAAGATTTAGGCGACGTGGATTGATCCCGAAGATAATCATCATATTCAATGGCATCGAGCATGCGTTCAAGTGCTTCACGCGTTTGCCCTTGATCAAGCATTTTCTTAGTGCGCTCTAAAACCTGATAAAAATCGCCGCAGCGCAAGCCTAAGCCCTTGCCCATCACTTTGCCAAGTTGTGAGTGGTTGAGCACTTCATAGAGCGACAATTGATTGACTTTAGAAAACTCCAAAAGCTTTTTCAAAGAGACCGCACCAATTTCACGCTTAGGAATGTTTAAAATGCGCACCAAAGATGCCGTATCGTTCGGATTGACCATCACTTTTAAGTATGAAATCAAATCCTTAATTTCTGGCTGCTGAAAAAAGCTCGTACCACCCACAACGCGCACCGGAATATTGCGCATATTGAGCGCCATTTCATATGCTTTTGCCTGATGATTGCCGCGATATAAAATGGCAAACTGACTGTAATCATTGCCCGTCAGCGCCGCCTGTTCTTCAATGGAGAGCACCACATAATCAATCTCATCTTGGGCGCTCTTAAATTCATCAATGGTGATCTCATCGCCCATCCCTAAACTTGACCATAAGGACTTTTCATATAAATGGGGATTAAAACGGATCACATGGTTCGCCGCATTGAGAATGTGCCCCGTTGAGCGGTAATTTTGCTCAAGCTTAATCATCTTGAGATTTGGGAAATCATGGTGCAGCTGATTGAGATTTTCAGGTCGCGCGCCCCGCCAAGCATAAATGGATTGATCATCATCCCCCACCACCGTCAAACCACTTTTACTGCCCACCAACAGCTTCACCAATTCATACTGGCATAAGTTCGTGTCTTGATATTCATCCACCAACAAATAACGAATCTCCCGTTGCCAATAACGGCGCACCTCTTCATGGGTTTGCAAAAGATTGAGCGGCAGGAAAATCAAATCATCAAAATCCACCGCATTATAAGTGGTGAGCTGATCACGATACTCACGATACACATCCACCGCATGCACCATGGCCTCATCATCCACCTGCGATTGCACAGATTCCACCGATTGATGATCATTTTTCCAGTTAGAAATCTGCATTTGCATCATTTTTGCCTCATCGCTGTCGTTGAGGTAATCGGTCAATAATCCTAAACTGTCGCGCTGATCATAAATGGAAAAACCTGCTTTTAAACCACATAAATGCCCATGTTTTTTTAAAATCTGCAAACCCAAGCGATGAAAGGTCGTGACGCGAAGCCCTTTTGACTCCTCACGCTTGAGCGTGCCTTTAATGCGCTCTGCCATCTCTTTGGCCGCTTTATTGGTAAATGTGACGGCATAAATGCTGCGGGCAGGATAATGACACTCGCGCACAAGATATTTGATCTTTTCAGTGATGACGCGCGTTTTACCAGAGCCTGCACCTGCTAACACCAAAAGCGGTCGATCAATGGAATGGACCGCTTCTAACTGCTGTTGATTCAACTGCATGACTTACATGACTCTCGCTTTTAATAAATGGTGCATCGTCACAACGCCCACCACGTGCCCCGCATCATCTAACACAGGCAACGCGCTGATGCGTTTTGCTTCCATTAAATTTGCAGCATCCACCGCTAAAGCGTCAGGTCCAATGCTGATGGGTGTTTCTGTCATGCAGGCTTTCATGGTCAATTGACGAATGTCCGCATGCTTTGTCCACGTGCGGCGCAAATCCCCTTCACTGAACACACCTTTTAAATGGGCAGATTCATCCGTCACCACGATGATGCCAAGGGGATATTTAGTCATTTCAAGCAAACCATCGGTTAAATGCTGATCTTCAGAGACATTCGCGAGCTCATCAAATGGTGCCATCACATCTGAGACACGCAGTAATAAACGGCGGCCTAATTTACCCCCCGGATGAGAGCGCGCAAAATCATCTGCCGTAAAGCCACGCATTTCCATCAATGTCACTGCAATGGCATCGCCTAAGGCAAGCACAGCGGTAGTTGATGAAGTGGGCGCTAAATTCAATGGGCAGGCCTCTTCTGTCACTTTCGCCAACAAATGATACTGCGCATTTTTTGCCAATGTTGATTGATCATTGCCTGTAATGGCGATCACTTGTGTGCCTTGGCGAATCATGATGGGCATGATGGCAACAATCTCATCGGATTCTCCTGAGTTTGATAAAGCAATCACCACATCGGATGCCGTGATCATGCCTAAATCACCGTGGCTTGCCTCTGCCGGATGCATAAAAAATGCAGGGGTGCCGGTGCTTGCTAAGGTTGCGGCAATCTTATGGCCAATGTGTCCAGACTTGCCCATGCCGGTGACCACAACGCGCCCTGTGCACGCTTTGAGGACTTGGCAAATGGCATAAAAATTTTCATCAATGATTGATTGCAAAGCACTCACGGCTTTAGCTTCAATCTCCAACACTCGTTTTGCATGAGCAATTGCGCGATCTTGTGGGTTCATTCAATCTCTTCCAACCATGAATAGAGCCGTAATTATAGCGAATATTTTCCTGATTCTCAGTTTATCTTTGGCCGCTTTATCGTATAATGGTCAATTGTCGCGGCAATATAACACAATGAAAATTGCCTATTTTAAATTTCTACACAAGCTTAGGAGAGAAGGAAATGTCGAATTCTCGCGAAGTAGAATTACATTATTATGATGGTTCAACTCGTACAGTCTCAGTCAATGATACACGCATCCCTTACCCGATTGGCCGACTCATTGTTTCATATACGGATACGAACGGAATAATCATGCAAGCGAATCAAGCTTTTATTGACATCTCCGGCTATACAAGAGATGAATTGATCGGTCAGCCTCAAAACATTTTGCGCCACCCTGACATGCCAAAGGCGGCATTTAAGGACATGTGGAGCACCATTGAATCGGGCAAAAGTTGGAATGGTTATGTGAAAAATCTTTGTAAAGATGGTGAATATTATTGGGTGTACGCCACCGTTGTGCCTTCATTTGATAAAGATGGCAACATCACTGCATTCACATCCATTCGCAGAATGCCAAGTGAAGAGAAATTAAAAGATGCCATCGCGCTTTATGCCACACTCGATTAATCGGCACTAAACATTGAGACAAAAAAAATCCCTGATCGTCATCAGGGATTTTTTTAATGACCCAATTTATTTTTTGCTTTCGCCTAAAACCATGGTGCCATGTTTCGCATAATGATCATGCCATGAGAATGCTTCAGACAAGATGTGTGGTGTTTGACCACCTTTTGCACAAGCGCGATCAAAGTAATCACGTGCTTGGGCTTTAAATTTAGGATGCATACAGTTTTCAATCACCAAGGCTGCGATCTCTTTAGGTGATTTACCACGAAGATCCGCATAACCCTGTTCTGTCACAATCACGTCCACATCATGGTTTGCGTGATCCACATGCGTTACAAATGGCACAATGGCAGAGATGTCACCATTTTTCGCGGTCGATTGCGTCACAAAGATCGTGATGCGCGCATTGCGTGCAAAGTCGCCTGAGCCGCCAATGCCGTTCATCATGTGCGTGCCATTGACATGGGTAGAGTTGATGTTGCCGTAAATGTCCGCTTCTAACGCTGTGTTAAAAGAAATCACGCCTAAACGACGAATCACTTCAGGATGGTTGGTGATCTCTTGTGGGCGGAAAATCACTTTGCCTTTATAGCGCTCTAAATCTTCCGCAAGGGTTGCCACGCGTTTAGCGGATAAAGAGAATGCCGTCGCGGCTGCAAATTTCACAACGCCCGCATCGATCAAGTCAAAGATGCCATCTTGCAACACTTCTGATGCCACGGTGATGTCTTTAAATTTAGAGTGCTTCATGCCGCTCAATACAGCATTTGCCACAGAACCTACGCCTGATTGTAACGGCGCTAAACTTTCTGTCAAACGACCTTCTTCCACTTCTTTTTCTAAGAATGCTAATAAATTGTCCGCAATTTTTTGCGTCTCTTCATTTGGTTCAAATAAAGGTGATGGAATGTCTGGGCGATCTGACAATACAATGCCGCGTACTTTTGCAGGATCAACTTTGATGCCAACGCTGCCGATGCGTTTACTCACATCATACACAGGAATCGCTTCACGGCTGTTTTCGCCTTGATCTTTTGGCACATACACATCATGAATGCCTTCGTAAGCTGCGGGTGCAGATACGTTCAGTTCAATGATCACGTGTTTTGCTTTGTCCACAAAAATCGGTGAGTTACCCACAGAACCTGTTGGAATGATTTGACCATCTTCAGTGATGGCTGCCGCTTCAATCACAGCATAATCAATCTCACCTAACACGCCTTGGCGCAATTGTTCTGCGGTGTGTGATAAATGTTGGTCGATGTATTTCACTTCGCCGCCATTGATCTCTTTACGTAAAATGGGATTGCCTTGGTAAGGTAAGCGCAAATTGATCGCTTTGTTTTCAGCCAATACGCCATCGGCATCCGGTCCCATTGACGCACCGGTAAAGATGTTCACTTTAATGCCATCTTTATGTGCGCGAGCCGCTAATGCACCCGGGAACACTTTAGGTTCGCCAAACAAAGTAAAGCCACTCATGCCGATGGTCATGCCATCTTCCATCCATGATGCGGCTTCTTCTGCCGAGACAATTTTATTTTCAAAATTTGGATTACGAATTTTACCGGCCGCTTGCGCTTTTAACTGTTCCATAAACATCCTCCTAATTAATCTTTCTAGTTGTAACTTATTTGTAGCTCAAGATACTATACAGTAATTTGCTGAAAAGCAATATGTCACATCTGCGAACGCTTCTGTTCCAATAGCTCCCAACGCATGAAGGCTTCGTCAAGTTCTTCATTCTTACGTGCTAAAGCATCTAAAACTGCCGCCTGCTTCACATGATCTTGTTGATAAAAATCATTGTGTTGCGTTTGTTCAGAGAGCGCTTGAATCTCTTGATCTAATTGCTCGAGCAATGCGGGCAATGTCTCTAATTCACGCGTCTCTTTATATGATAATTTCACCTTTTGTGGTTTAGGTGCTTCTGTTTCCGGCTTCTTTTCCACAACATTTTTCTTTTCAGACTTGTGATTCTCTGCCTGTGCTGCGGTGTGATTAAAGTACTTTTGACTCTCCACACTCTCCAGCCAATCGCTGTAACCGCCCACATATTGACTCACCGAGCCATTGCCTTCAAATACCAACGTTGAAGTCACTGTTTTATCAATGAATGCACGGTCATGGGAAACGATCAAAAGCGTGCCTTCAAATTTCAGCAATAACTCTTCAAGCACCTCTAGCGTTTCGATGTCTAAGTCATTCGTCGGTTCATCGAGCACGATGACATTCGCTGGCTTTGCAAAGAGTTTAGCGAGCAATAAGCGGTTGCGCTCACCGCCTGATAATGCTTTCACAGGGCTTCTCGCTTTTTCTGGCGTGAACATAAAGTCCTGAAGCCAGCCAATCAAATGTTGTTTTTTACCGTTGATCTCAATGAAGTCGCTGCCTTCTGCCACATTGTCCATCACGCTTTTTTCTAAATCTAGCGCAGAACGCAATTGATCAAAATAGGCAATCTCAAGCTTCGTGCCCACTTCCACTTTACCGCTCTCTGGCGTTAATTGTTCAAAGAGCAACTTTAACAATGTGGATTTACCCGCACCATTTGCACCAATTAAACCCACGCGATCGCCGCGCATCAGCGTCATGCTGAAATCTTTGATAATGGACTTGCCATCAATGGAATATGAGATGTTTTCCGCACTGATGACGCGCTTACCAGACGTTGAACCTTCCTCAAAATTGAGTTTAGCAATCCCTTGACGCGAAATGCGCTCTTTAAATTGCTCACGCATCGCTTTTAAAGCGCGCACACGCCCTTCATTACGGGTTCTGCGTGCTTCGATGCCTTTACGAATCCACACTTCTTCTTCAGCCAAGCGCTTATCAAACAGCGCGCGTTCTTGATTCTCTGCATGGAGCATCTCCGCTTTACGGCGCTGATAATTGTCATAACTGCCCGGAAATTCTGAGAGAATACCGCGATCAAGCTCAATGATCTTATTGGCGATCTTGCCCAAAAATTGACGGTCATGGGTGATGAACAACAGCGCGCCATGATAATTTTTAAGCAGCATCTCTTCGAGCCACAAAATGGCATCAATGTCTAAATGGTTCGTCGGCTCATCAAGCAATAATAAATCAGGCTCAGAGACCAACGCTTTACCAAGGAGCACACGACGAATCCAACCGCCCGATAAATTGGCGATGATCTCATCCTTTGGCAAAGACAATTGCGAAATGATGGTCATCACTTTTTGATCAAGCGACCAACCATCAAGGGCTTCAATCTCATGCTGTAAACGGCTGAGCTCTGCCAAATCCATCTGATCTTCTGGCTGCAATAAAATTTGATGATACGCCACCAATTTTTGCCCAACTTCAGGAATGCCTTCAGCCACCACGTCATAAACTGTTTGTGTTAAATCACGTGGAATCTCTTGAGAAAGCGCCGCAATGCGATAGCCGCGATCAATGATCACTTCGCCATCATCTGGCACAGCATCGCCTGTGATCACTTTTAATAAAGAGCTTTTGCCCTCGCCATTGCGGCCAATTAAAGCCACGCGGTCGCCCTTTTCTAACGCAAAATCTAAATTTTGCAATAAAGGACGATCCCCATAAGCCAATGAAATATTGTGTAATGTTAAAATTGCCATAATTAAGCTCTATTTTGAATCCCGTATAATGCGCTGCCCACCACGCTTTTCACCACGCGCTGCGTGTCATATTCAACAGGCGCACCAATGCTAAATTTGTGATCAAGGCTCAACATGGTCACGCCATGCACTGCGCCCCATAAACCGCGTGTCAATAAGCCGAGTTCATCTTCAGAAAGATGTGGCGCCAATTGCGACAACTGCTGACCGATCACATAAAAGAGGTTTTTAATGTGCACAAAGTAATCTTCTGTGAGCAAGGCCTCATCAGTCACTCGGTGCATGAAGATCGCCTGCCATTTCTCTTTATGCTCAAAGGCAAAGTCCACATAACTGATGGCAATTTGCATCAAAGCAGCTTCTGGTTCTTTTGAGCCCTTAGCTAAATCAAGTTCAATTTTTTCCAACAACTGTTGTAAAGTACGGGCATTGAGTAGGAGCATCAAATCATCTACATTTTTGATCACCATGTACAAAGAGCCCACCGTATAACCAATCTCTTTGGCAATGCGGCGCGTCGTGAGTTTATTGTAACCCTCATCGACTAAAATTTTTTCGGCAGCCAAAATCACCATTTCTTTTAATTCGTCGCGCGAATGATCATTACGTCTACCCACTTTAGGATTCCTTTCTAACTTTCAATGGTAAGCGCTGCACACTCGCTGGCAGCTTCTTTTTGCCCTCAATGGCCTGTGACTCTGTGTCATACGGCCCAATGAAGGCAATCCATACGGTTTTACCCCGCTCATGGATTTTAGCATATTGTACTTGCCCAGGGATCGATCGTCCTTTTAACTGCTTTTCAAGTGCCGCGCGTTCTGTGTCACGACTAAGCTCAATAATGTAAGGCACTGCCACTTTTTTGGTTTTCGTGGATGCTTTTTCTTTCTGTGGCGGCGGGACTTTGGCTTTCGAAATTGCTTCAGGTGAATGCGCTGCCTCAACAATCGGTTCGCCCTTGACCATCAAGGCTGGGGCAACCGCTACCATTTCAATGGGTTTGACCACTTTCACAGGTGCTGTGGGTTCTGGTGTCACGGTGATCACTTTTGGCACCGGCTCCACCACTTTGACAGTCGGCATCACTTCATCCACCACAATCGTTAAATCGGGGACATCTGTGACCGCAGGCTCTGTTGGCGCTTTTTGCCACCATTGCCAAGCCACAAAGCCCACAACCCCAATGATTGGAATCAATAACCACCATAACCATTGAAAAGAGCGCTGTACGCTTTTCATGGGCGTTGGGCGCTCTTCTTCCAATAACTTTAACAATCTTCCAATGTAACCATACGAAAGATTATGGAGCTGATTGATCTCTGCAATAGAGATCTCTTTATTTTGATTCAGATGCTCAAACACGCTGTCAACAAACTGCTTAGATTCCATCATGTTCATGGAGGTGAGCGTGATGACTTCAGCGCCTTTTAACAACTCACGCATTTCGATGTGCGCAGGCGCAATGCCCATGAAAGCGACCAGCGTCACTTTTGAAAAAAGCTCAGGATGATGACTAAACAGCGTCATCACTGCACGCATTTCTGCATGTGGCAGCGCTTCGACATCATCAATCAATAGATACGCATGCGTTTTATGTTGCAATAATTGCGTCAGCCACGCTTCTAATTGTACTTCAAAATCAGGGGCATCAAATTTCGGCCACGTACAGACAGTGCTTGGGACAACGCTGTGATCATGCCCATTTAAGCTGGCCACCGCGTGCGATGGATCCTCAGACAATGCCCGAAACAATTCAGACAACAATCGACTCTTACCTGAACCATTCGGCCCTTGTATGCACAGTAAATGGGTTTGACGCGCCTGACAAACATCGGTTAAGTGCGTCAAAATTTGATCATAAGGTGGCACCTTGATCCAGGGGAGTCGATCTAACCTCAATGTCTTACGCGTCCTTTGTCATGGTCATATGGAAAGCTTCTTCAATGTACGCTTTCGGTACATTGCCCATCACAACCCCTTCACCAATGTCAGATAAAAGGATGTAACGGATGTCTGTTGCCGTGTTTTTCTTATCAAGCAACATCACTTCCCACATGGCATCAAATGAAAATTGCTCTTTCATAGACGTTGGCAACAAGAATGATGTCAAGGTCTCTTCAATTTCTGCCACTTTCTCTGGGCTCATTAAGCCCATTTTCTCAGAAACAATCGCCGCCATGCGCATGCCAACCGCCACAGCTTCACCATGCAAAATGCCTTTATAACCCATATTTTTTTCAATCGCATGGCCAAACGTGTGCCCTAAGTTTAATAAAGCGCGGCTGCCTTGCTCAAACTCATCTTCCATCACGATCTCTTTTTTATTCTGACAAGAGCGCGCCACCAACTCTTTAATCGCCGTTTTATCGCGCATCAAAATGGCATCTTTATGGTCACGCAACCAATAGAAAAAATCACGATCACGAATCAAACCATACTTGATCACTTCAGATAAACCACTGATGAACTCACGACGCGGCAATGTATCTAACACATCCACATTAATGAACACCGCTTTTGGCTGATAAAACGTGCCCACCATGTTTTTACCGAGGGGATGATTGATGGCCGTTTTACCGCCCACAGAACTGTCCACTTGTGCCAATAAACTTGTGGGAAATTGAATAAAATCAATGCCGCGCTGATAAATACTTGCCGCAAAGCCCACCAAATCCCCAATCACGCCGCCACCTAATGCAATCAATGTGGCTGAGCGGTTATATTTTAAAGTCAATAATTTTGTGATGATTTTTTGTAAGGATTCATTGTTTTTAAAGATTTCACCATCTTCGAGCACCAATGTTTCAACGCGTTTATTGGGCAATAATCCCACCACATAATCCATATACAACGGTGCAATTGTGGTATTTGAAACCACCAAGACTGTTTCGCCACGAACTTTTTCTTCTAAGCGGTCAGTGAACATATTTGTAGAGGCGATACAAATGGGATAAGAACGGTCACCAAGTTCGATATCTATAATTTTCATAACTTAATTCTTTAAATCCTTTAACGGAATACACCAATCGGCTGAAACATTCATAGGGTCATTATACAAAGAAAACAGAAGATCAGAAATCTCTTGCGGGGTTCGACCTTCCACTAAGATGCGATAATGGGCAGCATCTAAATAAATCGGATGACGTTCATCATAAATATTTTGTAGGGTGCCAAGGGGAGATGTAGTTTTTAACAGCGGACGCGTTTGATCGCCTTTGATGCGCTCAAAAATGGCGCTAGGTGCCAAATCTAGAAAGATCACGGTGCCACGGGATTTTAAATAATCACGATTAACCTGACGTAAAATCGCGCCACCACCGGTGGAGAGCACAATGTTTGGCAATAAAGACAATGCATCGATGGCTTTGGTCTCTAAGTCACGAAAGGCCGCTTCACCTTGCGTTGCAAAGAGCTCTGCAATCGATTGCCCTGCCATCTTTTCAATATAGGCATCGCTGTCAATAAAGGAAAAGCCGAGTTGTTCGGCTAAGGCTTGACCCACTGTGGTTTTACCCACACCCATCGGGCCCACTAAAAAAAAACTATTGATCATTTTCATGACCAATAGTTTCTATCGTTTTACTGCAAGAATCAATAGTTATTTCACAATATTCGGCGTCAAGAAAATGACCAATTCAGCTTTATTATTGGTTGTAATATTATTTTTAAATAAATTACCCACAAATGGAATGTCACCTAAAAATGGAACTTTTTGTACATCCTCAGCAGAGGTCACAGTATAGATACCACCTAACACAACAGTTTCACCATCACGAACAATGGCTTGTGTTTTAATCTCACGCTTACGGATTTTGATATCACCTTTAGGCGTGGCACCATCCGGATCATCCTTCTTAATCTGAATGTCCATAATAATATGATCATCTGGCGTAATGCTTGGCGTCACTTTAAGCTCCATCACCACATCTTTAAACTCAGTGTTTGTACCATTATCACTCACTGTTGAATAGGCAATTTGTGAACCCTCATTGATGTAGGCTTCTTGACGATCCGTTGTCATTAATGTTGGACTGGCCAATACTTCACCTCGACCTTGTGTTTGCATTGCTTGTAATTCTAATGCTGCTGCAAAGTTACGACGCAACACATTTAAAGCAAAAAGACCTGTATTACCTGCAACGCTTGCATCCACAATACCGCCACCCCAAACATTGCTACCGCCTGGTTGGTAACTACCTTGAACATTTGGATTCCATGGATTAAAGCTTGAACCACCACCTTCAGGTGCTGTTGTCCCATCCCCTGTCCAACTGCCTCTATTGGCTCTTTGAATGCCCCATTTTACACCCAATTCTCTTGCAAATGTATCTGTTGTTGCCACAATTTGTGCTTTAATGACCACTTGTCTTAATGGACGATCTAAACGACTGATGAGCTCACGCACAATGCGCATTTGCTCAGGTGTATCACGCACAATCAATAAGTTTTGGTTCGGATCCACCGTTAAAGAACCATGCTCAGAAATACCGGTGGATTGCACGCGTGTACCATCTGCATTGGTGCCTTGTTGAGAGGATAATACTTGTGCCAACTCTGCCGCTTTTGCGTTGTTGATTTGGATGATCTCTGTGATCAAATCAGGCGCTAATGTACGCGCTTCATTTGCAGGCATGATGTACACAACATTACCGCTTTGTTGTTTCACTAAACCTTTTGAGCGTAATACAACATCTAAGGCTTGATCCCATGGCACATTTTGTAAACGGATGGTGATGCGGCTATTGACGCTGTCACTCACGACAATGTTTAAGCCCGTAAAGTCTGCAATGATCTGTAAAATGGCACGCACATCAATATCTTGGAAGTTGATGCTGATTAAATCACCAGTGAACACATCTTTGTCACCTAAAGCACTTTTCTTTTGCTCAACCATTTGGCGCTTTGGCTTCACAATCAACTGAAACTTAGAGCCAATTTGTTGGGTGCTGTATTCATAATTCGATTGTGTGCGAATGCGCACCGCAGCCGTTCCGTTATTATTGACCACTTCTAAAGCAGACACAGGCGTTGCAAAGTCCGTCACTTCAATGCGGCGCACTTGCGCAGGATTCCACGCAACACCGGGCACAGAAACCGTTAAACCACGGGTTTGTTCATCCACCAATTGCACTTGTGTTTGGGCATTGGGTAAAAAGACCTCGATCACACCCGCGCCTTGTGAGTTACGGAAAAAGCCCACATCTTTTGCAACAGGTTGATTGACCATCAAATCCTGACTGGGCACATTTGACTGCACAGAATTTTGCCAACCGGCTTGAGTGGTTTCATATAAATTTTTAGGCGCTAACGTCACCACCACTTCATTGCCACGGCTATTGACCGAGTAAGTGCTGTTGTCTTTTAATTTAACTGTAGAGCGCACTTTATTGTTCGCGTACATGTTTTGTACATCAGACACAATGTTGTTATTAATCGTGCGATTTTTCAACACTTGATTGACGCCTGTGGATGCAAAATCGAGCACCAATAAATTTTTATTGTCTAAATAAAAGGTTTTTGGGGCTTGTACATCACGGTCAAAGTGATAACGCAATTCAACATTGCCATCGGCTAACGCCACAGATTCCACCGCAGTCAAGCGCTGCGCACTGGCCGTGGAGAACAACAAAGCAGACAATGCAACTGAAACTGCGCCTAAGTGATAGCCATTAACGGGCTGAGTTAATCTCATAAATACTCTCCAATTATTTTATTTTTAACGATATTTTATTTGGTGCAGAGACCCATGCATTCGGATCTTCTTTATTGCCGGGGGCGAATTTTTCATCAATGAAAATGTCGCGCTCTGTAATTTTGTTAATGCGTCCAAAATCGCGGCCAATGTAATCACCGACGCGTGCCATGATGATTTTGCCTTTGCCATCATCGATCAACGCAGCCGTTTCGCCATTTTGCAATGACATCACACCAATCATTTTTAGGTTGTCTAACTCATACTTTTCAAGTGGGCCAGGTTTATAACCTTCAGGTCTTTCAGGATCGTGTTTTAAACGCACTTTACTCTGTACAGCGACGTCAAAGTCACCATAATCAAACACCCCTTTAAATGAGCCTGACGCCACAAATGGATCGCGGCCTTGGGCAATATAAAATAAGGTGGTATCGCCCATGTCTAAGCTATTGGCGATGCTGTCAAATTTACGAGATTTTACTTTGAGTGCCACAGATTGCTTTGTATCCATGATGCGCTCTTCTACCGGTTCCCCACGCTCAAATTGCTCAAAGCAACCTTGTAAAATGAACGCCGATACCAATACTGTCATAATTTTTGGATTCATCATTCTTTCCTTATGAGTTATATCGATAGGTTGCAATCAATGCTGAAAACGCCTGACGACCAGACACACCACAGTCAAAGTTAGGCACCACAACGTTTGGCACGTTTTTTAACATCTCAATGCCTTGTGGCAATTGAGCCGTTGGCACAAAACTGTTGATGCCAAAGTTATCAAGCGTAATGATGCGTTCAATTTCTGATAAGTTTGCCACAAATTGCCCGATCTGATCATACGTTGCACACCCTTCAATTCTCACAGGAATCTTGGTGTAAAAGCCTGCCGATTGCTCAGCTAATGGCATCGATTGTCTCACATCAATCCCAGCGCGCATCGCGTTCATATTGAGCTGTTCGATAAAGTTGGCCGCATTCAATTCACGCGGTAATTTCTTACGCACTTCTAATAAGAGTTGATTCACTTGCTCAATTTCAGCCAAATAGAGATCGGCTAAGGCCTTAAACTCAAGTTTTTTTGCCAACTCACCCAACTTTTGGTTTTCACGATCTTTTTGTGCTTGGAATTGATCCACAAATTCAAAATATTTAAAGGCGCCAAAGGTCACCACTGCAAATGTTAAAATGGCACTGCCCACACACACTAAGGCACGCGTCCATTTAGGTTGCTTTGCTAAATTCTCAATGGAAAAGAGTTCATTAAAATCAATGCTGTTTAAATTCATTTTGCATCCTCTTCAATCGCCGATTTTTTTTCAGGGTCCACAACCACGCTGTAAGAGACCACGTTATTGCCATCAATCACCACTTCACGATGCGGTGGAATCGGCGCAGGGCCAATGTTTTTATCGAGTTGATCTAAGTGACCAGCTAAAACATCACGATCTTTTGCCAAGGCATTAAAGCTCAATTGATTCAATGTAAAGGCCAATGAGATTAAGAAGGCATCCTCTGGCATTACAGAAGAGAATTGCTCCATCATGCCCACCACTTCAGAGCGTTGGGCAGCCAATTCACGCAATACATTGAGCTGTTGTTTTAACGCTTCTGTTTGAGCTTTACGCTCATTCATCTGCTTTTCAACTTGGCTGAGTTTAGCAAGTTCCATATCAATGATGCTGGTGCGCACTTCACGCGACTCAAGCTCTTCATTGACAAAAAAGATCACAGCGGCAGCTAAAATCGCCCCAATGAAGCAGCTTGTCACCAACCAGCTTTTAACTTTTTTCTCACGCTGAAGCTTAAGCTCTTCGCGCCACGGTAATAGATTGATTTTAACGATCATATTAGAGTAATCCTCGCGTTGCTAAGCCGGCTGCGGTTGAAAGTGCTTCAATGCTTGAGCCGTTTAATTTAGTATAGACTTTGTCATCCACATCAAAAATCATGTCAGGTGACAACACTTCCACCTCAACATTCGTCAATTGTGTGCTCAACGCATCGAGGATTTGTGGATAACAAGCGGTTGCCCCTGAGATGTACAAGCGATGACATGTCACTTGTGGGTTATTGGCCACATAGACGTCAATCGATGATTGTAATTGCACCATCATTTCAGAGATGAATTGCTGAATGCTCTCTTGAATGTCTGCAGCGCCACTTAATTTATATTTTTCCGCATCTTGCAAAGAGAGGGATTTTTGTTCTGTGATCAACTGTGTTAAGCGCTCGCCGCCAATCGGTACATCGCGCACATAAACAGATTGATCACCGGTGACCACATTTAAACTTGAATGCATCAAACCGATGTCAAAAATCATCACGGCATCATAATCAGACATATTGTCTATGTCACCTTTTAAGTGCAATAGATCTAATAAGCCATAAATATTGATGTCGATGGCATTGACTTTAAGCCCTGCGATGTCCGCACAGATTTCGCGCTGATTGACAAACTCTTTTTGCGCCGCAACGATCAACACATCCGTGTGCCCTTCTGCACTTAAAGAGGGTTTAATCGGTACAAAGTCAATGAACACTTCCTCAGAGGAGAATGGGAAATATTGCGACACGTTTGCCTCAATGGTTTTCCACAATTCATCGGTTTTTAACTTTGTTTCCATCGGCACAGAACGCACCATCGCCACCGATGTCGGGATCGCCAATGTTGCCTCTTTACAGCTACCAAACGCTGACATCGCTTTATTTAAGCTGATGCCGGCCACATCAATTTCAACGGGCATGCCATCTTTCCAGTCGCCTTCGCAGTTAAACACAAGGGCGCGGGTTAAACGAAAATCTTTGCCTTTTCGTTGCACTTCTGCGATCTTGATTGAATATGATCCTATGTCTATTCCGATACACACACTCGGCTTTTTAGCCATACTTATTATCCTCGATTCATTCTTATTTAAAATTAGCTGCCTGATTCTACTAGTAGCATTATGTAAAATCAATTTTTTTAATTATGCCTCAACCTTGCTAAATTCCTGATTTTCAATCCATTCTTTACGCTTAGCGCTCAATTTTTTATTCAACAAACGATCAAATACTTGATTTATATCAGTGTCATCCATCGTTAATTGTACTAAGCGGCGTGTATCCTGAGCCATTGTCGTCTCTCTGAGCTGAATCGGATTCATTTCACCGAGTCCTTTAAAGCGTGTCACAGAGATTTGTTTACGGCTTTTATTGTATTTTTTTATGATCTCGCTTTTTTCATACTCATCTAATGCGTAATGCACTTCCTTGCCAATGTCGATGCGATACAACGGTGGCACTGCCACAAATACATGCCCTTCTTCCACCAATTTTCGAAAGTGGCGCAAGAATAATGCACACAATAAGGTTGCAATGTGTAAACCATCGGAATCCGCATCCGCAAGAATACAGATTTTGCCATAACGCAAGCCTTCGAGGGTTTCACATTCAGGATCAATCCCCATTGCCACAGAGATGTCATGAATCTCTTGTGAGGATAAGATTTGACTTGAATCCACTTCCCAAGTGTTGAGAATCTTACCGCGCAGCGCCATGATCGCTTGCACCTCTTTATCTCGCGCTTGCTTGGCTGAACCGCCTGCTGAATCCCCTTCCACTAAAAAGAGCTCCGTCAGCGCCACATCATTGCTGATGCAATCGGCCAATTTACCCGGCAATTTAGGGCCTTGGGAGATTTTTTTACGCACCACAGCTTTTGAGGATTTAATGCGCGCATGAGCATTTTCAATGATGAGGGTGACAATCTCTAAGCCCTCTTCGACATGTTTATTGAGCCAAAGGGTGAAGAAATCTTTCACAGCGGCTGACACAATGTTGGCGATGTGGCGAGAACTCAAACGCTCTTTGGTTTGGCTCGCAAATTGTGGCTCCACCATTTTGAGTGATAATAAGAAATTGAGATTGTGCATCACATCTTCTGGGGCAATTTTTAGATTGCGCGGCAATAGATTGCGCTGCTCACAAAATTCACGGATCGCATCGGTTAAACCATTTTTCAAACCATTGACATGTGTACCGCCAGCAATGGTGGGAATTAAGTTCGCATAACTTTCCATCATCAATGGCGTGCCCTCTTTCATCCAGGCAATGCCCCAAGTGAACTCTTCCGTTTCACCGGTAAATTCACCAATGATGGGCGCAACTGGCACAATCTCTTCACCGCTTAATTGATCTTCAATGTATTCAGTGATGCCACCTTCAAAGAACCATTCTAGGCGCGCACCTTCAGTATCTTCTGCCACAGTTTCATCAATCAAGGTGATTTTTAAACCCGCAGCCAACAATGCTTTGGCTTTTAATAATGGAATCAAACGGGCTTTAGCGACTTTGTCATAATCAAAGTAGCTGCCATTCGGCCAAAAGCGCACTTCTGTCCCACTCAATTTTTTATTGGCAAACGGCGCTTGCGTCAATGCTTCGACACATTCGCCATTGGCTAAAGCGATTTTATACTCAACGCCTGCTTGCCAAACCGTAACTTCTAAACGCTCAGACAAGGCATTGACCACAGAAACCCCAACGCCATGCAAACCACCAGAATAGTGATACACATCTTGATTGAATTTACCACCAGCGTGCAACTTAGTTAAAATCAGCTCAACACCGCTGACGCCGTGCTCAGGATGAATGTCCACTGGCATGCCGCGTCCATTGTCTTTGACCCCATATGAGCCATCTTTATACAACGTGATGGTGACATGATCCGCAAACCCCGCGAGCGCTTCATCCACTGAGTTATCAATCACCTCTTGCAATAAGTGATTCGGACGCGTGGTGTCGGTGTACATGCCTGGGCGTTTTTTGACAGGATCAAGCCCCGTTAATACTTCAATCGAGCTTGCGGTATATTTCTTTTCAGCCATGGTCAACCTATAAATTCTTTAATCTAAAAACAAATGAAACGAGCATCAATTATGCGTTTGATGCGTGATTGCTTAATGCATACACATGATCGATGAGCTTACGGTATAAATCCACTGCCAAATACCATTCTGCTTGCATTGCAGCCGAAGGGTCATCGTCATGATCTAAATTTTCTTGGAAACGTTCTAAAAATTTTAGGCGCTTAAACACAAAGTCGCCCGCCATTGAAAACGTCACTTGTTCATCAAACCCTAAAGAGAGTTTGGTCACTTGCCAACCCTCTTTCAGTGGCTCTTGAATCTCTTTTGCGTCAAGGGGCACGCCTTTAAACTTCGCATTGCCACCTTCATCTTTCATCTCTTTGAGCTCAACATCGTACAAAAGATCAAGCGCGTCAGACTCAACGCCATATTGAACCCAATGGGTCATTGCGGCGGTGACTGAACTTTCTGGCACTAAAGGAATGATGGGCAAGCTGCCCAATGTTTTACGCAAATGGCTCGTCAACAGTGAAGCCTTTTTAGCAGAACTTGCATCCACCACCAACCAATTTTTCTCAAGGTCAATGTACGCAAGCATAGAAGAGCGATTGACCAACGCATTGGGCAACAATTCATTGGTCACCATTTCTGTCAGTTCTTTAAGCTCAGAACGGCTGACATTTTTTAATTTTTTCTCTTCAATTTTCTTCTCAACGGCTGTTTTTACCGCAGAATTTGGCAAAATTTTATGCTCAATCCCAAAACGCACAAACAGCGCTTGATTGACTTTTTCCACATACTGCTGCCCATCTTTATAAATCGGCAACCAACCTAAACTTTCCAACTCTTCCGTTAAACAGTTGGTTAAAGGTTTTGCGGAAAGCTTCGCTTCCATCTCTTCTAAAGAGCCGTTCAACGGCTCCTCAAAGCGGTAAATCAATAAATTTTTAAAGCTCATCAGTCATTTTTCCATGTTTCAATCACAGGTAAGATCGCCGCAAAATCATCCACCACAGCATCTGGGGATGCATGGGCGATCGATTCCCCATAGTTATAACCGTACGTCAAGGCAATCGAGCGCACGCCAGCATTTTTCGCTGCCAAAATGTCATTACGCGAATCGCCCACAAACACAAACTCACGTTGCGTTAAGCCAAGCTGCCCCAAAATCTTAAAAATGGGCGCAGGATGCGGCTTGATTTTTGCCACATCATTCGCACCAAGCATTTCGGTAAATAGATGATCAATGCCCAAATAATGCATCAATTCTGGCACAAACTTTGAAGGCTTATTGGTGATGAGTACCAAATCATACCCTTGTGCTTTTAAGGCTTCTAAAGTCACTTTCACCTCAGGGAACAGTGGACTGCCGCTCAATAACTCATCCTGATAGCAATCGGACAATATGGCCATGGCACGCGCGCGGTATTCATCATCACTCGGTGCACCTGCCCAAGCTAAGGCGCGCGTCAATAACATTTCAATGCCATTGCCAATCCACGTAGTCACGAGCGCTTTGCCGGGTTGCGGCAAGCCTAAACGCTCACACATGCCATCGACTGTATTTCCTAAGCCTTGTGCACTGTCCACCAACGTACCATCTAAATCAAAACCAATTGCCTCAATTGCCATTGTGACTCCTTATTTTTTAACGAGCAGCGCCATCGATTCCACATGGGCTGTGTGCGGGAACATGTCCATCACACCTGCATCGGTCACTTCATAGCCATATTGCACCAACTCAGCTAAGTCGCGT
This sequence comes from Wohlfahrtiimonas chitiniclastica DSM 18708, assembly GCF_000375345.1. GTDB lineage: Bacteria > Pseudomonadota > Gammaproteobacteria > Cardiobacteriales > Wohlfahrtiimonadaceae > Wohlfahrtiimonas > Wohlfahrtiimonas chitiniclastica. Next base: position 65,453 of record NZ_AQXD01000001.1, on the reverse strand, counting down.
GCCAATGTTGCAGGATGACAAGACACATATAAAATGCGTTTTGGGGCCAATTTGCCTAAATACGGCATCATTTCTAATGCGCCTGAACGCGGCGGATCCACCAAGATCGCGTCATATTTGAGCTGCATCCAATCGGCATCATCTTGATTTTGTGTCAAATCTGTACAGTAAAAATCAACATTCTCTAAACCATTGCGCGCCGCATTTTTCGCAGCCCACTCAGTTAAGCTTTGATCCCCTTCCACGCCAATGACCTTGCCAGCTTCTAACGCTAAAGGCAAAGTGAAGTTACCTAAACCACAAAAGAGATCAAGCACTGTTTCATCTTTTTGCAGCTTTAATAAGTCTAGCGCTTGTTTGACCATTTGTTGGTTGATCATTGGGTTCACTTGCGTAAAGTGATACGGCTTAAATGCCATCGTTAAGCGATCAAGCAATTGATAATTCAACAAATCATCACGATCTTCCACATCACTTAATAAATAGGTCGAGGCTTCATTTTTAGGCTGTAAATAGATGAGAATGTTGTGCTCAATGCCAAATGCTTTGAGTTTTGCTTCATCTTCTTCAGTGGGCGTTTCTAATACGCGAAAACTCAATGCCACTTGCTCTGAACCAATGGCCACTTCAATTTGTGGGATTTTATCTAACAGCGTTAAATCACCAATTAAGGCAGACAATGCAGGCAACAAGTTCGCCACTTTGTCTTCAAGCACAGGGCAGCTGTCCATATCCACGATGAATGGAGCAAATTTCTCACGAAAACCCACCAACACTTTCTCTTTTTTCGCCACATATTTCACGCCTAAACGCGCTTTATAGCGATAATGTTCACTGGGTGATCTCAATGGCGGCATTTGTTCTGCCACATCAAAGTCGAGTTTTGCCTGTTTTTTCAAGTTCGATGCCAATTGTTTGGCTTTAAAATAGATCTGTTTTTCAGGATCTAAATGCTGCAATGAACAACCGCCGCAGGTGCCAAACACATCACAAATGGGCGCCACACGATCTGGCGATGCTTTTAATACTTCAATGGTTTTCGCTTCATCGTAATCTTTGCGGCTTTTGACGTATTGCGCCATCACCACTTCATCTGGCAATGCGCCATTGACAAACACCACCTTACCCTCCACATGGGCAACGCCGCGGCCATCGTGTGTAATGTCCGTGATGGCCACTTCAAATGGTTCTTGGGAAAATTTTTGTCTGTGTCTACGCTTTGCCATTTTTGCTCAAAACCCTAAAATAAAAAGAAGCGATCATATCACAAATCACTCCGCTTCAAGGTCGGAAATGTCTGCAAATTGACATCGCACGGCTTTTAATAAATCTTGCGGGGCAATTTTAATTTGCGTGCCGCGCTTCCCCGCTGAAATGATGATGTAAGGCAAAGTCTCTGCGGCACTTGCAATGAAGGTTGGAAATGTTTTCTTCATCTTAATCGGTGAACAACCACCACGCACATAACCCGTTAATGGCTCTAATTTTGCCACAGGAATCATCTCTAATTTTTTGTGTCCACTCGCTTTAGCTAAGCGTTTTAATGAAAGATGCTCCGCGCTTGGAATCACCGCCACCACATAATCATGATCACTGTGGGTGACGAGTGTTTTATACACCACATTCGGCGACTCACCGAGCAATTGTGCCACTTCTAATCCGCCTTTGACCTCATCACCCTCACACGGATAACTTAACGCTTCATAATTGATTTTCAATTGATCTAATGCGCGCATTGCATTGGTTTTATCCACTTTTGACTTCGCCATGATGTCACCTTTTGATTGAAAGCCATTAGTATACCCAAGAAAAAAGCCCCTTTGCGGGGCTTTGTTGTTCAATGTTTCATCCACATTAGGATTTTTCTTTAATGGGCACTGCCACAAAGTAAGCATTTGAGCCTCTGTGCACCAATAAACGCACCACATCACCTTTTTTCACAGATGCAAGGGCTTGATTAAAATCTGCCACCGTCAAGATGTTCTGTCCATTGATCTGGCTGATGATGTCGCCATCACGAATGCCCACATCAGCTGCTGCGCCTTCTGTCACGCCACTGATCACCACGCCTTGCTGCACACTGTTTTGTGGCAATGCTTCCACGGTGATGCCCAAGAGATTGTGCGCACCATTTTGTGCCGTCACCGCCAATTGATCACCATCTACCGCCTTAATGTCCACGGTTAAGTTCTGTTTTTTGCCATGGCGTAAAATCTCTAATGTTGCCGGTTGATCCACTTTCGCACGGCTCACCAACACCGGTAATTCACTCGATGTATGAATCGTTTGACCATTGAAAGATAAAATCACATCGCCCACTTGAAGATCAGATTTTGCCGCAGGACCATTGGGCACAATGCTCGACACAATCGCCCCTTGGGGTTTATCCAAGTTAAAGGTTTTCGCTAAATCAGCATTCACATCTTGAATCTGTACGCCAAGCCAACCGCGCACCACTTTACCGTTTGATTGCAATTGCTGCACCACATCCATCGCTAAATCAATCGGAATGGCAAAGCTCACGCCCGCATAGCTGCCTGTACTGGTGTAAATTTGTGAATTAATGCCAATCACCTCGCCTTTTGTATTAAAGAGCGGACCGCCTGAGTTGCCTGGGTTAATCGCAGCATCGGTTTGAATGAATGGCGTGTAACTGTCACTTGGTAAATTGCGGCCAAGAGAACTGATGATGCCTTGCGTTGCTGTATAATCAAGCCCAAATGGCGAACCCACTGCCATTACCCATTGCCCCACTTTTAGATCTTTGACATCGGCAATTTTCACGGCCGGCAAGTTTTTCGCTTCAATTTGTAGCACCGCCACATCTGAGCGATCATCTTTGCCCACAAGTTTTGCTGGCAATTCACGGCGATCAGACAACTGCACCAAAATCTCATCAGCTTTACCCACCACATGGGCATTGGTGACAATTAAGCCATTTTGATCCACGATGAATCCTGAGCCACCGGCTTGCACAATGCGTTCACGCGGCTTTTGTGATCGTTGTCTTGGCTCACCAAAAAAGAATGAAAACGGATCGCGTTCATCAAAGAAAAAGGGAAAGCCTGGCATCGTTGGCACCTCTTCTTTACCTTTAACAGTGATGCTCACAATCGAGGATTTATTATTTTCAAACAATGTACTCCAATCGGGCAGCGTTTGTGAAACCGCAACACTCATCAGTAACAATGAGCCCATCACGCCCACATACACGCGCGCCATCCAAGGTTTTTTCATTAATGTGTCTCCTTATGGAAATTTTTATACAATCGTGATGAGTGCAGTATAGGTTCGTTTTTGCAAACATTCGTCATGAAAAGTAAATTTCTCGTAAATCAAAATGCTGGCAATGGTTCATTGACACAAAAGAAAATGCGCTTTTTCTTTTACATTAAAATCAATTTCCTATATAATTTTGAGCTTGGTGTTTTTTGATCTTTCAAAAAACGTTTTTATTTAATTAATTACTAATTGGGGTGATGTTTAATGCCTTCCGTCAAGATTCGTGACAATGAACCTTTTGACGTAGCTCTGCGTCGTTTTAAACGTGCTTGTGAAAAAGCTGGCGTTATCGCGGACGTACGTGCACGTGAATTCTTTGAAAAACCAACCGCAGAGCGTAAGCGCAAGGCTGCCGCTGCTCAGAAACGCCATTATAAGCGTATCATGCGTGATTCAATTCATCGTAAACGCTTATACTAATACAATTTTATTGCATTAGAACGTTTCAAAAAAAGCCTCAGATTTCTGAGGCTTTTTCCATTTTATGGATTCAATTCATTTCAACTGATTTACGTTACTCTTCATCCATGATCATGCTCCTTATGAAATTAACGCCGCAGGAAAATGGTCAATCACAGACAAATCAACATTTGGGGTAAAGATTTTTGTCTCAATGTCCGTAATGCCAAAACTCGTTAAACGCGCACAATGCATCTCTTTATAGGCTTCTAATGATTCATAATCACTAAACGCATACCAACCGCCTGCGCGCGAAGTTGCTGCATTCTCTGTCCAAATTTTCCAAATGAGTCCGTTTGTGCCGGCAATGTCTTGCGCCAATGGCTTGTACGCTTCGCTCATTTCTGCACCAAATGGCCCTTCTGTATGGAAATCAATTTGCATTAAATAGACTGTCATCGTGATCTCTCCTTTTCTCTAATATACGCTTTAATTTCATTAAAAGCTGCCAACTACCATAAAATTCATAAAATTGACAGCGTGAGCATTTAGTATGCTAAAATGCTTGATCTCATTTTTTCACAACCATTCACTGATAAGGGCTTACTCAAGTGATCGAAAAATTACGCAATATTGCGATTATTGCCCATGTTGACCATGGCAAAACCACTCTCGTTAACCAACTCCTTAAACAATCCGGCACATTCGACCCACGCATGCAAGTGGCCGATCGTGTGATGGACTCAGGACAAATCGAGAAAGAACGCGGCATCACTATTTTGGCAAAAAACACAGCGATCAATTGGAATGATTATCGCATCAACATCGTAGATACTCCAGGACATGCTGACTTCGGCGGCGAAGTTGAACGTGTATTGTCCATGGTTGACTCTGTTTTATTATTAGTGGATGCGGTTGAAGGCCCGATGCCTCAAACACGCTTTGTGACACAAAAAGCATTCGCAATGGGCTTTAAGCCAATCGTTGTGATCAACAAAATTGACCGCCCTGGCGCTCGTCCTGATTGGGTATTAGATCAAACGTTTGACTTGTTTGATAAATTAGGTGCAACTGAAGAACAATTAGACTTCCCTGTGATCTATGCATCAGGCTTAAGCGGCTTTGCTGGCAATACACCCGATGTGCGTGATGGCGACATGACAGCTTTATTTGAAGCGATCGTTAAACACGTTGATGCACCTAAAGTTGAAGTGGATGCACCATTCCAATTACAAGTTTCTTCATTAGATTACAACTCTTATGTGGGCTTAATTGGTGTGGGCCGTATTCAACGTGGTCAAATCAAAACAAACTCACAAGTGACAATCATTGACCGTGAAGGCAAAAAACGTAACGGTAAAATTCAAAAAATCTTGGGCTTCCATGGCTTAGATCGTGTTGAGTTTGAATCTGCACAAGCGGGCGACATCATCTGTTTCACAGGGATCGATCCTTTATTCATCTCTGATACATTGTGTGATCCTGCGCATCCTGAAGCGTTGCCACCATTGACAGTGGATGAACCAACTGTTTCGATGTCTGTACAAGTGAATACGTCTCCATTTGCGGGTAAAGAAGGTAAGTTTGTCACATCTCGCCAAATCAAAGAGCGTTTAGAAAAAGAATTGTTACACAACGTTGCATTGCGCGTTGAAGACACTGAAGATCCTGATCGCTTCAAGATCTCTGGCCGTGGTGAGCTTCATTTATCTATCTTAATCGAAACCATGCGTCGTGAAGGCTTTGAAATGGCTGTGGGTCGCCCTGAAGTTATCTTTAGAGAAGAAAATGGCGTTAAAGTTGAACCTTATGAAACTTTGACCTTTGACATCGAAGAAGATCACCAAGGTAAAATCATGGAACAAATGGGCATTCGCTTCGGTGAATTGACCAACATGGTTCCAGATGGTAAAGGCCGCATTCGTTTAGAATACATGATCCCATCTCGTGGTTTGATCGGTTTCCAAACTGAATTCATGACATTAACAAGTGGTACAGGCTTAATGTTCCATAACTTTGATCATTACGGTCCTTACAAAAAAGGTGAAGTGGGTCAACGTTTGAACGGTGTATTGATCTCCATCGGTACAGGTAAAGCCTCTGCGTACTCATTGTTCAACTTACAAGATCGTGGTCGCTTATTCATTGGCCATGCTGAAGAAGTGTATGAAGGTCAGTTGATCGGTATCCATTCACGCGACAATGACTTAACTGTGAACCCATTGAAGGCAAAACAGTTAACAAACATGCGCGCCTCAGGTACGGATGAAGCATTGACATTAACGCCACCGATCCGCATGACGTTAGAACAAGCCATCGAATTCATTGATGACGATGAGTTGGTTGAAGTGACACCTAAATCCATCCGTTTACGTAAAAAATACTTAACGGAAAATGATCGTAAACGTTTTGCTCGTGCTTCTAAAGATGCATAATGCTTAACGCAAGATGATAAAAAAGCGATCCATTGGATCGCTTTTTTGTTGCCTCAATCTTTATTTAACTCAAAATCATCATCAAATAGGCACCAAAAATCACAAGGTGCGCAACGCCATCGACCTGATTGGTGCGCCCACTGGCAAACGTTGCCTGACAGAGAATAAAAATCCCGATCAACAGCATCGCATCCACCAAATCAAGGCCTAACACAATGTTGTTGCCTGTTAATAATGAGATGATCACCACGGCAGGCACTGTCAAGGAAATGGTCGCCAACACGGAACCAAAATACATATTAATGGCGCGCTGTAAATCATTGGCCAAAACCGCACGAATCGCACCTAAGCCTTCCGGTGCGAAAATCAAGATCGCCACAATTAAACCGGTTAATGCTTTCGGTGCCTCTAAATTACCAAGCAATGTTTCAAGCGGTGTTGAATCCACCTTTGTGATGGCCACCACAGAGATCAAATGCACCACCAACCATACGCCATGCCAAATGTTTGAATGGGGCGAGGGTACGCCTTNATGATCCTCATCCTGATCTTCATGCTCATAAATGAACAAGTTTTGATGGGTTTTGGTTTGAATGATCAAAAACACTGCATACAAAACGGCAGATAAAAATGCCACCACCAACAATTGACCATTGCTATAAGTGCCCGATGGCAATACGCTTGGCAAAATGAGCACCACAAACACCAATGGAATGATGCCCGTTAAATATTGCGTGACGCCTGCTAAGTTCACATGTTGCGTTCTAAATTTGCGTCCACCTAACAATAAGGAAACCCCAACAAAGCCGCTCGTAACCAACATAATGAGTGAATAAAGCGTATCCCGCATCAATGTGGCATATGGGCTGACGCCACCATTTTCCGCAGCTGAGCTGCCAGAGGTCATCACCGCGGTGATTAAACTCACCTCTAAAATCACCACCGACAAGCTTAAAATCAATGAACCATAAGGCTCACCTAAACGGTGTGCAAAGATGTCCGCATGGCGCACCACACTGAATGCACTGTATAAAATGGCACCTAAAGAAATTAGGTTAATCACCACCAAAAATGGCGTGGATGTGGTGTTTTTAAAAATAACATCAAAAATAATCACCGCGACGGCTAAAAGTACAGCGTACTCTTTGTGACGCGTGCCTTGATTTTCAATGACTTGTTCTTCTTTTTTGATCATGTCATGTTCCCCTTGTACGTATTTTGCGCGATTATATACCACGCAATTCATTGTACAAAAGTTTTTTTGCAAAATTTGAATGATTTGATGAATTTTTTTTATTTTCATAAAAAAACCCAGTATTTTAACTGGGTTTTTCTGCATGTTCGTAATTTAAGACCACTTAGAATGGAATGTCATCCTCAAATGTATCATTATCAAATGCTGGCTGTACGGACGGCTTTGGTGCCGCAGGTTGCTGCTGTGGTGCTGCATTTTGATAATTTTGCTGTTGCATTGGCTGTTGTGCTTGACCACCATAACCGCCACCTTGATGATTTTGCTGACCATAATCATTTTGTGCGCCATAATCGCCTTGAGCACCATCCATTGCGCCCTTACGATCTAGCATCTGCATGGTGCCTGACATGTTTACAACGATTTCTGTGGTGTAACGATCTTGACCAGACTGATCGGTCCATTTACGGGTTTGCAATTGCCCTTCAATGTAGACCAAAGAGCCTTTACGCAAATATTGTCCTGCAATGTCTGCCAATTTACCGAAGATCACCACACGGTGCCATTCGGTGCGTTCTTGTGGCTGACCTGAGTTGCGATCTTTCCAGCTCTCAGATGTTGCAATTGTCATGTTCGCAACTGCATTGCCATTTGGCATATATTTTACTTCAGGATCACGACCTAAATGACCTAACAAAATGACCTTATTAATTCCGCGCGCCATAATCTTTCCTTCACTCTGAAAACTAATTGACTACTATACTTGATTTTGTGCTAAATCTCACGTTGCTTTGATTTATTTTACTTCAAAGTAACTGATCTTTAATGACCCTAAACGCTCTTTAATCGCATTCAATTCCTTATCTGAAAAGGGACCTAAATGCACACGATAAACGGTTTTTTGGGCATTGTTTTTGCCTTGAATGATGCGAGGGGCAAAGCCATACTGCGACAATTTTGCTTGCTGTTTTTCCGCCTCTTTTTGAGAAATGAAACTACCAATTTGCAAAATACGCGTTTTCTTTGCCGTTTGCTGTGGGGTAGGTTTTTCTTGACGCACACTCACTTTTTGTGTGCTCTCTAGCACCAAAGGCGCCATTTTAACAGGCTGATTATTTTTAGGTGACTCTGGCTTGAGTGCCACTTTCGTATCTGTTTTTGTGGGCTGCACCACACTCTCTAACTGCAACTGCGGTGGTTTATTGACATTATCAATCATGATGCCGCCAAACTTATCTTCCGCCCGCAAATTCAGGGAGCGCTCTTCAAGCTGCGTATAAAAGTTATACTCTTTTGCCCCTTCAAAATCTTCATCCGATAAAGGCTTGATCACCTTTTTCTTGGCGGCTTTTTGCTCTTTAAGCAGTTGAGCTGCCGCTTCTTTGGCCTGTTTTTTCTCAGCACGATGCGCCTGCCAAGCTGAAAATCCCCCCGGACCTAACGTCATCGCGGCAAGGATCACTGTGACAATAATCAAGCGTCGATTCGCCTGCGCCCGTGGACTTTTCTCCCCGGGCGAAAGCGGATTGTGACTCAGTTTTTCAGCTTGTTTTTTCACGTTGAACATCGCAAAACTACATTTTATGAGGCGCTGTTAATCCTAATAGGTGTAAACCATTGGCAATCACTTGTTTTGCCGAGGATAAAAGGTAAAGCTTCGCATCTTGCAATGCTTGATCATCCGTTAAAATACGGATCGCTTTGCCCTCTTCATCTTTTGCATTGTAATAACTGTGCACAGCACCTGCCAATTCTTGCAAATAAGCAGCAATTAAATGCGGTGCATTGTTATTGTTTGCAGAGATCACCATTTCAGGGAAACGAGAAATCACGCGCATCAATTCATAATCTAATTCAGTGTCTAAACGATCAACATGCGCTTTGGCACTGTTGGCATCAAACGCTTGTTGTTTAGAACGCTCATCTAACAATGAACAGATGCGAGCATGAGCATATTGAATGTAGTACACAGGGTTTTCCGAAGATTGGCTGCGGGCTAAATCAATGTCAAACTGCAATTGTGAATCGGGTTTACGCGCCACTAAGAAGTAACGGGTGGCATCTTTGCCCACTTCATCGATCAAATCACGAAGTGTCACATAGCTGCCGGCACGTTTAGAGATTTTCACCTCTTGACCATCACGCATCACAAGCACCATTTGGTGCAATACGTAATCTGGCCAACCTTTTGGCACACCGATTTCTAAGGCTTGTAAACCTGCGCGAACGCGAGCAATCGTACCGTGATGGTCCGCGCCTTGTTCATTGACCACACGTTTAAAGCCGCGTTCCCATTTATTGCGATGGTATGCCACGTCTGGCACAAAGTAGGTGTATCCACCCTCTTTTTTACGCATGACTCGGTCTTTATCATCCCCAAAGTCTGTGGTTCTTAACCACAATGCGCCATCTTGCTCATAGGTAAAGCCATTGTTTGTCAATTCTGTCACTGTTTTTTCAACAGAACCATCTTTATACAAAGAGGATTCTAAGAAAAAGACATCAAAATTCACATCAAAGGCTTTTAAATCCAAATCTTGCTCATGACGCAAATACGCCACGGCAAATTCACGGATGTTTGCTAAATCTTCTTTATCACCAGTTGCTACGATGCTGCGATCATCTGCTTGCACAGTTTTTTTCGCAAGAAAATCGTTGGCAATGTCCATGATGTAATCACCGCGATAACCATCGGCTGGCCAGGATTCATCTTCAGGCGTTTGACCATCGATGCGTGCTTTTACAGACAACGTTAAGTTATCAATTTGTGCACCGGCATCATTGTAGTAAAACTCTTTGGTCACCTCATAACCATTGGCCGCCATAATGCGCGCTAAGGAGTCACCCACAGCGGCACCACGACCGTGCCCAACATGCAAAGGACCGGTGGGATTTGCAGAGACGAACTCCACTTGTACTTTATCCCCTTGCCCAATGGTGTTGTGGCCATAGCGATCTGTCTTAGCATGGACCTCGTTCAATTCATTGAAGTAAGCTTGTTTTGCCAATGTAAAGTTCATAAAGCCTGCGCCAGCGACCGCTACGTTTTCAATCATCGGATTGCTTGGCAATGCGGCAATTAACATATCCGCGATTTGTCGTGGTGACTTTTTAAGGTCACGAGCGAGCATCATGGCTAAGTTACTGGCAAAGTCACCATGCGCCACATCACGTGTGCGCTCGATGCTTAAAGCAATTTTTTCAGAAGGAATGTTGAGATTTTCAGTGCTGTTTAATGTCTCCACAGCACTGTGTAACGCGGATTCTATGATAGTTTTCATTGGTTCTTAATTAATGCTGATTGAATTTAGATAAAAGGCTTTGCATCTTCTCATCGAGATTTTGCGGTGCAGCCTTACTCTCTTCTTGAGCTTTAGGGGCTTTAAACTCTTTTTTCACAAAAGGTTTAGCAGCGCCTTGAGGTTTTGCTCTGTGTCTTGGTTTTTGCGTATTCGCTTGCTTTTTCTCAGCGATTTGCGCTTTCTTTTCAGACAAGCGTTTGGCCTTCTCAGGCTTATTTTTCGCTAACCAAGCTTCGATTTTTGCAATTTCTGCACGCGCCGCTTCTTTTTGCTCTTCGGTGATCTCTTCGGCTTGTGTGCCATCTAAGTTCAAACGATGAGATGCAAACACCAAGGCGTTTTGATAACGCAATTGACGCGTGTAGTTGAACATCGCTGCGCGCAAGGTCATGGAGTTAAAGCCCCATTCAGCCACAATCGGTTGCAATACTTTATGCATACCAATGGCTAAAGGCACCGCTCGACCTTGCCCAGCTTTCGGGAAAATGGCTGGATATTCTGCGGACAAACGCGCTAACAACTCATTCACAGCTTGTTGCTTTTGTTTGAGTTTTTCACGCTTTAATTGCGCTTGATTATCAACTGCCTCTGTTGGCAATTCTACAGCTTCAGTTGTATCCATTAAGTTTTGTTTTTCTTCTGTCATGACATTAAACGATTGTTAAATATAGTAAAAAGTAGATTAAAAAAGGCGTCGTCACGCCCATGCCCCGCCATTTTATAGTATCTATGAAATAATTGCATTACTATTCCATAATTCCTTAGTATAATTATTCGTATTTATCTTATTTCAAACCATAATTAGAAGGATTTTGTATGGCACGTAAAAAGCTGTCGGTCTTATTGCCCTTGTCGCTATTATGCTTCTCTTCCTTTGCAACGATGTCACATGCACAAAAATCAAATACACAATACACAGATCAAATTGCATTAGTGGTTGATAACCAAGCCATCACCCGCAAAGAGTTCAATTCAGCATTAGCACAAGCACGCGCAGAGTTCCGCGGCATGGGGTTAAGTGAGCAAGCCATTAAAGATGAAGTGGTCAAAACCCTTGCCATCAATAAGATCATGGAAAGCATTGCAAACAACGCAGGGATCGAAATTTCGGACATGATGGTGGATGATGCCATCCGCGACATTGCCTCTCGAAATGGCGCAACCGTTGCAGACCTTAAAGCCTATTTGCAATATCAAGGCATTCCTTTTAATCAATTTAGAGAAAACATCCGCAAACAAATCATGTCTGCTGAGCTTCGCAATCAAATGATGCGCTCCATTCGCGTCACGGATGATGAAGTGGACATTTACATGCGCTCTGATGAATTTAAACAATTACAAAAGCAGCTCGCAAACAGCAAAACGCCCAACGTGAAAGTGCGCCACATTTTAGTGCGTGTCGATAACGACACCACTGAAAAAGAGGCCAAATTGCGCATTGATCGCTTACATGAACGTTTAGCGGCAGGCGAAGGTTTTGAAGAGATCGCTAAAGCGCAATCCCAAGATCCTGTGTCTGCGGCTAAAGGTGGTGAAATTGGTTGGGTTGCGCCCGGTCAATTGGTGCCAGAATTTGAAAAAACGATGCTTGCCCTAAAAGTGGGCGAAACCAGTAAACCTGTGCGCACGCCGTTTGGTTATCACATCATTCGCGTTGAGGACAAAAAAGTGGGTTTACCGGATGAATCGCAAATCAAAAACATTGCCAGAGATTATTACTACCGCAAAAAAGCCGGTCAGCAATACAGCCTATGGCAAGACAAAATGCTATCCGACGTATACATAGAGAGACGTTTCTAACCGTGACAAATGAATATCTACAACTTGTGCGCCATCATCAGGCGCGCAAACGTTTTGGTCAAAACTTTTTAATTGACTATCCTTTAATCATCCAATTGTTTCAAAGCATCCGCGCAGAACCTAATGACCATCTCATCGAGATTGGCCCAGGTTTAGGCGCCTTGACGCGCCCTTTATTGACCGTGCTCAATGAACTCACCGTCATCGAACTTGACCGCAATTTGATTCCCATTTTATCTGAGCTCGACAAACTCAACATCATCCATCAAGATGTATTGACGGTGGATTTTCGCACCCTCAAAACCGATGAGCGTAAACTCAGAATTGTGGGCAACTTGCCTTACAATATCTCAACGCCCATCATTTTCCATCTCTTAGCGGTTGCTGATGTCATTCAAGACATGCATTTTATGCTACAAAAAGAGGTGATCGATCGCATGGCCGCCACGCCAGATGACAGTGAATATGGCCGTCTTTCTGTGATGGTGCAGCGTTATTGTCAAGTGATTCCACTTTTGACCATTCCACCAACGGCATTTAACCCTGCCCCAAAAGTGATGAGTCAATTTGTGCGCTTAGTGCCGTATGAAAAAGATCCTTATGGCATTGAGTCGGATGAGTGTTTTTATGATGTGGTCAAATGCGCCTTCACCATGAAGCGCAAAACCCTTCGCAATACTTTAAAGCCGCTCTTTACCCAAGAAGAGATCGAAGCGTGTGGCATTGATGCCTCTTTACGCGCTGAGAAACTCTCTGTGGCAGATTTTGCAACACTCTCTAACCATCTCTTTCATAAACAATCGCAGTCATAATCTATTAAAGGATCGAATATGGATGAAAAAATTTTGGGGGTTGTGGATTTAGGCTCAAACAGTTTTCATTTAGCCATCGTGCAGGAAGATAACGGCCGCTTAGTGGTGATCGACCGCATGAAAAGCATGGTGCAACTGGCTTATGGTTTAACACCCGAGAAATTGATTCATCCAAATACGCGTGAAAAAGCCCTCACTTGTCTTGCTCAATTTGGCGAGCGTTTGGCGGAAATTGATCGCAAAAATATTCGTGTGGTGGGCACAAATACTTTACGCCAACTCAAAGATCCTTCATTCATGCGTGAAGCGGAAGCCGCCCTTGGCGTACCGATTGAGATCATCTCTGGTAAAGAAGAGGCGCGCCTCATCTATCTTGGCGTGATTCAATATGTGGATCTGCATGATCAGCTTGCCCTTGTCATTGACATTGGCGGCGGCAGTACGGAGCTTGTGCTCGGTGATAAAGATAAATTATTGCGCTCTTCAAGCTTAGAAGTGGGCTGTGTTCGCCTGGCTAAGCAGTTCTTTTTTGATGATAAAATCTCCAAAAAACAGGTGCATGCTGCAGCGTTGTATCTCGAAACGGAGTTGCAGCCGCTGCATCCTCATTTAACCTCTGATCCTTGCCAATATTTTGGGGCCTCTGGCACCATTCGCACCCTGCGCGAAATGATTGAGCAAGAAAACTTAGGCGAAGAGGAGATCACAGCCACAGCGCTCAAAAAGCTACTAAAAATCCTCTTATCTCTTGGCACAGTGCGCGCGATCGAACGCCGCTTTGATCTGACCACAGAGCGCGCCCGCGTCATTTGTTCTGGCTTATTAATCCTCAAAGCCGTGATGGAAAAATTCAATTTAGAAGTGGTTCAACCTGTGGATACTGCCCTTCGTGAAGGCATGGTGCTCGATTTACTTGGGCGCATTCATAAAGAAGACATGCGGGATTTAACCATCGAAAGCTTGGTGCACCGCTTTGGCGCGAACATTGAGCAGGCTAAACGCGTTGAAGCCACATCCCTTTATATGGTGGATAAAATTGAGCTAAGTGCGCCCTATTTAACCAGTCCGCGCCGTTATTTAGGCTGGGCATCATTATTGCATGAAATTGGGCTCGCGATCTCTTACCATCGCCATTATAAGCACAGCGCCTATTTGGTGGAACATGCTGATTTAGATGGCTTTAGCCGCACGGATCAAAAGATTTTGGCGGCCATTTTATACAATCATAAGCGCCGCTTTAATCCAGATGATTTTGAGTATCTGCCAGATTTCACCATTCCATTGACGCTGATTTTGCGCATCTCTGTCCTTTTACACCGCAGCCGTGAGCCACAGCCGATGCCAGAGTTTGATTTTCAATATGCTAAAAAGAAAATCACCCTCACCTTCCCACCCCATTGGTTAGATGAGCATCCGCTCATTCAGCAAGATTTACAGCTTGAGCGCGATTGGCTCAAAGAGGCTGGCATTAAGATTGAGTGGGAATAAGAAACCCCAATCCATGATTGGGGCTCGTGATTTATGCAACTTTTTCTAGGCGTATCGGAATGTTTTTATAAGCAGGAATGCCAGATTGTTCATCGATGCTTTCAATCGGTAATAAATTATTAGCCTCAGGAAAATAGGTCGCGGCACAACGATCAGAAATGGCATGAATCACCACTTCTAAATGATCTAACCTGCGATCGGTCGCCTGACCATTAACATCTAACGCAATCACATTGACGCGATCCCCTGCTTTTAGCCCCTGAACTTCTACTTCATGGGCACTTAAAAACAGTACATCCCGCGTACCAAAAACACCGCGATAACGATCATTGTAACTATAAATCGTTGTATTGTATTGATCATGGCTGCGCACTGTTGCCAGCACCAACTCACTGTTAAAGGCAGATTTTGGATCCTCAATGATGCCATCGGTGGGAATAAAGTTCGCTTTACCACTTTTGGTGTGCCACACGCGACGCGCTGCAGCATTGTCTAAATGAAAACCGCCTGACACTTTGATCTTTTCATTATAATCCGTGAATAGATTGGGGAATACTGCACCCATTGCATCGCGAATTTTGCTGTAATCCGCCACAAACTCATCCCATTCGACTTTTGTGTTTGGCAAGGTTGCCTTCGCCATGCCTGCCACAACAGCACACTCACTCATCACATCATCACTGACCGGTTTTAACACTCCACGCGATGCATGCACCATGGACATTGAATCCTCCACCGTCACCGCTTGTGCCCCAGTGGCTTGTACATCCACTTCCGTACGGCCAAGCACAGGGAAAAGATACGTATGTTTTGCCGTCAATAAGTGCGAGCGATTGAGTTTCGTTGCCACATGCACTGCAAGATCTAAACCTTTCATGCCTGCATACGTTTTATCATGATCCGCCATCGCCACAGCTAAATTGCCGCCCATGCTGATTAACGCTTTAGATCGACCTTCATAAATGGCTTGCATACTCGCCACAACGGCATGCCCCCAATCTTTAGGTGGTTTAAAACCAAAGCGTTTCTCAATGTTCGCTAAAAACTCGGCACTCGGTTTTTCCGTAATGCCCACCGTGCGATCACCTTGCACATTTGAATGCCCACGAAGCGGACACAATCCTGCACCGGGTTTGCCGATATTACCTTTCAATAACAATAGATTAATGAGCTGCTGAATATTATGGGTGCCATGCTGATGCTGCGTAATGCCCATACCATAACAAATGATGGTGCGCTCAGATTGTATGTAGAGTTCTGCAATCTCATTCATCACCGCTTTTGACAAACCTGCGATCCGCTCTAAATCCACCCAATCACTGTTTAACACATCGGCTTTGACCGCATCATAACCCATTGTATGTTCTGCAATAAAATCTAGATCTAAAATGGCAGGCTCACCTTTTGCCATCGCCGCATCATGTTTTTCAATCACAAGGCGCATGATGCCTTTCATTAATGCAGTGTCACCACCGACGCGCACTTGATAATAGTGAGGCGGCGTGGCTAAAGGGACTGCGTGATCTGTCAACATTTCGACAGGATTTTGTGGATAGATGAATTTTTCAAGCCCACGTTCTCGCATGGGATTGATCGCGACAATGGTGGCACCGCGTTCTGACACTTTTCGCAATGTATTGAGCATTCTTGGGTGATTCGTGCCGGGATTGTGCCCGATGCACATCACTAAATCTGCTTGTTCAAAATCTTCTAACAGCACTGTGCCTTTACCTACGCCAATGGATGCTGCAACGCCAACGCTTGTCGGTTCATGGCACATGTTAGAACAATCAGGAAAATTATTGGTGCCATATTCACGGGCATACAATTGAAATAAGAATGCGGCTTCATTTGAGGTGCGCCCTGAGGTGTAAAATTCCACCACATTTGGATCATCATAACCACGCATGATGGCGCCAATCTCTTCAAATGCCGTTTGCCACTCTATGGCTTGATAAGTATCGGTTTGGGCATCATATTTCATCGGATGCACCAAACGGCCAGCATCTTCTAATTGATAATCTGACCACGTTAATAATTCTGTAATTGTGTGCGCTTTAAAAAAATCGAGCGTGGCGCGTTTAGAGGTTGCCTCCCAAGAAACGGCCTTGGCACCATTTTCACAAATATTAAAAATTGGGGATTTTTTCGGATCTGGCCATGCACATCCTGGGCAATCAAAGCCTTGCGGTTTATTCATCTCAAACATTGCTTTGGCATCCTCACGGATCTCCATTTGCCCTTCAAGCGCTTTAACCACCGCTTTTAATGCACCCCAACCGCCGGCTGCGCCTGTATAGTTTTCTATTTTCTCTTTCATATCCAAACTCCCTAGCACCATTCAATCGGATGCTGATCTAGATAAATTAAAAATAAAACTTATATATAATTAGACACTATTTATTAAAATATTAACAATATAATTATTTAATCAGTTATCAAAGATAACAGGCACAAAAAAAGCGATCCGAAGATCGCTTTTGTCTGAATGATCAATGCATTATAGTGCTTTAATCTTCGCTAATTGTTGATTGAGTTCCGTCAATGTGTTTTCCATGTCTGCCAATTTCTCACGCTCTTTAGCCACCACAGCCGCTGGCGCTTTCGCAGTGAAGCCTTCATTAGACAATTTACCCGCCAATTGTTTGATGCTTGGCTCAAGCTTACCAATTTCGCGCGTTAAACGTGCCAACTCTTGCTCTTTGTCAATTAAACCTGCCAAAGGAATCAACAAGCGCATTTTACCCACAACCGCCACAGCTGATTCCGGCGCATTGCCTTCACAGGCTGTCAATGATTCTAAGCGGCCAATTTTAAGGGCAAACAACTCATTTTGTGCCAAACGGCGTACATCTTCTTCTGTGGCATTTTCATACAAGACTGGCAAGGGTTTACCTGGGGCAATGTTCATTTCTGCACGAATGCGGCGCACTTCAAGCAACACATTTTGTAACCATTCAATATCTGCTTCAAGCGCTTCATTGCGGGCATTAAAGCTTGGGAAACTTGCCGTCATGATGCTGTCAGAATCTTTAAAGACTGGCGCGATGGTCACCAATTTTTGCCAAATCTCTTCAGTGATGTATGGCATGAATGGGTGCAACATTTTGAGGATGCCATCTAACACGGACAACAATGTATAACGGGTTGCAGCTTTTTGCTCATCACTGAAATCGCCGTTTAACACAGGTTTTGTGAGCTCTAAATACCAATCACAGAACTCATTCCAGATGAAGTCGTACAATGCTTGTGTCGCTAAGTCAAAACGGTACTGAGCCACATGGCGCTCAACTTCTTCATTCACATGAGTGATGCGCGATAAAATCCAATCATCAATGTGTGAACGTGCTTCTGGTTGATCCGCAATCGCTTGACCTTCAGTGTTCATGAACACAAAGCGCGCCGCATTCCAGATTTTATTACAGAAGTTTGAATAACCTTCAACGCGACCGACATCAAAAATCACATCGCGGCCATTTGTGGCAAGTGCTGTGAATGTGAAACGAAGGGCATCTGTCCCGTAAGCTTTAATGCCATCTGGGAAGTTTTTGCGTGTGGATTTTTCAATGCGCTCTGCCATTTGTGGCTGCATTAAACCGGTGGTGCGTTTTTTCACCAATGTTTCTAAATCAATGCCATCGATCAAATCAATTGGATCGAGCACATTGCCTTTAGATTTACTCATTTTTTGACCATCTTGGTCACGCACTAAACCGTGGATGTAAATCTCTTTAAATGGAATCTCTTCCATAAAGTGCATTCCCATCATGATCATGCGTGCCACCCAGAAGAAAATGATGTCAAAACCCGTCACCAACACAGATGTTGGGTAGAAAGTTTTGAGCTCTTCAGTGTTTTCAGGCCAGCCCAATGTGGTAAATGGCCACAAAGCAGAGGAGAACCATGTGTCTAACACATCTTCATCTTGACGAAGATTGATGTCACCTAAATTGTATTTAGCACGCACTTCTGCTTCATCGTGCCCAACATAGACATTGCCGTCTTCATCGTACCAAGCCGGAATCTGATGCCCCCACCACAATTGACGAGAAATGCACCAATCTTGAATGTTATTCATCCATTCATAATACGTTTTGTCCCAGTTTTCTGGCACAAACTTAATCTTGCCGGACTTAACCACTTCAATGGCAGGTTTTGCCAATGTTTTTGCATCCACATACCATTGATCCGTTAAGTACGGTTCGATCACTTGACCAGTGCGATCCCCACGAGGAATTTTTAATGTGTGTGGTTCAATTTTTTCTAGTAAGCCTGCGGCTTCAAAATCTGCCACCACTTTTTTACGTGCCTCAAAGCGATCTAAACCACGATACGCTTCTGGCGCTTCATCGTTAATTTTCGCATCGGGCGTTAAAATGTTAATGAGCGGTAAATCATGGCGTTTACCCATTTCATAGTCATTAAAGTCGTGCGCTGGCGTGATTTTTACACAACCTGTCCCGAATTCTTGATCCACGTAATCATCTGCAATGATCGGAATTTGACGATCACACAAAGGCAAGTTGATCATTTTGCCCACTAAATGAGTATAACGCTCATCGTTTGGATTGACGGCAACAGCGCTGTCACCAAGCATCGTTTCAGGGCGCGTTGTGGCAACAATCATCACCTCATCCGTGCCATCGATTGGGTAACGCAAATGCCATAAAGAACCTTGCTCTTCGACAGATTCCACTTCAATGTCAGAGACTGCTGTTTTTAACACAGGATCCCAGTTCACTAAGCGCTGACCACGATAAATCAAACCTTGATCATAGAGATCCACAAACGTTTTCTTCACCGCTTCTGATAAACCCTCATCCATCGTAAAGCGCTCGCGTGACCAGTCGGCACTTGCGCCCATGCGACGTAATTGTTTGGTGATCATGCCACCGGATTGTTCTTTCCATTCCCAGATTTTTTCCACAAACTTGTTGCGGCCTAAATCATGACGTGTCAAACCTTGTTGGTTCAATTGGCGCTCAACCACCATTTGTGTGGCGATCCCTGCGTGATCCGTACCCGGTTGCCATAAGGTATTATCGCCTTTCATGCGATGATAACGGATCAAAAAATCCATGATCGTATCTTGGAAAGCATGCCCCATGTGCAAAGTACCCGTGACGTTTGGCGGCGGGATCACGATACAGTAAGCAGGTTTTGCAGTATCTCCTGACGCTTTAAATAATCCATTGGATTCCCAAAAATCGTACCACTTCGATTCAATTGCACTTGGCTGATATGTCTTTTCCATAATATCCCGATAAAATCGTTAATTAAAACCCTAAAAATCATTCATTCTAGCATTTTACACGCATAAAAAAACCCACTTACGTGGGCTTTTCTCAAATTATCCCAAAGGATTATTTTTCTAAAATGGTTTGGATCTTTTGTGCAACACCCATGCCCCATTGTTGGCCGATCATCATTGACTCTTGCATGATCACAGGTTGCTTTTCAATCATTTTCTTACCTGCTGGCGATTGATAGAACTCTAAGAATGCTTTAACGTCCGCTTCTGTGAACTCTTTTTGATACACAGGTACCAATAAATCAATCAATTGATCCACATTGAACTCTTTTTTCACTTCAGCGATTTGTGCATCCGTTGCGCCCATTTGTTTCAATTGGCCAATCAATTGTTCTAAAACCATTGTGCCCATATCCGCAGCACCTGTATCTGTGATCAATTGTTTAACGCTTTGTACAGAGGCGTCTTGAGCGAAAACAACAGGAGAGAACATTAATGATGAACCTAAACATACTGATAATAATAGTTTTTTCACGGTTTTATCCTTATATAAATGCCACAGGGCAGTTTTTATTGTAGCAAACAACTGCGACAAAATGACAACAATCCCATGAAAAAAATTCTCAATATTTTAACGGTTGTCCACTTTCTCTGGATAAAGATCATGATTCACAAGGCGCGTTTGGGCAAACTCAGCCCAAGAGGTATTAGGCTTGCCATAATTAACATAAGGATCAATGGAGATGCCGCCGCGTGGCGTAAATTTACCCCAGATTTCCATATAACGTGGATCTAATAAATCCACCAAATCATTGAGCATTTTATTGACGCAATCTTCATGAAAACTGCCGGTATTGCGAAAGCTAAAGAGATACAATTTTAAAGATTTACTTTCCACCATTTTTGTATCTGGAATGTAACTGATGTAGATCGTGGCAAAATCAGGCTGCCCCGTCATTGGACAAAGGGCTGTGAACTCTGGACAATTGAACTTCACAAACGTATTGCGATCCGGATGCGAGTTTGGAAAAGCCTCAAGCACCTTTGGATTGTATTGATCAGCATACTCAGTTTTTTGATTGCCAAGTAACGTTAAACCTTCTGTATTAGACATAAAAACTCCTTAGTTTTTTTGTGTGGGAGGATTGCGAACCACGGGAAAAATCACTCGGTATCCTAAACAATCACGCCATTAAAAGCAAAATTATTGGTGTGGTGATTGCGGAGAAAATTGTCGTTAACACGATGCTAGAAGCCACGGCATCTTCAATCACTTCAAATTTAATCGCCATCAAGTAAACATTCATGCCAACGGCAATTGAACCTAACAGTACAATGGCTTTAGTTTCAAAGGCAGGCAAACCAAGGGCTAATGCGCAAAGCCAAATGATGAGCGGATGCAAAATCAGTTTAAAAATCGTGATGCCAATACCAATCTTAAGCTTTGCGCCCAAACGATATTCCGCAAGCCCCATGCCAATTGATAGCAACGACAATGGCGCCACCATGTTCGAAAACATCGTGATGGTGCGACCCATAAAGTCCGGCATGGGCACTCTAAAATAGCTCACCAATAAGCCAAGCATGATGCCAATCACCACAGGATTACGCAGCACACCTTTTGTGGTGGCAATGATGCCACCTAAGGAAAATGAGCCATGTTCCACCCATTCAATGGAAAAAGAGACCAAACTCCAAAGGAGCAAGGCATTAAAAGTGATGATGAGGGCAGAAACGGCAATCGCATCGTCCCCCATAAACAGCATAATGATGGGAATGCCCACCATCACATTGTTAGAAAAAATGCCGCCAATGCCAAATACGGATGCTTCTTTAGCATTGAGCTTGAGAAATTTGCGCGACACAATCATCGCAATGAAATAGAGAATGAATGATCCGCCAAAGTACGCCAAAATGAGCTTAGGATCGACCTCTTGCTGCGTATGAAAGCGGCTCATCACACCAAAGAGCATGATGGGAATGGCAAGGTTGAATAAAAAACGCGTCAAACCACGCGTGAACTCTTTGGGCCATTTGCGCACACGCACTAAAAAATAGCCCGTTCCCATCAAAATGAAAAACGGCAGCAATGCATACACTTGCTGAAAAAAGGCAGTAATGAAGGCAGACATGAAAAGCCACTTAGAAAAAATAGAGGCTTTTACTCTAAACAAAGAATGGTCAAAAGCAAAATTTTAATCGCATCAAATTCATGACACCGCTGGCCATTAACACTTAATGACACAGCTTGACACTTCCCTGCACACGAAAAATACAAAGCATTATATAATCGCGACCGGCAGTTGATGCCCATAAACAACAATGATTAAACGAAACCATAGAATAGAGATTATTATGACAAAACTCATCCTTGCTTTAAGCCTCACAGGCGTTCTTTGTGCCTGTTCAACCATGAATACTAATCATATTAAACATTCAACACAAACAGATGCAATACAAACCAGCTATATGGTTGAGCCGAGCGGTGGCACAGAATATGACTTATATTTTGAAGAAGCGTTAAAAACAGCCTTAAAAAATGCACACATCGATGAACAAAGCATCACCTATGACACCATTATCAAATATGATATCAATATGGATGAAGGCAGTCGCGCCCTTCGCTATTTTGTGGGTTTTGGCACAGGCAAAGCACGTGCTTTGATAGAAGTTAAAATCATTAATCGCAAAGATCATAAAGAACTTGCCACACTTCATTCAGAAGCGACATTATCCATGGGCGCATTCGGCGGTGATACTAAAGGGATTTTAAATGATGCTGCCATCGACATCGTACAAAAAATTAAACTCATGAATATTTTCAAACGTGCAGGTGCAAAAATTTAATCCTATCATTTAAATGATGTGGCAACTGCCACATCATCCCATAATCTCTTGGCGGAACATAAAAAAGACTGCGCCCAATAAACACAAGCCCGCCCAAATGTAATCTAAGCGAAACGGCTCTTTGAGCACAAAGAGCGAAAACGGAATGAAGACCGATAAACTCAACACTTCTTGGATGATTTTAAGTTGCCCGGCGCTTGCCACTTCATAGCCAATGCGGTTTGCGGGCACTTGTAGAAGATACTCAAAAAGCGCAATCCCCCAACTGACAAACGCCGCAAATACCCATGCGCGCGAGTGCATAAATTTTAAATGCCCATACCAAGCAAACGTCATAAAAACATTGCTCAATGTTAATAAGCCAATGGTGATGGCTAAAGGGTGAATCGTCATGGTGACCTCTTTCATTACGCTTTGGACGTGTTATGATTTCACATCCATCATCTTTAGGAGGTACTGTATGTCCATTGAAGAAAATATTCAAACCCTTTGGTCACAAAAATTTCCCACACAACATGGCGAGGTGTCACTGTCTGACATTGCAGCAACCCATGACAAAATCGTGCTCTATTTTTATCCCAAAGATAATACGCCGGGCTGCACCACAGAAGCGGGCGACTTTGAGGCCAATTTAGCGGCTTTCACAGCGCTCAATGCCGCAGTTATTGGGGTATCACGCGATTCTGTCGGCTCACATCAAAAATTTGTGGATAAATTGAACCTCACATTTACACTCATTTCTGATAAAGAGAGCATCATTTGCAATGCCTTTGATGTGATCAAAGAGAAAAATCTCTATGGCAAAATTGGCTTTGGCGTTGAACGCAGCACCTTTGTGCTCGATCAAACAGGCAACATTCTCCATGAATGGCGCAAAGTCAAAGTTCCTGAACATGTGCAAACCGTTTTAAAAACCTTACAAGGTTAAGCACTCAAAGCCTCGCAAATGCGAGGTTTTTTAATGCAAATGCCTGCACAATGATTAGGCATTGAAAATTGAGTTAATGATTAAATCATTAAGTTAGCATCATTTTCAGCCAAAGCGCTGCATGATCCTGAGAATTATCGGCAAATCAACGCAATAGAATTTAATAATAACGCCGCATACATTATACTAGTGAGCAGAATCATGAGGGTGGTTCAAGGAATTATTTGTAAAAATAAATTACGCTTTTAGACAAATATCGACTACAATTGTAGTCGATAGTTTTTGTATGGTGGACAATGTCTCATATTAAAATTACCAAAACTGAATGGGAAGTGATGCGCGTGCTCTGGACTCAAGGCGAGTGCTTGAGCAATGAGGTGATCTCAGTGTTGTCAGAAAAACATGACTGGAAACCGTCAACGGTTAAAACTTTGATCTCTCGTTTAGCGAAAAAAGGGTACGTCGGTAAACATGCTGATGGCAATCGTTACCGCTATTACCCCACCATCTCTGAAAAAGAGTCCCTTCAGAGAACCCGAGCGGAACTCGCTCACCACATTTGCTCCACAAAAATGGGCAAATACATTGCGGCGCTGATTGAGGAGAATCCTCTCTCTCACCAAGATGTGGAATTAATCGCTGCGGCGGTGCAACAAAAACGCAAATTTGCTTTATGCAAAGTGCCTTGTAACTGTGTGAAAGGACAATGCCAATGCTCTGATGCTTGTTGCCCGAATAAGTAGCCTTAAGAATTTTTTAAGGAGTTGATATGCAAAACATCACATTGTCAGTGCCAGATATTAGCTGTGGCCACTGCACTTCATCCATTGAAAATGGTTTATCAAAACTTACGGGCGTTGATGCCGTCAGCGCAGATGTTGCCACAAAAACCACCCATGTCACTTTTGATGATGCCACCCTCTCCATCAATGACATCCTTGACGCCCTTGATGATCTTGGGTTTGAAGCAACGGTGATCTAATCATGACGGCAAATGAATCCATCCACCAAGTGACATTTGCCATCACAGGAATGACCTGCACCAATTGCTCAGGACGCATCGAAAAGATTCTCAATAAAAAAGCAGGCATCCACCATGCATATGTCAATTTCGCCAGTGAAAAGGCCATCGT
This sequence comes from Wohlfahrtiimonas chitiniclastica DSM 18708, assembly GCF_000375345.1. Classification (GTDB taxonomy): domain Bacteria; phylum Pseudomonadota; class Gammaproteobacteria; order Cardiobacteriales; family Wohlfahrtiimonadaceae; genus Wohlfahrtiimonas; species Wohlfahrtiimonas chitiniclastica. Next base: position 40,584 of record NZ_AQXD01000001.1, on the reverse strand, counting down.
TGCATTTGATCCCACCCTCATTTCCCCTAAAGAGATCGGCACATTCATAGAAAATGCTGGCTTTGGGGCAATTGTGGATCTTAAAGAGAATCATGCTGAAGTTGAGGCAATGCATCAAGCGTCCCTCAATCAACTTAAACGTGAGCTCATCATCAGTGCCCTATTGTCTGCCCCAATGGTGATCGGCATGATCGCGATGATGTTCAATCATCATGCGCCGTGGGTGAGCTTTGTGCACAATCCTTGGATGCAACTCATTTTAACAACCCCCATCCAATTCTTCATTGGCGCACGCTTTTACAAAGGCGCTTATGAATCCTTGGTCAATGGTTCTGCCACGATGGATGTTTTGGTCGCCACCGGCACCACCAGCGCCTATTTACTGAGCGTGTATAACGGATTTTTTGGCAACGCCAATCATCTCTATTTTGAGGCCAGTGCCGTGGTCATCACCCTCATTTTGATGGGCAAATATTTAGAGAACATTGCCAAATCTAAAACCAATTCTGCCCTTAAAAAATTACTGGATTTACAGCCTAAAACGGCGCTGTTACTCATTGATGGGCAGACAAAAGAAATGCCCATTGAGCTCATTAAAGTCAATGATCAGATCCTCATTCAACCGGGGCGCAATATTCCTGCCGATGGCGTTGTCATCGCTGGGCAATCAGCCATTGATGAGAGCATGCTCACGGGCGAAAGTTTACCGGTGGATAAAGTCATTGGCAGTCCGCTTTATAGCGGCACCATCAACCAAACAGGCACATTAACCGCACAAGTCACTAAACCAAGTGGGGACAGCACCTTAGCGCGCATCATTGCTTTAGTGGAAGCGGCTCAAGGCAGCCGCGCACCCATTCAAAAATTAGCCGATCGCATCTCTGCCATTTTTGTACCTGCTGTGGTCACAATAGCACTCATTGCCCTACTCATCACTTGGCTCATCACGCAAGATATTTCCACTGCCATCATTCATGCTGTGTCTGTATTGGTGATTGCTTGCCCATGTGCGCTAGGTTTAGCAACACCCACCGCGATTATGGTGGGCACAGGCGTCGGCGCACGCCACGGCATTTTGATCAAAAATGGCGAAGCCCTCGAAACGGCTGCCCATGTCAATGCCGTTGTGCTCGATAAAACAGGCACTCTAACGGAAGGTAAACCTGTGGTGATAAGTTTTAAAGACTTCACAAGCGATGGTTCTGCCTTACAAATTCTGGCGGTTTTAGAGGCGCTCTCTGAGCATCCTTTAGCCACCGCGATGGTCAATTATGCCAAAGCGCAAGGCATTGAACCTGTCAATGTGAATGCATTTGAATCCTTAACAGGCTTTGGTTTGACTGGCATCATTGATGGCACACGCTATTATGTGGGTGCAAAGCGCCTGATGACGCAGCAGCGCATCGATGTTTCCGAACATATTGACGCCATTACCGCCTTAGAGCATCAAGGCAAAACAGTGATGATGCTGAGCTCAGAAACAACGCTCCTTGCCATCATTGCGGTGGCTGATGCGTTAAAAGCCACAACGCCTGATGCGATTGCGCGTTTACAATCTCGCGGCATTGCCGTTTATATGATGACCGGTGACAATGCCCGCACTGCGCGTTACATTGGCGCAAAAATTCAGTTGGATGAGGCACACATTTTTGCAGAAGTTTTGCCGGAAGATAAAGCCAATTATGTGAAAAAATTGCAGGATCAAGGACTCACCGTTGCGATGATTGGCGATGGTATGAACGATGCGCCTGCCCTTGCTCAAGCAGACATTGGCATTGCCATGGGCACAGGCACAGACATTGCGATGGAGAGCGCGGACATCACCATCATGAATGGGGATCTTACGAACATTGATCGCACCTTACAACTCTCGCAAGCAACCATGCACAAAATTCGTCAAAACCTCTTTTGGGCATTTTTATATAACACCATCGGCATTCCATTTGCGGCGCTTGGTTTACTCACGCCCATCATTGCAGGCGCTGCCATGGCGATGAGTTCTGTGTGTGTGCTGACCAACTCATTGCTGCTCAATCGTAAAAAGCTATGATTCACTCATCAAAAAAGCGGTCTATTGACCGCTTTTTTAATACCATAATGTTACTTATGATCTTTCAATTCAAAGGTCAATTGTGTTTTGCCTTCAGATAACACTAAGCGCTGACCATCATTGTGCAATGTCGCCGTTGCGCCTTTTTCAAGCAATTGCCCAATGGTTTGATCTAATTGATTTAACGTGGCATCTGCACAGAATTTACGCGTCATGCCCACGCCTTTAGCCGTCAATACGCCCTCTTTAATGGCGCCTTGCCCAAAGAAGTTATTGCACATTGCACCCGATAGATGCATTTTCTCACCAAACTCAATGTTCGGCGCCATTTCATTGGCGGCGGTTTTGTACGCTTTACCATCGATGGCAACCAATACATAATTGTGGTGCTCTAAATCTTGTGCGGTGGCAATTTTGCCGTCATGATCTGTCATTGTGTGTGAACATCCTGCGGTTAAAAGAAGAACTGCGGCTGAAAGTAATAATTTTTTCATACGAACCTCTATTTTCTATGGGCTTCAATCACAAATGGCAATTGACTCAAGCGATCAATCAAACGGCTCAATTGATTCAAATGGTTCAATTCCAACGTTACAAAAATCTGGGCAATGCCATTGCCTTCACTTTTCATATTGATGTCAATGATGCGCAGTTGCTCATTGGTGATGAGGTTATTGACCTCTTTCAACAAATCTTGATGGGAATGGGCTTTGATCATCAAATCAGATGTGACGCGCTGCTCTGCATCATAGCCCCAATCCACATCAATTTCGCGGGCAGGCGACTGCTCAATCATATTGATAAAGTTTGAACACGTTTTACGATGGATCACCACGCCACGATTGATCGTCACAAAGCCGCCAATCAATTCAGGGGGTGCAGGTTTACAGCACGCAGCCATCTGCACCAATAGATTGCCCACACCTTGCACACGCACGCCGGCATCATTGCCTTTAGCTTGCGTTTGAGGACGAATGAGCGAATCTGGCGTAATGGCAGGTTCTTCCACCTGTTGTGCATTTGGCAAACGCGTCAAGAACTGGTTAATGGTGACTTCGCCCGCACCTAATTGCGCATGCAATTCATTGATGGAATTACAGTTTAAACGCTTGGCAATTTTAAGGAGCGCATCGGGTGATAAGTTTAAATTCAAGCGCGAAAATTCACGATCAAGGAGCTGCTTGCCGGCGGCAATGTTCTTCTCTTGCGCTTGCTGCTTGAACCATGAACGGATTTTGGCGCGCGTGCGGTTTGATTTCACATACGCTAAATGGGGCGAGAGCCAATCGCGGCTGGGCGCTGCATTTTTACCCGTTAAAATCTCCACTTCATCACCATTATTGAGCACATACGTCAATGGCACAATGCGCCCATTCACCTTTGCTCCGCGGCAGCGATGCCCTAAGTTGGTGTGAATTTGATACGCAAAATCGAGCGGCGTTGCCCCTGCCACAAGCTCAATGGCTTCACGGTTTGGCGTTAACACATAAACATTTTCACCAAAGAGATCTTTATCTAACAACTCTTTAGAAGATTCACTGTTCGCCTCTTGATCGAGCAATTGGCGCACGCGATTGAGTTTCGCTTGCTGGCTGAGGGATGCATCCGACTCTTTATAGTGCCAATGAGCGGCAACACCGAGCTCTGCATGTTCATGCATTTTTCGGGTGCGAATTTGCACTTCAATGGCTTTATTTTGCGGCCCAAGTACAGCAGTGTGCAGGGATTGATAACCATTGGGTTTAGGGTTGGCGATGTAATCATCAAACTCTCTTGGCAATGGCGGCCATTTTTCATGCACCATACCAAGGACGCGATAACAATCGGATAAGTTTTTCACAATGACGCGCACCGCACGCACATCGAGCAACTCTTCAAAAGATTTACCTTTTGTGGTCATCTTTTTCCAAATGCTGTAGATGTGTTTGACGCGCCCAGAGACTTCCCCTTCAATCCCTTCAGCGGCGATTAAATCCTCCACTTCTTTAATGATGGATTGAATGTAGACTTCTCTATCAATGCGCTTTTCATTGAGATTTTTAGAGATGAGTTTATAATCCTGCGGCTTTAAATAGTGCAGCACTTCATCTTCTAATTCCCATTTAAAACGGCTGAGCCCTAATCGATTGGCCAATGGCGCAAATACATCACGCGTTTGCTCTGCCACCAGAATTTTAATCTCATCGGGCTCATATTTGAGGTGGCGCATGCGCACCACTTGATTCGCTAGAATGATGACCAGAGTTTGCACATCTTCCACAATGGCGAGCAGCATTTTACGAAGGATCTCTTTCGTTTTCTCCTGCGCACCGGATAGATTGCTTGTCTCTTTTAAAAGATTCAATTGACGCAAAAAGCTGTGATAGCCTTCTGGCACTTGCTCAAGAGGAATTTCAAGCACAAAGAGCATCGCAATGATGCGAAGCTGAATCCCAGAAACTTGCCCCAATAAATAAGCAGTTTCAAGGGCACGCTTGAAACTTGGATCATTTTGGTGCTCAAGAAAGAGCTGATACTCTGCCTGAGGCCAACTCTCTTGGCATTGTGCAAACCAATCTCTTAATGTTGTTTCATCAACGACTCTAGACATCCGTTCCTTCTTTTGTAGTTAAGGTTCGTGATAAAAGTTATCCCTTGCGTGTTTCGCACGGCTGAAGATCTCTAAAATGGTTTCGCGGTCTTCTTTGTCTAACGCCTCTTCCACCAAAGCAATTTTCTTCAAATATGCACGCAACACTTGCAACACGGCTTCGCGGTTCTCTAAACAAATGTCCGTCCACATTTCAGGATTTGAGGTGGAAATGCGTGTAAAGTCACGAAAGCCACCTGCCGCAAAGCGGAAAATCTCCGCGCGATCATCCAAATTTGCCAACGTATCCACAGTGCTGTACGCCAACAAATGGGGAATGTGGGATGTCGCCGCAAGCACCTGATCATGATGCACCACGCCCATCTCTTCGACAATCGAGCCCACCGACTCCCACATTTTTGTCAATGTGGTCACCGCGCTATGATTGTTATTGATGTGGGGAATGATCAAAGTACGGCGCTTTTCAAAGAGCTCTGCAAATGAGTTCTCAACGCCATGCTTTTCCGTCCCTGCAATCGGATGTGCAGGCACAAAGCGTTTAGGCAAATAACCCACCGCTTCTGTAATCGTACGAATCACAGAGCCTTTCGTCGAGCCCACATCACTGACAATGGCATCCTCTTTTAAATGCGGCAACATCTCTTTGACCAAACGCCCCATCACCGTGATGGGGGTTGCCATGATGATGATGTCTGAATCTTTCACCGCTTCTGCTAAATCCGTGGTGACTTCATCAGCAACGCCCAATGCTTTTGCTTTTTCGAGCGCATCGACATTGACATCATAAGCCACCACTGTGCCCACAGCGTTGTTTTTCTTCAAGGCGCGTGCTAAAGATCCACCAATGAGACCAATGCCCACAATGGTGACGCGATCCACATAAAACGGCTTACTCAATTCAATTTTCATGGGTTACACCATTTCAATCACATCAAATTCAACGATCGGGGAAACGTCTGCTTCATAATCCACACCCGCTAAACCAAAGCCAAATAAACGCTCAAAGTTCTCTTTGTAGCCTTTATAGTCCGTTAAGCTGTCGATGCTCTCTGTTTCCACTTCTTTGAGGATCAACTCACAAGCGCTTTGCACTTCTGGTTTCAATTCCCAATCATCTAAACGAAAACGGCCGGATTCATCCACTTCGCCGCCTTCGCCATACATGCATGTGGCAAATAAGCGTTGAATTTGCTCAATACAATCTTCGTGTAAATCCAACTCTTTCATCACACGAAACGCCGCAGAAATGTAAAGTGGCATCACAGGAATGGCAGAAGAGGCTTGTGTCACCACAGATTTTAAAACCGCAACGGCAGCATGACCTTGATATTTCTCTTCAAGCATTGCGTTGATTTCACGTGCTGCGCGCTCAACATCTTCTTTCGCTTTTCCTAAAGTGCCATGCCAATACATTGGCCATGTGATCGCAGTCCCAATGTATGAATATGCCACAGTTTGCACATTTTCAGCCAAGACGCCAGCTTCATCCAGGGCTTTCATCCAAAGCTCCCAATCTTGGCCGCCCATTACTGTCACTGTATCACTGATTTCTTCAGCGGTTGCAGGCTCAACAGAAGCTTCAATCACTTCATTTTTATTGGTATCTAAAGATGGCGCTGTGTATGTTTCACCGATGGTTTTTAAGGCAGAGCGCACCACTTCGCCAGTCTCTGGCAATTTACGCACAGGTGATGCCAATGAATACACAACGCAATCGACTGTGCCTAAATCTTCTTTAATGAGCTCAATCACTTTTGCGCGCACTTCATTTGAGAAGGCATCGCCATTGATGCTTTTTGCGTATAAACCCGCTGCTTTGGCATATTTATCAAACGCCGCTGAGTTGTACCAACCGGCGGTGCCCGTTTTCTTTTCTGTGCCAGGTTTTTCAAAGAACACACCAATTGTTGCCGCATCACTGCCAAAAGCCGCTTCAATGCGTGAGGCTAAACCATAACCTGTGGATGCACCAATCACCAATACGCGTTTTGGACCATCTTTGAGTGGACCTTTTGCGCGAATGTAGTCAATTTGTGCTTTCACATGTGCATCACAACCTGTCGGGTGTGCTGTTGTACAAATGAATCCGCGAATTTTAGGTTTAATAATCATAACTTTTCTCTTTCTAAACAGTTGATAACTTTTCGTTAATGGTCATCATCATAGCATTAAACGCTGCTGTAAATTGCTCGATGCCATTTTTTTCTAAGGTTTGTGTGACTGATTCTAGATCAATATTGTGTGCGCTCAATGCGCGTAAATTCGCCTCTGCTGCGGCTAAATCATCCTCTAAACGCACGTTTGGCTTGCCATGATCTTTATACGCAGCATAAGTCGCGGGCGGCATTGTATTAATGGTGTGCGCGCCAATCAATGCATCCACATATAATGTATCAGAATAAGTAGCATTTTTGGTGCCCGTTGATGCCCACAGCAAACGCTGAATGCGCCCGCCTTTACGGGACAATGCATCAAAGCGTGCATGCCCAAAATGTTTCAATAACTCAGCGTGTGCCATTTTGGCATTGCTGATGGCAATGGTGCCTTGTAATTCTGGGGCAATGTCTGCCAATTTTGGATCAATCGCCGCATCAATGCGGGAGATGAAAAAGCTTGCCACAGAAGCCACATTCGCAATCGGTCGCCCTGCCGCAACGCGCGCTTCTAAACCCGATAAATATCCCTCAATCACTCGTAAATAGCGTTTGATGGAGAAAATCAGCGTCATATTGATGTTGATCCCCTCAGAGATCAAATGGCTCATCGCCTCAATCCCTGCAATCGTTGCAGGAATCTTAATCATGGCATTTTTTCGATTAATGCGGCGCCACAAAGCTTTGGCTTCTGTGATGGTGCCAATCACATCAAAAGCCAAATTCGGTGACACTTCTAAGCTCACATAACCATCTAACCCTTCGGTTTTTTGATAGACGGGCAGCATAAGGTCACAGGCTTTTTGGATATCGGCAATTGCCAAATCATAAAAGATCGTCTCAGCAGACTTTGAGGCTTTTTGTAAATCACGAATGCTCTGATCATAATGCCCAGAGCAAATCGCTTGATCATAGATCACAGGATTAGAGGTCACGCCCCTTAAATCATCCTCTTTAATCAAAGTGGACAATAAACCGCCTGCGGCTAACATCTCGCAGGAAATATTGTCATACCATACACTTTGCCCTAACTGATTCAACTGCTCTAATGGATTCATGGCCACCTCAAAAAAGTCAATGCTGTGTTATCCTAGCGCTTATCGTAGACTCTGCCAATATCTTGGGGCATTCTTTTCGCAGTGCCTTTAGGTAACCAAACCGGAATATTCGCAGGAATCGCCGCTTGGTTGATTTGAATGTTTTTTAGCCATGCAGGATTGAGCTCAATTAAATCAATCTCTGAAATCATCAATGCATTGGCTAGATCACGTACTTTAATCGGTGCATTTAAAGTGATGGCATCCACTTTACGTGGCTTTTGGGGATGAAGCCCTGGAAAATAGCTGTCACTATTATCCGCAATGCGTTTAGCGGCTAAGAATTCAGCGTAAAAGTTACGTGAGGCAAAACCAAAACGATCGCCTTGATACTGCCAAACGATTTTGCCAATGTCATCGGTGCCCAATTGATTTTTCGCGCGCACCATGCCGCCCACGCCATGATTGTATCCCGTCAATGCCAATGGCCAAGCTTGCGTGCGTTGATTTGCAGCACCTAAATAACGCGCTGCACCTTCTGCCGCCATAAAAGGATCTAAACGACCATCAATCACATTGCGCTGCATGGGCATATAATCACGCGCCGTGCTTGGCATAAATTGCCACATGCCTGCCGCCCCAACGTGTGAATACGCGCGCCCTTGGAATGAAGATTCCACATGCGGCAAATAGGCAATCTCTTCAGGCACATTGTGACGCTTCATGATGGCTTTGAATTCAGGCAAATAACGCCCGCTGATCTCTAAACCTTTACGGAAATTATTTTTTAAACCTGTTTGATAACGCAAGCGCTCTGGCGCACCATAAATGGCCGCTTCTCCACCGGCTTTTTTAAGCAATTTCACCCAATGGCGCTGATTACGCGTGAGCTTTTCTTTATTTTGATAACGCGCCACCATGTCCACAAGTTCTTCACGCAGAATGTTTTCATTCGCGCGCAAAAAGTCGCGGCGATCTTGATTCGGCACGGGCACCACATCATAGATCACACTTAAATAGCGATTGTCATGATAAACCGCTTGATTTTCATTCCATTCACTATAAACGCGCTCCCAAAATTCCACCATCGGTTCCATCGATTTAGGTTCAGGGAAATGATTGGTCGAACAGCCGGCAAGCACCATGACGCCAAAAAGCGTCATGCGTGTGATCAATGTTTTCATAGAGTTCTCGTGCGTTAAAAATTATGCGTGATCTGAGGCTTGACCCACAATGGCAGACACAAAGCTTTCTGCTTCAAAGGGGCGCAAGTCATCAATGGCTTCACCGACGCCAATAAAGCGCACAGGCACATTGAGCTTATCGGCAATGGCAAAAATGATCCCGCCTTTGGCCGTGCCATCTAATTTGGTAAAAGTAATGCCGGAGAGTTTGACAATCTCATTAAATTGCGTGGCTTGATTTAAGGCATTTTGCCCAGTAGATGCATCCACCACAAGCATCACTTCATGTGGCGCAGATTCATCAACGCGCCCCATCACACGATGAATTTTCGCCAACTCTTGCATTAAGCCTGCTTGCGTGTGTAAACGCCCTGCAGTATCTGCAATTAAAATGTCCACTTTACGGGCTTTGGCTGATTCCATCGCATCAAACATCACAGACGCAGGATCTGCCCCTTCTTTTTGTGCCACCACAGGAATGTTATTGCGCTCGCCCCACACTTTCAATTGTTCAACGGCCGCAGCACGGAAGGTATCGCCAGCGGCAAGCATCACGCTTTTACCTTCAGATTGGAATTTTTTTGCCAATTTACCAATGGTGGTGGTTTTACCCACACCATTGACGCCCACCATCAAAATCACATAAGGCGAATGTTCTGTATTGTCCACCACCAGCGGTTTTTCCACAGGCTTGAGAATTTCCACCATCTCTTTATTTAAGGCTGCAAGTAGCTCATCAACATTTGATAAATTCTTACGGGACACTTCGGCCGTGATGTTGGCGATCAATTTTTGCGTCACTTCAACGCCGACATCCGCCATCAAAAGGCGCGTTTCTAACTCTTCTAAAATGTCATCATCGATGGATTTTTTACCAATGAAAAGATCCGCTAAACCTGCGGTGATGCCATCACGCGTTTTACCTAAGCGCTCTTTTAAACGTTTAAAGAATCCTGTTTTGGGCTTTTCTTGCAACACAGCTTCAGGCGCTTTAATCGTTTCTTCAACGGTATGCGCGATCTCTTCTACATGTGCCGTTTCGATCGTTTCAGCAATTTTCTCTTCAGTATCGGCAATGGTTTGCGCGGCTTCTGGCGCTGATGTTAAGACAGTTTCACCGGTTTCAACCGATTGCGCCACCACATTTTCAGCCACAGCTTCAAAGATCTCTTCGGCTTCGATCTCTGCAATGGTTTCATGGTGATGCGGTTTATTTGGTGCAATGTCTAACGTTGCTGATTCACTCAATGCCGCGGTATTGACGGAAATGGCAGATTCAACCGCCGCTAAAGATGCCTCAGAGGTTGCTTTTTCCTCGGCAACAACAGGTTCGACCGTCTCAACCGGTGCTTCAATCACCTCGTCAACTTTTTCAACTTGTTCTTCTTTTTTTGATCTAAAAAGACGGGAAAACCAAGAGCCTTTCTTTTCTGACATGCCAATAACCTTCAATCCAAATAGGGGAACATAAAATGGTGCTATATTATCAAAAAATAGCGCTCACCACCTGACTTTCCAATTTTGCGCCCATTTTCTAGTTAAGCAATTCATTTTGTGTCAATAAATGGTGGCTGACAAAGTCACGAATCGCCCCATAATTGCCACGAAATAGAACGCGATCTTGCTTTTGTGATAATTGATATTCATACATCGGATCATAGTATGTGGTCAATAAGGGTTCAAGCCAATTCAAATGCGCGCTGATGTCGCCCGTATTGCATTGTACCTGTAAAGCATGCGTGAGGGCAGCATCTAAATCACGATATCGCTCAAGCCCTAGGCGCTTTTGCACGGCAAATAAACCATGGTGTAAATAAGCTTCATACTGCTGCCAACCCTTTGCCTCACCATATTGCTGCTGATATTGTGCGGACATCTCTGAAAAATAGAGCTGACTGATGCGCGCTAAACGATGATCAAGCGGTTCATCAATGATCACAAGTGGCGCTTGCTTCATGGATTGATGGAAGCATTCTGGCAGATACAATTTACCAATATTGCGGCTTTCATCTTCGATCAGCCACAGCGGCTCTTTCTCTTTAAGCACACAACATGCAGCCAGCTCATTTTCAAATAGAGCTTGTGAGGGTTGCGCCGTTAAGGTTTTCCCAAAGGCAGAGCCATGATGATTCGCCAGTCCTTCTAAATCAATCGATGCTGAAAATTCATGGAGTAAATCTGTTTTGCCAGTGCCTGTATTGCCGCTGATCATGAGCATTGCATGATTAGGGGCATTGTCTAAAACTGATAATAAATAGCGGCGCAGCCCTTTATAACCTAAATACACGCGGGGAATGTCCATGCCCATCTCTGAGAGCCAATGCTGCGTGATTTTAGAGCGCATGCCGCCACGGGCACAATAAATCACTGCATTAGGATGCGCATGATAAAAATCTTGCCACGCGGCCATTTTATGGGCTTTATTCGCACCACTGACCAATTGATGCCCAAGCGCAACCGCTGCGGCGCTGCCTTTTTCTTTATAACATGTACCCACTTGTGCTCGTTCATCATCATTCATGATGGGCAAATTGATGGCGGTGGGCAGATGTCCTGTGACATACTCAATCGGTGCACGCACATCCATCATCGGCACACGATTGAGGATCAGAGAATGATAATCCTCAATGTCTTGTGTTTTCATTTATTCAACAACTTCTTGTTCCACGGCCATATCGTACACCCAGCGTTCTTCTTTCGTACCTTTGTCGTACGCTTTTAAACGAAGGCGATACGCAATGCCAGGCTCTGCAGAAAATCCTTCAATCGTCCCTTCATAAGGCTGCCACGCAGATTCTTTATTCTCACGGATTTGTAAACACTTGGCATTTGGATCATTTGGGCAAGGCACTTTTTCATTCGAAACATAAATAAAAATGCGCTCATACGCTTCTGCTTTCACATCCTTAAAGCTGCCTTGATCGAGCGTTAAAGGCATGTATACGCTTCGAACTTCGCCTTCAATGGTGCCGACTAAAAAAAGTTGGTTGCCTTCACGCACCACTTTAGGCTGATTGTTTAAAAAGCTTTGAATGCGTAAGCTCATCAATTCTAAGGGTTCGCTGCATGCCATTAAAGTTGATGCTAAATTACGCTCTGCGATGAACGTATCGTATTGATTGATGTCCATGCCGCCCATGACCGTGTTGCAGCCACCTGTGATGGCAAAGCTTTTATTGTCCATATCCACAGTTGCGGTGACTGAATGATCAGTTGAGATATTATCTAATGTGAGTCCTGCAAAGCTTGGCGCCATCAACAGTGATGCCATCAATGCTGATACAGCTAAGGTTTTCGTTTTCATAATGATTTCCTTATCGATTCGATCATGACCATTAATATTAGCAGATAACCAAAATTAGTTGGAGAGATTGGCCACATAATCCCGCGCAGGCTGCCAATTGAGCGCGGTTTGTGCATATTGACCATTCACTACATAACTTCCCCACAATTCATCAAAGCTACGCGCGCGCCCTGTTAATTTCATGCTGGCTTTGGCCATAATTTTAGGCAGATAAAAGAGCTGCAACGGCACTTCAGCAGAAACCGCAATGCCTTTAAAGATCTCCGTGGTGCTTAACGCAAAGCCATCGGCAATGATAAAAGTGTCACTGCCCTTTTCTGGTTGCATTAATACCGCGTTCAGTGCAGATTCAAAATTACACAGTGCCAGCATTGTGCGCTGATTGTCCATTTTATCAAACGGCAACGAACGCCCTTCTTTCACCATGGCAATGTAATGCCCAAATTGATTGACTGCATCGATGTGATAAATCAATGGCAAACGCAAAATCACCAAATCAATGCGATCTTTTGCCGCTTGTTGCAATGCCATTTCAGCGGCAAGCTTTGAGCGCGCATAAGCTGTTGCTGGCGCAAATGGACTGTTCTCTGTAATGTCCATGCCTGATTCACCATGCACCTTTGTGGTGCTGATGAAAATAAAGCGCCGCACACCTGCTGCCATGGCAGATTCTAATAATTTCACGCTGTGATCCACATTTGCGGTGTGATAGTCAACATCTGTTGCATTCGCCGTTTCATTTAAACCTGCCAAATGAATCACAGTATCCACATTTTGGGCAATTTCCGCGGTGACATTGGCAAGATCACGCACCAAATGATTCGGATAACTCTCTTGTTGTCGGCTCGTGGTGATCAAATAAGCATCGGTTCTTTGTAAAAAGCGCGCAATGCGACGCCCTAAAAAACCAGAAGCCCCCGTCAATAAAATGGTTTCATTCATCCATTTCACCTTTTTCATACAAAAAATATAGTTTACGCCTTTTTTATAGAAAATATTGTTTTCAAACTATTTTTTATCCTAATTCAGAGATTTATTGGCAACACCGAAACATTAAATTGACTGATTATTGAGCTAATCGTAAAAAAGATGTGACAAAGCATTTTTCTTATGTATAATGCAACTCCTCTGAAGTTGAAGAGATTNCGGAGCGGTAGTTCAGCTGGTTAGAATACCTGCCTGTCACGCAGGGGGTCGCGGGTTCGAGTCCCGTCCGCTCCGCCATTTTTTGGCTNNTTCNGTCAATATCTAAATTTCCAAATCCCATTGTATTTACCATCTGAAGATTGCTACACTCTCACTGTGTTTAATCGATCTATTTGGAATCCATCAATGTATAAAAAATTCATGATTCTCATCGCCGCCCTTGCTTGTCTGACCGCGTGTACTTCTCCTTATAGCGAAGCTGAGCGTTTAGAGCAATGCGTATTGCATGGCAATACCAATAACAACTGTGAAATCTCAACGTTAGACGATGATGAATAAAACAAAAGCTGGTGAAAACCAGCTTTTTTTGTGGACCATTTATTTGTGATGCGCGCGACTCACCACAAAGTCTGGTGTGATGCCAGAAGCTTCAATATATGGATAAGGATCCTGCCCCCTTAAAAAGCCATAATCTGCCATCAATGCCGTTTTCATGCCGCAAGTGTTGCCCCCTAGAATATCCGTGTGCAAGGTATCACCCACCATCAAAATACGGTCAATCGGTACATTTCCTGCAATGTCACGAATGCGCTCATAACTCAATGAATAGCAAAGCTGAAAGGGCTTGCCAAAAAATTGCACCTCCACACCATCAATTGCTTTAAAGTCTAAAGCATATTGCCCAGGTTCCACCGTAAAGCCTGTGGCTAAAGGTGCGCACACATCAGGATTACCAATCAAAATGGGGCGCGGACGTTTCTTTAAATGCTCAACAAGCCACGCTTGTTTCTCAGGACTCCATTCCATCGTACCTAAAAAGAGAATGCCATCGACTTTATCAATGTTCTCTTCTGTTAAATAGACCGTTCTTGCATCAATCGTAGAAGAATCATAATGAGGCGAACCCACCACGCCCCACAATTGATCAAGGGCTGTTAATGGGTGCGCCGCGATCGCATGTTCTGCCGCCATGCGTGATGAAATCACTTGCGCCAATGGAATCGGATAACCCCATTTAGGATAACGCGCCGCATTAATGGCCACAGGAAATGTTGCGCCATTCGTTAAGACAAACGCCTGTTTGCCCTTTGCCATTAAGGCATTGATCACCTCTGGCATGCCATCGATGGGATTAGGTCCCACATTCAACACGCCAAAGCCATCGAGCAGCATGACATCAAATTCATCTGCAATCTCTAAAAGCGAGGCAATCGGACGCGCAGCTTTCACAGGCTGAGGCATTTCGGGAAAGAGGACATCCGGGCGATAATGGTTTAAATAAATCGCCCAGTTACGATCAAAGTCTGACATGGCATATCCTTTTTTAGTTTAATGGATCGGTGCGCTCAGTTTACTATAAATCCATATTTTTATTTGCCATCAATGGCGACAAATCATGTAAAATGGTTGGTTTATCGAATTTTTAATTAGGCAACAGACATTTATGGCAGGAATGATTCAAGAGATGCAACGCAGACGCACGTTTGCGATTATTGCTCACCCTGACGCAGGTAAAACCACAATGACCGAAAAGCTCCTTCTCTTTGGGGGTGCGATCAGCTTAGCCGGTACGGTCAAAGGTCGTAAAGCGGCGCGTCACGCAACGTCAGACTGGATGGAACTCGAAAAACAACGCGGGATTTCCATCACTTCATCTGTGATGCAGTTTCCGTATAAAGATAAAATGATCAACCTGCTTGATACGCCGGGGCATGAAGACTTCTCTGAAGATACGTATCGCACACTCACAGCGGTGGATTCTGCCTTAATGGTGATCGACTGTGCAAAAGGTGTTGAAGAGCGAACCATTAAACTCATGGAAGTTTGCCGCCTGCGCGATACGCCCATCATGACTTTCATCAACAAATTAGATCGCGAAGGTAAAGACCCGATTGATCTATTAGATGAAGTGGAAGATGTGTTAAAAATCCAATGCGCGCCCATCACTTGGCCAATTGGCATGGGTAAAGAGCTCAAAGGTGTTTACCACTTAATTGATGATTATGTGGCGCTCTATGAAGTGCATAAAGATGGTAAAAAACATGACAGCCGCATCATTCAAGGTTTAGACAATCCAGAGCTCGACGAAGTATTGGGCGAGAAAGCCAATGAGTTCCGCGAGGAATTAGAATTGGTGCGTGGGGCAAGTAACGAGTTTAATTTAGAGGATTACTTAGCCGGTCAATTAACGCCTGTCTACTTTGGCTCTGCCGTCACCAACTTTGGTGTACAAGAGATGCTCGATGGCTTTGTGAAAATCGCCCCGCCGCCAAAAGGTCATGCCACCACAACCCGCATTGTGGAACCTTCAGAAGAGAAATTCACAGGCTTTGTGTTTAAAATCCAAGCGAACATGGACCCGAAACACCGTGACCGCATTGCATTCATGCGCATTTGCTCTGGTAAATATTCACCGGGCATGTCCGCTCGCCACGCACGCATCAACAAAAACATCAAAATTCCAGATGCTTTAACCTTCATGGCCTCAGAACGTGAACACTTAACAGAAGCTTATGCCGGCGACATCATTGGTATTCATAACCATGGCACCATCCGCATTGGCGACACCTTTACAGAAGGCGAGGATTTAGTGTTCACAGGGATTCCGGACTTTGCCCCTGAATTGTTCCGCCGTGCGCGCTTACGTGATCCGCTTAAAATGAAGCAGCTTCAAAAAGGCTTAGAAGAGCTCTGCGAAGAAGGGGCAACCCAGCTCTTTAAACCGCTCAACAGCAATGATTTGATCATTGGCGCGGTGGGTATTTTGCAATTTGACGTCGTCATGCATCGCCTAAAAACCGACTACAATGTTGATTGCATCTTTGAAGCGGTGAATGTTTCCACCGCTCGCTGGGTCTCTTGTAAAGATGGCAAAACCTTTGAGAACTTCATCAATAAATGCTATGACAACTTAGCCATTGACCATTCGGGCGAATATGTTTACATCGCACCAACGCGTGTGAACTTAACGCTTGCTCAAGAGCGCCATCCGGACATTAAATTCACGGCCACCCGTGAACATGGCGTCAATTAAGTCACACATGAAAAATCCCTCACATTGAGGGATTTTTTTTGCATCATCCAATATTTATTAAATGTGCGCAAACTGCCCTAAGCCATAAGTGATCAACATCGTCAGCATGCCCACCACCACATTGCGAATCAGTGCTTTTAAACGCGGTGCTCCACCTAATGCAGCGCTCACATAACCGGTTAAGGCAAGCGCGACAGAGACCACGGCAAATGTTCCCACAATCTTAATGTGCACAGGCAACAGAAAAATAAAAATGAGCGGAATCACCGCGCCCACAGTGAAAGAAAACATCGAAGAAATTGCTGCATTCCACGGGCTCACATAATCGCCAAGCGTGATGTTAGATGCGGTTTTTAACTTAACCCCCAAAGGATTCACCTTCATCAATTCCGCGGCGACTTGTGTTGCCAATGCATGACTTAAACCTTTATCCTCATAATATTGCACAAGTTCCGCCGATTCCCCTTTAAAGTCATTCGCTAAGCGAATGCGCTCTTTGGCCTCCTCTGCTTGCTCCACGTCTTTTTGTGTGCTCACAGATGCATATTCACCGCCCGCCATGGATAAAGCCCCTGCCAATAATCCTGCAATGCCTGCCACCAAAATGGTCATAATGTTATTCGTTGCACTCGCCACCCCAATCACGAGCCCCGCCGTTGAGATGATGCCATCATTGGCACCGAGCACGCCTGCGCGTAAAATATTGAGGCGATTCTCAATCGCCCCTTGATGTTTTTGATCTGTCTTCTTTTTCATAGAATCCTTATCTTTTCTCATTGTATTCACCATTAACGACCGCTGCCGCCACCGCCGCCTGAACCACCACCCGCTGATCCACCGCCGCCCGAGCCAGAAGCCCCGCCACCACTATTATTTGAACCGCCAAAACCCTTGTCATTATCAACATTACGAAAAGGTGCATGATATAAATTGGCTTGATTCGCTGCGGCCAAAAAAGCGCCACTGCCCACCACGTCACTGTCTGCATAATTTTGTGGATAAGCTGCTTGATACAGGTTCAGCCAATCATTGTCCACGCCCAATAAAATGGCATGCGGCAAATAATGCTCAAACAGATCCGGCGTTAAATTAAAGCCCGTAGGATTGCGCTCTGCTAAAAAGCGCTGAAATCCCTTCACTGCGCGGGCTGCCTCCGCATATTGTGGGCGCAGCACATAACGGCGTTCATAAATGAATAACAGCATCATCATGATGAGCACAATCGGGATCAACACGCATAGATACATCAAAATAAACTCAGCATCCGTTAAAGGCTTAGGCAGCCAATCTTCTTGCGTTGCATAGAGCGGCAAGCCGCCAAAAATCGCCCCAAAGCCACATAAAATCCACGATGCTTGTTCATCGTCGTCATCCCTTTGATCACGCATTAAAAAATCCATGATCACAGGACGAATCAATTTAACCGCCGCAATCGCCATGAAGATCAAACTCATGAAGATTTCTAATTGCAAATACAAGGTTGCCAGCGCCATCACACCTGCAATGATGGCAAGCCCAAAGCCCACATAAAACTTCATTTTTGGCGTATAAAAATAGTCAAACCCATGAATCAAATGACCGCGTAAACTCTGAATGGCACTGCGTAATCCTTTGGCATCTTGATCGTGCCAATCATGGAGCAACTGCTGCTCTGCCGCTTCTAAACGCCCATGAATGTTCGATTCAGGCAAACGCTCAATGTTGCCATAGCCATCCATGGTTAATGCACCTTTTTGATGCAAATCCACAAGGAATGCCAACGCGGCGCGATCTAACGGCGGATCAATGGGATCATTGCCTAAATAAAACATCTCTTCCAACGTCAGGCCATCGGGCGGTGCATAACGAATGTTGTCATCTTGCTGCCCTCGCCACATTTTTAACAGCAAACGCCCACCCATAAACCAAGCGCTCATGAGCACCAGTAAAATCAAAAACACCACATTCACAGGTTGCATAAAATTCGGTAGATAATGGAGGGCACGCGCCATGATTAAATCTGTCCAATCAGGCTCCACACCATGAATGATGCCTGCGGTAAAGCCTGTGGCAATCGTCAATCCTTCATGCGGTTTTAAAGGCACGGGCACAGAAAAATTGATTTCATGCGGCGAGATCACCTCAACATCCGCGGCATTGTGGCTGCCAAGCCCGCCATAATACGCTGCCGATTGAATCTCAGACACTGACCGCGGCAAATATAACGTGGCGCTCGCATGCGTGATGGGGAGCGTCCATTGCTGACCGATGACATTTAAATACAGCTCATCATAATCTTTAAGGCTACGCACATGATGATCACTGCGCCACTCAATCACAAAGGTGTGCTTGCCCTTTGGCAAATAATGGCTAGGGTCATCGATGGCTGCACCCGTTAAAATTCTGAGCCCGCCATCATAATGTTCAAGGGTATAAGGCTCAGAGCGGCCATCACGCAGCACATGGCGCACTTTGACAGGTGTTTCAACGGATTTTTGTAACAACTGAAAGCCTGTAGGGATGTCCCGAACGATGCCGCGGCGCACCTCTTCATGATCCGTTTCGATCGTAATGGTCTCTTTGACATCAATGTTGCCTTTATTCGTCAAATGCACAGTGACATGATAATTCTCAATGTGATCGCCATACGCCACAGCGAGCAAACATACGATCATCCATGCACTTTGAAAAATCTTTCTAATCACTCATCAACCTTTTCTAACACCCATCGTGAGCAATGATTATACAGAGCTCATCTCAAAGGTAAAAAAATACCCCGATGATTTGCATCATCAGGGCATGATATCCATCGATCAGCGACTTATTCAGTCCCTTGACCTAAGATTTTACCATTCACTTCAACACCATAGAGATTCACACCATCATTGGCATGATATTTCTCTTTGGTTTTCTCAACAGAACCGTCCACTAAACGCGGATCTTGTGGGCGCTCATGGCTATTCATGAAAGCTGCAACGTCCCAAGCTTCTTGATCTGTCAATGTGTTGCCTTTACCCAATGGCATGTTCGCTTTAATGAAGGTGGCTGCAGTGTTGATGCGGTGCATCCCTGCGCCCCAGTTAAAGGAATCTTTGCCCCAAAGTGGTGGGAACACATAGTTATCCCCAACTTTTTGACCCATACCATCGGCACCGTGACAGAATGAACAGTTTTCTGCATACACTTTTGCACCATTTTCGATGCTGTAGCCACCTTCTGGTTTTGGCACATCAGGATACGCGCGACCTGGCAATGATTTACCTGTCGGTGCACCTGTGGCTAACCAGTAAGAATAAGTGATGAGTGCTGTCATTGCATCGCTGTCTGCCGCAGGTGGTTGACCATCCATACTGAATTGGAAACAACCTTGAATGCGTTCTGCAAATGTATTCACTTTGTTATTTTTGCTGCGGTATGCAGGATACATCGGATATGCACCCCACATTGGCGCTGCATTCGCTAAACGACCTTGATCCATGTGACAGTTCACACAGTTCATGCCATTGCCCACATATTCAGGCAATTGATTTTTCGTATCCACGAAAATTGCATGCCCTTTTCTCACCATGTCGCCAAATGCGTTGTCTGGGAGATCTTTTTCTGAAGGCGGCTTGTGATATTCTTCACCATGCGCAATCTCTGGCGCTTGTTTTAACTGGGATTGATCTTCCATTTTAATGGGATTATCCGCAAGTGCCACAGGAGAGATGAATGCTGCCGCTAAAGATGCCACTAATAGCTTTTTCATAATTATTTCTCCACTTGTTGATCGTTAATGGTGGCAAAATACTCTGCCACTGCCTTCATTTCATCTTCTGTCAATGCGCGTGCAATGTGACCCATTAAATCATCTTGGTCATTGTGGCGCGTGCCATTTTGCCAAGCTTTTAATTGGTTCACGATGTACACAGAGCTTTGATCCGCTAAACGTGGGAAAGATTCACCCACGCCCACGCCGCTTGGACCATGACAAGCCACACATTCAGGAACATTGCGACTCCAATCTCCACGAAGTGCCAACCAGCTGCCTTCATCAGTTGGCGTGGCTGCACGTGTAATCATTGGCACTTCTTTCACATCGAAAGATTCCATGTATTCTGTCACTGAATCGATTTCATCATCACTCAATGCACGTGCAATGGGATCCATGATGGGATGGCTGCGTGTGCCATCCTGAAAATCACGCAACTGTTTTGCTAAATATTCAGCGGACATCCCTGTGACATTTGGATAACCTGCTGCTGGCAAGCCTAAACCTTGCGCACCATGACACGTTGTACATGCCAAGGCTTGAGGTTTTTCACCGCCTTTTGTATAAACTGCTTCACCTTCATCCGCATGACCGATGAAAGGCAATAGCCCTAAAAGAGACAAAGCCCCGAACTTCTTAATCTGTCTCATATGCCCTCCTCACTACCACTGTATAAAACTCAAGTGGTTAAGGATATCAAGTCTATATGGCAAAGAAAACAGAGCCACAGGCGACTTCATACCTCTGCGGTATGTTTTTGCATGCTAAATGTGCACATAAAATGATCTTAGGCAAACTTTTATAAAAATATCAACGAATGACAAAAGATCACAATCCATCGCTTAGGATCACTTATTTTGTCATTCGCCATGGCCAAAAAATTGACGCAATCAAATATTATGTATATTCGTCAAGTTTTTAGCATTTAACCCCGTAAAATGGTTAAAGGTGAGGCTTGTGTGACTGATCGGGCACTCAACATTCCCATTGCAGTGATCAGCATAGCACCCATCAATGGCAATAGCCACAAACGAATGTGCGGTTGCCAGGATAAATCGAGCAAATAGTGATAGAGCAAATAACTGATGAGTTCGCTCCCTAATACTGCCAATAAACCAGATAAACCGCCCATCAATGCAAATTCGATGCCTTGGCTTTTCAATAATACGCGCCGATTCGCCCCAAGCACTCGCAATATTGCCCCTTGTTTTAAGCGCTCTGCCAGTGTGGTTTGTAACCCTGCAAGGAGCACCACAATGCCGGCTGCAAGCACCAAAACTAAAATGTATTCGATCGCCAATGTCACTTGCTGCAAAATGTCATTAAGTTGCGTGATCAAAGCTTGTAAATCGAGCAGCGTCACCGTAGGAAAATCTTTCATCAACTCGATCAATGCGCGTGTCTGTGCTTCTGGCCAATAAAAGCTCGTTAAATAGCTCACCGGAGCATCCTTCATAGAATCAGGCGCAAAGATCACAAAAAAGTTGGGTTCAATGGTTTGCCAATCGATCGAGCGTAAACTCGTCACGGTATAATCCTTCGCTTGCCCTGCAATCACAAAGGTTAAAGTATCATTGAGCGCAACGCCTAAACCTTTAGCCAAATCTGCATCTAACGACACACCATGATCTTCAGAAGCAGCTTGCCACCATTGCCCTGCCACCACTTCATTGCCTTTAGGCAAATGCTCGCTCCATGTGAGGTTTAAATCGCGATCAATCGCATTTTTCGCCCGATCACTGACCAACTCAACCGCCTTCACACTCTGCCCATTGACAGCCGTCAAGCGCCCCATCACCACCGGATAAAATGGTGAAACATTACTGGCCTCTCTATGTAGCGCGTTGGCAAAATCCTCTTTTTGCATCGGGGAGATGTTCAATGCAAAATGGTTCGCGGCATCTTTTGGCAGTTGTTCTCGCCAATCTTGCAACAACTCACTTCTGAGCATCAACACCAATGCCATCGTCATCAAAATGATGCCAAACGCCACCATTTGCCCCATTGAGCGCCTTGGGTGACGCAATGTTTCTCCAAGCGCCATTCGCCAAATAAACGATGCAGATTGTAAGCTTTTTCGCAGTAAACGCACCACGCCGTACAACATAAAACCGAGCACCAACACCATCAATAAAGCGCCGCCTAATAAAGAGAGCGTCAAGGTTAGATTCAAGCTCAATTGCCACATGATGAGAAAGAGCGCGGCAACCGCTAAACCATACACCACAAAATTTTTAAAGGGCACGGGCGCTGCATCTTCACGCAAAACACGTAAGGGCGGCGTTCGCCCGAGCGCTGCAATCGGTGGCAACGCAAAGCCAAGGAGCACAATAAAACCTGTGCTCATGCCCGCAAAGGCAGGCACAATGCCACCTGCAGGCAAATCACCTTTAATCACATTCGACAGTAACGCCAATAAGCCCAATTGCACGCCATAACCAAGCACCGCACCGATGATGGCACCGATCACACCTAAATAAATGAGCATCATGCCATATAAGGCAATGACCGTATTTTGCTGCATACCAAGGGCGCGCAGTAAAGCACTGTCATCATAACGGCGCGCCGCAAACTGATTCGCTGCCAAAGCAATGGCAACACTCGACAACAAAATGCCCACCAAACTTGCCAAATTCAGGTACGTTTGTGCCCGCGACAATGCACCGTTGATCTGTTCATTGCCATCTTTTGGCGTTAATAACGCTTGATGCGGCTCAAGGGTTGGCAATAATGCCTGCTGAAGGCGCTCGATGGCCGCAGAATCACCTGCCCAAAGATCACGATGCGTCACACGGCTACCGGGCTGCACCGCGCCTGTTGCCTCTAAATCTTCAATATTCATCAAACCAAATGGATTCAAACTGTAAAAGCCACCGGCGCGATCAGGTGTATCCACTAAAATGTTGCTGATCCGTAGGGGCAACTGACCAATCTCTATCGTTTGCCCAAGCGTCAAATTGAGCGCATAGAGTAAACGATTTTCCACCCAAATTTCCCCGCGGGCAGGTCCTTGATCAATGGCAACGGGCGTTGAAGACTCAACCGACTCAATCGTCAATGTGCCACGAAGCGGATAATGTGAATCCGCAGCTTTAATACTCACGAGCTGCATCTCATCATCATTGAATACAACTGTTGAGAAATTCACCGTGTGCGCATGGGTTAAACCTTCTGTATTCATGGCAACTTGTGCAGCATTTAAAGGCATTGAGCCACGCACCACAAGGTCGGCGGCTAAAAACTCCCCAGCGCGCGCATTCATTGAGCCTTGTAAACGCGCCCCAAAGTAACCGATCGCCGTACTGATGGTGACAGTCAGCATCAATGCAATCCATAAAATGCGTAGCTCTCCTGCCTTAAATTCACGCCACAATTGACGCCAAGCGAGGATGCACAATTCGCTCAAACCCATTTTATGCATGATCAAATTCCTCGTGGACTAAGCGCCCGGCTTCGATCTGTATCCGGTGTTCGCACCGCTCAGCTAACCGCGCTTCATGGGTCACTAAAATCAAAGTCGTGCCTAAAGAATCGTTGAGTTCAAACAGCAACTCAATGATGGATGCCCCTGTTTTGGTGTCTAAATTACCGGTGGGTTCATCGGCAAATAATATGGCGGGCTCAGCGGCAAAGGCTCTGGCAATCGCCACGCGCTGTTGCTCACCGCCGGAAAGCTGTTTAGGATAATGATTGAGCCTTGCTTTAAGCCCCACACGCTCTAATAACTGCGCTGCCTTTGCACGCGCATCTTTTTGTCCCTTTAATTCTAAAGGCAGCATCACATTTTCAAGCGCCGCCAGCGAATCTAATAACTGAAAAGATTGAAACACAAAGCCCACATGCTGTGCACGAAGGGCGGCGCGCTCATCCTCATTGAGGGTTTGCAGTTCAACACCAGCGAGCGTAATTGATCCTGTGCTGGCTGTGTCTAAACCTGCCAATAATCCGAGCAATGTGGATTTACCAGAGCCTGAACTCCCCACGATCGCCAAGCTCTCGCCTTGCTGCACACGAAACGTAATGTCTTGTAAAATGGTGAGGGGCTCTGTGGTTTGTACGGTTTTACTCACGTCTACTACATCTAAAATGATGGGTGTCATATGGTGTCCATGATCATGTTATATTGCCCCATCATAACATTTAGACGGAGATTATCATGCAATCTATCCTAAGACTCTGTTTCATTCTTTTATTGTTCATCCCTGTTCAGGCACGTACCCTATTGATTGTTGGCGACAGCATCAGCGCCGCGTTTGGTATCCAGCCAGAAGAAGGTTATGTGGCGCAATTACACAATCGTTTGACCGAAGAAGGTTACGATTATACCGTGATCAATGCCTCGATTTCAGGGGATACCACCAGTAATGGCCTCTCGCGTTTACCTCATTTACTGAGCACTCATCAACCAGACATCACCGTGATTGAACTTGGCGGCAATGATGGTTTACGGGCAACACCGCCTAAGCAAATTGCCGAGAATCTCACACAAATGGTGCGCATGGCCAAAGATGCTGGCAGCGATGTGGTGCTTGTGGGCATTCAATTGCCGCCCAATTATGGGCAAGCGTATCTCAAGCGCTTTTTAGCCATTTATCCTGACATTGCCGCGGCGGAAAATATTGCCCTGCTCCCTTCGATTGTGGCAGAGACTGGCGGTAATCCTGAGCTGATGCAAAATGATGGCATCCATCCGAATGCCAAAGCGCAACCGTTATTGATGAAAGCCATGTACGAGGTGCTTCTACCGCTCCTTAAAAAGGATGTGCCATAATTTTTTGTGCCGCCACAACGCCCCACCAACAGGCTTCTTCAAAAATGGAGTAACCCGATAAATCACTGTGGGCAAAGAGTAAACGCGAATCATGGGCTCGTAAATTTAATAAGCCTTGATTGTGCAAAAATCCCGGTCGCGGGCTTGCCATGGCATGCCCGCGCACGGTGAGATCAATGTGTTCAATGCGATGGCTGAACTCTTTGCCATACAATTCTGATAAATCCTCTGCTGCCAATGCAATCAACTCATCTTCAGACGCATTGATGAGCCATTTACGCATCACATCTGGCGTTGCTTCCGATAAAACGCGATAACTTGTGAACACCGTTTTTTCTGGCATCGCCACATAAATGTGCTGATGCGTGCTGTTCACATAACCGAGCGTTGGGCCTTGATAAACCACATTGTCCCACGCTAAGCGCTCAGAGGTATGCTCTTTAGGAAAGCCCTTTAACACAAAATTGCCAATGATCCACGGCGCATAAATGGGCAAATGTTTTGCAACATCAAAGCCATATGCTGCCATATTTTTAACAATGCGGGAGGCCATATATAAAGGCGCAGCACAAATCACATTTCGCGCTTTGATGCGATAACGCTGCCCATCCTGCACATAATCCACCGTGACATAATCCTCCTGCTCTTCGATCGCAACCGCGCTCCCTGCCATGGCATAGCGATATTCATCGGGCAGATCCGTAGGCAATTGAGGCACCGTCGCAATGTCAATCCATGCCCGCATTTTATCCACCAATGTGCCCAATCCACCATCCCAAGTGAGCAATTGATTGTGATCATCGCTGTGCGTGCGCGCTGCAAAATATTGCAAACCTGCCCATGCAGAGACATCCTCAATGCCCTGCCCATAATCATCTAAACAGCAATAATTGAGATACCACAATAAACTCTCTGAACGGTAATTTTGCATCTCAAGCCACGTGGCAAACGTGATTTGATCGAGCATCGTAAAAGCTTCATCGTTTGAAGCAAGCGCCACAGGAATCACAAAAGCACGCTTGCCGTCATTGCCATAACTATTTTTCAGGACTTGAATGTGCTCAAAAAATCGGCGACCCTCTTCATCTAACGTTGGCAATAATTCAGGCTGCCATTTGTGATCCCGCCATAAGCGCTCAGCCGGTGCATGCACCGTTGCCATTTCATCATATTGCCCATCTTTGAGTAAGCCTAAATCCTTCAATAAGGCTTTAACATGGATAGATTCTGCACTTGGCTCCGCTAAATAATGGGCGCCGGTGGGAAATGTCATCCCTTCATATTGCCCGCTTGCGCTGTTGCCACTGGTTTCTGGGCCATTGAGGATCACGAAATTGCGCTGCCCTTTTTTTAATTGCCATGCTGCAGAAATCGCCGCAACACCACTGCCCACAATCAATGTGTCTAACATCATGGGCAATTCAATGGCAGCGCCATCCATCGCATCACGCACAGCGTGCCCTGCTGCTAGGCCAGCATATTGCACATGGACGGTGGGCGATTTTGGCATCACGTTAAAATAAGTGTAACCCCCAATGCCAATGGCAGAGGCTAAACCAACGCCATTGACCATAAATTCTCGGCGACTCCACTTCATTGACTGATCGCCTTGCGCCAATCTTCCTCAAAATATTTCACGAGGATTTGTGTATTGAGGTGATTCGGCTCAACATTCGTGCGCAGCGGCATATCCTTTGGGAAATTGAACATTTGCGCGGTGGTGATCTCATCTAAATAGCGCGTAGGGATTTGAAAGGACGTGGGCACATGAAACGCATCCTCACGGCTCGCTAAAATATAACCCCATTCCCCAAACGATGGCACATAGGCATGATATGGCAATGTGTATAAATTCGCTGCTTTCAACGTGGCATTGATGCTGCCATAAGCATTCGGTGCAAAATATGGCGAGGTGGACTGCACCACCATCATGCCTTTTGGGGACAAATGCTGCGCCACTAAACGATACATGGGCACAGAATAAAGTTTGCCTAAGGAAAAATTAGAGGGATCTGGGAGATCAATGATGATCACATCAAATAATTCTGTGGATTGCTCGAGCCACTTTGCCGCATCTTGATTGATGATGGTCACATTTGGATGATTGAGTGCGTTGTCATTTAAGCGCGTTAATTCCGCAGACGTTCGAAAGAGCTCCGTCATCTTTGGGTCTAAATCCACCAACGTAATGCGCTCAACCTTTGGGTATTTTAAAACATCGCGCGTAGCCAACCCATCGCCGCCACCTAAAATGAGAATGTTTTTAGCCTCTGGCACATTTTCCATCACTGGCAATACAAGCGCTTCATGATAGCGAGCTTCATCGAGTGAAGAAAACTGCAAGTTACCATTGATGAAAAGGCGCACATCATCTTTATATTTTGTAAGCACAAGACGCTGATAAGGTGAGTTGTACTGATAAACAATCGGGTCACCAAAATAGTGTTGCTCCGCCTTTTCTGTCCAATCATTGGCAAAGAAAAATGCCGTCAATAAAATCAGCAAAACACCATGACCACGCCATTTGAGGCTTTTATAATTGGGCAATTCTGCCCTAAACACACGGCTGGTTAAAATGGCCACAAGCACATTTAAAATGCCAAAGAGCAAAGCACTTCTGGCCATGCCAAGCTTTGGCGCTAGCACTAAAGGAAACAGAAGCGAAACCGCAAGCGCTCCGAGATAATCAAAGGTTAAAACTTTACTGACAAGCTCCTTAAAATCCGTTTTGTATTGATTCATCACACGCATCACCAAAGGAATTTCCATCCCGACAATGATGCCAATGACCAACACAAACGAATAGACAATCACTCTAAAGGGCGATGAGGATAAGCCAAACAAAATAAAGAGCAGCAATGCACACACACCGCCAATGAGCCCCACCAATAATTCAATCTCAATGAAGCGATGCAACGCATCTTCATCCTTAATGTAACGGGTTAAATGGGCGCCAATGCCCATCGCAAAGAGATAGCCGCCAATGATGGTGGAAAACTGCAAAATAGAATCGCCCAGTAAATAACTGGCGAGCGCGGCAATGATGAGTTCATAGGCAAGCCCACAACTGGCCACCACAAAAACAGAAATGATCAGGGTACGATTAAACATTATGATTTTTAAGATGATCGTGAAAGAGCCTGTGATCTTAGCATGAAATGGTGTAACATTCTGCCATTACTATACCAAATCTGATGAAGGGTTCTTTTATGAATGAACTGGTTACTCAATACGTTTTATATTTACAATACATTGGCGTTGCCATCGTCATGACCGTCGTTTTTGGCTTCATTTATCTCAAACTTACGCCCTTAAAAGAGATCAAGCTCATCAAAGAGGGTAACATTGCGTGTGCCATCTCCTTTGGCGGTGCGCTCATTGGCTTTTGTTTAACCATCACCTCAAGCATGAGCACCACTTTAACCTTAGTGGGCTTTTTGATTTGGTCATTGCTCGCCACCATCATTCAGTTATTGGTCTATTTTGTGGCCACGCGCATCGTGAAAAATGCCAGCATCAAATTGGCGAACAATAACATCGCTGTGGGGATTTTATTTGGCGCATTTTCCATCTCAATTGGCTTAATCAATGCGGCGGCATTGAGTTAATTCACCGATCATTTAAGGAGTTTACATGGGCTTAGGACGTTTTATTAGAAAGCAATTCATCGATGTCATTCAGTGGCCAGAACCGGATCCTGCCCTGTTGATGTGGCAATTTCCAGTGGATGATCAAGAGATTCAAAATGGCGCTTCCCTCATTGTGCGTGAGTCGCAAGTGGCGCTCTTTGTCAATGAAGGCAGATTGGCCGATGCATTTCCGGCGGGCTCTTATCAGCTCACCACCAATAACTTGCCAATTTTGACGAATCTACAAAATTGGAGTCGCTTTTTTGAGTCGCCCTTTAAGTCAGATGTTTACTTTTTCAACACCAAGCAACAAATGGCGCGCGGTTGGGGTACAGCGCAACCGATCACCATTCGTGACAATGAATTTGGTTTAGTCTCCATCCGAAGCTTTGGCACTTATAGTTATCGCATTGTGGATGTGAAAAAATTCTTCACAGAGATTGCAGGCATCACCGATGCTTTTTATGCCCATAAACTCGATGATCAATTGCGCAATGTGTGTGTCACTACGCTCTCTTCGATCCTTGGCAATAAAAATATCCCCTTCATTGACATGGCGGCGAATCTCTCTGCCCTCTCACAACTCATTGAAGAGTCACTACAAGCAAACTTTGCCGCCCTTGGTCTACAATTGGAAGGCTTTTTGATTGAAAGCATCACATTGCCACCTGCCCTACAAAAAACATTGGATGAACGCATTTCCATGGGCATCATTGGCGATCTTTCTAAATATACGCAATATCAAATGGCTTCAAGCATTCCATTGGCCGCGCAAAATGAAGGCGGCGCCGCTGGCGTTGGCATGAGCATGGGCGCAGGGCTTTCCATGGGGCAAATGATGGCAGAAGCCATGAGCACTCCGAAAAGTGCACCACAAACAAACGCCGCACCTAGCAATCCTCACACCGCTAAGCTCAGCCAGCTCAATGAATTGTTGCAGCAAGGCTTAATCACCGCTGAAGATTATGAAAAAGCCAAAGCGGAAGTGTTAAAACAACTGATCGGATAATCATTCATGGCCATTGTCTTCTCTGCTGCATGCCCAAGTTGTGGCGGGCAAGTTTCCATTCACTCAAAAACCGCAGTGATGGCAGCCTGCCCTTATTGCCAATCGAACTTGATCCTAGGGGATCAAGGCTTAACGTTATCGGGCGTGCATTCAGCGATTTTAGAAGACTTCAGCGCCATTCAGATTGGCGCGCGCGGCACCATCAAAAATCAATCCTTTACCGTCATTGGCCGCTTACAAGTGCAATATCAAGGCGGCACATGGAATGAATGGTACATTCAATTAAGCGATGGCAGAACCGGCTGGCTCTCGGACAGCAATGGCCATTATGTTTACTTAGAATCTGTCGAGATTCCGAGCAATCATCGTTTGCCAGATTTTGAGGATGTTTCTGTGGGCTCCGTGATCCGCATCACGCAAGCTTCTGACATTTTTTATGCCTGTGACATTCGCACCGCTCACATCCTCAAAAGTGCTGTGCAAGGCGAACTGCCCTTCATTCCTAAACAAAATGAAGTGATTAGCGTGGTGGATGCCCGCACCACACATCAATTTTTAACCCTTGATTATAAAACCGATCACATTGAGCTTTTTATGGGGCATGCGGTGGATTTCACCAAACTCAATTGGCAAAATCTTCGCACTGAGCGAGAGATGCAAGAGAGCAGCGGCAAAATCAAAGGCTCCACCGAAGAGAGCAAATGCCCAAATTGTGGTGGCACTGTGCAATGGCTCAATGGCGTGGCTGAACACATCAACTGTCGTTATTGTGGCTCTGAGCTGACGATTGATGACAACATCGCCAAAATCATCAAAGCCCACAACATCCGCAATCTACAAGCCAAACGCATGGCGCTACAAATTGGGCAAACAGCGAACATCAATGGGCAAACATGGACTGTGATCGGCATGATGAGCCAAACAGAACTTGATGGCGATGCCACAGAGCTCTATGTGCAAAATAAAATGAAAAAGGAGTTCATCCCCTTCACCCATGATGAATGGCATGAATACCTGCTCTTTTCTTTCCCGGATCAATTCATGTGGTTGGTGCAAAGCTCGGATGATGATTGGGCAATGGCCAAAACAGAAAACACATGGCCAAAACTCAATACACGCTTGCAACCTTTAACACCATCGGGTCGCACGCTGGATAAACTCTACACTTATGGCGGCGCGGTACAATATGCGGTGGGCGCGTTTTATTATCAAGTGAGCCCACAAGACACCACTTTTTATGCCGATTATGGCACAGAGCACAATAAACTTTCGCTGGAGATGACGCCCGATGAAATGAGTTTTAGCAGCGCACGCAAACTATCGAATGCCACATTAGAGAGCTGGTTTAAAGCCTCCGGCGGCGTACAAAAGCTAAAATTACCGAAAAATACTGGCACTCACAGCAATCGAGAGAATATTCGCAATACGTTATTGGCCATCTTTGGGGTGCTCAACATCCCCATATTTTTCAGCAGCCCTTTTCAATTTTTCATCTCGATCTTCATTGTGATGATTTTACTCAATGCCATTGACCGAGATGAGGATTAATTCATTATGAAAACTTTATATTTTTGGTATGGCGTGATCATCATCATTGTGGCCACTTTGATTAACTATGGCACCGTCAGCAGCAGCCGCAGCTACTCCTCCGGCGGATTTAGCACCTACTCCACCGGCAGCTGGCACAAATAATGAGCACACATTCTCCCCATGGGCAGCATGCCATTTTAGATTTATATGGTGTCATCGCTGATGATTTAATGGATGCTGTGATGATTGAGGCTGCCCTTCTCAATGCGGCGCAAATCCTCAATGCCACTGTTTTGCAGTGCCACATGCACACATTTGGTGAAGGCATGGGCGTTACGGGTGTTTTGCTACTCGCAGAATCTCACATGAGCATTCACACATGGCCAGAAGCGGGCTATTGCGCCATTGATGTTTTTATGTGTGGGCGCATTCAACTCAATGATGCCATTGAGGCATTGCTTCATGCCTTTGCCCCAACGCATCATCAATTGCATATTTTACAACGTGGTCATTCTGGTTGATGACTGTCCCATGCTTTTTGCCAAAAGTCGGCATGATCCACAATGTCCGAGGATTCAAATGCATCTTTACGCAGCAATAGAAAATCAAAAGCGGCTTTAAAACGAGGATGATGCAAAATTTTATTCACGCCGCCACGATTTTTACGAGCTTTAACATGAGTTAAGCGGAATTGGAACTTCCATAAATCCGTCATCTGTGCACTGATGCGCTTAGGAATCATGGTGAATTCCTGCTGTTTACGAATGATCTTATCGGCAGCAATCGTACTCGCTTCATTCGGCGCAATGTCATCGGCGAGCAACACATGATATTCATCTAAAAACGGTTCCCACAATAATGCAGAATAGAGGAAATATGTGGATGCACCAAAGCCATCATTGATGCGATTGTCAGAGTTGTGTAACGCCGCGATCAATAGATGATCCTCAGGGTTGCCAAGCTCGATCAATGCGCGCTCCGTTTGCGGGAAAATCTGGCTGAATAAATGATAATGACGCAAACGTAAATAGACTTGATGCCCATAACCGTTGAGCATGAGTTTGACCACTTCATCAAACATACGTGCCGCAGAGACCGTTTGCAATAAATAACCCATGTCATTGATGGCATTGATGAGGGTCTCTGGCATGGTAAAACCGAGCTTGACCTCAAAGCGCACTGCACGCAACATGCGCACCGGATCTTCACGAAAACGCTTAGCAGGATCGCCAATTAAATTTAATTGACCCTGCAATAAATCTTCATAACCATTGGTAAAATCAATCACCTCATTACGAATGGGATCATAATAGAGTGCATTGATGGTAAAGTCGCGACGCACTGCATCATCTTCGATGGTGCCATAGACATTGTCACGAATCAAAAAGCCATCATCGCCCACTTTGCGATCTTTGTGTTCTTCGTCATCGTCTGAATTGGCACGAAAAGTGGCCACTTCAATGATGTCGCGCCCAAATAAAATGTGCGCTAAACGAAATCGTCTGCCCACAAGGCGACAATTTCTAAATAATCTTTTGATTTGTTCTGGGTGTGCATTGGTGGCAATATCAAAATCTTTGGGAGATTTTTTCAATAAAATATCGCGCACAGCACCGCCGACGATGTAGGCTTCATAACCTGCATCCACTAAAGTTTGGACGACCGAAAGGGCTTGCTTTGAAATGAAGCGTCTTGTCAATCCATGTTCTTGCGCTGTATATATTTTTTTATTCACACTGAAGACTAATAATAAGAAAGCCTTTCTGCAATAGAAAGGCTTGTAAATTGTACAACTTTGGTAATAAAACGATTAACGTTTTGAGAACTGAGTTGCGCGACGTGCTTTGCGTAAGCCAACTTTTTTACGTTCAACTTCACGCGCATCACGAGTTACATAACCTGCTTTACGCAATGCAGAACGGTTCACTTCATCATACTCAATCAATGCACGAGTTAAACCGTGACGGATTGCGCCAGATTGACCTGTTTGACCGCCACCGACAACAGTAACGTAAACGTCAAACTGTTCAGTTGCATCTAACAATTCAAGCGGCTGACGTACAACCATGCAAGCTGTTTTACGGCCGAAATATTCGTCTAATGGCTTGCCATTGACAACGATATTGCCTGTGCCTTTACGTAAGAAAACGCGAGCTGCTGAGGTCTTTCTACGACCTGTACCATAATTTTGGTTCACTGCCATGATTTATCTTCCTTAAATTAAATGTCTAAAACTTTAGGTTGCTGTGCAGCATGAGTATGTTCAGGACCAACAAAGATCTTGAGTTTACGGAACATATCTCTACCTAAAACGTTTTTCGGCAACATCCCTTTAACAGCGAATTCTAAAACGCGCTCAGGGTTATTTTCTAACATTTTTTCCAAAGAAGTTTGTTTTAAATGTCCGACATAACCTGTGTGCTTGTAATAAATTTTTTGTTTCATTTTATTACCAGTCACACGTACTTTTTCAGCATTCACAACAACAATATAATCACCTGTATCAACGTGAGGTGTATATTCTGCTTTATGTTTGCCACGTAAACGCTTAGCAATTTCAGCTGCTAAACGACCAAGTGTTTTACCTTCTGCATCGATCACATACCATTCACGAACAACGTCAGCAGGTTTTGCACTAAATGTTTTCATTGAAAACTCCAAATAAAAATTAATCTCTAACTAAAAGTTATCTTCTAATATCTTTAGGATGAAAGAACCGAAGTTCTCATCCCGTTCACCCCAAAGCCTTTCTGAAAGACAACCACCGTTAGGGGTCGCTGGTAAACGATCGCAACATTTTACTGTAATTGAGGGATTTTTCAAGCCCTATTACACCTTTTGCGCGGGAAACTCTGTGGCATTGTTCATGGCAATGGCAAGTTCATCACGCATGCGCGCCTCTGTTTGGGCATCCCAGGCAAAGAAATCTTTCATGTACGCAATGACCCCTTCTTGCTCTTTAATCGCTTCATTGATGTTAAAGAAGAGATGTCCGGTGCGACGAATGATGAAATCGCACGGCGTCATCACGCCTTCATGGTTCAATGCATACCATAAACGCAATTGTGTCAAGCGGCTCAAAGCTTCTGTATCTTCCACAGGATGCGCTTTAAACTCATCGATCATGACATCAGAGTTTGTGCCATAAAACTGAGCTAAAAATGCACCTTCTGATTGCGTTAAACCGGCTTCTTCTGCCTTTTTCGCTTGAGATTGAATGAAGGCCTGAAAATGGCTTGAGCCGCCCACATCACCGCCAGAGATTGGCTGATTTTTTGTCATGCATGGCTTGAAGTTCAAACCATAATCTTTTTGCAATAACTCAGCCACTTTATCCACAATCTCTTCTGCCATGTGGCGATAACCCGTTAATTTACCCCCAGCAATGGTGAGTAAACCTGTCTCAGATTCCCAAATCTCATCTTTACGGGAAATTTCAGAAGGATTTTTCCCCTCTTCCCAAATCAACGGACGAATGCCCGCCCAAGACGATTCCACTTTATCCTTCGTCAGTTGCACCGTCGGGAACATATAATTGACAGCTTTAATGATGTAATCACGATCCTCTGCCGTGGCCACAGGATGCACTTTATCCGCCTCATAAACCGTATCTGTGGTGCCAATGTAGGTTTTGCCATTTCTTGGCACTGCAAAAATCATGCGTTTATCTTTTTCTGTATCAAAATACACCGCTTGTTTTAATGGAAAATGGGCTTGATCCACCACCAAGTGAATTCCTTTAGTTAAGCGTAAATGCTTGTTATTTGGCTTTGATTTATCCTTTTTGCGGTTTTCATCCACCCAAGGCCCTGTGGCATTGATCACTTTTTTCGAGCGAATCGGGAATGTTTCACCGCTCATCACATCTTCGATCATCATGCCATTGACTTGATCTTTCTGATTGTAGGTAAATTCCACACCTTTGGCATAATTGAGGACCGTTGCGCCCAATTCCACCGCTTTTTTCATCACTTCGATGGTTAATCGTGCATCATCTGTTCGATATTCCACATAATAACCTGCGCCCACTAAGCCATCTTGCTTCACAAGTGGTGCTTTTTGAATGGTTTGCGCGCGGTTTAACATGGACTTTTGCTCATCTTTTTTCACGCCGGCTAATAAGTCATACACGCGTAAACCAATGGAGGTGGATAAAGGTCCAAATGTGCCACCTTTATGCATGGGCAAGAGCATCCATTCTGGCGTTGTCACATGGGGTCCATTTTCATACACCACCGCGCGTTCACGCCCTGAATGCATCACAACGCCAATTTGTAACTGTTTTAAATAGCGCAAACCACCATGAATCAACTTAGTGGAACGACTGCTTGTGCCGGCTGCAAAATCTTGCATCTCCACCAACGCAACTTTCATGCCGCGCTTTGTGGCATCTAAAGCAATTCCCGCACCGGTGATTCCGCCGCCGATGACTAAAACGTCAAATGAATCGCTGCGCAGTTTTTGAATGGTCTCTGGGCGATTTTTACCTGAAAATGACATGAATTGCTCCTTATAAATCTGGTTTAAATGCTTGTGTTGCATGAATTGCGCACTGCCAACCATGATACAACTTCTTGCGGTCGTTGTCGGACATTGTTGGGGTGTATTTTTGATCAAGGGACCAATTTTGCTCAATTTCTGCCTGTGATTCCCAATAGCCCACCGCTAATCCTGCTAAATAAGCAGCACCTAATGCGGTGGTTTCGCTGATCTGTGGGCGATCCACTTCCACACCTAAAATGTCACTTTGAAATTGCATGAGGAAATTGTTCATCGATGCCCCGCCATCTACACGCAATTTTGCCAAGGATAAGCCTGAATCTTTTTCCATCGCATGTAAAACATCACACGCTTGATACGCAATCGCCTCTAGCGTTGCACGAATGAAATGCTCTTTTTGCGTGCCACGCGTTAAGCCAAACACAGCACCGCGCGCTTCTGAATCCCAATATGGCGTGCCAAGTCCCACAAATGCTGGCACCACATAGACGCCTTCAGCAGAAGCAATGCGGCTTGCGTAATCTTCGGACAAATGGGCATGTTGAAACATGCGTAAACCATCACGCAGCCATTGAATGGCAGAACCCGCCACAAAAATAGAGCCTTCCAATGCGTATTGCACTTTGCCATCAATGCCCCATGCTAAGGTGGTCAATAATCCGCTATCGGATTTCACTTGGTTTTCACCCGTATTCATCAACATAAAGCAGCCAGTGCCATATGTGCTTTTTGCCATGCCTTCAGAAAAACAGGCTTGGCCAAAGAGTGCCGCTTGCTGATCCCCAGCCGCGCCTGAGATCGTCACTTGATGCCCAAAGAAGTGTTGCGGCGCTGTTGTGCCATACACTTCAGAGGATGAACACACCTTTGGCAACATATTGCGCGGAATGTTCAAGATTTCTAATAACTCATCGTCCCACTGTAAATCATAAATGTTGTACATAAGAGTACGACTGGCGTTGGAATAATCCGTCACATGGGATTGTCCACCCGTTAATTTCCAAATGAGCCAAGTATCGATGGTGCCAAACAACAATTCGCCTTTTTCAGCGCGGCGTCTTGCCCCTTCCACGCGATCTAAAATCCAAGAAACTTTTGTGCCAGAGAAATATGGATCTAACAATAAGCCTGTTTTCTCTTTAAACAATGGTTCATGGCCAGCTGCTTTTAAAGATTGGCAGATTTTATCCGTTTGGCGTGATTGCCAAACCAATGCATTATAAATGGGTAAGCCGGTTGTTTTATCCCACACTACGGTGGTTTCACGCTGATTGGTGATTCCGATGGTGGCGATCTGTTCTGGCGTGATGCTATTTTCTGCCATCACTTCTGTGACAACGGACAACACAGAGGCCCAAATTTCTGTCGGATCATGCTCAACCCAACCTGGCTGAGGGAAAATTTGGTGGAACTCTTTTTGTGCCACACCCTTAATGTTTCCCGATTTATCAAAGACAATGGCACGCGTACTGGTGGTGCCTTGATCAATTGCCATCACAAATTTTTGCATACTAACTCCTGTTGTTCCTAAAATTTTTGAGTTTTTTCGGCTTGCTTGCGCTGAGCAAAACGCAATAAATAAACGAGCGCAATGCCGCCTAATGCCAACCACACAAGGCTGCCTAAAAAGCTCATGGTATTGTCCGCCCCTTCGCGGTACAACACACCATATAAAGCAGCGCCAATCACCGTGCCCACCAAAGGACCGAGCACGGGGACAAAGGCATACCGCCAGTTTGAATCTGTTTTGCCTGCAATCGGTAAAATTGCATGCATTAAACGTGGACCTAAATCACGGGCAGGATTGATGGCATAACCTGTTGTTCCGCCTAAACTTAAGCCAATGGCCATGATTAAAAAACCCACCACTACCGGTAATAAGCCACCGGTAAACTCATTGATGCCAATGAATAAAATCGCAAACATCAAAATGGCAGTGCCGATCACCTCGCTCATGACATTATCGCGATAACTTTCAATTGCAGGTGACGTACAAAAAATGTCACGCTTTGCCGCTGCATTGTCCGTCACAGCAAAATGCGGTTTAAAATGTAACCACACAAGGAATGCGCCCAGCATCGCACCTAAAATTTGCGCAATGACATAACCGATCACATGCACCCATGGAAATTTATTGGCAATCGCAAGTCCAAGGGTCACCGCAGGGTTAAAATGCCCACCGCTATATTGTCCAACGGCATAAATGGCAAGCATCACCGCAAAGCCCCAGCCCATCGTGATGACAATCCAACCACCACCCGCCGCTTTTGAACGATTGAGCACCACATTCGCCACCACGCCACCGCCAAAAAGAATCATAATCGCGGTTCCAATAAATTCTGCAATATAACTCGGCATATGCACTCCTTATAAGATATATTTATCAACATCATAAACGATACTTATAACATGAAGTGGCAAAAATTCCGGTGCTTTTTTTATTCACTGACTGACTTCTGGCAAATAATTTGTCATCTTAAGGCAGCATTACTACAATGTCAATCTTTGAGTATAGGACGCTTGCATGAGATTTGTTTATGACACCCTGTGCGATGACCCCTTGACCGCGCAATTTTTACCCGCAAAAGATTTAACTTGCGGCAGCACGCTCATCTATCTTCATGGCGGCGGATTGATTTTAGGGGATAAAAATGATCTGCCACAAAGTTATCGTGACCAAATTCATGCCGCGGGCCACCATTTATTATTGCTCGATTATCCCTTAGCGCCAGAGGCTGATTTAACTCTGATTCATGCAACACTTGCTGAAGCCCTCGATTGGTTTTTAACCCATTATCACAGTGTGCTTAAACTCTCATCCCCAAATTATTATCTCTTTGGGCGATCTGCAGGCGCTTATTTAGCATTGCTTTTGTCCCATAAATATCCATCAATGCATCAAAAAGGCATCATCAGCTTTTATGGTTTCAGTGATTTAACACTGCCTGAACTGTCTGCACCGAGCTCTTATTATCAATCTTTCCCGACTCAAAGTGATCCCTCGTCTTATTTATCGAATGTACCTTTGGTCAGTGCTTCGGTTAAATCCCGTTATCCTTTATACATTCATTATCGGCAAACGGGCACATGGTTTGAGTCAATCTTAAAACGACCACATTTAATGGCGCAGTATTCCCTATCAAAAGATGATTTAGCACGTTTACCGAGAACCTTCATCACGGCAAGCACCACAGATAAAGATGTGCCCTTTAGTGCCTCAGAACATTTAGCGGCGCACATTCTTGATGCCACCTTTCATCCGGTTGAAAATCAATATCATGATTTTGACCGTGATGACAATAATCCCATCGCCAAAGAGGTGTATGCACATCTCATCGATTGGCTAACCCTTTCATAACCCTAGGACACACCATGCACGCAACACCTTGCCCCTGTCAATCTAAACTGACCTATGCCAAATGCTGCCTCCCTTTCCATGATGGCAGCGATTACCCTACGGATGCCGAAACCCTAATGCGCAGCCGCTATAGCGCTTATGTCTTCAATTTATGGGATTATTTAACATTGACTTGGCATTCTAGTACTTGCCCAACGGATTTTGAAGGCTCTGAAGTGATTCAATGGTTGGGTCTTAAAGTCACCAAAAGTTATCACGATGATGCTTTGAATGAAGCGTTTGTGGAGTTTGTAGCGCGTTATAAAGACCCTGTCAATCACGGGCGTGCCGATAAAATTCATGAACTCAGCCGCTTTGTGCATGAACATGAACGCTTGGTGTACATCGATGGCATTTTCTTAAAATAGCTACTCCATCGCACTGTTACGAACTCGCTTAAAACGGGCAAATCTTGGTTTTCCATGCTTTGTCAAACCGTTGT
Organism: Wohlfahrtiimonas chitiniclastica DSM 18708; assembly: GCF_000375345.1. GTDB lineage: Bacteria > Pseudomonadota > Gammaproteobacteria > Cardiobacteriales > Wohlfahrtiimonadaceae > Wohlfahrtiimonas > Wohlfahrtiimonas chitiniclastica. The sequence continues at coordinate 1,078 of NZ_AQXD01000001.1, read as the reverse complement.
AAATAAATGCGATCGTTGTGCCAATCGCTGGTGGATGCGCTCTAAGTTCATCTGTCAGCCCCGAGCCAACATAAATTTCTGAGCCATCATTGAGCTTCACTCGTAGCGATCCCACAAGCCCTGTATATTTGCCTTTACCAGGTTTATAGCCAACTACAATGCCTTTACCTTCATCATATGGTTTCACTTTTAATAAGTGATTCACACGCCCAACGCCATATAGGGCATCTTGATGATGCAACATCAAGCCTTCTCCGCCTTTTGCCACCACCTCTTTTAAACGCTGCATTAACGCATCTTTTGAATCAACTTTTTCTTGTTCGATCATATGAACATGCGGCGCATTGAGGGTAGGAATGTATTCACGCATTTTGATCACCCGATCATGAAAGGATGCTTTCATGCTTGGTAAATCAAAAATCATGTATTGAATGTTCCGCCAACCTTCCGGATTTGAGGTGCCGTTTAAAACACTGGCCAACTCATCAAAACGGCCACGTCCCATCCACAATTCGCCATCTAAGGGCTCTGTGCCCAATGCTTCAGTGAACCAATCAGGCGCTTGATAGGCATAACCTGTTTTACTTTTAAGAGTTTGTCCATCCCAATATCCACGAAAACCATCAAGTTTTTCACTGACATAATAATTTGCCAGATCAATCTCCATATCATCTTGATAATATTGGCCATGCTGCAAGGGTTGCACGGCAAAGATAACATTAGCGAATACAATCAATAGACTGAGTAGAAATTGTGAAAATAGTGATCGATTCATCCATAAAACTCCCTAACGTTGACCAATGTGATCATAACGAGAATTTTGAGGCTGAAAAATTAATAATTTTTATCTTAGATTCAACCATCATCAAACAAATGCATATAATGATGCTATTTTTTTCAGACAAATGAAAAAGCCCTCTTCGCTTGAAGAGGGCCATTCATGTTAGGCCCTGGAGATGACCTACTTTCACATGGGGAGGCCCCACACTATCATCGGCGCAGCTACGTTTCACTTCTGAGTTCGGAATGGGATCAGGTGGTTCCATAGCGCTATTGTCTCCAGGAAAACTGGTGGTTG